>JALCBJ010000012.1:0-84632 GCA_028066595.1 Thermoanaerobaculia bacterium
TTGACACCAGACCGGGCGGGCAACCGCTTGGAAAGATGTAAGGATCTACCAATGAGCGTGACGGCAACCAAGACGATCGGTGACGCAGCGGTTCACGTCGTCGGGGCGGGGCTGGCGGGCTCCGAATGCGCCTGGCAACTGGCGCGTCGAGGGGTCCCGGTAGTACTGCACGAGATGCGTCCCGAGCGGTCGACGCCGGCTCATTCGGGCGGCGATATGGCAGAGCTGGTGTGCTCCAACTCCCTGCGCTCCGATGATCCGCTGCATGCTGCCGGTCTGCTGAAGCGAGAGATGGAAGTCTTCGGTTCGTTGGTGATCGATTCGGCGCGCGAGACCAGGGTGCCGGCCGGAGGCGCTCTGGCCGTGGATCGCCGTCTTTTCGCCGCCGAGGTCACGCGTCGCGTGGAGTCCCACCCGTTGGTGGAGGTGTCGCGGCGGGAGGTGACACAGCTGCCCGAGGGAGACGTCGTGCTCGCTACCGGACCGCTGACGTCCGATGCGCTGGCCGAGGTATTGCTCGGCCTCCTCGGCGAGGACTATCTCTACTTCTACGACGCGATCGCTCCGATCGTAGACGGCGAGAGTCTCGACATGGACGTGCTGTTCGCCGCGTCGCGCTACGGCAAAGGTGGAGGGGCCGACTATCTCAACGCACCCTTCACCGAGGAGCAATATCTGGCGTTCCACCAAGAGCTGGTATCGGCGGAGGTGGCAGAGCTGAAGAGCTTCGAGAAGAAGTTGTTTTTCGAGGGCTGTCTGCCCATCGAGGAGATCGCTCGCCGCGGCGTCGACACGCCTCGGTTCGGCTGTATGAAGCCCGTGGGCCTGCGTGCTCCCGATGGTCGCCGGCCCTGGGCGGTGGTGCAGCTGCGTCAGGAAGACCTCGCCAAGAGCCACTACAACCTCGTGGGATTCCAGTCACGTCTGAAGTGGGGCGAACAGAAACGTGTATTCCGGATGATCCCGGGGCTCGAGAAGGCGAAGTTCGAGCGCATGGGACAGATCCACCGCAACACCTTCATCAATGCCCCCACCCATCTCGATCGTCGATACCGCATTCGGGAATGTCCGCGGATTCGTCTTGCGGGCCAGATCACGGGTGTCGAAGGCTACCTGGAGTCCGCAGCGACGGGCTTGGCCGTGGCGCTGTACCTGGCGCTGGAGCGACGGCTCTCGGAGGCTGGCGCCGGTGAAGCGCTACCTCCTACGACGGCCGTCGGCGCTCTGGCTCGGCATCTGACGGAGTCGAGTCCGGAGAATTTCCAGCCCGCCAACATCAATTATGGTCTGTTCGGAGAGCTCGGCGGTCGTGTGCGCAAGCAGCACCGTCGGGCTGCATATGCCGACCGCGCGAGGTGCGATCTTCTGGGGTGGGCCGATCGGAATGGGTTCGAGCCTGAAAAAGAACTCGATCCCGTATCGGAGGCCGAGGCGATCCGTAGCCGTCAGCGCGAGATGGAGCGCGCCCGCGAGGAAGCGCTGGACCCGCGCACAGCCGAGAGAGCAGGAGCCTGACATGTCGAGAGTTGCCGTGGTCGGACTCTTTACCGCCTTTTGCCTGGCGGTTCTCGGTTGGCTGATCTTTTCGATCGAGGACTGGTCCCTGGGCGGAGACGACGGTCGCGTTGTCGACGTCCTCTTCGACTCGGTGGCCGGTTTGAACGAGAAAGCGCCGGTTCGCGTCGCCGGCGTGCGTGTAGGTACCGTCGGTTCCATTTCCCTCGAGGGCCGGCGAGCCCGCGTGCGTCTCGAGCTGGAGCAGGCGGTACCTCTCACCGAGGGCACCCGCGCGGCGGTGGCCAACGCCGGCATTCTGGGCGACAAGTACGTCGAGTTGATCCCGGGTCCCCAGGGAGCGCCCCCGCTGCCCGACGACGTCCGGATCCCGGGCGACACACCGGTCACGTTCGACGAGGCATTGGCCCGATTCGATTCGCTCGGGCAGTCGCTACAGGAGCTGACCGGCGACGTGTCGAGCCGGGGCGATCTGGGTGCGTCCATCCGCAGGCTGCTCGACAACTTGGAGGCGACCAGCGCCGACATCCGCGACCTGGTGGCTACCAATCGCAGCCAGATCGACTCGACGGTGTCGAACTTCGAACGATTCAGCGAGAGCTTGGCCAACGAGCTGCCGACCCTGACGGCCCAGGTTGGCGATCTCCTACAGCACCTCGACTCTCTGGTGGTGGACAATCGCGACGACGTGGAGGCGAGTCTGGATAGCATCCGCACGGTCGCGAAGAACCTCGAGACGACGGTAGACAACCTGAACGAGATCACAGGCCAGGTGAAGAGCGGCGAGGGAACCGTGGGCAAGCTGCTCTACGACAACGAAGCCCACGACAAGGTGGTGGCCACTCTGGATTCGGTGAAGGACGGCGTAGATACCCTGGGCGACACCATCGGCCGTATCCGTGACATCGAGCTCGAGCTGGGAATGGAGGGCGCCGTCTACTCCGACATCGACGAATCGGGTGCGGCTTTCGGGCTCGACTTTCGGACCCGCCACCCGAGGCGCTACTACCGTCTGGGTATCGCGGATTCGCCTCAGGGCGACTTCGATCTGGAGACCCGCACCGTCACCGTCACCCACCCCGACGGTACCGTCGAGACGACGATCATCGAGGAGCAGAAGCAGACGAGCGACTACACCTTCAACGCGCTTCTCGGTTATCGATTCGACCATTTCGATCTACGCGCCGGCATCATCGAGTCGAGCGGTGGCGCCGCCATCGACCTGCGCCTCGCCGAAGACCGCTTCACCGTCAGCCTGGAGGCCTTCGATTTCTCGCGTCCCGGCGATCTAGATCCACACCTACGCCTTACCACCCGGATTCACCTGACCCCGAACATTTACGTTCTCGGAGGGTACGATGATCCCCTGGAAAGTCAGTTCGAGAGTGTCTTCTTCGGTGCCGGAATCCGCTGGAAGGATGACGATTTGAAGTACCTGTTGGGCTCTCTACCCAGCGGCTTCTGAGGTCGATCCGCGATGACAGAATTCCACGACGAGATCAGTACGCCCGACGAGGCGCCGAAGAATGTACTCGGTGGCCGTCTACAGATGTGCAGCGTCGCTCCGCGGACCGGCTTTTATCGCAACGGCCGCTGCGACACCGACGATCGCGATGTGGGCTGCCATGCCGTCTGCGCGCAGGTCACCGAGGAGTTCCTGGTCTACTCACGCGATCAGGGGAACGATCTCACGAGCCCGTCGCCTCTTCTTCAGTTCGCGGGCCTCCGTCCCGGCGATCGATGGTGTATCTGCGCCCCCCGTTGGAAGGAGGCGCTCGACGCCGGCAAGGCGCCGCCAGTGGTGCTGGCGGCCACTCACGAGCGAGCCCTCGACTATGTGGAACTGGAGGACCTTCTCGCTCACGCGTTGGATGTGAGCTAGGTCACATCCAGCGCGGTTTTCCGGTGACGCCACACGAGCGCGGGTGGATACAGTCCGGCGTGGCGGCGCCAGATGCCGCCGTTGCCGTCTTCCGCATGGGTGCAAAGGATCTTTCCTTCGACCGCCGCGGATCAGCTGCTGGAAGGTGTCCGTCGCGCCTTGCTGCGATCGGGCATCTCTAGTCCAGATCCCAAGGACGAGGTGGCGGCTTGCCGTCGTCTTCTTCCTCGGCACGCTCCAAGGCGCGTCGGAATTTCTCCTCCAGGAGACGGTCGCGGTCCTGCAGGGCGCCCATCTCGCGCTCGAAGACCGACTCGGCATGTTGCTTGGACTCTCCGAGACCAGCCAACAGTGCGTCGAAGTCCTTCGACGGGGCACCCTTCCCTTCGATCGGCCGGTGTGCCAGCACCTCACCGGTGGCGGCGTCCACTTGCAGCTCGCCACCACATCCTGGGCAGCGAACCAGAAGCTCTTTCTCGCTGCGGCTTTCGTCCTTCACACCGATATTCTAAGCCGCAAGCAGGGTGCGGCCCAGGAGCTCTGGCGCCATGGGACAGGGCGGCGGGGTCAACGGCTCTATCGTCCTCTTCACCGAGCTGGTAGTCTCGTTTCATCCCCGCGCTCAGTGGCCCGTCGGCCGATCCGACCCGGCCCCCCAGCATCTCGACCCGTCCCGAGTGCTCGGCGCGTCACCACGGCAAGACGTTCAGACCCCTATCGCTACACCGGCGATCCGATCCGAAGCGAGGTACGACCCATGATCCGAAGGCCCCACGGCTTCATCGCGATCCTAGCCATGACGGCGATCTTCCTTCTCGGTTGCCCCCCCGACACTGTCAAGGTCGCCGCCGTCCTTCCCTTGACCGGCGAGGCGGCCGGCTACGGCGAGGCCGTCAGACGCGGAATCGAGCTGGCCAACGAGGAGATCCAGAGCCAGACCGATCGTCAGACTCCGCTGGTGATCTCTTTCGTCGATACGGGGAGCGATCCGGAGAAAGCGAGCGAGCAGCTCACCGAACAGTTCGGGCAGGGCAACATCATCGCGATCGGAGGTGTTACCTCGGGCGAGGCCAAGCAGATGATCGAGGTCATCGATCGGTATGACAAGCCATTACTGTCGCCTTCTGCGTCCAGCCCGGAGCTCACGGGCATCTCTCGCAACTTCTACCGCATCTTCCCGTCCGACCATACTGCGGCCAACAAGATGGCGCAGAGCGCGTTTCAGGATCTCGAGATCGAGACGATCGTCATCATCGCCGAAGAGCAACCCTACGCCCAAGGTGTTCACAGTGTCTTCAAGCCTGCCTTCGAGGCCGAGGGCGGTGAGGTTCTCGAGCTCGTCGCGTTTCCGCCCGGCACCAGCGATCTGGAGGCCCTGGTCGAGCACGCCGTGAGCTTCAAACCCGATGCTGTATATCTCGCCGGGTACGCCGATGGCATCGGTTCCATGATCCAAGAGCTGCGCCGCAAGCGGTTCCGGGGCAAGATCCTCACCACCAGCGCGTTCGCCACCAGTCAGGCGATCGCCAAGGTGGGCGAGGCGGCTTCCGGCGTCTACCTGACCCAGACCGTGTTCGAGCCCGACAGCGAGTATGCCCACGTTCAGAAGTTCGTCAACGCGTACCAGAGCAAGTTTGGCGAGACTCCCGACATCTACGCCGCCCACGGCTACGATGCCTTGCTCGTGGTGGCCGCCGCCGCCGAGGGCAGAGCGCCTTTGCCCGACGAGCTCAAGAAGGGTCTGCGCGACGAGGTCAAGGAGTTCCCGGGTGTCACCGGCTCGATCCAGTTCGACGAGAAGGGTGACGTCCGCAAGTATCCTCGCCTGTACAAGATCGGCAACGACCTCGTGTTGATCGACTACAACGAACAGGTACGAAGGCAGCAGGAAGAGATCCGCAAGCGTCGCGAGGCGCTGCAGAAGCAGCTCGAGGAGTTGCAGCGCAAGGCACGTAGCGGCGGCTGACGTCATCGCTCCGCGGAAGCGGTATGGTTCACGGAGGGTGCTGCACGTGTGGGGCCCATCGTGCGTGTTCAGGGCCTAGCACTCACTTCGCAGCGCCTCTCTATCCATGCTCTACGTTCTGAAGCGGCTTGTCCGCCATCGCAGCCTGCTCGTCACTCTCACCCGCCGCGAGCTGGCGGCCCGCTATCGCGGATCCACCCTCGGCTTCCTGTGGTCGTTGGTGAATCCGCTTCTGCTCTTGATCGTCTACTCGCTGGTCTTCAGCGTCATCTTTCAGCCGCGCGACGAGGCGGTGGTGACCTACGGACCGTATGCCTTGTTCCTGGCGACCGGCGTGATCCCGTGGATCTGGATACAGACCGCCTGGCTCGAGGGAGCCAATTCGCTTCTCGCCAACGCGGGACTGATCCGCAAAGCGGCGTTCCCCGCAGAGATCTTGCCCGTGGTTTCTGTGCTGGCGAACCTGTTTCACCTGGTGCTGGCACTTCCGATTCTCGCTTTGGCATTCGTGGTGACGGGCTTCGTCGTGCCGGAGACGACCGCGGTGACCTTCGAGTGGACCGCGGTGTTCCTACCGTGCGTCGTGCTACTGCAGGTGCCCATGGTGATCGGGGTATCGCTGGCGACGGCCGCGCTCAACGTCCACTTCAAGGACGTCCGCGACATCCTTCAGAACCTCCTGACATTGCTTTTCTTCGCCACGCCGATCCTCTACACGCTGCGGACGGTAGAGAACTTCCCCCCGGTCTGGTGGGCCATCCGCGTCAACCCGTTCACGGGATTCACCCTGGCCTACCAAGAAGCCACCTTTTTCGGACGCGCACCCAGCCTCTGGCTGTGGTTGGAGATGGGACTCGTTTCCGCGCTGTTTCTGTCCGCTGGCTGCTGGCTCTTCCATCGCCTGAGTGAGACCTTGGTGGAAGCGGTATGAGGGCCGTTGACGAAACGACGGTGCTGCGGGCGCGCAATCTCGTGAAGCGCTATCGGCGGACGACCGCGGGACATCAGCTGCGGACGCTGAAGAGTGCGCTTCTGCAGGGCAGCCTGGTAGCGGGCCTCGACCCCAAGGACGCCATCGTTGCCGTCGACGACGTTTCCTTTGATCTTCTCCACGGTCAGTCGGTGGGCCTGATCGGCTCCAATGGTTCCGGCAAGTCGACGCTGCTCAAGATGCTCGCCGGCATCCTGCGCCCGACGTCGGGTAGCTTCGAGGTCGATGGTCGGGTGGCGGCGCTGATCGAGCTCGGTGCGGGTTTTCATCCAGAGATCTCGGGCCGGGAGAACGTCTATATCAACGGCGCTGTCCTCGGCCTGTCGAAGCAGGAGGTCGATGAGCGCTTCGACGACATCGTCGGATTCTCGGGCCTCGGTGACTTCATCGAAGAGCCCGTAAAGAACTACTCGTCGGGCATGTATGTCCGGTTGGGCTTCTCGGTGGCCGTGCACACGGATCCCGACGTTCTGATCGTCGACGAGGTACTGGCCGTTGGCGACGAAGCGTTCGCCCATCGCTGTATTCGTCGGATCGAAGAGTTTCTAAGGCGTGGCAAGAGTCTGGTGATGGTGTCCCATTCCCTGGGCTTGGTGGAGGAGATCTGCGACCGGGTGTTGTGGCTCGAGAAGGGGCGGTTGCTGGAGGACGGACATCCCCGGCGAGTGATCGACGCGTACCGCGAGTCGGTGGCTGATGCCGAGGCCGCGGAACATCGGCAAGCCATGGTCGCGCGGGAAGGCGAGGCGTCGGAAGAGGATGACGACGAAGCGCAAGAGACTCTGCGTTGGGGCTCCCGTCTCGCGACCATCGAGAGGGTCCGTGTGCTGGTTGCGAGTGAGGACGGCACCGAGACGGAGCGTTACCACGTACGCTGTGGTGACGACGTGATCTTGGAGATCCAGGTCGACACCCAGGACGAGCTCGACGACTTCGTCTTCGGCGTCGGGCTGTTCACGCCCCGTGGCGTCGAGATCTGGGGTACCAACACCGAGCTCGGCGGCTACGAGCCGGAGCAGCTCGCGGCGGGCCGTTCGACCATTCGGCTGCGGATGGGAGACTTGCGCTTGGCGCCGGGCGAGTACCTCCTAGATGTCGCGGTGCATGCGGAAGATGGAACGCCCTACGACTACCGACGCAAGCTGGTCGAGCTGTCGGTGACCGCAGGTGAGCGCGGTGTGGGAGTCTACTTTCCGCGTCACGAATGGTATGCCGACGACGCCGTCCGCTGGACCCACCGACCGTCTTCTTCCGACGACTGAATCTCAAGAACAGCTTGCAGAAAGGCAAATCATGGCCGACGACTCCCAAGAATCGAATCCGCAGAATCATCAGAACCGGCGCCTCGACGTCAAGATCGGCGACGAGGAGTTGAAGGGCCGCTACGCCAACCTGGTGCGAGTCAGTCACACGCGCGAAGAGTTCATCCTCGATTTCATCAACTTCGTGCCACCCCAAGGAGCCGTGACCGCGCGGGTGATGATGAGCCCCGGCCACGTGAAGCGGCTGGTTCGTGCGCTGTCGGAGAACATCCAGCGATATCAAGGCCAGTTCGGTGACGTCACCGAGGCACCGGAGCCTCAGAGCGGCGGCACGGTGAACTGACCGGCGGTTGACGCTCTTTGTACCCTTTGCTAATCTTCCCGGCCCGAAAGGGGAGGTCCGTCCGCCCGCGCGACGGATCGCCTCTAGGGCACTCCGCCCAAAGATCTCAGACATTTCAGCCGGCCGTCCGGAACCCAGCTTCAGACCCGTAGCTCAGTTGGTTAGAGCGCTACGTTGACATCGTAGAGGTCAGCGGTTCGAGTCCGCTCGGGTCTACCATCCTCGCCACCGCGACTGCCAGCACGCTTTCAGGCGCTTAGCTCAGTTGGTTAGAGCGCTACCTTCACACGGTAGAGGTCAGCGGTTCAAGTCCGCTAGCGCCTACCAGACCGTCCTACGCCCCGTTCTCGGGGCGTCTTGGTTTGTGGCGAATCCATCGCCCACCGTTCCACCACCCCAGATACGGAGCCCAACATCATGTCGAGCGAATCCGCAGCCGCCGCCGAGCCCATCGATCTGACGCTGCCCGATGGCAGCGTACGGACGGTGGAGCGGGGCAGCACCGCGTTCGACGTGGCGAAGAGTATCGGTCCGGGCCTGGCCAAGGCGGCCATCGGTGCCGAGCTGGAGGGTTCCTTCCTTGACCTGCGTACGCCGATCGAGCGCAGCGGTGCCTTCCGGCTGTTCACCTCGCGGGATCAAGAGTCGGGCGACTTCATCCGGCACAGCGCCGAGCATGTGCTGGCCGATGCAGTACAGCGGCTGTGGCCCGGTACGGAGATCGACGCCGGCCGTCAGGATCACTCGGAGAAGTTCCAGTACGACTTCCGCTTCCCGCGGCCGTTCACTTCCGAGGACCTCGAGAAGATCGAAGACGAGATGCGCAAGATCCTGAAGGAGAATGCCTCCTTCGAGCGCATGGAGGTGACGCGTGACGAGGCGGCGAAGATCTTTGGTGAGCTGGGCGCGGAGCTGAAGCTGGATCGTCTGCAGGACATTCCCGAGGGCGAGACGATCACGCTCTACAAGCACGGTCGATTCCTCGATCTATGCCGCGGGCCCCATGTGCAGCAGACGAAACAGATCGGCGCCGTCAAGCTCCTGGAGTCTTCGGCCACGTACTATCGCGGCGACGAGTCGAACGAAGTGCTGCAACGCATCTACGGTACGGCCTTCGGCTCGAAGAAGGAGCTGGACGAGTGGCAGGCTCGCATGGAGGAGGCACGCGCTCGCGACCATCGTCGTCTGGGGCCGGAGCTGGATCTGTTCAGCCTCCAGCCCGAAGCGCCTGCAAGTCCCTTCTTCCATCCCAAGGGTGCGCGGGTCTACAACGGTCTGGTGGACTTCGTGCGCGAGCTCCACGACGAGTTCGGATTCGAAGAGGTGGTGACGCCTCAGATCCTCGACGTCGACCTCTGGCATACGTCGGGTCACTACGAGAACTACCGCGAGAACATGTACTTCACAGAGGTGGACGAGCGGCAGTACGCGGTGAAACCGATGAACTGCCCCACCCACTGCCTGATCTATCGGACGCGCTTGCGCTCCTATCGCGACCTGCCGATTCGCTACGCTGACTTTGGCCGCCTACACCGCTACGAGCGGTCCGGAGTGGTTACGGGCCTGACCCGAGTCCGCACGTTCTGTCAGGACGACGCCCACGTGTTCTGCACCGAAGAGCAGGTTCCGCAGCAGGTGTCGATGCTGATGGACATCATCCTGCGCATCTACGACACGTTCGGTTTCGAAGAGGTGCTGATCGAGCTTTCGACGCGCCCGGAAAAGCGCATCGGATCTGACGAGCTCTGGAATCGTGCCGAGGCGTCGTTGCGGGCAGCCCTCGATGGTCGCGGCGTGGACTACGAAATCAACGAAGGAGATGGAGCTTTCTACGGTCCAAAGATCGACTTCCAGGTGAAAGACGTCCTCGGCCGCTCGTGGCAACTGGGTACCGTGCAGCTGGATTATCAGATGCCCGAGCGCTTCGACCTTTCCTACATCGGTGCAGATGGCGACGAGCACCAGCCAGTGATGATCCATCGCGCCATGCTCGGCAGTCTGGAGCGGTTCCTCGGCATCCTCATCGAGCACACCGCCGGCGCCTTTCCCGCCTGGCTGGCGCCGGTGCAGGCCGTGGTCTTACCTGTGTCCGAGAAGTTCGTCGACTACGCCCGTCACGTTGCTGGCGAGCTCGGCACGGCGAAAGTCCGTGTCGAGGTCGACGATCGGGCTGAGAAGCTCGGTTACAAGATCCGCGAAGCGCAGTTGCAGAAGGTGCCGTACATGCTGATCGTCGGCGGCCGGGAAGAAGAGGCCGGCACGGTCAACCTGCGACTCCGCACGGGCGAAGAGGTCGGCGCGGTGGAAGTCGAAGCCCTCCTCGATCGCCTCCGTCCCGTGATTTCGGAACGCCGTCTGGAGCTCTAGCAGCCCGTGGCGGTCTTCGAGCACGGCACGAAGCGCCGCGCGCAGATGCACCCGACGGCCTCCGCACGAGAACACCTACATCGAGACTGGATTTCACGAAGAAAACCTGTAGAATCACCGACCCGCCTCTCGCGGCTGGGACAGATGCGCCCGCCGCCCGCCCCATGTTTAGGGCTAGACCTACGAGAGAAACCCGGAGACATCCATGCCCAAGCAAAAGACCCACAAGGGCGCCGCCAAGCGTTTCAAGATCAGCGGCACCGGCAAAGTCCTCCGTGGTCATTCCGAAACGAGCCACATCCTGACCAAGAAGACCACCAAGCGGAAGCGCAACCTGCGCCACACCACGACGGTCAGCCCGGCCTTCGAGAAGACCATCAAGGCGATGCTGCACAAGTGAGTCGAAGCTCACACCGTTAGCAGCACCCGCCTCCAGATTCCATCAGACGATCCGCTGGGAGAACCTGTCCAGCGGCGTCCTTGACCGCCCCACACGGGGCCAACGAGGTTCGAGATGCCGAGAGTCAAGCGCGGAAACAAGCGCGCCAACAAGCGTCGTCGCATTCTCAAGCTCGCCAAGGGCTACTACGGAACCCGCTCGAAGGCCTACCGCATCGCCAAGCAGGCGGTGGACCGTGCCCTGGCGTACGCCTATCGCGATCGCCGTCAGCGCAAGCGTCAGTTCCGTCGCCTTTGGATCACCCGCATCAACGCCGCCGCTCGCCAGCACGGCCTCTCGTACAGCCGACTCATCGACGGGTTGAACAAGGGCAACGTCGGTCTGGACCGTAAGATCCTCGCCGATCTCGCGGTGCACGATCCAAAGGCTTTTGCGGCCGTCGCGGAGACGGCCAAGGCAGCGCTTTCCTGATTCTTCTGCGAATCACCTAGCCAGCGGCCGGTTCGACGCGACAGCGCGGTACACTCCGCGTCGATCGAGCCGGCCCGGGCAGAGCGAAGAGCAGCCAAACAGGCCGGCCATCAGGTCGGCCTGTTTCTATTTGGGCCCGAGGAGCAGCGATTCGAGTGATCGAGGGAGGAGGGATCGAGCCGTCATGAAGAGGACACATCCATGAGCGCCACTGGCGATCTCGCCAATCTTCAGAAAGAGTTCGAGCAGCAGGCCTCGGCAGTCGTCGGCCGCGAGGCCTGGGATGCGTTGCGCATCGCCTGGGTCGGGCGCAAGCAGGGCAAGCTGAAAGATCTGATGGCGAGGATGAAGGACATTCCGCCGGAGGAGCGCCGCGATTATGGCCAGGCGGTGAATCGCCTCAAGACGACCGTAGAACAGCGGATTCAAGCACTCGACGTGGAGCTCGAAGCAAAGGAAAAGGCGGCGAGCCGAACCGTCACGGCACTCGATGTCACCCTGCCGGGGCGAAAGCCCTCCCTCGGTACGCTTCACCCCATCACTTTGGTGGCTCGGCAGATCGAGTCGATCTTTGCCGAGCTCGGCTATAGCGTCGCAGAAGGTCCGGAGATCGAGGACGACTACCACAACTTCGAAGCCTTGAACTTCCCTCCCGATCATCCGGCGCGCGAAACCCAAGACACCCTCTTCTTGGAGCGCGCCCAGGCGGACGATGGGACCCTCGGTCCCAAGCTCCTGCTCCGCACCCACACGTCGCCGGTACAGATCCGCACCATGCTGGGTCGGGAGAAGCCACCGATCCGGGTGATCTGTCCCGGTCGGGTCTACCGCAACGACAACGACCTACGCCATTCGCCCATGTTCCATCAGGTCGAAGGCCTGGCCATCGCCGAGGGACTCACTTTCGGTGACATGAAGGGCACGCTCGATGCGTTCTGCAAGCGCCTGTTCAGCGCCGACACAGACATCCGCCTGCGTCCCAGCTTCTTCCCCTTTACCGAGCCTTCCGCCGAGGTGGACGTCACGTGTGCCGCATGTAAAGGCAAGGGCTGCGCCACCTGCTCGGACACGGGGTGGATGGAGATCCTCGGCTGCGGCATGGTCGACCCTCGTGTGCTCGAGGGTTGCGGCATCGATCCGGACCGCTACTCCGGTTACGCCTTCGGACTCGGCATCGACCGCGTCGCCATGAACCGCTACAACATCCCCAACATCCGCGTCCTGTTCGAGAACGACGAGCGACTCCTGCGGCAGGTGCGGACATGATCGTCGTTCGACCTCCCCGAAACGGAGGGAGCGCTCTCGGAGATCGTGCCGGTGCATGGGGTCGCGTGAGGTGGCGTGAAGCGTGCCTGCACGCCCTGACCCCATCCCGGCGCGCGCAGAAATAGGTAGACAGGACATGGAATTCTCCACCAACTGGATCACGGACTACGTCGATATGCCGGAAGGCGGGGTCGACGAGATCGCCGCACGTCTGACGGCCGCCGGCATGGCGGTGGAGGGGCGTCGCGAGGTCGGCGACGATGTCGTTCTAGACATCGACGTCACCACCAACCGTCCGGACTGCATGAACCACCTGGGTTTGGCGCGCGAGCTCGCGGTGCTCACCGGGCAGGAGCTGAAACCTCCATCGATTGAGATCGATGAGGACGGGTCGGAATCCGCCACGTCGATCGCCGCAATACAAATCGACGACTTCACCTTCTGTCCACGCTTCAATGCCCTCATCGTGCGCGGTGTCGAGGTCGGCCCCAGTCCGGAGTGGCTGGTCGATCGCCTCGAAGCCATCGGCTCACGCTCGATCAACAATATCGTCGACGTCACCAACTACGTGATGTGGGAACTGGGCCAGCCGATGCACGCCTTCGACCTGCACAAGATCGGCAAGAACGGCGACGGGCTGCACGAGATCCGTGTGCGTACGGCGACGGAAGGCGAGGCGCACGTCACATTGGACGGAGTCGAGCGGACATTGGACTCCACGATCCACGTTCTCGCGGATCCGCAGAGTGCGGTTTCACTGGCCGGCATCATGGGTGGCGAGGAGTCCGAGGTCTCCGAGGCCACCACGGACCTGCTGCTCGAAGCAGCCCATTGGAACCCCACCGGTATCCGGAAGGCGGCAGGGAAACTGGGCATGCACACCGATGCCAGTCACCGCTTCGAGCGAGGAGCCGATCCCGAAGCATGTCTGTGGGCGCTCCGCCGTGCGGCAAAGCTGATGGTGGAGCTGGGTGGCGGGCGTGTGGTGTCCGGTCACATCGAAGTGAAGAAGCTAGCTTCGGACTGGCCACCACGGGTGGACCTCGATCTGGGTCGCCTGAACACATTCGGCGGTACCGAGCTCGACGCATCAGCCACCGAGCGCATCCTCCAAGGACTTGGATTCGAGCTGCAGGACCAAGGTGAAGGTTCCGAGGTCGGCGGCCACGCTGCCCGCTGGCAGGTCACAGCACCGTCGTGGCGTTGGTACGATTTCGAGGCCGCGCACGCGCAAGACGTCTACGAAGAGGTGCTGCGCATCTACGGGTTCGACAACATACGGACTACGTTGCCCAGCTTGGGAGCACCGGATGGCCGAACCGGACGTGAACACACTCTGCGCCGGAGAGTGCAGGACGTGCTGGCCGCCGCGGGCCTCGCCGAGGCGGTGAATTTCGCGTTTCACGATGCCGAGAGCGACGACGGATATCCGAGCCTCTATGGTGACCGGCCCGCCATGCTGCTCGCGAACCCGCTGTCGGAGCGCTACAGCACCATGCGGCGCTCACTGCTGCCCAATCTCGTGGACTCGGCTCGCTTCAACCAGCGACGCAATGCTGACGCAGTGCGGTTGTTCGAGATCGGCCACATCTTCGTCGCGGGCAAGCCCGGTGTGATGGTCGGCGACGAACACGACGCCAGTGATTGGGGTCACGAAGAGATGGACGTCGTCGCGATGGTGCTCGGCGGTCGGCTCGGCACACCATGGGAACACCAAGTCGCGCTGGACTTCTACGACCTCAAGGGAATGGTCGAAGCACTCGCCGCCGAGATGGGTGCGGAAGTCTCGTTTCGCGCCAGCGAGCTACCCAAGTTGCGGCGAGGCGCCACTGCGGAGATTCTGTTGGGTACGGCGGGAGCCAATGATCAAGTGATCGGCTATCTCGGACAGCTCGACGACGAGACGGACGCCTTTCCGCTCTACGCCGCCGAGATCGCTCTGGAGCCCTTGGGACGACAGGAGCTCGAGCTGGAAACACGACCACCCTCCCGCTATCCGAGTATCGCTGTCGACAGCACGTTGACCCATTCCAAAGAGGTGGCGTGGCGTGAGCTGGCGACGGCCATAGAGTCGATGGCAACGCCCGACCTGGTGCGCTTCGGTCTCCAGGATCGTTACGAGGGTCAAGGGGTGCCTCCGGGCGCCGTCAACACCACCATCCACTTCCTATATACCGCCGAAACGCGCTCGTTGACTCAAGAAGAGGTCAACGAGCGACACACGGCGCTCACCGCCCACCTCGAAACCCGGTTCGGCCTCCGCTGATCGGTTCCTGGAGACACGGGAGGCAACATGTCGCAATCTTGGCTAAAGGACCTGGAAGAAAGGGTCCACGCCGCCTCGAAGGCCCTTCGTGCACTGCGCGCGGAGAACGACAAGCTCAAGGCGCGGATCAAAGAGTTGGAGGATCGGACAGGCGGCGGAGAGTCGTGGCAAGCGGAGCGCGAAGAGATCCGTGGGCGAGTCGAGAAGCTCGCAGATCACTTGGCCGAGCTACTGGGTGACGGGTGACGATCCAGAAAGTGAACGGAGAAGGTGTCGGGGCGGCCTGAGGGCCGACATCCGCGAGCTGCGTTCCGTCCCGCGCTCGTAGGAGACCGCCCGCCAAAGCAGCATGATGGAGTGGAGGCCGGGCGGAGCCTGGCCGTGACTCTCGTGGACAAGCCGTGCGGGAACTCCGGAGGTCGCCCCATCGGCCGCACACCCTGGCGGCGGCCGTGGTAGAGGCCCTCCGACTCCTTGCTGTCTATGGTGCGAGCTGTGCGCTGGTCCTGTGGCTGATCCACCGCAAGCTACGCACCGTGTCGCTAGGCGTGGCGCTGGTTCTCTCCCTTCTGCCCTTCGCCTTTACCGGCACGGCCATGCTCACAGGCGGCCTCTACGGTGGCCTCAACCTGGTTTACAACACCCCTCCGCTCGCGAGCGATCGGGGTCAGTTGCCGGAGCTGAAGTATCGCAATGGAATCCTCATGGACCAAGTCTGCCAGGTCATCCCCTGGCGCAAGGCGGTGCGAGAGTCAGTGAAGACCGGCCATTGGCCGCTGTGGAATCGATATTCCCGCGGTGGTGACGTGCTGCTCGGCCTGAGCCAGCCGGCGCCATTCGATCCGAAGGTGTGGATCGGTTTTCTGTTGCCCCTGGCCACGGCCATCACGTTCGCTTGTTCCTTCGTGCTGTTCCAGGCCGCTGGCTTCACCTGGCTCTATCTGCGGGAGTTGGGCCTGGGCGATGGCGCCGCGTTGGTCGGTGGCGTTACCTATATGGCGTCGAGCTTTCTCACCTTCTGGGTGACCTGGTCCATGTCGTCCGTCTGGGCGGTGTTGCCGCTTCTCGTATTCGGCGTCCATCGCTTGGCCCACGGCTCACGCGGCGGTTTCGGTGCGACTGTCACAGCGTCGACCCTGGCGCTCGTCGGCGGGCACCCAGAATCGGTACTTCACATCGCAACCGCTGCGGGTGTCGTACTGCTGGCGGAATGGCCCTGGCGAGAGGGCTTTGCCACCACGGCATCGCGGCTTCGTCGAGCTGTCGTGGCGGCCCTCGTGGCCGGCGCTCTGGCAGCTCCTGCTGTGCTGCCGTTCGTCGACGCCATGAAGCAGACGTCGGACTACCGTGGCCGGCTGAAGAACACGGTGCGTCACCAGGGCTTGGAGCTCACAGAGGCCTCTCGCAGCCTCTTGGGTACGGTCTTGCCCTGGGCCTATGGTTTACCTCATCACAAGCTCGCGGAAACGAAGCCAAAGGGTTTCAACGACGCGGCCTTCGCCAGCGTCGGCGGCGCGGCATGGATACTCGCTGTAGCCGGGTTGGCCACGGGGCGGCGCCGCAGTCGGCTATTCGCGTCGATGGCAGGGTTCTCCGTACTAGTAGCGTGCCACTTTCCCTTCGTGACGGAGATCTTAGGGACTTTGCCGCTCTATCGCATTGCGCTCAACGAACGCTTGGCTGGGGTGACGGTTTTCTGCTTGGCGGTACTGGCCGCATTCGGCACCGAAAGTCTGACCCGGGGAGATTCTCGTACTGTGCGCATGGCGACACGTGCGTTGCTCCTTGGGGCGTCGCTACTCACAGCACTCGCCCTGTGGCATCTGGCGGCGGCTGACCTCTCGACCGCGGTCTCGAGATCCTTTTCCCGATCGTTGCCTGCAGTATTGCTCCCTGCCCTCGCCTTGGCCTTCGCTGGCCGTCAGATCTGGTTTCGGCGTGCCGCGTGCGTGTCACCACTCATCCTGGCGATGGTCCTGTTGCCACGACCGCTGGAGAAGCCCGGCGTCTACCGCACATTCCCCGTGGACCTCTTCTTCCCGCCACTACCGGAGCTCGAAACCTTGCCGAGTTTCCAGGAGGATGGAAGCGAGCCGTATCGGGTGACCGGGTCCTATTCCGATCTGGTTCCGGCGATCGGCACGCTATGGCATCTGGAAGATCCACGGGGGTATGCCACCATGCGCAACCTACGCCAGCACAAGACCCTTTCCCTGTGGTGTGACCTGTCGACGGCTTGGTGGTTCTGTCAGGTGCGTGAATTGGACCGGCCTTTTCTCTCGGCTCTCGGAGTCCGCTATCTGTTGGCAAGACCGAATCGGATCGCGGCCGAGGATTGGACGCTGGTGACCCGCGGCGAGAACATGAGCATTTGGGAGAACCCGAGAGCTCTGCCTCGAGCGTTCGCACCCGACCGTGTGTTACGTATAGACCCCGAAGAGGATCCATTGTCTGCTCTCGCCCGCCTTCGAGACTTCCGGCGCGCCGCAGCGATCGAATTCGATGCATGGCCGAAGCCGACCCATGGGAGCGGCAAGAATCCAAACTTCCGGCGCAACCCTTCGGGTGATGGACGCGCCGACGTGAACACCCGAGCCGAGGGGCCCGACCTCGTCATTTCCGTCGACGCGCCGGGCCCGACTTGGGTCGTCGTCTCGGAGACGCCGTGGCGCGGTTGGCGAGCGGTAGATCAGGACGGGAACCGTTTGAAGTTGACCTATGCGAACGTCTCCATGCTGGCATTCCAGGCCCCGGAGGGCCGGAGTGAGGTGAGGCTGACCTTCTGGCCGGCCTCCTTCACAGCCGGTCTCCTGTTGGCAGCACTCGCACTCGTGGCACTCTCGGCCGCTCATCTGTTGCGCATCAGGCGTCGGCTTCGGCTCCGGCGCTGACGAACCGCCCCGTATAATTCCCTGGTGGCTCCCGGTCCGAGCGTTCGACTCGGCCGTTCTCGAGCCCCCCGGGCCGCCGTTCTCCTCGAGCTCTGCTTCCTACCCGGGTTCACGATTCAGCTCCCGACCTGCCGAGACCTGCATGAAGACCATTCGCATAGGCAACGGCCAGGGCTTCTGGGGCGACAACGTCGACGCCCCGATCCGCCTTCTGCGTGGCGGAGACATCGACTACATCGGCATGGACTACCTCGCCGAGGTCACACTGTCGATCATGATGCGCCAGAAGCTCAAGGACCCGGCCAAAGGCTACGCCACCGATTTCGTGGATTTCATCCGTACCGTGCTGCCGGAGCTCCGGGAACGCGGCGTCCGTGTTTTGTCGAACGCGGGCGGACTCAATCCCCACGCTTGCCGAGAGCAGATCTTCGAAGCGGCACGCGAGCACGGCATCAGCGGACTGCGCGTCGGCGTCGTCGAGGGCGACGACCTGCTGCATCGACTGCCCGAGCTGATCGACTCCGGGCACGAGCTACGCAACATGGAGACCGATGAGCCGCTGACGCCACGGGTAGACAAGGTCAGCTCCGCCAACGCCTACCTCGGTGCCTCCCCCGTGGTAGAGGCTCTGGAACAGGGAGCCCACATCGTGCTCTGTGGCCGTGTCACCGACACGGCTCTGGCCCTGGCTCCCATGATCTACGAGTTCGGCTGGGATCGCGCGCGCTGGGATCTCATGGCAGCCGGTACCATCGCCGGCCATATTCTCGAATGTGGGCCACAGTGCACCGGCGGCAACTTCACGCGATTCTGGGAAGTGCCCGATCTGTGGAACGTCGGCTATCCGGTGGTAGAGGCGCGGGAGGACGGTACCTTCACCGTCACCAAACATGCCGGCACGGGCGGTCTCGTGACGGTCGATACCGTGGCCGAGCAGCTGCTGTACGAGATGGGTAAGCCAGACGAGTACATCACCCCCGACGTGGTGGCCGATTTCTCGTCCATCCAGTTGACCGATGCCGGGCAGGACCGGGTCGACGTCGCGGGAATCCGCGGTGGAGAAAACACGCCCTTCCTCAAAGTGTCGGCCTCATATCTCGCCGGGTTCAAGGCGTCGGGAACGTTGACGATCACCGGCCCGCGTGCGGTCGAGAAGGCCGAGCTGTGCGCTGACATCGTCTGGAAACGTCTGGAACGTGCCGGGGTGGTCTTCGGTGAGGAACATCGCGAGACCGAGGTGATAGGCACCGGAGCCTGTTTGCCGGGGGTCGAGACCAGCAGCTGTCCGGTGGATGACCCTGCCGAGGTGGTGTTGCGTCTTTCGGTGCGAGATCCCGAGTACCGAAACGTCGAGCGTTTCGGCAAGGAGCTGGCACCTTTGGTGACCTCCGGCCCACCCGGCGTCACCGGCTTCGCTGGTGGCCGACCCAAGCCGCAGCGGGTGGTCGCCTACTGGCCAGCGTTGATCGCACGAGAGCAGGTGGAGGATCACGTCCACGTCACCGTCGAGGAAGTCTGACATGGCAGCCAAAAAAGTCCGACTTGCCGCGATCGCCCACGCCCGCTCCGGCGACAAGGGCGATGGTTCGAACGTCGGCCTCATCGCCGACCGTGCGGAGTTCTATCCGATCCTGCTGGAGGAGGTCACGGAAGAGCGGGTCAAAGAGCACTTTCGGGGCTTCGTCCATGGCAGGGTGGAGCGCTTCGAAGTGGCGAACCTCAAGGCCCTGAACTTTCTGCTTCACGATTCCCTCGGAGGAGGCGGTACCGAGAGCCTCAAGATCGACGCACAAGGAAAGACCCACGGGCAGGGCCTTCTGCAGATGGAGGTCCAGATACCCGAAGAGCTGCTCGGTCTGGTGCGAGATCGTCGATGAGCGTCTTCGATCGGGAGTGGCAGTTCCTTCAGGTCGAGCGCAAGGGTGAGAGCCCGGGAGATCTGCTTTGGGTGACCCTCGACAACACGGAGAAGGCGAACGCACTGTCGCCGCCCCTGATCCAAGAGATCACCACGCTGTATGAATCGGATCTCCGGGCCGAGGGCATTCGCGCCGTCCTTCTGCGGGGAGCTGGAAAGAACTTCTCGGCAGGAGCCGATCTCGAACACCTCGAATCGCTGCGCGATGCCGGCCCTGAAGACAACCAGGAAGACTCAGAGGCCCTGCGTCGCCTGTTCGCGTCGGTGCTTTGGCAGCCCGCGCTCACCGTGGCGGTGGTCCATGGAGCCTGTGTCGCCGGTGGCTGCGGCCTCGCCACGGCACACGACTACGTCGTAGCGTCTGCCGGTGCTCGCTTCCTCTACAGCGAGGTGAGAATCGGTTTCGTCGCGGGTCTGGTCGCTACCTATCTGCCTCTACGCGTCAAGGGTCGGGACCTGCGGGAGATGCTCCTGGACCCGCAGTTCCTCGATGCCGACCGCGCACTCGAAGTCGGTCTCGTCAATCGCGTCGCACCGCCAGATCAGCTGGATGAGACGGCCCATACGTTGGCCGGGAACATCCTGCAGAACGCCAGCTCCGAGTCCATCGCCCGCACCAAGCTTCTGCTCCTCGATGCTGTCGGGCGTCCGCTCGAGGAGGCCCTGCATCGAGCCGCGCGGGTCAATGCCGAGTCGCGAGCGACCGACGACTGCCGACATGGGATCGCCACGTTCCTGAGGACGAAAAGGCCCCCGGTCTGGCGGTAGCGGCTCGCTCGAGCCGTCAATATGACGACGGTAAGCCCGCCAGCCCATAGAGTTGACGGCACCGCTGGAACCGCAGGCGTCTCGCCTGCAGCCTTTGCGTCCTACGCCAAGTCGCCAGCCCGATGATTGACGGGATCGCAGCGACCGCAGGCGTCTCGCCCGCCTTTGCGTCCTACGACAAGCCCGCCAGCCCATTGAGTTGACGGCACCCGCTGGGA
This sequence comes from Thermoanaerobaculia bacterium, assembly GCA_028066595.1. Lineage (GTDB taxonomy): Bacteria > Acidobacteriota > Thermoanaerobaculia > Multivoradales > J023 > JAUIJL01. The sequence goes on from JALCBJ010000012.1 coordinate 20,525, forward strand.
CCGCAGGCGTCTCGCCTGCTGCCTTGGCGCTTCAAGACAAACCTGCCAGAGCCCGACGCCACCGTTCGCGCGACATCTCCAGTCCACCCAGGCGGCTCCGAGCGGTCCACAACGGGCCGAGCTTCTCCAGCAGCTCCTCCAGCCGTGCCGAAATGCGCCGGCGCTCGCCACTGGGAAGCTGCCGGAGCGGTACGTCGACGCCTACTTGTAGGCGGACCTCGGCGAGGTCGGCGCCGAGGTCCAGCATGTCTGCCGCCCAGGCCAGCTCGCGGGCGATTGTGCCGGTACCCGGAGGCCGTAGAGCGGCTAGCCGCTCGCGGGTCGTCGTGAGCCCGCGGGCCGTCATACCGCCAGAACGCCGCTCGGCGAACGATCGGTCGGCGAAAAGGAGCTGAAAGAAGAGGGGTGAGCCATTCAATGATTCGGCCCCTGTCAGACGGTGGACGTCGCCCAGCTCGACGACCGTACCGCCGAGTGGTTCATCGAGAACGTGTAGATCGAGGAATGTCGCCAGGTCGCCGGGCGTGAGTCGATGCTCGACCATGCCGTCGCGCGTCGGTAGGTCCGTGTTCCATGCGGTGTCGGCACCGGCTACGAGACCGGGTAGACAGACGGGCGGTGGTTGGAGGTGCCCGTGGTCGCCCCAATCGCACAGCAGGTAGCCGTCCGCGCCATGCGACCGGGCCGAAGCTGCTGCGCGGGCAGTATTGCTCAGCGTGTTGTGGGTACGGCCCGTGAAGCTGTTCCACGACGAAGTACCGGGACATACCCAGAAGTCCAGGCCTGTGCGCGCTTTCGCAGCAGCCAACTTGCCACAGACGGCATCCCAGTCGTGGTCCGCTTCGTAGCCCCAGGCCAGCGCGACGGCATCGGCCGGAATGTCGGGCAGACACTCCGGTTGCTCCATCACGACATCGCCCCAGAAAAGAAGGCGCCGCCCGTGCTCGGCGGCCAATCCGTGGACCTGGTTGAGAAAGTCGAGGTAGATGCGTTCCTTGCCGAGCCGCTCGCACGCTTCCCTCGAGCGCCCGAGGCCGAGATCGAGGGTTTCGTCGAAGCCAACGTTGAAGAATGGGCCTTTGGGAAAGCTCGGCAGCAGCTGGCCATAGAGATCCCGTAGCAAGTCGAGACTGCCGGGGTCGAGCGGGCACAAGCTGAAGGGCTCGGGGTCGGGTGAAAAGGGATGCACGATGCCGTCGGGACACTCCGCTAGGCGACGATAGGGCTCGTGAATCAGCCAGCGGTGCAGGTGTCCGAAGCTGTTCTGGTTGGGTACCAGCTCGATGTGGCGCTCCGTGCACCACGACGCCAGGACGCAGATTTCTTCTGGCGTCAACGGATCGAAGCCCTGCCACACCGCCTCGTGGCTTCGGTAGGCGAAGGCGTGTTCCAGGTAGAGCTGGAGTTGGTTGAATTTGAGCGAGGCCAGCCGTTCTATCAGCTGTTCTAGCTCCTCCATAGAGGGAACGCGGTTGCGACTCACGTCGAGCTGGAAGCCTCGTACAACGAAGTCGGGACGGTCGTCCACTTCGATACCCGGGACATCTCGTCGTGAGTCGTGGGCGTGGAGCCACTGCGCCAGCGTCGACGCGCCGTGCGCCAGGCCCGCAGCGGACCGAGCCGCGATGCGGACGCCGCCTTCATCGAGGCGCAAGTGGTAGCTCTCGCTGCAGGTGTCCGCGTTCTCCGTCCGCTCGAAGACGATATCGGCGTCGGACGCCGATTCCACCTGCTCGATCACACCGAGGGCCCCCGACAGACGCCGCCACGCTGGCTCGCCGGCCTCAGAGCCGCCAGCGATCCTGGCCTCGTGCTCCAGCCGCCAGGAGACATCGAGCCGCCGAACTGACTTGGGTCTGGGTACGAGAAGTAGGGACGGATCGAAGCACATGTCTTGTCGGAGTCTTTCCTTGACAGGGCCCGTCGGGCCGCGGATCATGAGAGGCCGAGCATATGACGCACCCGAGGAGAGCCGTCTTGACCGATCCTGAAGAGATCCATATCGAACTCGAAGACGATGTCTTTGCGTTGCGCTTCAAGACGATTCGTCAGCGCTTCGCGACCTACGTTCTCGAGAGTCATCCGTTCGCGCTGGAGCCTGCGGTCGAGGCGATCGACGTGGCACAGGAGAAAGCGACGGATCAGCTCCTGATGGAGGGTCTGGTCGACCGGGTGTCCATGATCGAGGCCTTGCGCCTACCGTTTCGCCAGGCGTTGACCTCGCGGATCGAGCCCGATCAGGTCAAGTATCTCGACGAGACCACGCCAGGTGTAGGACCCGGAACGCGCCTCGGCCAGGAGATATCTCGCTTGATCGACGACTGTGATGGCTTCTTGCGTCGCGAGTCGTTGACTGCATCACTGAGTCCCGACGAACGACGCGAGCTGTTGGCGGGTATGGTGCTGACCCGCGCCGTCGACAACCGACTCAAGCAGCTGTTTCTCGGCGGCGAGGTGCGTTGGGGCAACAAGAGCTTTCAAGGCAAAGGATTCCGGTCACTCGGCCAGGAGGCGATCTACGGAGCGTGCTTGCGCCTGCGCCGAGGAGACGACTATCGTCTCGACGGTGTTTGGAGCGGGGACATCATTGCGCCGCTGATACGGGACGTAGGCGCTGCTCTGGCCATGCATCCCGCGCCCGAGATGGTGCGCAACATCCTGTCGGCACAGATGGCCAAGGCCGGCCCGCCGATGGACGGACGGGACTTCCACATCGGTGACTTGTCCCGAGGTGTCCTGCCTCCGGCTTCGCCGTTGTCGATCTCTTCGCTCAATGTCGCCGGTATCGCGCTCGCGCTGTCGCGAGAGCCGGCGGCGTCGGACGGAGACGGCCGCGTCGCCGTGGCGTTCATCGGCGAGGGTGGTTCCTCGCTCGGCGAATGGCACGAGGCGATCAATGCCTGTGCAGCCCGTGCGCTGCCGGCCGTCTTCTGCGTCCAGAACAATCAGACCGCGTTGTCGACGCCGCTGCGCGATCAGACCGCGACTCGTGTCTTTGCTGACAAGGCATTGGGTTACGGCATTCCCGGTGTGACCATCGATGGTACCGATCCCGAAGCCGTCACCTCTGCCTTTGCGTGGGCTGCCGAAAGAGCTCGGCGCGGGCTCGGGCCGGTGCTCATCGAGCTGGTGTGCATGCGTATGTGCGGTCATGCCCACCATGACGACATGCTTTACGTGGGTAAGGAGCCTCCTGCGGGCTGGGACTACCCCGAGCTTCAGGAGGGCGGCTATGCCGACGCCGTCGCCTGGGAGTATTGGTCGGATCGCGATCCTCTGAAGCTCTATGCCGACCGGCTGAAGAACGAGGGCGTCATCTCTTCTACCGACTTCGATGATTGGAAACAGGAGTCGGAACAGTTGGTGGAGCAGGAAGCCAAGAGTGTGATCGGGGCCGACTGGCCCGACACTGCGACTGTAGGCCGACGCGTCTATGTCCATGGGCCGGAGGAGAGTCGCCGTGAGCCCCTCGACCCCCGGCATCTGCTCGAGCCAGGCTTGCCAGAGATCGAGGAGTCGCTGCCTTTCGACGCCAACGGCACGACCTTTCTCGAAGCGGTCATGCTGGGTGTGGGAGACGCATTGGAATCCGACGCACGGGTGTTCCTCTACGGAGAAGACGTAGGCGGCGACTACGGCAATGCGTTTCTCCTCCTGCGTCCGCTGCTGGAGAAGTATCGCGATCGCATTCTCAACTCCACGCTCTCCGAGGGAGCCACCTTGGGCGTCGCCACAGGAGCGGCTCTGGCCGGCCTACGACCGATCGCCGAGATCCAGTTCAACGACTTCGTGGCCAGTGGTTTCAACCAGCTGGTCAACAACGCCGCCAAGATCCACTATCGCTGGGGCGGCGAAGTGCCGATCGTGGTGAGGATGCCGTGGGGAGGCTTGCGCTCCGCAGGGCCCTATCATTCGCAGAACACAGAGGCGTGGTTCTATCGCACACCCGGATTGAAGATCGTTGCGCCGTCGACGCCTCAGGATGCGCGTGCCTTGCTCGCCACAGGCATCGCCGATCCCGACCCGGTTCTCTACTACGAGCACATCGCCCTCTATCGCGAACCGAAGATCAAGCAGCGGTTGCCCGAAGATCCGCCAGGGCCGCTGCCTCTGGGGCGCGCCGCTTTGCGCCGGGCTGGCGAAGATCTAGCCATCATTTCCTATGGCGCGTACGTCCACCGGGCTCTCGAAGTGGCCGGCAGGCTCGCGCAGGACGGGATCGAGGCTGCGGTGTTGGATCTTCGTTCCCTCATGCCGCTCGACAAAGAGGCCGTTTTGCGGGTCGCAGCGACCTGCGCTCGCGTCCTCATCGTGCACGAAGACACCCGGCGAGGCTCCATCGGCGAGAGCCTGGCGGCGATGATTCAGGAAGAAGCCTTCGAATACCTCGACGCACCTATCCGTGTCGTCGCCGCCCTCGACACGCCGGTGCCCTACTCCCCTCCACTAGAAGCTGCATTCCTGCCGAGTCTCGAGGACATAGAACGAGCAGCTCGGGCGCTGTTGGACTACTGAGCTCATAACGCGCAGCGAACCACGCGCGATCACGTCGTTCTGTGGCTACAGCGTCTTCAAGTACTCGACGAGTGCCCACCGTTCCTCGTCCGACAGGTCGGTTCCGTATTCGTGCCCGGCGTTCGACCCACCCGTCGACGAAGCATCGTAGGTGAAGACAGGATCGGAAGTGGTGGTGACGTAGCCGACCCGTTTCGGATCGTAGGCACGATCTCCGAGCTGGAAGCCGTCGGTTCTTTCGGCCGAAGGCAGCAGCAGGTCGTAGAGGGTGGGACGGAGCCGTTGTGTAGATAGGGAGCTGTGGACCAGATGCCGTCGAGCTGGCGGGCTTGGTACTCGCCTGTGCCTCTCCAGACCGGATGCGGTACCTCATAGCTATCTCGCTCCTCCTGCGTCACACCGGCGGCATCGAAGGCGAAGTCCATTAGAGGTACGACCTTTTCGGGGAGGGCGACCCAGAAATCCTGGCCGTCCTGTGGTCGCAGGAAGTTCTCGGCTCTCGTCGGGTCGGTGGCCACTTCGTCCGTCGGAAAGAGCGTTCCCTCGCGGGCGTGGTGGCAGTGCAGACATTGGGCCTGAAAGAGTGCTTTGCCTCGCTCGGCTTTCGCGGAGTCGATTTCTCCTAGCTGGTCTTCCGGCCACGGCGGCGCCACGATCTTGTCGAGCAGATCCTCCAGCGCGAAGATGGCACGTGGATGCAACGACGACACGTTCGTGTCCGGATCGATGTAGGCGCCCAGTGCGAGCGCCTGGGCCACGTTGCGCTGCAGCACAGAGTTCGTATTGCCATCGGCGTGGTACCACACGAACTCGTCGGCCCAGTAGAGATGCGGAATGCTCGTGGGAGCCGTGAGTGGGGTCGCGGAGAAGAAGACGGTGTTGCGGATGATGCCCCACGGATCATCGCGCCCTGGACCGGGAGTCGGCGTCTCGGGATTCTCGATCGCGGTGATGGCGAAGAGCGCGAGCTGGATCCGGTTCTCGAGCAACGCGCGGTAGCGGGCCAGGAACTCGAGGATGCCTTGGATATCGCTCCGTACGGTTTCGGTGGCTTGTAGAGTGCTGGCGACGTCATCGGCGAGATGTTCCACAGGAGCTCTCTCGCCTTGCCGCAGGATCGGAGCAAACTGGCGGCCCAGGGCGCGGGCCGCTTCATCTCTGGGTTCCTCGACGTCGTTCTTCACGGCATCGGCGTAGGGACGTAAAAAGTCGCGCATCGATTCGGTGGACATGGTTTCGTCGTCCGTGGACAATGCGGCCATCAGAGAATTGCCCGTAGCTCCGGATGGCTGTTCGAGACTGAGCAGGCGCCAGACGAACAACAGCGTTTCCACGGGATCTCCGAGCATCGCGATCACCGAGTCCTTCGCGGCTACGGCGAACGCCTCGATGTCGGCCAGATTGGGCGCGCCGTCGATGCGCAGTGCCACGCGGCTGCCGTCCTCTTGCTCCACCTCGATCTGGCCGGTGTGACACGCTGCGCAGTTGACGCCTGCGAACTCCGTTTTGAGCAAGGAGAACTGGGGCACTCCCGTTGTCCACCCGACGGGCAGGCCGTATGGATTGTCCGGGCCCGCAGGGCTCGGCAGAAATCCATAGGCAGGTAGCGACTTGTCGAAGGTCTCCCCGGTGTTGACGTCCTTGAGCGCTCGTAGGATGGAAACCGGTACGAGGTCGCTGCCCTCCGAGGTGCGGCGCCAGAGCTTGCGCTCGTCCGGCGTCAGGCCCGTCGCCAGGTCGACGAGCACCATTGGCTGGGCCGGTACCGGACGCGGCGGCAGGTCATCTTCGCGGCATCCACTGCATGAGGACAGCAAGAAGCCGACTCCGAGGGCAACGAGAAAACACAGAGTACGCATGGCGACTCCTGACACGTGGGTACAGGCGAGTTGCAGGCTCTTCGCGGACCTGCGCAGACGAGTTGTGGAAGCTGAGGAGAGTCTACACTCGCCCGCTGGCGTGCCGCTTCTCGAGATCCTGGACGGCGAGATCGAGCCATAGCTCGTACCAGGTCAGAAAGTCCGTACGCTCTTCGCGGTGGAAGAACGGGTCGGGGTAGATTCCGCCATCGTTGCATCGATCGTCGACCCAGACATTCCCGTACTCATCGCCGTTTACCACCAGATTCAGCGAGATTCCGCAGCCGTAGTTGGCGATGCGGATCAGTCCGCAGACCCATTTCGGATCGAAGTACTCGTCTTCTATCGATTCGTACCGCTCGTCACCTTCGATCTGGAGGTCCATGTTCCATGCTTTCTGATGAGGAAATGGAGCACCGAGATCGATCGGTCCCGACTTGGAGTCCAGGTCGTCGTAGGTGCCGTTCTCGAGCGGTTCGAGCCCGTACCAGGGACCAGCACCGCCGTTGCCAAGTCGGGTGACGAAGGCACGGTAGCCCGAGGGCAGGCCAACGCCGTGCGTCGACTCGAACGCTGCGACAGCCTCTTCGCTGGCCACGGGGTTCAAGCGGTAGCTGTGTTTCGCGGCTCCGAATCCGGTCAGATCCGGATCGAGGCGGCGAAGCACCGCGAGCTGTTCGTCGATCGTCTTCAGCCTTTCTGAAGTCTCCATCGAACCAAGCCTATGAGGTCTCGAACTCGGTTATTGGAGCTGGCCTGGACCGACACTCGACTGCGACCATCCGTCGACCGCCACCATCTCCGTACCTCTAGGGTCCAGCCAGTCGCGCAACCGATAGCTCGGGCCGCGATGATCATCCCAGGCGTCCGCCAGGCGGCCGAACCAGTCGGGTAGGCGGTTGTCGCAGGCCGCGTGGCCTCCGCGCAGCCAGCCGCGGACCCTACCGTCCGCATCGAAGAGAGGAGCTCCAGAGGAACCGCCCTCGGTCGTCCCTTCGGACCACGATTCGATGCGCAAGTGATCACCGGCCGGGTCGTCCGCAGTGGCGAAGTAGTGACTGCGGGCAGCTGTGGTCGCTCGGGCGAAGCTCTGAGGTCCGGCATTGGGGTGGTGGACCGTGATGGCCGTTCCCAGGGGGTCGTCGGAGCGATCCCAACCAGCCCAGGTGAGGTTCCACTTCGGGTCGGGGCGACGGTTCAGCTCGAGCAATGCGACGTCGGTGCGACGGTTGCTAGCCAGCAGGGTGGCACCCGATTGGAAGCTCGCGGACGGCGCCGGTGTCGTACCGCCACAGATCTTTCGACGATAGTTCCACAACACCACAACGCTGTCGGCTGCGCGGTGGTCCAGGCCGCAATGGGCAGCGGTAAGCAGGAGCGGTTGGCCGGATTGCGCCACGTCGGAGACGAGGAAACCGGAGCAGAAACGGACACCATCGATGATCAGCAGCGCTACCGAAGTCGCCTGCTGACGAAGTGCTTCGCTCTCCTCCCCGGGCCGAGCGTCGTCGCACCCGACATCCAAACGGCAACCGGACGCGGTCGATTCCGGGGAGGCGAACCCGGCGTAGCCGTGGTGGATCCGGTCCAGATGGAGATCGATCTGGCCGAGACGGTCGATCGGGACCTTCAGCTCCAGGTCGACCCGCGAGCCGAGAATTGGAGGAGTCCACAGTTCCGGAGCATCACCTCTGCGGTTGGGCACGGCATCGGCCAGAGTCAACGGACGGGAAGCGGCGGTGGCGCCGCGCAGCACGAGCTCGGCTCCGTCTGGCAGCTGGAAGCGATCGAAGCGCAGGCTGATAGACGTGGCACCGTCGGCCACGATGCCCAAAGTCCAACGGGCCGTGGCTCTGGTGGTACTGCTTTCGCTCTTCTGAGCGCGCCAGACACCGAAGCTCCACGGATCGACGTCGACCTGTCGTGGAGCCGCGAAATGTGCCACACGTCCTCTGGACGCCCGTTGCCGGTCGGCCTGTTCGAGCTCCGCGAGATTCAAAGCCTCGAGGCGCAGTACAGCGCGCCCAGGCTCTGATGAATCACCTGGTCGTGGCCAGGCGGACGTGGCGAAGGCGATCGGTAAAAGGAGAAGGGCGCCGAGGCGGGCGAGTTTCGAAGGCTTCAACACAAAAGCTGGGTCTGACGAGTTCGAGGATAGCGCGACGACGTGTCAGACACGTCGGATGAACCCAAAATCCTAGCATCCGACGGAGTACCGGTTCGCAGCTACTTCGACACGATCTGTGTCGAGAAGAGCTGTGTGGCTTCTTCCTGGAGGGTCGTCGGCCGACGAGGCCGCTTGCGACGGACGAGCAGAGACGGATCGGGCCGCCAGTCGAGGCGAAGCACGTTCATCAGCTCGTCGAGTCTCTCGGACACCGCCCGAGAGGATGTGGGGCGCCTATCGGGATCCTTGTCGATCAAAGCATGGACGAGATCCGCGAGGTCGGGCTCGATACCCGGAAAGAGCAGATCGAGTGGATCGGGGTCGTAGTGCAGGGTTTGGGAGATGGTGGATCGAAGGTTCCGCCCACGAAACGGCTGATGGCCGGAAAGGCATTGATAGAGCACCACGCCGAACGCCCAGAGATCCGCTTCAGGCCCGTACTTGCCGCCGGCAAAGCATTCAGGAGCTAGATACCCGGGAGTTCCACAGATCACGTCCCGCACCTTGGTCGATGCCGAAATCAGCTGAGACACGCCGAAGTCGGTGAGCTTCACTTCTCCCGCTGCCCCGAGCAAGATGTTGCCGGGCTTGATGTCATGGTGCACGAGTCCGTGCTCGTGAGCCACTGCCAAGCCCCGAGCGATCTGGGCTGCCAAAGGAATGACCTCTTCCGGCTCGAGAGCGCCACGCCGATCGAGAAGCGTCTGCAGATCGGCGCCTTCGATGTACTCCATCGCCAGGAAGGCTACGTGCCCTTGCTCCTCGATGTCGTAGACCGTGACGATGTTGGGCTGGTGAATGCGAGCGGTGATCGCCGCTTCTTCGCGGAGGTTCTTCAGCAACTTGCGCTGATCGACGGCTTCGGCATCGAGGTGGACTGTCTTGAGCGCCACCGGGCGGCGCAGCTTGGCGTCCCAGCCGCGAAACACGGAACCCATGGCCCCCGAGCCCACCAGGTCGGTGACCTGATAGCGGCCGATGAAAATCTGTCCTAGATCTTCTTTGTCATGAATGCGCTGACGCAGCAGCTCGAAAGTCTGCTCGAGGTCGGCGATCTCCGATCCCGTCGCGGCGCCGCCGACGAGGTCGCGTTGCGCGTCGGCCAGCCTGCGGATGGGGCGAATCACGGTCGACCAGGCGACCGAGGCCAGCACGAGAGTCAGTCCCAGCGCCATAGCCCCCGACATCCAGGCGGCACGCTGCAGGCGAAGCCTTGCCTCCTCAGCGATGATCGCCGGTTGACGGGACATCACGAACCATGGTGCACCCGCAACCCTCGCATGAGCCACCACGACGTCTTGTGACTGCTCGCCCTGGTTGTCGCGGTAGACGCTACAGCCCGAGCCCACCTTCCCTGAAGCGGCGATATCGACAGCTTCCTGCGGGAAGGCCTGCAGCCCATCGGCTCCACCCACGAGCACGCTGCCCTGTAGGCTCGCCAGAACGAGAATCGCCTGATCACCGAGCTCGGGAGCCTGTACCGCCGGCTTCAGGGCTTCGGTCGAGGCTACGAGTACGAGTCGAGCTTTCGGAGGGGTTCGGTCGGTCGCGTCCTGGGGTCCGCTGGACATGATGGCGACGACCCGTAGCCAAGAGGCCGACGCGCCCTGCACCAGCTCCACATGTGGTCCTGTCCCATCGGTGTCCGGGCTGGAAGCCACTTGCTCGGAGGGTAGCTCCTCCTCCATTCCCGGCCGGCGAGCCATCAGCACAGTCTCGCCGTCTGCGCTGAACAGCCCGAGAACCGCGACCTCGGAACGGGTAGCCAGAAGGCCACGCAAGAGCTCCTGAGACGCTTGTGATCTGGGGTCCGCCGCCAGTGCGGGGTGGGACGCCAGAGTGCTCGCCAGATCGAGCCACGGGCGGAGAAACGCATCGACCCTGGCCGCCGACGAGGTCGCTGCAACGATGTGTGAGCGCTGCACTTGCTCCAGAAGTGCATCTTTCTGAGTGCGCAACTGGAACAGTCCTACGGCAGTAGGAACGAGGCCGACCAGAACCAGTGCCAGGACGAGGCGAACGAGGAGCGGCAAGTGGAAGCGACCTCCCTGGGGCGACGCCGGAGCCGGGCCGCGAGATGCCTTGCTGGCAGGGGCCGGTTGGGTTTCGCGGTTGATAGGAACCGCAGGCCCGGAATCGGCCGTCACTTCGGGTCGGCCAGCTGTCGTCGCGCTTTCCGGCCGGCCTTCGAGGTGACGATTCGAAGCATCGCACCGCCGGAGTTCGTCACTCCGTCCTCTGCTACCAGACCGAGAGTCAACACGCCGTGCCGGCGCCGTCCGATGCGTTCTTCGGCGATATCGAGCTCGTAGCCGAGCTGGAGGCTAGGGCCACACCCCTCGTCCCTCGCCAGCACCCAGATCCCGCGGTCCGGGCTCAGGACGACACCCAGGTCATCGTTCGACGGGTTATCCGAGCTGGCGAGAACCTTGACCACTACGGGGCGGCTCGGCGTGATGGTCAGTTGGTAGCCGTCGTGGCGAACAGTCCAGATCTGCTTCCGCCACCACCAAAAACTATGGGGATCGTCGACCTCGAAGATCTTCTTGGAACGGTCGGGTTCCGGGTTCGCCAACGTGAGAGAAGCATCGGTCGCGATGTCACCAAGAAAACCGACGCCCTCGACACCCCAGGATAGAGCCGGGGCCTCGACGTCGTAGACGAATGGAACGCGCAGTGCCTCCGCCCGGTTCCCGGCGCCGTCGACGGCGGTGAGGGTGGCCTCGTGGGCACCAGGCTGCCACGGCCCCGCCCATGCATCCGCGGTCGCTGGCTCACCGTCGACCGCATACTCGATCTGTTCTACTCCGGTCTGGCTGTCATCCACCAATGCACCGAGGGTGGCTCCGGGCCCGAGGATCCACATCTCGTTGAGGCCGGTACGTGGCGGCAGGTGCGGTCCGGACGCGCTGACGTCGAGGTTCGGCGGTATCTGATCCTCCGAGTCCGACGCCACGGTGAAGCCCTCGGTTCCCGACGGATAGCCGTCGAGGCCGGAGGGACTGTAGGCCGTCACCCGCCAGAACAAGTCGGCGACGGGAAGGGCGTCTTCAGAACGCCAGCTGTGGAGATCACCGGAAGCGACCTTCGCACGGGCGATCAGCTCCGCACAATCTTCGTCGAGACAGATCTCCACGAAATAGCCGGCGGCTCCCTCCACCGGGCGCCACTCGATTTCGGGCCGCGGCGTCATCAGACGTGCGCCGTCCTCTGGAGCGACTTGCTCAGGGGCTGGCAGGAGCTTCTCCGGAGGTCCCGGCGGCGTGCCTTCCTTTACCGACGAGCCCATCCCCTGTGGCACGTCGATCTCCACACCTGACGCCGCGAGCGTGCTGCCGCCCTCGTAGGCCATCAGCTGTGCACCACCCTCCTCTTTGCGCGCTCGCGTCTGTATCTGGCCTGCGTCCGAGGGCCGGGGTAGAGCAACGGCTTCGCCCAAGATCAACTCGATGGCCTCGCCTGCCGAGTCGACACCGCGGCCGCCGAGGTCGGCTTGACCGACGACGATCTCGATCTGGTCGCGCGAGACGGGAGCCGGCCCCGTCGTGAGCTTGCGATCGAGAAAAACCAGTGACTCCTCGGAAACCGTAAGTCGGGTGTCGTCGCCGAAGGTGAGCTCCGCGGACGAGGCCTCGAACGTACGTACGCTGTCCCGGGGCTTCATGACGTCGCGCAGTCGCGCCTCCTGCCAGCTGAGCGGAGGCTGCTCGTTCTCCACCCGATTCGACTTCTTGGTCAGCAACGCGCCCTCGTCTGGGATGGACCGCAGAAGGATACGGAGCCGTTCACCAGGCGTGAGGTTGTGAGGGTTGCGTAGTTGCGGATTCAGACTCCAATTCTCCTCCCAACGCCGATAGTCACCCAGATAACGTTGAGTGATCGCCTCCAATGTGTCACCCGGGCGCACCACATACCAAGCCTCGTAGATCACGGATCGATCTACATCCTCCGGGGGCGCCGCGTTCGCCGGGGCCGGCTGTGCTCCCGACGTCGTCGCGAACAGCCCGGGCAGGGCGACGACGAGTCCTAGGAGGCGAAGCGCGGTGGGCGTCGTACCGATTCTCATGGAATTCGTCCCGAAACAGGAGTTCAGTGGAGAGGGAGCGGGCAACAGTGTACGGTACACCTTCGTATCTGACCAGCGTCTGCGGCGCCAGACGCCACGCATCCGCCTCATCTATCTACTTCGGATACCGAGAACCTCTTCTGATGCCTGGGACCTCTACCTCATCGCTCCTTCTCTCAAGGATCGCCTGTTGCCTCACGTTTCTAGCTGTATGGTCGCTCCACGTTGAAGCCGTCCAGGCCGCCGACGGTCCCGTCGATGCGGCCTCGTCGATCGCCGGCCAGGTGGTCTCCGGCCAGGGAACACCCATCGAGCACGCGGAGGTCCAGGTGGCGGCTTCCGCCGGAGCATCCGGCCACCTGGTTTTCACCGGATCCAGTGGCGAGTTCTCCCTGCAGTGCCAGTTGCCCTGTACCTTGCTGGTGTCCCATCCGCGCTTCCTGGAGACGGCGTTCGACGTGACCTCCGCGTCGCTCGAGGCGGGTGAGACGCAGATCACGCTCATGGCCAAACAAGCGGTGTTCGAGCGTATCGACGTTACGGCGGAGCGTAGCCGCAGTGGAGTGCTCCGTGCGCCATCGGTGGCGTCGACGGAAGTACGTCCAGAGGACAAGGCGGCGTCGCCCACGACCCTGGTCGAGTTGGTGGAGGGCGTGGCAGGTGTTGCCGAGAACGGTCAACCCGGGTTGTTCCAGGTCTACTCCATCCGAGGCGTATCGCGACACCGCGTGCTCACGTTCGTCGACGGTATCCAGGTGATGGGCGAGCGACGTGCGGGCGTCGCCACCAGCTTCATGGACCCGCTCCTGATGGGGGAGGTCGACGTGCTGCGTGGACCCTCGTCGACCTACTACGGTTCGGGAGCTTTGGGAGGGGTGGTGCAGATCTTCCCCCGGTTCTTCGAGGGACTGACTCTCGAAACGGGCTGGGAGGAGTTCGGCGACGAGACCTGGCAGATGATCGGGTGGGGGAGCGCTGCGTCGGGCGAGAGTCCGCCGGCTGACGGTTGGTCGGTGGGTATCGTGCGTCGGGAAGCGGACGATGATCGGGTGTCCGATGGAACGATCCAGAATACTCACTTCACTCAGACCTCGGCATCGCTGCTCAAGACCTGGCGTGAGAACGGTCGCGAATGGGAGATTCTCCTTCTGCCGTCGGTCGGCGACGATCTGGGCAAGCCCAATCTCGACTTTCCGAACGACCGAGTAACCAACTATCCCCGTGAAGAGCACCTCCTGGGCAAGATCGCCGTCGCCTCGGATGCGGGCTGGTCCGCTGACTTGTGGATTCATCCCAACAGCCTCGAGACGGAGGTGTTTCGTCCAGGGCGGAGCCTGGCGTTGGTGGAGAACGAAAGCCTCGATTTGGGCGGCGACGTGCAATGGAATTGGACCGGCCGCGGTGCGGCCTCAGGACTTGCCGGCACGATCGGCGTCGATTGGTTCGGACGGCGCGGCGTGCGGGCGGACGAACGTGAGGACGACCTGCGCACCGGCGAGCGCACGACGGTCCGGACGCTCGACGGTGACGAGGACCAGGTCGCGACCTTTGGCTCGGTCCGCTGGAGCTGGGGTCGCACCGAGTTCCAGGCGGGTAGCCGCCTGACCTGGCTGCGCCAGTCCAATGCCGCTGCCGATACCCTCGACGACACGGCATGGACCGGATTCTTGGGCATGGTCAGGCCCCTCGGCCGGGGATTCGAATGGGCTGCCAACGTCGGCACGGGTTTGCGTTTCGCCAACCTGTCGGAACGCTTCTTCGTCGGCAGTACCGGCCGGGGGCAGGTGATCGGTAATCCCGATCTCGAGCCCGAGGAATCTCTCAACATCGACGTCAGCCTGCGCTTCTACGGTCGGACCACCTTCGTCAGTGCCCAGGCCTTCCAGCTGGAGATCGACGACTACATCGAGCGCATCAGTCTCGACGGCGGTGATACCCGAACGTTTGTCAATGTCACCTCGGGAACCCTGGAAGGGTTCGAGATCGAGGGATTCACCCAGTTGGGGAAGGAATGGCGCATCGATTGGGCCGGTGCGATCATCGACGGCGAGGCCGACGACAACACGCCGCTCTCCGACATCGCGGCCGACCGGATCAGTTTCGGGTTCTCTTACGAGAGCGAGCGTTGGCGGGCGCGACTGCGCTACCAGCTGCGCGCCGACAAGAACGATCCCGGTCCGGGCGAAGTGGCCATTTCGGGTGCGGATCTGGTCTCGGCAGCCGTCAGCTACGACGTCACACCCAAACTGCGGGTTACCGTTCGCGGAGAAAATCTCCTCGACGAGGAATACGCGGCGAGCGCGGACGATCTCTCGTCGCCCGCTCCTGGTCGGTCGGTGGGTCTCGGCCTCACCTGGACCCGTCCGTAGAATTCAGCTCCGGGCGGCGGCCCTCCTCAGCCCGATCCGCTTCCCCGTCGGCCGGCGGGGCGACGGTACCCGTCGCTTTCGGTTCCGTCCCAGGCCAGGAGATTCATCAGCAGCCGGTACGCGCCTGGCACGCCGGCCGGTAGCTGGCGGAAGAAAGCTAGACCGGTGTAGACCCAGCGCCCTCGGCCGACCTCGGCCACCAGCAAGCTCCCACGCACCTCGTCGCGACCCGGGTCCGCCATGGCGAGGAGGGGAGTGTAGGCGTCGTCCCAGGTGCCGGCGAAGTAGAGGCCCCGTTCTTGTACCCAGCCCTGCCAGTCGGCGCTGGTGATGCGATGGGGTGACGACAAGATCGGATGGTTGGGCAGCAGCATGCGGACCGACGCGCTCTCGTCGGTTACTCGATCGTGGGGACGCCGGATGTCGAGGGGATAGGGCGCGTACCGGCCTCGGACGAACTGATATTGCTGGTACTGCACCACCACGAGACCGCCTTCTTCGGCGTAGCGCAGCAAGTTCCTGTTGGCGCGGCCCATCGCCGGATCGGCCTCGTAGGCACGGCTGCCCACGACGATGGCATCGAAGTCGGTCAAGTCGCCGGCGGCTGCGAGCTGTTCGGCGGTGAGGATCTCGAGTGGGAGGCCGAGCTCCCGCAGTAGATCCGGTACGCGATCCGATGCGCCTCGCACGTAGCCGATACGAGATACGTCGGGTAATGCGATGTTGGCCACGGTGAGCTCGAGAGCCGCTGGCAGCGGACGGACGACGGGTCGGATGTGCTCGTAGTCGATGATCTGGAGGGAACGCTCCATCCGTAGCGTTCCCGGCGTCGAGTCGCTGCCCAAGAACTCCACCTCGATCCGGTATCGTCCGGTAGCGAGCTGTTCAGGCCTCGGGAGATCGAGGGCCCGCGTGATGGTCGTCGCCGGTTCCAATCGCACCGGTTCCAGACTGTTGGCAGGCGTCCAGGTCCCTGCCGATTCCAACGGCTGAAAACGGACGAACAGGCCACCGTCGATCGGTTCTCCGAGATGTGACGCGAGCGTTACTGTGACATCTCGTTTGGGATCGGCATCCCGATCGGTGGACCAGATCAGCAGATCGTCCGACAGGGCCACCTCCACCGGCGGCACGACGCGCAGTGGTCGACGCACCTCGCCCCGAGCCTGATCACGGATGCGGAATACGACTTCCCGTTCCAGCTCGAACGCGACGCCTTGGAGGTTGTATTCGAAACGTGCGCGCAGCGGCGGCGGGCCGAAGGGCTCGCCGCGCACGGCCTCGGGAACGTCGCTCCAGTCGTAGAGATCACCATCCAGGGGGCGGTGCAGAAAGTACGGAACGGTGGGCTCGGCGTCAGCCGGAACCCTGAGGCGCAGTACCTGGTCGTCGTCGAGATGGGTGGTGAAGAAGCCCCGGGGCTGCGGTGGCGGAAGCGTCTGTTCGGGGAGCCACTCGCTGCCGTCTGTAGCTGTCAGGCGGACGGTCTGCAGCTCGGGCACCGGGTCCTGCTCGGCGCGCCCCGACCCCTCGTGCCACGACTGCGCGCGTACGTCGAATTCCGCTCCCGGTATCAGGACGGCGGGGTCGGACACGTCGAGTTCTATGAAGGCATCAATGGCCAGACCCGCCGCGGCGGCCAGGGCTTCGTGGGCGATGCGACGTTTCTCTGAGACGATCTGCCGGACCACACGGACCCGGTCGGACGACCCGGACGCGAGCATCGAATCGACGGTCGCCAGACGTCCCACGATGCCCGAGAGCGCCGAGACCAAGAAACGCGGATCGTCGGCGAGACGCACCGCCGAAAGATCGGCTCGTGAGGACTCGGCCGCGGCCTCGACGGCGTCGAGCTCGACGGCGACTCGTCGGCGGAGTTGTTCGTCTTCCAATGGATCTGCGATGGCGGACAGGCTCGTGTCGATACCCTCGAAGAGTCGACTTGCGGACTCGCCCGCGCCGGCGACCCAAGCCAGGCGCCCTTCAGCATCGCCCAGAGGCTGGAGCAGACCCATGTCTTGGCATCTGTGGCGACTACGACTCGCCATGGCGAGCTGGAAGATGGTGCGTCCGCTCATCGGCTCAACGGTACCGAGCGGCAGATGGATCGTCGGCGGTTCGTCTCCGCGCAGGAAAAAGGCGGCGCGGAACAGCGAGGCCGGCTGCCACGGCTCGTTTTCAGCTCGGGCGGCGTCGAAGACGTCCTGCGCCACCACCGCGGATACCTGGTGGTGTCCGTGTCCCGCACGTTCGTCGGGCGGGAACACAGCCACGATCACCTGTGGCTTGAAGCGGCGAACCACACGCAAAGCGTCGTCCACCAGTATCTCCAGCGGCCAGCGTCGTAGTGTCTCGTCCGGGGACCGTGTGTAGCCGAAGTCGTAGGCGCGGGCGAAGAACTGGCGTGCACCGTCGACCTGCCGAGCTGCCTGGAGCTCTCGGGAGCGAAGGAGTCCGAGTCCGATCCCCAGTTCTTCGCCGAGCAAGTTCTGGCCGCCCTCTCCACGGGTCAATGAGAAGTAGGCGGCCTCTCCGCCGCGTGCGCGCGACACGTGGGTCAGCAGCGTGGTGTCCTCGTCGTCTGGGTGCGCCGCGATCAAGAGCAGCCGCTCATGGGTCGACAAACGCGCCAGGGAACGGTCGAGAAAGGGCAATCCGCCCGTGGTCGCGGGCTGGAGCGGGTCGACCTCCGCGACGGCCGAACCGGCGGGAGCTTCGGGTGCCGTGGGCAGGAGGGTCGCGGTCAGGATCACTAGGGCCACGAATCCCAGGGTGAAGCGCCGCCCTTCGGTTTCACGAGGTGGTTGGTGCATGGTGCCAGTGTAACCAGGGTGCACTCTGGCCGACATCGTGTATCCTGAACTTCGACGCACATTCCCTTCTACGAAAATGACCGACGACGCCCAGTGGTACAGCACCGAAGCCGATGAACACGGCTTCCTGGACTTCGACAAGCTGGCCCGGAAAGCTCGCGCCCTGAGCGAGGACGACTTTGTCGCCGCCTACCCGCGCCCGGCCTTGCGCGTGGTCTACCGCGGCGATGGTGTGGCCGACGAGCCCGCTTCGGATCGTTCGGGGGTGCAGCTCTTGACGGTGGCCGTGAAGAGTGTCGGTATTCTGCGCTACCTTTCCCGGGTTGCGTTCGTCGCGAAACGCCCCGGCGCACCCTTCGCTCACCTCGTCTCCATCGGGCGCTCCAACAACAACGACATCACCATGGCGGTGGAGTCGGTGTCGAAGGTCCACGGCTATCTGGTTTTGGAAGAAGGCCGTTGCAGATTCACCGACCACGGCTCGACCAACGGTTCCAAGTTGAACGGCGCGCCATTGGAGAAGAACGAAAAGTACACGCTCGGTGACGGCGACATCCTGCATCTCGGTCTAGAGACGGCGCTCGAGTTCCTGACTCCGATGAGCCTCTACCGAAAGCTGAGGGCCGGGAGCTAGCTCGGAGAAGAGCAATGCGGCCCAGGGCCGCGATGGCCAACCAGCGGAAACGGAACCGCTTGTACTTCAAAGGTCCGGTCGCAGGGTGGGAATTCGACCGACCGAGCCCAGGTTCTTTAGAATGATGGATCTGGGGATGTTGAGAGGACGCCCACAGCCCGCCCGTAGAGTTCGTAGGTCAGACCTGGGTGCTGACCACCCATCGCTGTCGTCGAGCGCCCACGTGCCGCCCAAACGGGGGCAATCGTTACGATTGGTGTCGCTGAATCTGGCGCACGGCCGTCGCGTGTCCGCTCATCAGGCCTTCCTCAAGCGCGGCACGGCAGAGAAGAACGTCGGCCAGGTGGCGAAGCTGCTCCGGCAGCTGGCGCCCGACGTGGTGGCTCTCCAGGAAGCCGACGGACCCTCGGCTTGGAGCGGCAACTTCGACCACGTGGCCACGCTGGCAGACCGTGCGCGCCTGGGAGATCATTTCCGCGGCAATCACAACCCGTTCGGTTCGGATCGCTATCCGTTGGCATCGGGTACGGCCCTGATGGCCGCGATGCCGTTGGAGGATCAGCTGTCGGAGCCCTTCGCCACGAACTGGCGCGACACCAAGGGATTCGTGGTCGCTGCCTGCCAGGTACCTCAGTGGACCGATCGGACCATCGATGTCGTGTCGGTCCATCTCGATTTCCTGCGCCCGGGCATTCGTCGCCAGCAGATTTTGCGGTTGGTGCACGCGTTGATCCACCGCCGCCGTCCCCTGGTGGTCATGGGCGACCTCAATTGTTGTTGGCAGCGCGAAAGCACGACTCTGGAACTGTTCCGCGAGCACCTCGACCTCCATGCCTACTTGCCCTACGAGTCGGCGCCCACGTTCCCGTCGAGCAAGCCACGCCGCCGCCTCGACTGGGTTCTGGCCTCGAAGGACCTAGCGTTCGGTGACTACCACACGTTGCGCTCGCCCCTGTCGGATCATCTGGCTATCGTCGCCGACATCCACCCCGCCTAACTGAAGCCAAGGCGGGACTTGCAACATACGGTAGACTTGCCTACAATACCGCTCCCCTGCAGGGCTCAGGTGCGTACGCCGGCCTGCAAAGGGACGCCATGAGCACCGTGGCCCGTTCGTCTAGCGGTTCAGGACGCCGGCCTCTCACGCCGGTAACACGGGTTCGAATCCCGTACGGGCTACCAAGACTTGGTGAGGAGGCGCGCGCACTACCGGGGCGGTTGTTGGGATATGCCGACCGCCATAAGACTTCCCATTCGAACTGAAGCAGAGCCTCGTACTGTATTTGGAGCCAGGGGGCAACATCACTTCAATCTCAAGGAAGCGCCGTCCGCAACTCAAGATCGACTACCGCCTGCCGCATCAGTTGTTGGCGTTCTCTTCGGATCTGATGGCGCCGCCTAGCTTTAGGACTCGGCTTCCGATGAAATAGTAGGGTTCGTTGTCGAGAGACACGTCGATCCCGATGCCGAGTTGGAACCAGTCCTTGGCGAAGCTGATGGTCAGGCCGAGTCCGATCTCCTGTTCACTGTCCTTGTTCAGGTCTAGGGCGACGGCGTGGAATCCGAAGCCAAAGCGTTCGAACCACCGAGGGTTCCATTGCGCGGGTCGCTGGAGTTCGGAAGCGTCTCTCCACTTGCGATGGAGAAAAAGCCAGGAGGTGTGGGGAACGAAGGCCTGGGCTTCGTCGTCGGCTCCTTCCAGGGGATCGAGCGAGCTGAGATAGGCGATGCCGAGGGAGGGCTGGTTATACCAGCCGAACCGGAGGAGGCGGAAGGTCTGCGAGACTTCGTCGACGATCCGCGGTTCGTTCTCACCATCGAGGCTGTAGAGCCAGGCGCGTAGGACGAGCAGGTCGTCTTCCCTCCGCGGGTTGATCCTCTGGAGTTCGAGCTGGGTGGATTTGGCGACAGAGAGCAGGCGGAGGGGAGACGTCTGGGGACGTCCCTCCTTCAGGAGAGACGAAAGCGCTTCGAGAGCGGGCGGGTGTCCAGGGAAGACTCGGAGCTTTGCGATCAGGGCGCGGGCTTCGTCGGGAAGTTCCTGGATCGCGGTGCCGAGGTCGCGTAGGGGTTGGAGTGCGGGCTCCCAGATCGGGAGGAGAGATTCGCCGAGCGCGTCGGGAAGTGAGCCGAGGATCTCTTCGAGATCAGTTCGGGTGTCGGCGAGCGACCCGGCCAGATCGGACGTCGAGGGCAGGGAGGTGTTTTCGAGGTTCGACAGTGCCTCTAGGATGGACGCGACTCGAAGGAAGAGTTCCAGCCCATCGACTTTCTCCGCGTCCCGCACCTGCTCGGCGATGCCCTCTAGGTTCTCGATCAGATCCAACAAAGACGGGCGGGCCAAGGCGACTCGGACCTCCAGCTCGCGGAGCGACTGGCGGGCCTGATTCCGAACGAGATCCGCCTGGCTCTCCAGAGCGCTTTCGGTCGAGTCCTGGAGTCCGTCCCAGTCCAGGGTGCGGAGTGACTTCACCTGGACTGTGATCTCCTCGATCCGGTCTTCGATCGTAGTGATCTCGTCCGCGAGCTCACCCCGGCGGAAGGCTTCCTTCAAGACTTCGCCCACCGACCGACCCGATTGCAGGGCGGCGTTCCAGGTCTGGGCGATGGCGTCCAATTGCTGACGAGCTTCTTCCATCTTCGCGAGCTGATCTGGTGTGGGGACGATCCGGAGCTTGTCGATCGGCCGAGGGGCGGGCAGATCGAGGGTGCTGTAGTGGGCGAGACCCTGAGGGGTTCGCCCTCCCTTGGAGGAAAGGTGGTCGACCGCCATCGCCAGGGCGAAGCCCTCGCCCGAGATGTC
Organism: Thermoanaerobaculia bacterium; assembly: GCA_028066595.1. Taxonomy (GTDB): domain Bacteria; phylum Acidobacteriota; class Thermoanaerobaculia; order Multivoradales; family J023; genus JAUIJL01. The sequence continues at coordinate 41,751 of JALCBJ010000012.1, forward strand.
CTCAAGTTCGCGGAGCTCTGCCGCGGTTCTCTCCAACTCCCTCGAAACGGCTTCTCCGAACGGTCCCCAGCTCTCACCGACCAACCAGCGGTCGGCGAGCTGGCGGTCGAGAGCGCCGGTATTGACGGCGGTCAGCAAATGCGCGGAGAGGCGCTGCATTGCCTCCTCGTGATCCGCAGAGAGGGCTTCGACGTCTTCTCCGCTGTTCTGGTTCTCCAGGGCCCTCGCGACTTTGGTGGTCGCATCGCTCGCGGCGGCGATTCCCTGGACGAGCTCTCTCAGGAGAGTGGCCCTCGCGTGGAGCAATCGGTGAGCCGGGCTCTGGGAGGTTCCGAGTACCGACTGGCCGCGGAGGTCGACTCGGATCCGAATCGAAGAGTTGACGTCGACGTCCTGGGTTTCGACGCCGAGGAGGAGGGGCAGCTCGCCGGAGACCGGTGCCGCGATCGATCGGTTGTACTCGCTCAGAGTCAAGATCGAGTGGAGCGGGCTCGTCTCGTCGGTCGCTCTACCCGGCGCAGAATCGTCTGCCAACAGCGAGGCCGGGAAGACGCCGAGAGCGAAGGCCGCTCCGAGAGCAAAGGGTCTTGAGGGCAGCCTCATCACAGCTCCTCCGGTGGGAAGAACGCAGCGTGGATGTCGAGATTGTCGGCGAGCTCTTCCAGCAAGTAGGAATGGGTCCGCTGCCGGTCGAGGCCCGTTCCCCGAGAGAGTCGGACGACCGGGACGGGGCCGCCCTGCCAGATAAGGGCCCGAAGCTGTGCGTCGAGGTCCTGCGGAGCCGTGATGAGGTGGACTCTCGGCCTTCCCGCGTACATCGGAGAGGAGCAAAAGCCCCGAACCCGCTCTAGGGTCTGGTCGAAGGTCGCGGCATCCACGCCGGGCAGGCGGGTGAAGACAAGGAAGATGGTCCAGGGCGCCGCGAGCGCGCTCCTTAGCGCTGCCGATTCATCGAGCGGCAAGCCGGCCGCTACGATCGCTCCCGCGTCGTGGTCTCCCGCCGGCGGGCCGTAAGTCTCGTCGATGAGTTCTGAAAGCTCCAAGCCGCTGGTCCACTGGAAGTGGACGTACTCACGAAAGCGAGCCCACCGTCCCGCCCACTCCAGACCGATCCCCTCACCGATCTCACCGACGCGCCGCCAGAGCTCGCCATCGGCGCCCGTTGTCCTCCAGACGGGCTTGCCGCCCCGGAGTGGCACGCAATCGTACGCTCTTCCGTGCTGGTGGAGGGATTGACCCGGGCCCGCAAAGGTCCGCTTCGGCTTTGGTCCCGGACCCATCTCCCGTTGGACCGACCCCAGTGCGGGGTAGCCGAGGGCCTCGAGCTGGCGTGCCTTCCGAAGGATCTGCTCGATCGTTCGACCTCGCGCGTACATCTCGGCCTGCTCGCGTTCCGACCGGAGGGTGCAGTAGATCAGCAGGTCGATGCCGAGAATCCTGCATCGGTCCTGGTGCTCGAGCGCCATCTCGCGAAGGCGGTCTCGAAGAAGATCGAGACTTCGGGATGCCATTCCGTTTCCTTTCTCAGCTCAAGGGCTGGATGGACAGGCTCACGGAGCCGGAGTTGTTCCAGTACATGCAGCTGAGGTCGTTCGCGAAGCAGTAGAGTCGACCCGTCGCGGGGGCGGCGACTTCCTGCCCCGCGGCGATCCGGAAGGCATGTCGGTAGCTCTTGCCGATACAGCCGACCAGGGCGAAGAAGGGGACCTTCTCGTCTCCGATCTTCGGTACCCGGAGGCGGGGTTCCAGGGGGCGGAGGTAGGCGAGCTCGTATCCTTCTGGACCCGACGGGACGAACCAGTCCTTCCAGTCGTCGTCGGGTCGGAGCTGGAACCGGTAGCGCCGTCCCTGCTGCAGAACGATGCGAGTGTCGTTCCATCGCCGCCTTGCCCGAACCTCGACCGTCCAGGCTAGGTGTCGATCGTCAACTTCCTCGCCCCGGGGTCGCTCCGAACCAGCAGGCGCGGGAGAGAGCATCACCGTCGGAACCGGTGTCACGGTCTCTCGCCAACGCGAGATGGATTGGACGACGGATTCCCGGGTCACACGGTCTCTCGAGAAGCCGCCGTGGCGAGCGGCCTGGGAGAACTGCGAGGAAGACTGCCAAAGTCGCAGCTGCGGTTTTGGGAGCCCCCAGCTCGCTGCTGCAGGGCGCAGGTCCTTCTCCAGGCCCAAGAGCGGCGCTCCGAGGTTGTCCTCGAACGCATTGGAGACCAGGTAGAGAAGCGATCGGTCGTAGCCGAGGATAGCCCTCGTGGAAGGGTCGGCTCGTTCCTGGGATTCGGTCAGATTGACCGTTGTGACCTTCCGAACCCGTCCATTACGCAGATGGGGGAGGACCCTCTCTTGGAAGAGATCGAGCCTCGCAGCTCCGGCGAGGAAGGTCGCCGTCTCGATGACGAATCCGCGGGAGGCCAGGAAGTGGATCAGGTGGCTGTGCACGATGGCCCCCGCCGAGTGGCCGATGAGGTGCAGGCGCAGCTGGTCACCTCGTCTCCCGGACTCCGCAAACTTGCGGATGAGTAGGCGGAGTCCACTCTCCGAATTCTCCGAGATCCTTCTCGCGTTTTGCTTCATCTCGTCCCAGAGGACCTTGCCGGGACGGCGCACCGTCTGCTCGATCGCCCGAAGCCGGATCTCGTCTAGAGTCTCCAGGAGCCCGGCTGCCGGCACCCGGTCGACGCCAAGGAGATCTCGAACTCTGTTGGTGATCGTGGAGAGGATGTCAGTCTCCCACATCAGGAAGACCGGGAGTATCCGGGCATTGAAGAGTGCCGGGATCCAGAGTCGGGCAGCCGCTGCGGCAGCCTTCTCGCCGACCAGGCCGCCGTGGGCGTAGATGGCCACATCGATCGGGTCTCCGGTGGTTCCCCAGAGATCCTGCGCCCGCGGAAGGTGCTTGTGGATGAGGAGGTCGAGGTCGAGGTCGGTAGATCGGAACTGACCCGTCTGGCTCAACCGCCCGTTGTTCTCGACGTTGACGATGAAATCGTCGATTTCCTGATTCGCCAGAAGAGTGTCGGAGGAGAGGGAAATCGAGGCGGAGCGAGCAGAGGTAGGTCGCAGAGTGCCCGCCGCGGCGACCGAGCGGCGGTCTTCGGTCATGACCCCGAGCTGAGCGACCCAGCAGTCCATGCCGTTGTCGAGCCAGTCGCTGTAGGTGAGGATGGCGAGGCCCTTTGAACCCCAATCCTCTCCATAGGAGTTCTGGATGATGAACCCCTCCGCGGTGTATCCGATGATCGCGAAGGCGTGGCCCGCCAGGGCATCGCGGCGACGTTGGGGGATCACCCAAAGCTCATTTGGGACCTGACGCCGTTCGAGGCCTTCGCGCCACCCGTCGTGGTAGAAGATGCTGGCAGCGAGACAACCCACCCTGGCCAGGGCGACCTGCATGTCGACCACGCTCTTTTTCTCGACGCGGTAGTAGGCCCCCATCGGCCGCTTCGCGGCTTCGAACCACCAGTCGACCTCATCCGCTGCCGGGCGGGGCATCTTGAGGTCCGGCCAGAGCTCTCGGGCACAGGCGCCATGCTTGTACCAGCCTTTGAGCACACCACGGATACTCGAACCCCGATCGTTCTCGCCCGCGAACTCGTCGTAGCGCCGGGCCATGTTGTATAGCATGTAGGGGGAGACCGGTCGCTGGTCGTACTCCGGTGCACGCTGCTGCAACACGTGGATCGCTGCGGCGAGCGCGAAACCGGTGCAGCCGAACGTATCCCCCTGGTGGAGGATCGCGATCTCGGTCGATGGCTCCAAGGACGGTGGGGGCGCCACGTCCGGCGGAGGCTGGTAGAGACGATCCCGGAGGTCGATTCGATCGGGGACGACTTTGGTCTTCAGGAAGTCGGTCATCGCGAAACCCCCTGGAGCAGGTGATCGAGGGTCGGACTGAAGGCGGAGTCCCGCCTGGAGCGCCTCGGGCCGCTCAGGGACCCCGCCTCGACGGGTACTCCCTCGATGCGTCGCGCGAGGCTCTTCCGAAGTGGCTCATCACAGAGTAGTTGCATCTCGAGCTCGTCCCAGAAGTCCTCGGCGTCCTCGCCCAGGACTTCCCTTAATCGAGAGTCCACCTGCCTCTGCTCCAGCTCCAGCTCCTCGAAATAGGAGAGCAGGGGGCTGAGGCGCCCTTCGACGAATCCACCCGCCGGAACGATCGGAGCCGCTTCCAGTCCGGCAGCAACGGCCGAGACGTCCACCTGGAGGACTTTCTTCGCATCGACCAGCCCGGATCCGTACGCGCCTGATTCCCACGGGATCCCGCCGGGCCTTGAGAAACCAGTGGTGGCGAGAATGCTCCGGAAGACGGCCGGCACTCGGTCGAGTCCCCCGACCAGCTGACCCAGTGCTTCTCGGCCGCCATGGTGGGCGATCCAGAGGGCCGCGACTCCTGCCACGTGTGCGACTGCGTAGGACGTTCCGCTACCGCGCTTAACCTTGCGGTACTCCGTGTTCCGGTCGCTTCCCTTGGACTTCGCGCGCCAGACGTCCTGGCCGGGAGCGGTGATCGAGACCGATTTGCCCCGTGAAGTCGCACTCCAACGTCGATTTCGGGCGTTGCTAGCTGCGACGCCCACCACGGTCTTGCATCGGGCCGGGGCGACGACCCAGTACCGTATCTGGTTCCCGGCGGCGGCGCAGACGATGACCCCGCGCTCCTCGGCGAAGCGAAGGGCCTGGTCCAGGGTCCGATGAGCGCCCGGGCCCCCCATGCTGATCGAGATGACGTCGCATCCTTGGTCGACGGCAGCCCGGATCGCCAGCGCAAGGCGGCGGGTGTTGAAGAGCACCACGGTCGAAGAGACGCGAAACGGCACGAGTTTCGCGAGGGGCGCCACACCCTGGATCTGGTGCGTCTCTCCACTCATGATCACGCTCGCCGTGGACGTGCCGTGACCCTCGTTCGGGTTGAAACCGGCCTTGAGTAGGCTCTTCCACCACGGGTCCTTGTCGTCCCACGGATCGTGATCGTCCGCCCAGAAGTCGAAGCCGCTCTCGACCAGGAGTCGATCACTGTCGAGCTCCCGGTGATGCGTGTATCCGGTGTCGGGATGACCGATGGTCACGCCCTCGCCTCTAGAAGGACGACCAGCGAGGTCCGAGAGCTGCCAGGCCTCTCTGGCGCGGACCTTTCCCAGGGCCCAGTCCTTGGGTTCGCTCTCGGGGAGGGGGTGCGAGGACCCGCCTCCGGCTGGCACGGCGGTCACCGAGCCCAGCGGGACCTCTAGGTCGGGCGCGATCCCCGTGGCGCTCTCCCAACCCGACGGAAGGTTGAACGAGGCCTCGGCCCAGCTGACGCCCGGGATCGCTCGAAGCCTGTGGGCCAGCTCGAACGCTTCCGGGAAGCTCAACTGTTGGAGATCCGGCGTCTTGAGAAAGATCGGTCCCGGCGCTTCGAGGTCCACGCGCAATCTCGTGGAGAGCACCGCCTCGGACTCGGAGACGATCTCCTTGAGGGCCTGGTCTGCCGAGACGTCAAGGAGGAATCCCTCGAGGCCGTATCGGAGCAGCTCAAGTCCCAGACCTGCCATCAGGCGTTCCTCAGATCGCCGGGCCGAAAAGCCAGTGACCTCGAGAAGCAGGTCGAGCTGGGCTCGAGCCAAATGCACTCGATCGGCCTGGGAGACTGCACGCCCCCAGGCGTACCGAAGGAAGATCTCGGCCGCCACTCGAGCCGCTAGCTCGTTCTTCTCGTCGGCTGCGGGAGGGTCGGCTCTCGTGCCCAGTGATTCGAGGAGAACCTCCCGGACCTGCGCAAGGAATCGATCGGCGATCAGAAGACGTACTGCGAGATGACTCATGATCCTCCCTGCTCTGGAGTGAGGTTGGAACGCGGGGCAGCGGTGGGCTCTTGGGCCCTAGTAGGATTAGACGGACACAGTTCACAGTTTCCGGTCTCGACAACCGTTGACATCACATCTCGCGATGTGACTAGGGTCAGATCTCACTGGACTGGCTGCCCATGTCGACGATCCTCGATAGCGTGGCCGTTTAGGACAGCGAGGACGTCGCCGGCAACATTGTGGCCATTGGCATCCACAATCCGATCCACGTCCGGCCCGATGCCGAGGGGGCTACATCATCGTCTCGGGCGAGCGACGCAGGCCCAACAGGAGAAGCTCCTCCCCATGCCCGGAATGAGGACACTCCTGTCAGCCACGCGGAGGTCGCTAGGCCGACAAGAGGCGGCAGTACGACGAGGACGCCCTCGTCGACTGTCTCCTCGCTTTCCTGACCCGACGCCGATCCCGTCTAGTCCACCCCCGTTCTCAGCGCTGGTCCCTCGCTCCCGGGCGGCGTCGTTTCCATCGACGTGACCTTCGACTTCGTTGCTCGCGCCTCGCAGGGCCGAGCTCTCTATGCGTGGCCTGCGGCCAGCCTTGTTGCGCCTCTGCTCGGCTCCGTTTCGCCTAGGCATGCGCCGAACGACGCCCACCGCGAGGGCAAGGAGCCCAAGATGCAGAGCGAGCTGGCTTCGCCGAGACCGATCCGGCGTTCGAGCCCGAGACGATCGTCGATACCATGTCGCCCTCGTCCGAGAACAGTCCACCCACGACGCCCCAGAAACCTGTGGCGATCCCCAGTCTGTCGCCCGCTTCGTCCGCCAGATCCTCTCCGCCTGGGACCGTGAGGTCATCGGAGCGACCTACTTCGACATCCGCAGCCGAGCCATCGGCCACTAGCTGGCCAACATCGGGACCCTGACCCGCACCGCCATCGAGCCCCGCGACATCCCCACCAACGCCCTCCTGGCCAACGCCGTGAGCATCCTTCTCTCTACAACCACCCTGGCGCGGTGAACCCTGCTCCCACGATGATGGTGGGCACCTGGCGACGGCGAGGAGCGTCCCTCTCGAAGATCCCTCCCTTGGCTCAGTTGATGCTGCGTTGAACGAAGTCCAAGGGATTCTCTCCTTGTGATTTCGAAGGTCGAAAGCTAGATCAGACCGACCTGCGACATGCTGAGATTCCAGACCTTTTCGACAAGCTCGTCGTCGAGAGCTTCGGGGTTGGGTTGCTTGACGTAGTCCTCGTAGATGAACTCGCCGGAGACGCCCTCGTACTGCGGCGCGATGGACATCGTAACGATGCGATCCGCGCCTACCTCACGCGGGTGCCCGAAGATCGTCGTGAGAATCCCGCCGATGATCTTCCTCCATCCTTTGATATCCCGCCCATAGGCCACCTCGGTCTTGATCCATCCGGGGTTGAGAGCGTTCACCGTGACGCCCGTGCCTTCGAGCTCCCGGGCCATCTTCCGGGTGCACATGTTCAGGGCGAGCTTGGCCTGGGCGTAGGACCTCAAGGTCGCCCAGTTGCGCTCGAGCGATAGGTCGTCGAGGTGTATGTGCCCGTACTTCTCCGTGGCCGAGGATAGGTGGACGATCCGAGAGGGCGCAGACTCCTTCAGCCGATCGAGGAGCAGGTGCGTGAGCAGGAACCCGCCCAGGTGGTTGACCGCCCAGGCGACCTCCATCCCGTCCTCGGTCATCCTTCGTTCCGCAAAATTGGCTCCGGCGCAGTTCACGAGGACATGGATCTCCGGGCAGCGCTGTAGCACCTCGTCGGCGCAACGCCGGACGCTGGCCTGGCTGGCCAGATCGCAATGCACGTACTGCGCACGACCGGGTTCCGTCGCCTGGTTGATCGCGTCCACGACGGCCTTGGACTTGCTCTCGCTGCGCCCCAACACGACGAGTCCCGCGCCCATCTTGGCGAGCTTCTCTACCGCGACCCGCCCCATGCCATCGGTGCCGCCGGTGAAGACCACGGTCTTTCCGGTCAGGTCCTGATTCTCGAGCGGTACATCCTGCAGTCGAATGATGTTCTTCTTCATGACTGCCTCCTTTTCGCCTGAAAGTCTTGATATCGCGCTGCCCATGCCTCAACGACCTGGGGTGTCGGCAATCTAATTACACTGTACAGTGTAGTGCATTGAATCTCAGTGTCAACCATAAACTGCACGGGTCGGTGCATTTTATGGGCGACTCGGATCCCGCCGAGGGGCACCGATTGGGACAGGAGGAGCGATCAGGCGCGGTGGCGGCTGAGAAAGGTCTCGATCAGCTCCTTCCGCAGCGCCTTGACCTGGCGCGGAGGCATGGGACCTGCGATGAGCTGTGGCCACGACAGCGCTCCCCCCACCATGGACCAGAACAGCGTCGCGGACAGCTTGACGTTGGAGGTCTGCAGCCGACCGTCTGCCTTCGCCGCTTTCAGCCAGGTCACCAGGGAGTTGTCGCCCGCTTCGTATCGCGCGAATGACTCACGGGCGAGCTCGGTGTCGCGGATGATCATTCCCAGCGCCATCCGCGACAGCCCGTACCAGGATGGGTTCTCGATGACCGCGAGCTTGGCGTCGACGAAGTCCGAAAGCTGATCGGCGAGGCTACGGTCCGGATCGTAGGGGATGGCCTTCAGGGCTTGGGAATCCTGCAGGAACCGGTCGAGCACCGCCTGGTACAGCTGCTCCTTGCTGGGAAAGTGGTTGTACACGGTGCGCTTGGAGGCCACGGCGATCTCCGCGATCCGGTCCATGCTCGTGTTGTCGTACCCCTCCTGCACGAAGGCCTGCACGGCCGCGTCCAGGATGGATTCCCGTTTCTTGCTCGTATCTCGTTTCTTGCGCGCCATCTAGATATCTCCAGCACACTACACTGTGTAGTGTAGAAACACGCTCGGACACCGTGCAAGTGTCCGATACTGGGGCTCCCGTTTCTCGGTGTTTCTATAGTGGACCCCCCAACGAGGTCCCCTTCTCGCCCAAGGCTTGCCCTACAGGTGAATCACCAGGACTCATGTGGAAAAGGACAATCTCATATGGAGCTCTGGCTCACCGTCAGAGCCGCGCTGCAATGGAGTTGATCTCGCCCGAGTCGAGGGTCTCACCATCCATCCCTTCGCGCGCTGCGACGATCATCGCGCGACCGATCTCAGCGTTCGAAGTCGCTCCGCCGAAGAGTCGAATCAAGGGCGTTAGCGGGGTGAACAAGGCATAGGCAAACTTGTAGAGCGCCCCACGGAGTTGCGCCCCGTGAAGCCCGCGGATGAACGCGGGCCGAAACACGACGACGCTAGCCAACCCCAACGCTCCCAACTCGTCCTCGGTGCGTTTCTTCACTTGCGCCCACATCGCCTTGCCGTCCGCGCCCGAGCCCGAGAGAAAGCAGAACTGCGCGTTGGGGTTCTGCTCGAGCAGCGTGCGCGCCGCGTGCATCGCCAAGGTGTAGGTGATGTGAGTGTAGGTTGCCTCGTCGAGGCCGCCCGACGAGATACCGAGGCACCAGAAGCACACGTCGACCTTTGCCAGTTGGTCGGCGATGCCCGACAGGTCGGCCATGTCGCCGACGACCAGCTCGGTCAGCTTGGAGTGCTCGACGCCGGTGGGGCGCCTCCCCAGTACGGTCACAGCCGTCACGTCGGGGGCGCTCAGGGCCTCCGCCAACACGCCGATACCCACGAAGCCGGTCGCGCCGCTGATCAGTACGTGCATGAATCCAATCTCCTTACCTGGGTGTCGGGGTACGGTCAGGTCCATCTTCGCCAATGCAAGGGCGACGTCGGCGTCGACCTCGTACCGTACCTAGAAGTTGGTTCCCGAGAGCTGATCCGAGAGATCCCAGAGGCGGGCAGCTTCCTCCGCGTCAAACGCGTAGGGGCGTATCCGCCTTGCATGACGTTGTCGCTCTCTGCTGGTTTCGAAACCTGCCAGAGCCCGTTTCTGTTGAACAGAGCCTATTCCTGTAGAAGATGGAAATCTCGAACCAGATGGACCGAGCCGCCTTCCCATTCCAACTCGATGTCCTGGCCTGACATGGCTTCGACGGCTCTCTGAATTCCCTCACTGGAGAGCTCGGTGGCGGTTCCGTTGATCGAGGTCAGATGAATCCCCGGTTCGAGCCCCGCCTTGTGTGCGGGCGAATCGTCCCAGACCAGTGCGACCGAGATCTTCCCGTCGAAGGCCAGCGTGAACCCGAAGGATGGCCGGACAAACGGACCGTCGGAGTACTTCGCGAAGTAGGCAGCTCCGGATCTCGCATCGAACGTGACGATGAAGTGCTCGAGCATTGCCGCACCGATGAGACTCGGTGACGAATCTCGCCGGATCGCACCGACGCGGCCGAGCTTCAAGTTGTCTATCGACAGCGTTTTCAGTTCGGCTTGCAGTTGATCGCTGTCGGGTGCTTGACCGCCGAGGGAGCCGCCCGCGGATCCGAAGCCAGCCCGGGATGTTCCGATGCCGCCACCCTGTTCGGCCCCCGCGAAATCGGCTTTCGAGATCGCAAAGTAACCTGGAGAACCCGTATCGAACATGGCTTTGCTTCGGGCCCGCTTCGCGAACTGGACGTCGAGGATCGGCGCGTGAGGATAGCCGAAGCCATGGAGTGGAACCTTGGTGGCGTTGCCGACGGAAGGTAACTTCTGGGCGTCCGTATCGAAACGCAGAACGGAATTCTGTAGGTCGATCTGCCACGCGCCCAACGGAAGGAGCTCCGAACCGAAAAGGCCGTCTCCGAGAAAGAACTTCGTGGTTTCCGAAGTCGAGAAATCCGCAGAGAACATCGGCACCTTGTGAAACGTGACCCCGCCCAACTTTAGTGTCGCCTGCACGATGTCGCTTTCGATGACGACTCCGTGGGAGTCTCTGCCTTGGCTCTTGCCTACGACCTCCAGGCCCAGTTCCTTCGCGAGTGCCGTGTCGATCATCGACGGAGACCCCGTGTCGACGACGAAGCGCCTCGTCTGCCCGCCGATCTCGACTTCGACGTGGAGCTTGGTGGCCATGGTCCGCAGTGGAACCTCGGTCGAGGTGGAGCCCTCTCCGAGGTAGGGTCCCTCGATGATCCACTCGGGAGGCTGATCCTGCGCAGCTGCTGCAGCACAGAAAACCAAAAGCCCGAGTAGACATCCAATGCGATTCTTCATCGACGTGTATCTCTGTGAAACGTCGTGTCGAGCACGAACATTGTGGCTATCTCACTTTGGGGGATCGTCGAGGCGTTGCCTACGATGTCCGCCACCGGCGGGAGCGAGGTCGCGGACAGTGCCGACGAGCGTGAAGAGCCGAGAAGCGTGGTCGAGCTACGGTACAGCAGGGTCCGCCCGCCCACGCCGAGCGTTCCAGGAGGACGACGTCGCTCTCGCTTCGTTCGACCTGAACGAAGACGAGAGTCGTGCCGTCGGGTGAGGCAGCCAGTGTATTCGGTGTATACGGAACAGGTTTTTCCGGTCGGTAGCGGGTGGTGATGCTCTCGGCCTCGAAATCGTAGAACGCAAGGCCGGCATCGGCTCCCCGTCTCACGAACCAGATGCCGTTCTGGGTCACCGTCCAATGGCCGAATTCAGAAAGAACCATCTCGTCGAGCAGGATGGTGTCGGGGCCACCGGTGAGCGGAACTTGCCAGATCCCCGGTTCGTCGTGTTTGAAGAAGATCAAGCGCTGTCCGGAGGGATCTTCCATTCCTCGAAATCCACCGTCACGGGTGATCTGCTGGACCCTCTCACCGTCGATCTGCATTCTCCAGATCTGCCAATCCCCCGAACGGTCGGAGGCGAAGTAGATCCACTGTCCGTCGTTGGAAAAGGATGCGTTCAGCTCGTTCGCTCGGCCGTCGGTCAACCGTTCGGGGCGCCTTTCCTCGCCTGCGACGGTGTAGAGATCGGCACCGGTTTCACCGTGGGCATGGAAAGCCAGGGAGCGGCCGTCCGGGGACCAGGACGGCATGGCGACGATCTTCCCTCGGAAGTCGGTGTGCTGTCGGACGCCGGTTCCGTCTCGGTGGCTCGTGTAGATCTCGAAGAAACCAGAGCGGTTCGACACGAAGGCCAGCCTCTCTCCGTCCGGAGAAACGTGCGGCTGCAGCTCCTGCCTCGTAGAACCGGCGGCGAGTCTCGGTAGGGGCGGACCGTCGCTCCCGCCATCTTCTAGATCGACCGTGTAGATGTTGGTGTCGTCGTCGTAGCGGCTGAAGACGAGGCGGTCGTCGGCCCGCGACAGGCTGGGCCAGTAGACGAGATGGTCAGACCGGCGGACGGGTGTAGGTCGGCCACCGATCGCGGGCAGGCTCCAGAGGGCCGGGATTCCGCCATAGCTCGCGGAATAGACCAGACGGTTGCCGTCCGACGTCCAGTCCAGGCCCATGACGATTCTGTTCTCCGAGGAGAGCCGTCGCGGCTCACCTCCGCCTACGGAAATCACGTACACATCGCCGCGGCCATCGGGGAAGGCCCGGGTGAATGCGACCTGAGCGCCGTCGGGCGAAAACATCGGATACTGGTCGCCCCGTGCTCCGCTTGGCGGATTCGTCAGGAACTGCCGGTCACCGCTGGCGATCTCCGTCAGGATCACCCGCCGTGGCGAGTCGGGCGACGTCGATTCCGACGAGGCCAGCCACTCCCCGTCGGGGCTCCAGGCCAGCCGGCCCATGATGCGTTGCCAGCACGGGGAGATGAGATCCGGCGTTCCCCCGGTCGCGGGCGCAACGTAGAGCCCGCAGCCTTCATCCGACCTGCGGTACCAGGCGAGCCGTTCGCCGCCCGGGGACCAGGTCGGCCCGCCATCCGCGCCGTGCTCGTGGGTCAGTCGAACGACTTCTTCGGAACCGATGTCTTTGACGAAAATGTCCCAGCTGGCCGAGGAGTGGAGGTCTCCGTCGGTGTCGACAGGGTGAACGAACGCCACGCGAGTGCCGTCGGGTGAGATGGCGGGGTACATCTCCCGCCCGGGGAGAGTGGTCACAGGGACCGAGAGGGGTGTCGTCCCGGCGGCGCGCAGCGTTGGGACGCGGTCGCTTCTACCGTCTGCCATGACCAAGACGACGGCGGCCCCCAGGATGCCGGTGGCAGCCAAGGCTCTTCGCCGAAGCAGGCGGCGTCGGTCGACTGCCTGCGCTACCGCTCGGGTGGCAGGCGACGTGTCGGTGTCGACCGGGCGCACCTCGGCGACCATGCGATATCCCGACTTGCTGACGGTCTGGATGTAGGTCGGGCGACGCCAGTCGTCTTCGAGTACCTTCCTCAAGGAGGCGACAGCTCTCGCAACGACGTTCTCGGTGACGGTGACGTCGGCCCAGATCGTTTGCAGGAGCTCGTCGCGGCTGACCACCTGTCCCTGTCGGGTCGACAGCATCTCGAGCACTGCCATGACCTTGGGCTCGAGCCGGTGGGTCAGGCCGTCTCGGCTGATCTGGTGGAGGCGTGGCTCGACAGTCCAGGGCCCGATCGTGAAGACCTGCCAGCGTGATCTGTCCATGGTGCAGATTCTCCCTCGGGTTTCCTACGACGTGCGACGCCGGAGAGTTAACTCGGGACCGGTCTTGCTCGATGGATGAGACCGTGCAATTTCATCAACATAGGTTCAAGCATTTCATCTCTGTCCTCGCCTACCGTCGCGGTAGGTCGCACGCGCCTGGCCGCGCTGGCTCTGGCTGAAACCACAGATCTATCGACAGGATGGAGAATCGCGATGAAGAGAACGATCGGACGCACGACGAGCAAGACGATCCGCACGGTGACGATGCTCGTGGCGATTGCACTGACATTCCAGACTACCGCTTCGTGCCAGCAGGACATCCCCGAATCGGCGAAGAAGATCATGGCCATCTTCCAGGAAGCGGAAAGCTGGCCAGCGTATGGCCCGGGCGAGATCGGCAACCGTCCCGGCAAGTTCAAGCCCGTCCGCTCGGTCTTCGCTCGGGAGACCAACTTGTCCTCTGGGCAACCCACGAGCGTCCGCGCGGTCTGGGAGGTCGACCAGATAGCTTGGGAAGGCCGTCCCGTGACGATGATCAGCTGGTTCAGTGGCGGACAGGTGGCACCGCGTTCCAGCGTCGGATACGTGAGTCCGGAAACGGGAGCGCTCTTGTATCGGGAGATCTCGTCGACGACGAAGATCACGATGACCCTCGTCGAGCCGAAACGATTCATCGATCAGGCGATCGATCGCGAGGGCAAGGTCGAATCCGAGACCGTCGACCATCAGGAACCGGCGTTCGATCGTTGGGCGCTCGGTCAGATGATGGCCGGGATGGAACTGAAGGAAGGTCTGAAATTCAAGATGAAGGGGCTCTATCCCGGAGTGAAGGAAGCGCTCGAGTATCTCGTCTATGTGGGTACGCGCACCACGATCCAGGACACGCAAGGCAACGACCTGGAAGTGTGGCCCGTACTGCATCCGTTGGGAGGATCGAACATCGGGACGTACTACGTGGACTCTCGCGAACCCTACATGTTCGGCTTCGAAATGCGCGACATCGTGACCGACCAGGTCGGCATGCGCATCACGCTGAGTCACTACCAGTTGTTGGACTGAGCAGAGCCTCTTCGCCGGCGAAGGGGCGTGCCCGATGGGCCGCCTTCACTTTCTCGTCAGGACTCGGTCATGACTTTCCGAGGCATCTCGTCGAGTCTGGCCTCGAAGGAGGTCCCTATGTTCAGAACGTTTTGCAGAATCCTCGTAGTACTTTTTCTTTGCGGCGGCGCCGGCTGTGCTCAGGCTCCGACGGGCCTCGCTGCCGACTTTCGGACAGGAGACTGGTGGGGTGGATTCGGGTTGATCGACGGTGATCGGCTCCATTGGACTCACTTCATCGCGACCCTGCGAGCCAAAGGCCCTGGCATCACCGGCGAGGGGATGTACATCACCGGACCGGACCAGGGTCGGATTTCGGACAAGGCCATCGACATTTCGGGTGCGTTTCGTGGAGAGACGCTACGGCTTCGTCTGTCCTTTGACGGGCGGAAAGTCGATTGTGACCTCGATCTCGAGGCTGAGCATGCGGCAGGGGCCTGCGTTGCTGACGGAGAATCGCTGACTCTGCGGATGGTGCGCGTCGCTTCGTTCGATCCGGCGGAGGCTTCGGAGATCCAATCCGTCTACGGGTTCGACGAAGGCCGGCGAATCTTGGTGGGTCAGATCGGACCGGTGCCGATGATGCTCGATCTCCCTTCGGGGCAAATGCGGGTGCTGTTTCCCAAAGGCGATGGTGCCTGGACTGCGGGGCCGCGGATGCTCGTAGGCCATCCGGAGGAGTGGCGCCTCGTGTTCGAGAAAGACGAGCTGAGGGTCGAGCGCGACGGCGAGGCCCTTCGGCGAGGCAAGCGCCGGCCGGAGCCGACGACGGAGGAGTTCTCCTTCACCAGTGAGCGCGACGGAGTCACGCTGCGCGGCACGCTGACTCTGCCGCAGGGTTCGGGCCCTCATCCAGGAGTCGTCTGGGTACACGGCTCTGGGCGTACCCCACGGAGTGAGGCCATGTTCTTTCCGCGGTACATGGCAGATCTGGGATTCGCCCTGCTGGCGTTCGACAAGCGTGGAGTCGGAGAGTCCGGGGGTAAGTATGCGATGCCAGACGGCTCGACCTTCAACGTGTCCTTCCTACGTCGTCGGGGTGCAGACGTCGCGTCGGCGATGAATGCACTGCGTCGTCACCCGCGGATCGCGGACCGACCGGTCGGGTTGATGGGCATCAGCCAGGCGGGTTGGGTCCTGCCCGTGGCGGCCTCCTCCACGGAATGTGCATTCACCATCTCGATGAGCGGCGGGGCCACCCGGTTGAGTCAGGAAGCGCACTTCAGCGAGCTGACCGACGAGCTGCGATCGGATGCTGCCGCGCGCTCGATCGAAGACGCGCTGGCCAAGGTCCGCGCGCGCAAGCCTCGAGGCCACGACTGGAGCAGCGACTTTGCTTCCCAGAGCTGTCCCGGTTTGTGGCTCTATGGATTGAACGATCGCATCAACCCTTCGCAGCTTGCGGTCGAGGTCTTGGAAGCGGTGAAGGCCGAGCATGGAAAGGACTTCACGATCGTGACGTTCCCCGAGGGCAACCATCCATTGATGCAGAGTCGGCTTGGCGGTCGAGCAGAGTCGGTGGTGCTCACCGGTTTCGTGGCTGGGAAGTTCCCGACCATCGAGGGTTGGCTCGAGGAGAGAGGTTTCATGCCCTGAGTGGCCGCTCCGACCCTGGAGGCCGGAGCTCAGACGTGACCGGCGTCACACCGAGCCGGACGGTGGCGGAGCGAAGTCGATGAGATCTTTGCCGTGCCACCACGGAAGCACCTGCACTTCCAACCGGCCCGCTTTCACGGCAGGGTCGGCTTCGGCAAGCGCCCGCACTTCCGCTGCACTGAGATCGCCGCGGAAGAGGACCATGCCGCGCATTCGCTCGTCTTTGGGCACCTCGAAGGGGCCGGCGATCAAGGCGTCGCCCTCCACCCAGAGCTTGTGTAGGTGACCCAGGTGGGCGCTTTGGATCTTCGCGGACTCTTCGTCGCTGAAGGTCGGTGGATTCTCCGGGCGGATCAACAGCACCAGGTAGTGCTTCTCGAACTCGCTCGGAGCAACCTCTTCGTCTTCCGCGGCAGTCGCTGGCTCCGTCGCGGCGAGCGGCGACGAAAGCAGAGACAGGGCAAGCAGGAAGAAGATAAACGCGGTGCGGCCGGTATGATGCATCTCGGTCTCCAGAGAAGGGCAAAGAAACGGTTCGGGATACGCCAGATCATCCCGGTGTATGCGGTGTATGACGGCGACTCGGATGAACGTGCGACGAAACCGCGCAGACACCTCAACGGGCCGTCACAGGTCGGACGCAGCCCGCCCCTGACATGACAGACGTCTCGTACCTTCTCGTCATATGATTCCGCCACTCAGAATACGCAAGAGGTCTCCCTGCCCAGGGAACGACCCGATTCAGTCCGCTCATAGCGAAGGAGATACGGGTGACTCCCGACCGATCCAACCACGTCTGTGGCATCCTGACCGGATGCCTTCTAGCCGCGTCGTTCGCTTCCTCGGCTCGTTCGCAGACCTTGGAAGGCGACTGGCAACCCATGGGGCCGGGTCCGGCGACGAACGGACAGGTCGAGAATGTCGGCATCGACGATGAGGTCTCTGGAGGAATCCACACCGTCGCAGCCCATCCTACGGATGCCGACGTCCTGTACGTTGGTGGTACCAACGCCGGTATCTGGAAGACCACGAATGCCACCGCCGCCAGCCCCCTTTGGACCCGACTGACCGACGGCCAGGAGTCACTCTCGATCGGTGCGCTGGAGTTCGACCCTACGGACGCGACCCATCAGACTCTCGTGGCCGGGGTAGGAAGGTACTCGAGCCTCGGACGACGAGGCGGCGCCCGGACCGGGCTGCTGCGCACCACCGACGGCGGAGCGTCCTGGACGCCTCTGGACGGAGGTCTGGCCGGCAAGAACATCTCCGGAGTAGCGGCTCGCGGTTCGACCTTGGTCGTCTCGGTGAATACGGCCGATTCCTTTACCTTCGACATGATCGGGATCTGGCGTTCGACGAACGGTGGTTCGACGTTCACTCAAGTCTCGACCATCGGAGGCGCCGGCAGTGGAATCGCCCGCGGCGTGAACTTCGACCTGGTGGGCGATCCGAACAGCAACTCGACGCTATACACCTCTGTGTCGTTCGCGGAGTCGGACGGCGGTGTCAACGGCATCTACAAGAGCACCGATACCGGGGCGACCTGGATCAAAGTCTCGGACGCCGCGATCGACGCAGAGATGGCGGACAGCTCGGCCCTCACCAACGCTGAGATTGCCGTCGGAACGAGCGACAACGTATACGTGGCGATTGCCAATAGCGGACGTCTCTCCTCAGTTTTCCGCTCTGGCAACGGTGGGGCCAGCTGGTCCTCGATGGGTGTCCCCACGACCATCGAGGACGGCTTTCCGATCGGCATCCACCCCGGGGGCCAGGCCTCGATCCACCTCTCGATCGTGGCCGATCCGGTGGACGCTGGCATCGTCTACATCGGTGGCGACCGGCAGCCCTATTTCAGCGAAGCGTCCGGCGGCCAGACCTTCTTCCCCAACTCCCTCGGGGCCTTCGACTATTCGGGTCGGCTCTTCCGAGGTGACGCGTCCAAGGGCACCACATGGACGCCGTTGACTCATACCGGTACCGCTAGCTCGTCTTCGCCTCATGCCGATTCGCGCGAGATGACGTTCGACGCCGCAGGCTTGCTGATCGAGACCGACGATGGCGGTATCTACAAACGGACGAGCCCGCAATCCGCAGCCGGCGATTGGGTGTCGCTGATCGGGAACCTGCAGTCGACGGAGTATCACGGCCTGGCCTACGATGCCGTCTCGGACATCGTGATCGGTGGGGCCCAGGACACCGGAACCACCGAGCAGGTGGTCCCAGGAATGCCGACGTTCTTCAGCGTGCAGACCGCAGACGGTGGCGACACGGCGGTCGACGCCATCTCTACGCCGGGGTTTTCGACTCGCTTTCAGAGCTTCCAGTTCATGGGCGGATTTCGGCGGCGGGTCTACGACGCCACCAATACTCTCCAGTCGTTGGCTGGGGTCCCGCTCACGGTGTTGGGAGGAGGTGAGCCGGTGGACCCGTGGTTCTACACGCCGATCGGCGTCAACGAGGTCGATGGCAATCGCCTTCTGATCGGTGCGGAGAACTCGGTCTACGAGTCGATGGATCACGGCGACACGGTGACGGAGATCGCCCCGTCGCTTGCGGTGAATCCCTTCGTCGGGGACCCGATTCTCTACGGAGTTCCTGGCAATGCCGACATGCTGCACGTCGCGGTCGGCGCTGATGTCTATCGGCGTACGGCCGCTCATCCAGCGCCTCTTACGGCCGTCACTCAACCCAATGGCGACACGATCATGGACATCTCCATCGACCCCGGGGATCCGAGTCGACTCTTCGCTACCAGCTCGTCGGATGTCCGCTATTCGGA
This sequence comes from Thermoanaerobaculia bacterium, assembly GCA_028066595.1. Classification (GTDB taxonomy): domain Bacteria; phylum Acidobacteriota; class Thermoanaerobaculia; order Multivoradales; family J023; genus JAUIJL01. The sequence goes on from JALCBJ010000012.1 coordinate 60,482, forward strand.
CGATGCGGGGGCGTCGTGGAGCCCGATCAACGACAATCTGGCAGCTCTTGGCGCCGTAGGTTTCCGCACCCTGGAATTCGTACCGGGTGCCGACGACGCGTTGGTGTTGGGGACCGACCAGGGGATTTTCGTCGCCTACGAGAGCTCGGGCTTCGACTGGCAGGACTTGGGCCAGGCACCGAACGCACCGGTCTACGAGCTGATCTATGACGAGACCGACTCCGTTCTCGTTGCGGCTTTGCTCGGCCGCGGGGCCTGGAAACTCGTACCGAGCCTGCTTTTCGCCGACGGCTTCGAGTCCGGAAATACGACCGCCTGGTCGACCACCGTTCCGTAACCCAATCGAGATATTACGATGTCGCCGAACCACGGAAATCCCTTCGAAGAGGACCGATCCATGTGCACTAGCGTTTCTACGGTCGTTCGTCGCACGCTCGCCTGTGCGTTGGCCTTCGTCGCCTCTGGAGCGCTTGCGGCCGACGGCTACCTGCTGCAGCGGGGCACCCTTGTCGATGCAACCGACGCCGTGCTCTATTCGATGGAACCGGAAGGAGCCATCGTCGCGCGCCACGTCACGTCCGGCAACGTGATCTGGGCCAGCCCGATTCAGGGAGAGCCCTTGGGCCTCGTGGGCGATCGACTGGTTGCACTGGCCGAGCCCACGGACCCGAGGCGCGCCGAGGTGATCTTCCTGAACGCCGAGAGTGGAACCGCTGAGTCTACGATCGGCTTCGAGCTTCCGGTCGGAGCCACTGTTTCCATCGACGACCTGCCTCATCGCCGGTTCCGCGCCGCTATCGCAGCTGCGGCGCCCGCAACCGATGTCTACCTGCACTGGTCGTTCTCCGCGAGTCCTTTGCGCGGCGCGTTGCTCGAGGAGGAAGCGTCAGCACAACCACGAAAGTCGAGCTCGGTCCAGCTCCAGGGAGTCCTGCGCCTGGACCCGATGACGGGTAGTGCCGTTGTCGTCGAAAGCCGACACGCCCAGCAGCTGCCGGCAGCCTTCGTGCCGGACTTGCGTGATAACGAACGGATCCCGCAGCTCGCCGGTCGCCAGTTCCGATCGGTGGACGATCGGTTCGTGTTGGCCAGCCGTCGGGTCGGCGACGTGAGGACATGGGAACGCTACCGTTGGACGGTGGCCGACCGGGAGACCGGCCAGCGGATCGGAGCCGTCCTCAGGCCGACCTCCATGGCCTCGTTCTTCGTTGCCGATTCCACAATGCTCCAGGTCTCCCAGCCTCAACTACGGAGGTTGCCTTCGGGTGAGCTCGAGGCGAAGGGGCTGCGCTTGGAGGCGTTCGATCTACGGAGTGGCTCTAGGCAGTGGACGGCGGATCTTCGCGATACCGCCTTTCGAGGCGCGATGCCGCCCTGACCTCTCAGGATGGGCCGGCTGGCTCGGCGTCGATTCCGAAGTCCGGGTCGTCGTAGACCCGATCGAAGTGGTGGGCATACTTCTCTTCGATGGCCCTGCGCTTCATCTTCATGGTCGGCGTCATTTCCCCGCCTTCCTGGGACAGATCTCGATCCAAGACGAAGTAGCGACGGACCTTCTCCACACGGGCTAGATGCCGGTTGCCTTCACGGATCGCCTCCCGGAACTGCTCGCGGAACCTGCGATCAGCCACGACCTTGGCCATCGATTCTGCCAATGACTCTGAGCGGGATGCCGGATCAGCAAGCAGCTCGGCCTTGCGTTCCGCGACTTCCTCCGCAGAGACGAGCCCGCGCGCTTCTCCCCATCCCAACGTTTCGAGGGGGCTGGGTGCGATCAGGGCGCAGATATACGGACGGCGATCACCATGGGCGTGGACTTGACTGATTATCGGGCTCTGCATCTTGATCGCGCATTCGATGTTGGCAGGCGCCACGTTCTTTCCACCGGCTGTGATGATGAGGTGTTTCTTGCGATCGGTGATTCGCAGGAACCCATCTTCGTCCACCACGCCGATGTCACCCGAGTAGAGCTTGCCACCTCTCACCGCTTCGGCGGTGGCCTCTGGGTTCTTGAGATATCCCTGGAATACGAGCGGCCCCTGGAGAACGATCTCGCCGTCGTCTGCGATCTCACAGGTTATGTTCGGGATCACCTGTCCGACAGTGCCGAGTCGAGGATCTTCCAACCGATTGATATGGGTCAGGACCGTCGCTTCGGTCATGCCGTAGGCTTCCAGGACCGGCAGCCCGATGGCCCACAGGAACTCTAGGATGTCCATGGCGATGGGCGCCGCGCCGGTGATACACAGGCGCACCCTGCCGCCGAGCGCTGCCCGGATCTTCCTGAAGACCAGCCGGTCGGCCACTGTGTTCTGCACCACGAGCCAAGGGCCGATGGGGTCGTCCGCCAGCACGCGGCGTATGCGGCGTCGACCCGCCTCCTCGGCCCAGCGAAAAATGGCGCGGCGGATGGCTGATCCCCGGGCTGCCTCTCCCTGCACCCGGGCGTAGAGTTTCTCGAAGATGCGCGGGACCGATCCGAAGATCGTCGGTCGGATCTCCGGCAACTCCTCGATCACTAGGCCCACGCTCGTGGCGTAGGCAGCGGGTACGCCGGTCGCGATGCGGCCGTAGAAAGCCAGAACGCGTTCGGTCACATGCGCCATGGGCAGAAAGGAGACGATCAGGTCGTCTTCGTAGAAGCGGATGATCTGGTCGTAGTTCTGGAGCAGCGCCAGGATGTTGCCGTGGCTGATCATGGCTCCCTTGGGCGGACCGGTCGTCCCCGAGGTGTACACCAGCACGGCAGTGGAGTCCTGTGTCAGGGCGTCCTGGCGACGGTGCAGCTCGGAGGCGTCCAAGGGCTCGCTGGCAAATCTCGCCGGGGAGATGATTCGAGAATCACGCTCGCTGACCTCATCGAACAATTCTTCGGTCCACGGCACGATGGCCTGCACCGAGTCGAGATCTCGGCAGGACTCCAGCAACGTCTCCATCTCTTCGCGATCGGACACGAAGACCACTCGGCTGTCGCTGTGCTCGAGGAGGTATCGATACTGTTCCGTAGACTGCTTGGGATAGATGCCGACAGTGGCGAGGCCCGCCAGCAGGCCGCCCAGGTCATAGACCGCCCATTGGATCCAGGTCGGTCCGAGGATTGCGACCCGATCACCAACGTCCAGCCCGAGCCGGGCCAGGCCGCCGGCGACCCGGAGGCACCTGTCCCGGTACTCGGCCCAGGTGATGCCAAGCCAACGTCCGGCTGCTTTCTGAGCGCAGGCCAGGCGGTCGCCGCTGGTGTCAGCCCGCCGCAGGAGCACCTCCCCGACGGCCCGGGCGTTTTCGGTGGAGAGTCGGATCGGTCGATGGAGACCGAGGTGGAGAAACGGGTCTTCGTGGACGTCGTGCAGGATCGTCTCCCGAGCAAGGCGGGTCGCCGATTTCCGAGGGTCGACCCGCAAACCTAGGTCGACCCGTAACTCTATCGCCCCGCTCCGGACGGTCTCGAGCCCGCCGGCTTCACGCAGGGCCCGGCCCACCTCGAACGCGGTTCCCCGTCGCTGTGAAGCGGCTCGTCACCTGTCTCTCGCAGCGACTCGGTGACTCTCATAGGATGCGACCATGGACCGTTCCGTTTCGCGTGGTCGTGTGGCCTTCGTCACGCTCGTCGTCCTGGCACTTCAGATGGTTCTCGCTGCGCAAGTGCCGGGCAAGAAGAAGGATGACGACGAGCTCAGTCGTAAGGAGCGCAAGCAGCTGACGGAAGCCCTGCCGCAGCGATATCAGGACTGGTTGCAGGACGTCGACTGGCTGCTGTCAGATGCCGAGCGCGATGCTTTCCTGCAACTCCAGAAGGACTATCTTCGCGATGCCTTCATCGAGGAGTTCTGGACGGTCCGCGACCCCTATCCGGACACCGGGCGCAACGAATTCAGGGACGACTATCAGAACAGGCTCGAGACAGTTCGCCAGAGCTTCGGCCGATTCGACGATCGAGCGAAAGTGCTGCTGTCCAACGGCTGGCCGGCACAGCGGATCGAAGTGAAGTGCAGCCCGCACTTCGTACCCATGGAAGTCTGGCACTACGACGGCTCCGAAAATGTGCACTTCGAGTTTCTGTTGCTCTTCTTCAAGAAGTGGGGCGTCAAAGACTATCGGCTGTGGGACCAGTCCATCGGTTTCGCGGAGCTCTCGGATGATGGGACGCCGTTCTCTTCGGACAACCTCCGCACTTCGTGTCCGCAGAGCGCCGATGCGGTGCTGGCAGCCCTCAGCTTTCTCAACAGCCAGGGTCAGATGGGCTCGATGATGATTCTCGCGGACATCCTGTCGCCGCAGAAAGAACCGCCGGCGCAGGAATGGGTGGCAACGTTCAACTCCTACACCTCCGAGCTTCCGGAGGGCGCTCTGACGTTCGAGGCGGACCTGGATGTCAGTTATCCGGGCCGCCGGCAGAGCCGCACGATTCTCCAGGGCAACCTGGTCGTTACAACGGCGAACATCGCTGCTGTCAATTTGACGGGCGGTGGAGCCGACACAGCCGATGCCGCAGCGGCTCTGGGACTGGCACCTACCTACAATCTGTCGTTGACAGGCGAGATCTTGCGTGAAGGCAAGCTGTTCGACAATTTCCGCTACGAGTACGACTTCCCGGTCGCCGACTTCGAAGGCGTTGCCGATGCCAAGTTGCCTTTGGTCTTTCAGCGCTATCTGCGGCCCGGCGACTACACCTTGATGGTGAAAGTGGAAGATCTGGGCACCGGCAAGTTTCACCGGACGGAGCAAGCCATCGATGTGCCCAGCGTCGATCACCCACCGCAGACGGAGCCAGCGGACCCCGAGACGGCGCGCATCCTCGAGGAGGCCAACCGGGCCATCCGTAGTGGTGAGACGACGGTGCAGATTCCACCCCTCTTCGGGGAGTGGCAGACAGGGTTGGTGCGCATCGAAGCCGTGATCACCGGGGACGTGGATCACGTCACGTTCCTGCTCGACGATCGACCGATCCTGACGAAGAAGCGACCGCCCTTCAACGTCGAGCTCGACCTCGGCGACGTGCCCAGGCCGCGGGTACTGCGGGTGGAAGCAAAAGCGGAAGACGGTACTGAGCTGGCGGCCGACGAGCGCATGCTCAACACCGGGACCCACCGCTTTGCCGTGCGCCTCGAAGAGCCGCGCTCCGATCGCCGTTACCGTCGTAGCTTGCGCGCCGAGGCCGATGTGGTGGTGCCGAAGAGCGAAGTGGTGGAGCGGGTGGAGTTCTACATGAACGAGACCAAGGTCTCGACGCTCTACCAGGAACCCTGGATCCAGCCCGTCTTGCTACCTCAGGGCGAGTCCATTTCCTACGTGCGCGCCGTGGCCTTCACCCCGGATGGCCGAACCGCCGAAGATACGGTGTTCGTCAATGCGCCCGACAACTTCGAATACATCGACGTCGATTTCGTGGAGCTCTATACCCTGGTGCTCGACAAAGAGAATCGACCGATGCAGGGTCTCCAGCTCACGGATTTCTCAGTACTCGAAGACGGCGTAGCTCAAGACGTAGTGCGATTCGAGAAGGTGGAGAACCTTCCCATCCATGCCGCCATCCTGCTGGACGTGTCGGCCAGCATGGAGAACAAATTGAAGGCGGCGCAGGAAGCGGCGCTGCACTTTTTCCGCCAGGCGATCACGCCCAAGGACCGCGCCACCACGATCACCTTCAATGACCACCCCAACCTCACGGTCGACTTCACCAACGATATCGAGCAGTTGGCTGGCGGCCTCGCGGGAGTCAAGGCCGAACGTGGTACGGCGCTCTACGACAGCTTGATCTTCGCCCTCTACTACTTCAACGGCCTATCGGGGCAACGTGCCATCCTGCTGCTGTCCGACGGGCAGGACGAATCGAGTAAGTTCGAGTTCGACGATGTGCTGGAGTACGCGCAGCGCTCCGGTGTGTCGATCTACTCCGTCGGTCTGCAGCTCGATCGCGGCGAAGGAGGCGCCAAGAGGAAGCTGGAGCGTCTGTCCGACGAGACCGGTGGGAGAGCGTTCTTCATCGAGGATCCGGCCCAGCTGTCGGCGGTGTACGACACGATCCAGATGGAGCTGCGTTCACGGTACCTGCTCGCCTATCAGTCGTCCAACACCAGCGATCGCGACGTGTTTCGGTCCATCCAGGTCGTCATGGGCGGTGACGACCTCGAAGCCAAGACGCTGCGAGGGTACTATCCCTGACGTGCGACCAGATTCCTCTCGGTCATGATCCAGAGCGACTCCTCTTCGAGACCGCGCCTGGCTCCGTACCTCCTTCCTCGGACAGATCTGGATCCGTGGCTGTTGGGGTGCGGACGATGAGCTCGTGTCGACGGATGGGTGGTGCAGACGCACGCCTCGAGGTGCTGTGGCGGATCTTCTCGTTCGGTCTGCTGTTGGCCGCCCTGTTGCCGGGCCCATCACTCGTGTCGGCGCAAGACACCCGGGAGGCCTCCCGTACCGAGTCCGGCGAGACCCTGTCGGAAGACGATCCTCTAGCATTCGCCAGTGCTCGGCACCGCCAGTGGCTCGAAGACGTGTCGATGCTGATCACGGATACCGAGCGCAGGGTCTTTCTGGAGCTGAGCCAGACCTATCAGCGCGACGCCTTCATCGATCGTTTCTGGAAGGTGCGCGATCCTTATCCACAGACCGTGCGCAACGAATTCCGCGACCTCTGGATGGAGCGTGTCGCCGAAGCGCGCGAGCACTACGACCATCTCGAAGGGGAAGCGCAACGTATGGCGCTCCTCTTCGGGATTCCGACTCGGCGCACGACCATCACCTGCCACGTCTTGCGCCAGCCGGTAGAGATCTGGCACTACCACGATGGCTCCGACGTGGTGCGTGGCTACTTCACCTTGGTTTTCCAGGGTCTCAGTCTGCGTGGAGGAAGTCTCGCCCGTACCTGGAGCCCGTTCGACGGACTGGCGATGCTGGTCGCTCCGGAGGGCAGCCGTGGTCTACTCTCCGACGCCCGGCTGGGTCAATTGGTGGCGAGAGAGTGCACCGAGGGGCCGAGCCTGTTGGAAGGCCTCGCCCTGGCCCTCCACGTAGAGGACGTCCTCGAGAAGACGAACCTCCTACCGGAAGTGAACGACGAGTGGGTGCTGACGTTTCGCGCCCGGTCCACGGAGGTGCCCGAAGATGCGCCTCGCCTGTCGGGCACCGTGGCGGTGAGCTACCCTGGCCGGCATCAAAGCCGAACCGTGGTCCAGGCGCTCGTGGCGCTGGTGGAGAACGAGGTGAAGGTAGCGGAGCTGGGCCCTCACCGTGGCTATCACTTCTTGGTGGACGGCGAAGTCCTGCGCCAGGGAGAGCTCTTCGAGCAGTTCCGCTATCGGTTCGACTTGCCCGTGCAGCCGGAAGACGCAACCAGAGGCGGGGCCGATGAACCGTCCCAGCTGCCTCTGGTGGTGCAGCGCTACCTGCGTCCGGGCAGCTACACCCTGGTCCTCAAGGTGGAGGACACCGAAGGCAAGAGCTTCTTCCGCGACGAACGAGAGATTCTCGTGCCGAAGGTAGAGCCGCGCCGCAGGCCGGTAGCGGTAGCCGCCGACGGTACCGTGCGCGAGCTGACCGATGCAGAGCTGGTGTCGGTGAACGAGTCGGCCCTCGCGGGCCTCGACGACCCGGTCCAGTCCGTGGCGGTGGCACAGGCGCAGCTGATGGAGGCCAACGCTTCTATTTCCACGGGAGATCACGCGGTAAAGATCCGACCGATTCCCGCGGAGCTGCTCACCGGGCCTTTACGGGTAGAGGCCACGGTCCGGGGCACCGGTGTGAACAAGGTGACCTTTCTGCTCAACGATCGGCCGGTGATGAGCAAGCGGTCGGCGCCGTATTCGGTGGAGCTGAACCTGGGTGCGGCGCCACGTATTCACACACTGCGTGCCGTCGCACTGGACGAGGCTGGAGAGTATCTCGCCGCCGACGAGGTGTTGGTCAATGCTGGACCACACCGGTTCGACGTCCGTCTGGTGGAACCCCAGCGAGGCAAGCGATACAGCAGCAGTGTGCGTGCCCATGCCGAGGTCGAGGTTCCCGAGGGTGAGATCCTCGACCGAGTGGAGATCTTCTTGGACGAGACGCGGGTCGCGACGCTCTACCAGCCGCCTTTCGAGCAACCGATCCTCTTACCCGAGGACCTCGGTCTGGCATACGTACGAGCCGTGGCGTATCTGGTGGACGGCAGCGCCACCGAAGCCGTGCAGTTCATCAACGCGCCCGATTTCGTCGATGAGCTGAAGGTCAACTTCGTCGAGCTCTACACGTCGGTGCTCGACAAGAAGGGCAGTTTCGCCCGAGGTCTGACCGTGGATGACTTCGAGGTCGTAGAGGAAGGCGAGAAACAGGTGATCCGCCGATTCGAGACTATGGACGATCTGCCGATCCGAGCTGGCTTGGTGCTCGACACATCGCTGTCCATGGAAAGCGAGCTCGACGAGGTGGAAAAGGCCGCTTATCGTTTCTTCGAGACCGTGCTCCAGCCGCGCGATCGCGCCTGCCTCTTCACATTCGCCGACGAGCCGCAGCTCACGGTCCGGTTCACCAACGATACGTCGATCCTCGCGGGTGGGCTGGCGAACCTGGTGGCGGAAGGAGAGACGGCGCTCTACGACTCCATCATCTTTGCGCTCCACTACTTCGCCGGCCTCAAGGGCAAGCGCGCGATCATCGTCCTCACCGACGGTGAAGACTCGATGAGTCAGTACAGCTACGAGGAAGCGGTGGAATTCGCCCGCCGAACCGGTGCGTCGATCTACGTCATCGGGCTCGGCCTTTCTTCGAGCTCCGCCGACATCCGTGCCAAGCTCTCGGGCATTACCCAGGAGACCGGCGGCGAGCTCTTCTACATCGACTCGGCGCGCAATCTCGGCCGGGTCTACGAGACCATCCAACAAGATCTGCGTTCTCAGTACCTGCTGGCCTATCAGAGCTCGGGCGCAACGTCCGCCGACGAGTATCGGCGGGTGGAGATCAAGGTCAAACAGAAGGGACTGGAAGCGAAGAGTTTGCGCGGCTACTATCCCTGATTCCGACGTCGCGCTGTTGCGGTGCCCCTGAAAGCGAGGCAACGCGGACTGCACGGTATGAGAGTCTCGGCCGTATGAGCTCCCTCCACCTCGTCCTCGCCTCCGGATCCCCCAGACGACGAGAGATCCTCGCCGGCCTCGGTGTCGAGCCGACGGTGCGGCCGGTGGATATCGACGAGACACCGCGGGAAGGCGAGTCAGCTGCGTCGTATGTCCTGCGCCTCGCTTCCGAGAAGGCGAGGGAGTGCGCTGAGGACGGGGAGCTGATCCTCGCTGCCGACACCGTGGTGACGATCGATGGCGGTCTCCTGGGCAAACCGGCAGACGAGGAGGATGCGAAAGACATGCTGCATCGTCTCGCGGGCCGCACCCACCAGGTGCTGACGGGTGTCGCGGTCTACGATCCGGGCCGGGGGTTCGAAGACTCTGAGGCGGTGGCCACGGACGTCATTTTCGGGCGCCTGAGCGAACGCGACATCGCCTGGTACGTCGGCACGGGAGAACCCATGGACAAAGCGGGGGCCTACGCAATCCAGGGATTGGGTGCGCTCTTCGTCGAGCGGATCATGGGCAACTACTCCAATGTCGTCGGGCTACCCGTGCCGACCGTCAGGGCGCTTTTGGGCCGGATGGGGTATCAGATTCTCGGAGATCGATCTTAGATCTGACAATTCTCCACTCAGATTTCGAAATGGAGCGGAATAGATCGTGCCCTGACCTGGTTGCACCCGATATGGACCTCGGGGGGAGGTTCGACGCTACGACGACTTCAAGGCAACTCGGGACACATGACACAGCACGATTCGCTTCTTTCTGACGACGCCCAACTCGAAGACAAGCCCACCATGTTGAGCCTGCCGGTAGTACCGCTCCGCGAGCTGGTGCTGTTTCCCGGCATCACGATGCCCATTGCGGTAGGACGGCCCGGAACACTGAAGGCGATCGAAGCCGCTAAGGCCGGCAAGTCGCCCTGGGTCTTTGCCGTCACCCAGCGGGAGAATCTCACCGAGGTGGAGGCCGACAACCTCTACACCGTCGGTACCGTCGCGCGTATCGATCAAGTCCAGCGAGGACTCGGCGGAGTCCAGGTGTTGCTCCACGCCGATCGGCGTGGAGCTGCTGTGCGTTACCTGTCATCGCCTGACGGCTACCTGCGCGCGGTCGTCCGCGACGTCGAGGAGATGGGGCCTCAGGACGAAAACGACGCCACCTTCCTCGCCCTCTATCGGGAGATGCGCGAGCGAGCCGCCGAGTTGGGGAAAAAGGCCGGCCTGCCGGAAGAGTCGGTCAAGCAGGTATTGGCGGGAGTCGACGAACCCGGACGCTTGGCCGACCTGGTCGCGGGGTACCTCGACCTACCCTCGGCCGAGCGCCAGAACCTCCTCGAGAGCCAGAACGTGGAGGAACGGCTACGCCGGATCCTGGTGCACGTACAACGTCAACTGGCGGTGCTCTCTGCGCAGCAAGACCTACAGTCGAAGATCCAAGAGGAGCTCGGAGACCGTCAGAAAGAGATGTTCCTACGAGAACAGCTCAAGACGATCCAGAAAGAACTGGGCGATGACGACGACAGCGGCGATCTGGAAGAGCTGAAAGAGAAGCTCGACGCTTTGGAGCTGTCGGAGGAGGCTCGAAAGGAAGTAGATCGGGAATGGGGACGCTTGAGCCGCATCGGCCGCGAAGCCATGGAGGCGCAGGTCATCCGAACCTATCTCGAGACCATGACCGAGCTGCCGTGGTCGGATCGGAGCGAAGAGAGCCTGGATCTCGACCGTGCGCAGGACGTCCTGGATGCCGACCACTACGGCCTCGAGGAGGTCAAGGATCGGATCCTCGAGTTCCTCGCTGTCCGAAAGCTCCACATGGATCGGGAGGCCGCCGAGTCAGACTCCGTGACCACGGCTTCGGACGGAGACGCCGAGGAGCAAGACACGGCAGAGGTCGAGGCGTCGGCGGACGAGTCGACGGATGCCGAGGACAACTTCAAGGCACCGATCCTCCTGTTCGCGGGACCGCCGGGCGTCGGCAAGACTTCCCTCGCCAAGTCCATCGCCCGCGCGATGGGGCGAGAGTACGTGAGGATTTCTCTCGGCGGCGCACGAGACGAGGCGGACATTCGCGGCCACCGGCGAACCTACGTCGGTGCCATGCCGGGGCGCATCCTCAAGGGGATGAAAGATGCCGGTACCAAGAATCCGGTCTTCCTCCTCGACGAGATCGACAAGCTCGGAACGTCGTTCCATGGCGATCCCGCGTCGGCGCTGCTCGAGGTGCTCGATCCGGCGCAGAACGACACCTTCGTCGATCACTATCTGGGTGTGCCGTTCGACCTCTCGGAAGTGCTCTTCGTCTGCACGGCGAACTTCCTTCAGAGCATCCCAGCGCCGCTGCTGGACCGCATGGAGCTGGTGGAATTCTCCGGCTACACGGAGAAGGAGAAGCTGGCTATCGCGGGTCAGTATCTGGTGCCGCGCCAGCTCAAGCGCGCCGGTCTCACCAACGAGACGATCGCGCTCCGCGATGAGGCGGTACAGCGGTTGATTTCCGAGTACACCCGGGAGGCAGGTGTGCGGCAGCTGGAGCGCGAGATCGGTCGCGTTGCACGCAAGGTCGCGCGCAAGATCGCGACGCGTGAGAGCGAGCGCATCGACGTGGATGCCGACTCCGTCACCGAGCTTCTCGGACGGCCCAAGGTCCATCCGGAGAAAAAGGCTGAACGGGATCAGGTCGGAGTGGCGACCGCCATGTACTACACGCCGGTGGGCGGCGACATCATGTTCGTCGAAGCCACCGCCATGGCGGGCAAGGGCGAGCTGGTGCTGACGGGCCAGCTGGGCGACGTGATGAAGGAGTCGGCGCGCGCCGCGCTGTCCTATGCCAAGGCCCACTCCGATGCGCTGCACATTCCGGAGGAAGGCTTCCACCAAGATGTGCATGTCCACGTTCCAGCTGGCGCCGTGCCCAAGGACGGACCGTCGGCCGGCGTCACGATGGCCACGGCTCTGGTGTCCACGTTGTCGAAGCGCCCGGTGCGACACGACATCGCGATGACGGGTGAGATCACTCTGAATGGGCGCGTCCTTCCCATCGGCGGCGTCAAGGAGAAGATCCTCGGCGGCGTGCGGGCCGGCATCCGCAAGTTCGTCCTCCCGAAGGAGAACGAACCGGACCTCGTCGACCTGCCGCAGGAAGTGCTGGACCAGATCGAAGTGGTCTGCGTCACCGAGCTCGGAGAGGTCCTCGCTTTGGCGCTACGCGACGCATCGTTCCAGGAGGGCCGGCTCCTGTTCCCCGACCTCCGTCCGGAAGACGTCACGCCGCTGTCGCAGAACTATCCCCATTGAAGGTTTGAACCTCGGCTCGGCACCGGCGCACACACTAGGTACCGGAAGGCGTGGGGTGGAGGCCCAGGGTTGGGATCTCACGGCCTCTTCCCCATGACTACCAGCCTCGGGCGGCCGACTGGCGACAGCGACCGGGAACCGCAACTCGGAATGACATCTCGATCCCGGACGCGACGGACCTCGTCGGCCTCTCTCCTCCTTACCGACCGGACGGCCGGTCGGTTTTTTCTGCCCATCATTCTCCGATCCGGGATTCGAACAGTCCAAACTCGGGGCATGTGTTCGCCCAGGTTTGGCGTGCTCCGGTGAGCTCCAAACTCTCCCGCCCTCGTTTTCCGCAGCAGTCGAGCGAGCGATGAAACTCTTCGCCCTCTTCATGGTCGCTGCCGTGGTGGTCATCACGGTGATCGCCAATGTCGGACTCGGCGCGACGGCATTCGCCTTTGTGCACGACGTGCCGGGCGCCGACCTGACACTTCATTTCGGTCTCTATGCTTTGCTGGGTCTCGCGGTGGTCGCCTGGATCTGGGAACGCGTTCTTCACCCGGGCTGGCGCCTTCTCTGTGTTTCGGTCCTCGTCCTCCTCGTCGCGGTGGAAGAGCTGAGCCAGAACTTCCTGGCTTCCCGTAATTTCTCGTGGTTGGATCTCGGCTCGTCCCTGGCGGGCCTGCTGACGGGCGTCTTGATCTCGGCTTGGTGGGTGTCGCGGCGGTCCGACTCCGGGCTCGACCTTCGGGCCTGAACCACTCACGACGGGACGATCTAGCTATCATCGCCGGTATGGCGAACGATGTCCTTCTCACCTGCGAAGGCCTGGCCAAGGCTTACGGTGCCGAGCCTCTCTTCGAAGGGCTGAGCTTCACGCTCTTCGGCGGCGACCATGCAGGCCTCGTGGGGCCGAACGGTGCCGGCAAATCGACTCTGATGAAGATCCTTGCCGGCCTGGAGACCTCAGACTCGGGCACCCTGGCAGTGCGTAAGGGAGTACGGGTGGGCTATGTGCCCCAGGATCCGAGCTTCCCGGCCGGATTGACGGCCGAGGAAGCGCTGCTGCATTCGCTGGACGACACCGAAGGGCTGGAGGAGTACGAACGCTTCCACCGTGTGGCCGTGGCTCTCGCCAAGGCGGGCTTCGAGGACCGGCAAGTGTCCGTCGACATTCTGTCGGGCGGTTGGCGCAAACGCCTGTCCATAGCCCGCGAGCTGGCCCGGGAGCCGGATGTCCTGCTCCTCGACGAGCCTACGAATCACCTAGACGTGGAGTCGACCCTCTGGCTCGAAGAGCTGTTGCAGGGTGAATCCGAGGCCTTCGTCGTCGTCAGCCACGATCGCTACTTCCTGGACAATGTCTGCCGTCGCATGCTCGAGATCGATCGTGTGTATCCGGAGGGCATTCTGGCGGTCGACGGTAGCTATGCCGACTTCCTGGAACGACGTGACGAGCTGTTGCAGCATCAGAAGCGCTATCAGGAGACCTTGGCCAACCTGGTACGCCGCGAGGTTGAATGGCTGCGCCGGGGGCCCAAGGCGCGGACCTCGAAGTCCAGCTCGCGCATCCAGCAGGCGGAGGGATTGATCGACGCACTGGCGGAATCGAAATCGCGCCTCGGCTCGGCGGGTGACGGCCGTGGCCGGTCTGCGGGAATCGACTTCGACGCTTCGGAGCGCAGGAGCAAGCGGCTCTGGGAGTGTAAGGGTCTTTCGAAGTCCTTGGGAACCGAGGAGACCGGGATCCTGAGGATCGTCCGAGACCTGGACTTGCTGCTCTCCCCCGGGCATCGACTAGGAATCCTAGGACCCAACGGCTCCGGCAAGACGACGCTGTTGCGCCTCATCGTAGCCGAGTTGGAGCCCGATGCCGGCAGCGTGCGTACGGCTCCTGGGCTACGCGTCGCCTACTTCGAACAGAATCGCGAGAGTCTCGACCCAGACCTCACACTACGTCGTGCCTTGGCTCCCCGGGGCGACTCCCTGATCTACCGCGACCGCGTCATCCACGTCGCCAGCTGGGCCCGGCGCTTCCTGTTCCAGCCGGAGCAACTCGACATGCCTGTGAGCGGCCTTTCGGGTGGCGAGCGAGCGCGTATCGTCCTCTCGCGCCTCATGCTTCAGCCGGCCGATCTGCTGGTGCTCGACGAGCCGACCAACGACCTCGACATTCCCACCCTCGACGTGCTCGAAGAGGCTCTTCTGGAGTTCCCCGGCGCCATCGTGTTGGTCACCCACGACCGCTATCTCCTCGACCGGATCTCGACTCGTATTCTCGCGCTCGAGGGTGACGGCCGCACGCAGTTCTACGCCGACGTGGCGCAGTGGCAAGATCATCGCGAGGAGCGCCGGACGGCGGAGCGCCGTGCACGGCAGAGACAGGCGCGGGATCAGGCAGAGAAGTCCAAGCCGGCCGCGCCCAAGCGCAAACGTCTGAGCTACAAGGACAAGCTGGAGTTCGAGTCGATGGAGGAACGGGTGCTGGAAGCAGAGGAGCGTGCCGCGGCCGCCCAAGCGGCAACCGAGGATCCGGCTGTCGCCACCGACGCCGCGGCTCTGCACGAGCGCTTTCAGGAGCTCGCCACGGCGCAGCAAGAGGTGGAGCGGCTCTATGCGCGGTGGGCCGAGCTAGAGGAGATGGCAGGATGAAAGGTAGTTTGAAGTCGAAAGCCCATACTCGCCGCTTGCTTTTCTCGCTGGTTGCGCTCGCCGTAGTCGCTGCTGTGGCCTACGCCGCCGGCCGCCCTGCGCTCCTCGCCGAGGTGGAGAGTCGCTTCAACCACACCCTCACCCCGGGATCCATCGCGGTCTCCGACACGGCGCAGCGCCTGCACGAAGAAGCCTTGATCGTCGACCTTCACGCCGACTCGCTGCTCTGGGGCCGCGATCTACTCGAGCGGTCAGAGCAGGGTCACGTCGACGTCCCGCGCCTGAGAAGGGGTGGGGTGGCACTCCAGGTCTTCGGTCTGGTGACCCAATCGCCCGACGGACAGAACTACGATCGAAATGCCGCCGATTCTGACCGTATCCGAATGTTGGTGATGGCCACCGGCTGGCCGCCGTGGACCTGGAATAACTACCATCGGCGAGCTCTTCATCAACTGGGCCGACTGGCGGAAACAGTGAAAAATTCCGACGGCGCGCTGCGCTGGATCGAAAGCCGCCGCGATCTGCAGGAGCTGGTCGCCGCCCGGCGTGCCGGTGCCGCTGAGATCGGGGTTTTCGGCGGTCTAGAAGGCGCCCATGCCGCCGCGAACGTGAAGGAACTGAAAGAGCTGCATTCGGCCGGACTGCGAATGCTCGGTCTCGCCCACTTCATCGACAATCCGCTGGCGGGCTCCGCCCATGGCGTCGACAAATACGGCCTGACCGAGGAAGGGAGGGTCGTGGTGCGGGAAGCGCAGCGGTTGGGCATCGTCGTCGACCTGGCCCACGCATCGAAGCGGACCGTCCGTGACGTGCTGGAACTGGCAACCCGGCCCGTGGTGGTTTCCCACGGGGGTGTCCGGGGAACTTGCCCGGGTTCGCGCACCCTGAGTGACTCTCAGTTGCGGGGCATCGCAGCCACTGGTGGCGTGGTCGGGATCGGCTTCTTCGAGGGCGCCGTGTGCGGCTCGGATGTACCGAGCATCGTACGTGCGATCCGGTACGCGATCCGGGTGGCCGGTGCCGATCACGTGGCCCTCGGCTCCGACTTCGATGGCTCCGTGACCACACCGTTCGATGCGTCGGGCTTGCCGGTACTTACCGAAGCTCTGCTCGAATCCGGTCTGCCTGCGGAAACGGTCCGGAAGGTGCTCGGCGAGAACGCACTTCGCGTCTTCTCGGAAGCATTGCCCTGACGCCGCCGCTGCGAGCCGGACTCGCTTCGTCGTCAGGATTCGCTGACCGGCTCGTCGCTGCCTCCGATGGATCGATCGGGCACGAGATCCACCTGGTACCCTCGCTCGCGCAGGAATTCGAGGAGCCGTTCGCGGACCTCGCGGCCCGTGGGCAGATCCGTTTCGTCGCACGGTGCCGAGTGATCCACCAGGTCCGCGATCTCGAGGTGGCCTGACATCAAGTCCAGCTCCCAGCGCCGCTGGCAGACCATGGCCATCACTCGGGTCGGGCCGCCTACGGACACTCCGAGGATCGGAAGGCCCTCGTCGAGGTCCCTCGAACCGACAATGACGATGGGGCGTAGCTTGGAACGTGATCGCAGCAACGAGGTTCCTTCCATCCACTCCGGCACCTCCACTCCCAGGGCGTCGAGGACGGTCGGAGGAATGTCGAGGTTCTGCGCGTTCCGGCGCAGCTCCAGGCTGCCGGCGTCGACGTCGGATCCTTCCGGAAGACGCAAGATCAGCGGCAGGCGCCGTCGCGCGTCGTGATCCGGACCGTGGTCCGACCAAAAAACCACGAGAGCATCGCGGGGTTCGGCATTCACTCCTTGGCGTAGCCCGAGCAAGTACCGTAGATAGTTGTCGAGCACTGCCGGGTCACCCCGCAGATGGGCCATGACGAAAACCGGTGCGTCCGACTCCCGAAGCAGATCGAGGACGCCGCCGAACAGCTCCTCGTCTCGCTCCGACACGTCGGGAGTCGCGGGTAGCTCCACCAGGTCTCCGCCTAAGGAGTGGAGCACACGGTCGTGAAGCCGGTGCCACATGAGCTCGAGGAAGAAGGCCGTCCAATCGAGCCTGCCGTCGGCGCTTTCCAGCAGGGCGTCGAGGCGGCCGGGTCTGCCGGGTCGGTCGTTGTGGACGTCGAAGCCGCCTCGCAGGTTCCATTCCGCCGGATCGACGTGGAAGTTGGGGCCCTTGAGATACGTGCGGTAGCCCAACTGTTTGAGGATGGCGGGAAGGTGTCGGTAGCTGTCGGCGCCGCGCAGGGAATGTCTACCGTTCAGCTTGCGACTACTGAGGGGATGGCGGCCCGTGGCAACCGAGGGGACGGATCCTGCCGTACGGTCCGCGTTGGCGAAGACGTTCTCGAATACGGCACCTTCGTTCGCGAGGCGGCTCAGCGTCGGCTCGCCACCCGGATTCTCCTCATGGGAGTCCAAGTAGAGCTGAAACGCTTCGGCAGGCAAGGCCTCGGCACTGACGACGAAGACGTCCGGCAGTTCGCTTGACCGCTGCACACTGGCCCAGTCGGAGGGATCGAGCGAATAGCCGTCTTTCCATGGCAGGAGAAGCCACGCGAGCGCTGACAGTCCCAACAAAAAGCCCGCGGCCCTTGTAAGGGTTGGGAGACGGCGGGTGCGCGAAAGGGCATCGATCCAGTCGGAGACCCGCAGCAGAACGAACCCCAGCGCACAATAGAGCAGCACGCCGTAGATCCACCGCTCGGGTCCGCGTTGGGTGAGGGCACCGAAGCCGAAGAGCGTGACGGTGAAGTTGTCCACCAGCAGGAATACCGTCGCCGTCAGCAGCATTGCTGGGAGTGAAGCCAGCGGGAGCCGCGCCAGGGGGCGCAACAGCCTCTCCAACAGATCGAGCCCCCTCGCCTGCGCCCAGGCGAAGAGCGCCGCCGGAAGTGCCGCCGGGATCGTCAACAGCCAGCCTGCCAGCACCAGCGGTAGCGGCGCCAGGGCCAGAACCCAGAGCCGCTCGAGCGCACCGAGATAGGAGAGGAACGAGATCTTCGTGACTTGGAACAGCCACTCCAGGCCGACGTGCGCGAAGACGAGGACAGCCCAGAGAAGCGCCGTCGCTCTGATCCAGCTACGCGACCTGTCCATCGGCCGCGTCATTTCCAGGCGGCTCTGTTCACGCGATGCGGATCGAACGATCAGTTGTCTGCTTCGGAGCGATCCACCACGAGGTGTGGAAGGGTGGACAGGTCCCAAGGCCAAACCAGTCCGCGGGCCGAGTCCCTGGCGTGCTCGACTCCGTAGATGTGCTCGACGAGCCAGAACGCGGGCTCGTAGCTCATGCCACCCCCGACGGAGGTGACGTACTTTCCGTCGACCACCATGCGGACATCGTCACGCACGTCGACTTTCGGAAACATCTCGGCAAGCTGCTCTCGATCACCCGGATAGGTGGTGGCCACGCGACCGTCGAGAACACCGGTCGCCGCCAAGGGGAAGGCGCCGTCACAGACCGTGATCACCCATTCGGCTTCGGCCACCGCTTTCTTGACCCAACCCATGTAGACCTTGTCTTCGAGGTCGCGATCGAGGGAGCCATCGGTCGAAGGGATGATCAGAATGTCGACCTCCGGCGCCGTCGCAAAGCTGTAGTGGGCGTCGACCACCAACCCCTCGAACGTGGTGACAGGCTCGCCGTCCGGCGACACGACCGCTGTCGCTACGTAGTCGGATTCGTCGCGAAAGATGGAGTGCTGTAGCACGTCATAGGGCGCCATCAGCTCCGAGTTGTAGACGCCATCGACCACCACGAAGAGGGCGTTGCGAATCTTCTTGCCCTCAGCATCCTTGCTGGTCGGAATCTGCGCCGTTGCGCCGACGGGGGCCAAGACCGCGAGCAGGGTGGGTAGCAAGACCGCCGACCACCGACTCTTGCTCACCCTGGTGGTCATCACGCGGTGGGGATCTGATCTTTGATCTTTGCGAGGGCGGCAGCCATGGCGTTCAGACCCGAGGGCGCTTCCCTTTGCTGCTTCTTGTATTCCTTGTAGTCGACGTTGCTTCCTTCAGCAGTCGACTGCTCGGTGCCCAAGGAGATCCGCTTTCGGCCCGTATCGATGGCCAGTACTTTGACGCTGACTTCCTTGCCCGCGTGGTACTGGCGCTTGGGGTTGCCGACTCCACCGAGCATCGAGAAAGGCAGCAGGCCTGTGAGGCCGGGCTCCAGCTCGATGAAGGCGCCGAAATCCGCGACACGCTCGACCGTGCCGGTGACCAGCTCGCCCTCGGGATACCGGTCGGTGATGCCTTGCCAGGGATTACCTTCGGCCACTGGGCGCATCGACAAAGACAAGCGTCGCCGTTTGCGATCCACCTCGTGGACCCAACCTTCGACTTCGAGACCTTCGGATACCTCGTCGGATTCGAGGGACTTGCCGTACGGAAGACGCGAAACGTGGATCAGCCCTTCGAGACCCGGTTCGACCTCGACGAATACTCCGAATTCGGCCTTGCGCACGACGATGCCCTTGAACTCTTGGCCCTTCTCGAAGCGTTCCGCGACACTTTCCCATGGGTCGTCTTCCAGGCGTTTCATCGACAGAGAGATGCGTTTGCCGCCCTTCTCTACCTTGAGTACCTGGACTTCCACTTCCTGGCCCTTCTTCACCACTTCGTCGGCACGGTCAACCCGTTTGCGACTGAGCTCAGAGATGTGAACGAGGCCCTCGATGCGGCCGCCGAGATCGACGAAGGCGCCGAACTCGGTGATGGAGCTCACGCGCCCTTTCATGACCTTCCCCGGGGACAGCAACTCCTTGATCTTCGCGGCTTGGGCAGCGCGGTCGGCTTTGATCGCAGCTGCGCGGGAGACGACGATGCGCTTGCCGTCTTCCTGCACCTCGATGACGCGGAAAGGGAACGTCTTGTCGACGTAGTTCTTGGGATTGCGGGGATTGCCGATCTCGATCATGGAGACCGGACAGAACGCGGCGACGCGTCCGAGGGCAACGTGGTAGCCGCCTTTGTTCCAACCGATCACCTTGCCGTCGACACTGATCTGAGCCTCCAGGGCAGCGCGCAACTCGGCCAGCTCGGCTTCGTGCTGAGGATCCATCGGCGGCGCGGGCTTCTTGGCTCTCGCCTCTTCTGCCTTGGCCTCTTCAGCAGGCGCGTCCTCAGCCTTGGCTTCCTCGGTTGTTACCTCTTCTGCCTTGGCCTCTTCAACAGGCGTGTCCTCAGCCTTGGCTTCCTCGGTTGTTACCTCTTCTGCCTTGGCCTCTTCGGCAGGCGCGTCCTCAGCCTTGGCTTCCTCGGCTGCTGCCTCTTCTGCCTCGGCCGCTTCCGCCGGTGCTTCCTCGGCAGTTGCGTCCTCCACTTTGGCTTCCTCGGCTATCGCTTCTTCCTCGACCGAGGTCGTCTCGTCGCTAGTCGGCGTTTCCTCGGGAGCCGATTCGGCCTGTGCCAGTGCCGTGGGTTCTTCGGCCGTGGACTGAGCCACCGTCTCTTCGGCCGGCGGAGCCGAGTCTTCCTCTGGCACTGCCTCCGGCTCGTTGCTCTCGGCCGAGGCCGCTTCTTCTGTCAGCGCTTCTTCGGCTGCAGGCTCTGCGGTCTCTTCGTCCGACGCCGTGGCAGGCTGGGGATCGGCCTGCTGTGCGGCGTCTTCGTTCTGAATTTCGTTGGACTCGGTGGTGGTGGAGTCGGACATGGCTGTCCTCGAGGGTCTGCTGGCGGAGGGAGGAAAGGAGATGGAGCGGCGGCGGTTCCGCCGACTCGGCGTCACTCGGATTGCGCTGGGGGGGAGCGTGCGGGGCAGGTGCCAGGGTGCGCACCTCATCGTAGGGGGAAGGTGTCGTCGGACGAGACGCGTCGAAGACCCGCAGCGGGGCGAAGAGTATAGCGAAAGCGGTAGAGATTGTCCCGGGCGACATGCGTCGCAGGGAGGTCGGAACAGCCTCGGAGTAGACCGCTTCAGCCCGCGGGAATGCGTGGACGTGGAGGCACTGGCTTGAGCCGGCCTAAACGGATGCCGGTGTAGTAGTGCTCGAGGATCTCGCGATAGCTCGAACCGCGGACGGCCATGCCGAATGCGCCGGCCTGACTCATGCCGACTCCGTGACCCCAGCCGCGGCCGCGGAACACCCATCCGTGGCTTCCCGGGCGATCGACGCGCTCGACATGAAACCAGGTGTCGGGTACGTCGAGCGTCCAGCGTACCGCCAAGCCTTCGACCTCGATGCGGCGGCCTCCTTCACCGAGCAGAGCCAGCTTGCCGACCCTGCCGGAGACTCCTCGTTCCAGCACTTGGAATCCGCGGAACGGGAACCCAGGGTAGCGAGTTTGTACTGCCCGCCGCACGTCGTCGTCGCTCTTCCACAGTGTCCAGCTTTGACGCGGTGCGCGCCGACCCAGCTCCACCGGAGGTGCATCCACGGGCTGCACCAGGGACACGATCTCGCCGCCGGAACGGTAGATGAGTAATGGGTCACCCGCCATCAGCTCGAGCGCCTCCGGCAGAAGTCGTTCACCACGGCGGCGGAATGTGGAGAATGCCGAGTGCAGCGCATAGGCCGGCCTGACACCGTTGTCGCGCACGTGAAGCCTGTTGTCGCGTAGCTGGAGGAAATATGCGTTCTCTTCCTCCAGGACGCCGAGGTAGAGCCCGAGCTCGAAGAGGAGTTGTGCCGTCTCTTCCTCGCCCATCGAGGCTTCGTCTCCCGGTGCCGGTGTCTCGAGAAGAGCGCTGTTGATCAGGTATCGGCCGAATCGCCGCTCTCTCGGACCCCAATCGTCCGGTGGTTGGTCGAGGCGGACTCGCACCTGAGTCGCGGATTCCATCAGTCTGCGATCGATGGCGACGTCGTAGAGTGACGCCACGTAGCGCATCACCTCAGGCCGGCGTAGGGAGCCCAGACGGCGGCTGGGTGGCGGTAGATCTGCCAGGAGCGCGAGCTGCTCCAATCGCGCCGAGAGGAGAGCGGGCGGATCGCCGGTGGCGGGCGGAAAGATCTGATCGACCAGTCCGCGGGGAAAATCGCGGCCCGCGACCTCGTCGCCCTGGACGGCCGTGGAACCCGATTCCAGGCACGGTACGCCACGGAGGTACTCACCTCGTTTGAGTGGGAAGACCACCTCTACGTTCTCTGTGTGACCACCACAGGTGGCACTGTAGAAGGTTTCCGCAGGCCGGCCATCGTACAGAACGACCTGACCGTTGGTCTGACGGATGGCCTGGTCGGTGACCGGGTGCTCCACTCCCATGCCGCCGTAGACCTGACAGCGCGGTGTAGAGCAGATGTCGTAGCCCTCGGCGGCGAATTCGCCCAGGTTCCGCAGCGTGTAGGTGCGTGCCGCGACAGATTGAGCCTTCAGAGCCTCGAGCTCGTTGTACAGCTCCGGCCCCATCTCCTTGGGGACCACGCCGCGCAGGTACTCCTCCAGTGGCAACTCGTTGATGACATTGAGCAGGCCCCGGTCGTTGAGGAAGAACAGCAGTCGGCCACGGTAGCGGTGGCGATCGAACGGCAGGCCCTCGTCAGCGCTTTCGGAGAACAGGTCGAGCCAACGCCCCTCCCAGCGCGACTCCTCCGTGGCACCTGCAGCCGTCGTGCGACGGACCAGAAACGCCGCGTTCTCCAGATCACCACCCTCGGACACTACCCAGCTTTGAGTGACACCGAGCCCTGCCAGACCGCCCTGGGCCGTCTCGGCTTCTTCCCGGGTGGCGAAGCGACCGACCCGCACGCGGTAGAGGTCAGTGTCGGCGTCGAATACCGACTCTGCCGGGTAGTCAGTCTCCGCGTTCAGGTAGTCGGCGATCCCTTGAGCTTGCCGCTCGTCTTTGAGAGCAGCCACCTGGAGCCGATAGATAGCGGTATGGCTGATGCCGGCGGCGGGCAAGACAACGGTGCGCCGGTCGAGTCTCAGAGTTGTGTCGCCGAAATGTAGCTGGACGTCAGGATTGCAGCACGGCAGATCGACGCGCTCGAGGTCTGTCGCCAGGCCTACGCGGAGGATCAAGGGGCCCAGCACCGGCGCAGCCTCGGCCTCGGTCTCGTCGTCGATCGGCTTGACGACGGCCTTCGAGACGACTCCCGACAGCTCCAAACCCTCGTCGGTCGTCTGGGTTACGGTCGGCCGGTCGACCGGAGTGTCGGGTCGTTGCGGGCGAACCCTCGGGGCCGGTCCGGTGCAGGCGAGCCCGAGAGACAGGAGCAACAGGGCGGTCGCATAGGCCTTGGGACGCAGCATCGAGCCGACGGCACGCCCCCGGGTGAGGAGTCGCCGCCCTCGGCGGCGCGGTGTCATGGCGACCCGATCGAGGTCTCGACGCCGCTTCGCGGCGTCCCTAGCTGAGCGGCTCGAGCCCGTGGCGCGCCCGTCGTCCACGTCGTCCTCAGCCACCGATCCGGTGGGCGTGGCGCTTGACCTCGCTTCGGTAGTCGACGCCCGCCAAGACCACCTCCTGCGCCATCTCGTAGAGTCGGCTCAAAAGCTGCGCCGAGATGCGGGTTTCGAGGAGCGACGAGCGGCTTTGACCCGCTTCCAGCTCGAGCCGGTAGTTGGTGGTGAAGATGGTCGGTCGGCGCTGGTTGTAGCGGCTGTTCATGATCAGGTAGAGCTGATCCATGACCCATTCGGTGGGTTTCTGTGCGCCCAACTCGTCGAGCACCAGGACTTCGGCCTCGATCACTTCCTGCAGAATCGACGTGCGGGTATCTTCCGAGCCGCCGTCGAAGGTCGACTGCACGCGGTGGATCAACGAGCTGAAGTCGACGAAATGGCCGCGTACTTGATAGGCGCGGATCAGCTCTCGCAAGACGGCTACTGCCAGGTGAGTCTTGCCGACGCCCGGAGGACCGATCAACAGCAGGCCGGTAGACCGGAAGCGTTGCCGGGTCGGGTCGTAGAAGGACTCCACGTAGCTCTCACAAAGACGCAGTCCACGGCGCAGCTGGTCCGCCACGTTCTGATCGCGGTTCGCTGTGTTGAACTGAGAGAAGGTGCAATGCCGGTAGTTGTGCGGAATACCAGCGGCACGGAGCAGAAGCTCGCCACGCTTCTCGCCCTGGCATTCACAACGCACCGCCCGGCCTGCACCGCCATCGGGCTCCACTCGCCAGCCTCGATCGCGGCACTTCGGACACGCGGGCTCGGGAAGGTTCACTGCGTGCGCTCCGGCGGCCTTGCGGCGTGTTTCCCGAAGCGTCTCCGACAGCTCGCGCATGGCCGAAGACTACCAGCTGTGG
>JALCBJ010000012.1:84732-107123 GCA_028066595.1 Thermoanaerobaculia bacterium
TCGGGCGTGAATGCGTACGCTTGTTCGCGCGAGAGCAGGATCGGGATCGGGGTCACCAGACGGAAAATGTCCAGCAGCTCTTCGTACGCGGTGTAGTCGGGAAGGAAGTGCCCCAGGTTCACTTGACCGAGGGACGCCACCACCCTGGTCAGCGCTGCTCGCCCTCCGCCGGAAATCGACACGTTCTCGGCGCTGTACTTCGAAGGCATCCCGCGCCGGTAGAGATGGTTGTAGAGCGATGCGACCGCTTCCCGCAGCTCCCACAGGCCCGAGATGGGTGCATACTCGTGGTCTGCCGGGTCGATCGAAACTTCTTCGGCCCGTGCAGGTGCCTCCGGCAAGACGCCGGTTTCTGGCATGCCCTGGCCCAGATTGCACCACTCTGGGTGGCCGGTGCGATAACCGAGGGCAGCCGCTTCGGTGGTGACGAAGATGACGCCGGTGCGAGGAACCGAGCGGAACGCGTTGACGGACGGAGGGGCAGAGCTGCTCATCGGCGGGAGAATATCCGGAGTTTGCGTCCTTTTTGGTCCCGTTTCGACTCCTTGTATGAAGCGGCCATCGAGTGCCGCAAACCGACCCGATGCAAGGAGACTGACCGTGAAGAGAATGCACGTGATGGTTCGTGTGAAGAATCTGTCGGGGTCCACCCGCTTCTATTCCGAGCTCTTCGGCGCGGAGCCGACGGTGAGCCAGGACGACTATGCCAAGTGGATGCTCGACGATCCGCGAGTGAACTTCTCGATCGCCACCGCTCGGGCCGATGGCGCCGGCTTCGGCGTCGAACACCTGGGAATTCAGGCCGAGAGCCCTGAAGAGCTGGAGACGCTGCGGGAACGCATCGGCCGGGCCGGCGGTACGGTGAAGCACGAAGGGCAGACGACCTGCTGCTATGCCAATTCCGACAAGACCTGGGTGGTCGACGCGCAGGGGGTGGCCTGGGAGGCGTTCTACACCAGCGGCGACGCCGACACCTACTACAGCGAGGACGCTAGAGGGGCCTGCTGCGAGGACGATTGTTGTGAGGGCTCGGAATCGCCGGCCGCGCGCGACGGCGAGGTAAGCTGCTGTGAGGTCGTCGCCTGAGGCCGACTCGAGATTCGATGGAGACGCAGCGGAAAGCGATACGAGGGAACGAATCGGTGGACGCCGTTCCCGCGGCTTCAGTGGATCCGTTCGTCCAACCGTTCCTCCGGGGGCTGCGTGCCTTCGTCGGCCGGCGGGTGCCCGAGCGCGACGCAGACGACGTGGCGCAGGATGTGCTGCTGCGCCTCCATCGCGGTTTGAACAAGCTTCGTGACCCTTCGCGATGGGAGTCGTGGGCATTCGGAATCGCTCGCCGCACCATCGCCGACTACTACCGCTCCCGCCGGCCCGGGACAACGGACGGCAGGGGTGGTGAGATCGAGACCGTGGAGGATCCGAATGGCGGCGGACCGCGGGGTTTCGGCCGCTTCGAGGGTGACCATAGCGTGCACGAGGAGGTTCTCGGATGGCTACGGCCTACGGCAGAGTCCTTGCCGGCTAAGTACCGCGATGCCCTCCTGCTGGCCGACTTCGATGGCCACACCCAAAAGGAGGTGGCGGTTCACCTCGGGCTGTCGCTTTCCGGAGCCAAGTCACGAGTCCAGCGGGCACGAGCGTTGCTCGCCGACGCAGTGCAGCGTTGCTGTGAGGTCGCGTTGAACGCGGACGGCGAAGCGGTCGATTTTCGGAGGCTCGAGGAGGACGAGGCAGCCTGTTACGGCGACTGCGGTTGCCAATGATCGTCCGATGCTTGCGGTCTTCGCTTCGACGAGATGATGCCAGCGCACCCTCGACACCGGTTCGAGCCGTGCGCCTGCGCGGTCAGGGCCCGGCAGGGCTCATTTCTCGACACATTGCATGGGCACTGCGGATCCAGTCGGGGGCGTTCGTGACCCGATCCGAAGGAAGACATCGGCCCGTGTCGGCGAGCAGGGCGACGACGGGGTCGAAATCCTCGGCGCTCGTGGGCGGGGTCGCGAACGGCCCGCCCACCGCGGCCAGGGCGCGGCGGTGGGCCTGGGACCATGAGCGATCCATCAGCGCGGGTGGCAGCCGGTTCAGTAGATCCGCCAGGGCGTCGAAGCGGCGCGAGTACCAGAGCGCCCTCGCCATCTCCTGCCAGTTGGCCTCGACGTCGGGTTGGCGTCGCAACAGACCGCTGAGCAGCGGCAGGGCCTCGTCCCAGCGACCCCCGGAACGGTAGATCTTGACCAATGCCCAGGTGGAGTCGATCATCGTCGGCAACTTTTCCAGGCCCGCCTTGAAGAGGGCCTCCGCCTGGGCGGTCCGTCCTTGGGCCATTCGGACGTGCCCGAGCTTCGCGTTGCACAGAGCGCAATCCGGGTCGACCTGGACGGCGCGGGTCCAGAGGTCGTCGTCGCTGCGCCAGGTCCGAGCCGTGTCGTGAGCGACGACTGTAAGTGCCACCAGGCAGAACAGGGCCGTGGTGAAGACGAGTGTCCGAAACCGCGTTTGCGCCAAGCGGCCGAACACAGCTGCCAGCCACGCACTCAGAGGTAGGGCGGCGAAGTAGGTATAGCGCTCTGCAACCAGCTGCGGGCCGCTCTGGAAGAGTCCGAGGACCGGAAGCAAAAAGGCGAGCGCGGCCAGGCTGGCCAGGGCGAACCCACGGACTCCCTCCGGCCACCGCCGGTAGAGCACCGCAGCCACGACGACGACGAGCACTAGGAGGACAGCTGCATGTACGAAGCGGTCGTCGCGGGTACCGAGAGGGAAAGGAAGCTCGTGGAGAGCCGAGAGTCCGGATGGCCACACCGTCTTGGACAGGTAGAAGCCGAGACCGTAGGCGGCGATCCAGAGGCGATCGGCCAGTGTCAGCAGGTCCCAGGAGATGGCGGCCCGGGTCGACTCCTGTGCCATCGGCGCGACGACGAGGTAGGGCGCGGCAAGGACGGCGAACGGGATCTTCGAGAGCCAACGAACGCGGCGCACCAGGGCCAGGTCGAGGAGGACCAGAGCGGCGGGAAAGGCTACGGCCGAGGCCTTGGAAAGCAGGGAGAGGGCATAGAAAACCGAGGAGATCGTCAGCCAGCGTGGGCTTTGTTCGGCTTGCGAGGTCGTGCTGCGCACGTTCTTGGAGGCCCGTAGGTATGCCCAGGTCGCTGCAACGAGAAAGAACCCGCACAGTACGTCGCGCCGCTCCGTCACCCAGGCGACCGACTCGGTGCGCAGGGGGTGGACGGCGAAGAAGACCGCTCCGACGAGTGGTGCAAGCCACGAGGCGAAACGATCGATCCGCGATCCGGAGGCCGCGATCAGCTGTCGGCCAACGAACAGGAGCAGGATCGCCGTGGCGGCGTGCAGCAAGAGGTTGGTAAGGCGAAAGCCCAGGGGATCGAGCTCCCAAATGCTCCAGTCCACGGCGTAGGACAGCCAGGTCAGAGGCTGGTAGTGCCCCATGAAGAAGGTCGAGAACGCCCACCTGACGTTCTCCGCGTCCAGACCCTGGATCCTGGCGTTCCCGACCACTGTCTGCGGATCGTCCCAATTCAGAAATCCCCCTTCGAGCGAAGGCAGAAAAGCGAGCAGCGTCCAAGCGCCGACAATGCACGAGAAGAGGATCGGGGCCAGTCCGGGAGCGAAGGCTCGCCTCGGGCGAATCACTGGGGGTTCGCCTTGGGGCTCGGGCAGACGAGGCATGTCTCGTACTGTACTCTGTGGCCGGCGCGAGGCGATCGCGGCCGCCGACGACCTAGGAAACTCCCCATCTCGGACTTCGCAGTACCAGAGCAGGAACCGGCCGCACGTCGCAAGGATCTCTCGAGCAGGTCGGGGAGCCTTTGGGATGGTCCGGCAGCAGTGCTGGCGATGTGCACATTGTGGGTCGCGCAGCCGATCTACGACTTGGTGGGTGGAGTCCCCGATTATTTCCTGGTGCGCGGGCTGAATTCGTCCGACATCGTCCTCTTCGCGGTCGGGATCTTCGTGATCCCACCCCTCGTCCTGGTGGCCCTGGTCGAACTTCTGGGCTTGGCGGGATTTCGGCGGGCCGGATATCGGACCTTGGTCGCCGCTCTCGCCGGATGGGCCGTATTGGTGGTCGCCGGGCTCCTCGATCATTCGTGGTCCGCCGTCGAGTTGCCCGCTTGGCTGACCGCCGGTGCGGCTCTGGCGGCCGGCTGGTTGCTCTTCTGGCGTCCGCAGCGGCAGATCGGCTATCTCTTGCGGCTCTTGGCGGTCTTGGCTCCCCTGGCTCCGTTGTTCTTCTTTCTGCGTCCGGAGATTCGGGCTGAGCTCGGAGCTGCTCTCCGCACTGCGCCAACCCTTTCGGCAGTTCCGGACAGCTCGCCGGAGGCCGGCCGAACCCACATCGTCGTCTTGGTGCTGGACGAGTTGCCCGTGTTCACACTGCTCGATCCCCAGGATCGGATCGACAGGAATCTCTTCCCGAACCTCGCGGAGCTTGCGGACTCGTCCAGCTGGTTTCGCCAAGCCCGTACGCCTAGATGGTTCACTCAGCATGCTGTTCCAGCCCTGGTGGCGGGTCGTACGGGAGAGCTTCACGAGTTGGCGACCGCGCGCAGCTACCCGGCCAACCTGTTGACTCTCATGAGGAACAGTCATCGGGTGATCTCCGACGAACCGATCACGGCCTTCGATCCGAATCGGTCTCTGGCACCCTGGGGAGATCGCCTCGCCGCTATGGCCATGGACTCTACGCTGGTATTGACCCATGTCGGTGTGCCGTCTTCCTGGTCTGGAGTCGTGCCTCGGCCGGGGCTGCGTGGTCCGATCGGTGAGCTGCCGGATCCGACGCAGCGCTTCGAGGCGTTTCTCGATCGTCTAGGGTCGGAGGCCGATGCGGCGGCTGACAGCGGAAAGCCGCTGCTCGTATTCAGCCATCTGCTCCTTCCTCATCACCCTTGGTTACGCGATGCGGAAGGCGAGCTATACGACGCCGGCGACGAGGTCCTGATCGCCGGCCTCGAGTCGCCTGAGATCGGCGCGATCCATGCCAAATGGCGGAACGACTGGGAGACGGTGCTAGACGCCTACGAGCGGCATGTGTTGCAGACCCAGCACGCCGATCGGCTCGTGGGCCGGTTGATGGACCTGCTCCGCGACAAGGGAATCTTCGATAACTCGTTGATCGTGATCGCGTCGGATCACGGCATTCGCTTTGCTCCCGGTGAGGCGCTGCGCCAGCCCGGTGACGATCCCGAGGTCTTGGAGCGGGTACCCCTGCTCTTGAAGACGCCGGGGCAAACGGAGGGCTTTATCGACGATGCGCCTCGTTCGACCCTCGACGTGCTGCCGACTATCCTCGACGCGCTGGAGTTCGATGCATCCGGTCTCGATCTCGCGGGCACGTCACTGCTGCTTCCGCCTGCCGCTTCGTCGGAACAACGAATGGCGCCTTCCGGGCCGCGGGATCTGCGAGAGCGCTGGTGGCAGCGTCGTGAGCTATCAGGACCCGAGGGATTCGGACCCTGGTATCGGGAGCTGGCCGGCCGCAGGCTCCGTCTGGGAGGGGTGCCCACCCGAGACTGGATGGCGGACGTCGACCGTGTGGGACTCCTCGAAGACCCCCTGGCAGAATCGCCGCCACTCCGGCGGTTGGCGGGGAACCTACGCCCACGCCGCCCCGAGGCCCTGGAGGAGCTGATCGATACCCGAGGCGCCCTACCCCTCGGCGTCGGCATCGATGGTGTGATGGTGGCGACAACGCGATCGTCTCAGGCCAAGCCGGGAGACGAGGAGCTGGCATTTTCTGTGCTCCTGCCCGCGGCGGTGGAGCCGGGTCGGCATCAGGTCGTGCTCTATCTGTTGACGTTCCAGGACGGGGTCCTGTTGCCTCCCCTGCCCATTCCGCAACGTCTCGGCCCTTCGTCGGCGGTCGACAGCATGCCGATCCTTCCGGTGCTGGAAGGTGAAGCTAGGGCGATCCGCTTCTCCGGTATCTCCGCCCCGCTCGAGATCTTCGGTTGGGTGGCGCAACGACCCGCGGTGGATCGGATCGTCGTGTCCTACCGGGGTCGTCGACTCGCAGATGCCCGATGGATCGCTGACGACGACGTCCTCGGATACCGTTATCGGTTCGACGGCGTGTCTGCTGCCGCTCGGCGTTTCCGCGCCACCGTGCCGGTGGTGGACGACTTACGTATCCTCGCCGTCTTCGAGACCGGGGAACGCGTCGAGCTGCCGCTAGAGATCTCCGACGAGTCGGCCTGGAGGGTTACCGGTCCGTTCCGGCTCGAGTCAGATCCGAGGAACCCGGCCCCCGCCTTCCAGAACTACTGACCTCGAGGGCCTGAGCTAAAATCGAAGTCCCTCATCAGGTACTCCGAGTTGGCCTAGATGCGTACGCTTTACCACGAATTCGAGTCGCTGGAACATCTCCTCGCCACCCGCCTCCTGCCCGGCGGAGAGGACCAGCCCATCCGCTTCGTCGTCTTCGGCGGTACGGGGGCAGTTGGTGGTGCATCGGTCATGGAGCTGTGCCGGCTGATCTTGATGACGCGGGGCGGCGACCGTGAGCTGTCGGGAGAGATCTACTCCACCGGTCTCGGGGACAAAGAGATCGCCGATTTCGTCCGGCGGCTCTACATGGCTCTCGACGACGAGATCGCGATCGAGAAGATCCAGCCGCTTCGCCACTATCGCCTGGATGGCCGGATCGACCTGCACTTCGACCTACTGCGTCTCGAGATCCCGGCCGATCTGGCTGACCATGTGACGGCACGAGCCGTGGCGCTCGGCGAGGCATTCTCACTGGAAGCGGTGCTCTACGACTATTTCAGACGCCGGGACTGCTCCTTCCTTCGGTTCGTCGAAGGTCTGGAAGATCGAGAGTCTCTCCATGCCGTGCTGGTGGCGATTCCCTTACCCTCTGTGGCCACCTACGCCCTCGGGACGATCGACGACATCGTCAGCCGGTATGGACTCGATCACCGGACCGGTCAGCGAATCAAGGGTCGTTACCTCCAGACCTTTGTTCGTGGTCTGGCGGTCATCCACCAGAAATACGCCCGCCGAGTCGTCATGGCCCACACCACGGCCGTGGGGGGTATGTACCGGGTCGATGGCGGCTCTGCCGAGATTCGCCTCGGTTTCGCCCACAGTGCGCGTGGCAAGAAGTTGGTAGACAAGAAGTTCTTTGCCGACGATCTGACCCAGGTGTTTCTCGATCAGGGATTCGACGTGCTCGTGACCGCGGCGGCGATCGGAATCGATGCCGTCGAGTTCCGCTACCACCTGCCGAGCAATCACGCCGTCATCGGCCGGTTGCGCCGACTGCTGGACGAGGAGCAGCACGAGACCATCGAGGCAGACGACCTCGACATGGGGCGTATTCTGCTCTATCGCTTCCACGACCTCCCGTTGCTACCGCCGACGAGGTCTTCCGAGGAGCAACCCGCCGTAGCGGATGACACGGTGGTCGAAGAGATCGAGCGCCCTACGGTCTCGAATGGCGACGTGGAGGAACGCGCCGACGAGCAGCCCGTCGACCGCGAGGCGCTGCGTGCCGAGGCCTTGGCGAAGCACTTTCCGGAGCCCGAGCGGCGGCCCTGGCCCCGACCCTTGGAGTTCGGCGCCGGCAAGGAGCTGATCGTAGACGCCGCCATTCGCTCGGGCGAGAACGGCATATTTTCGGTCGCCAATTGCGTTGCGCTCTACCATGTCATGAAGGTGGCCATACCGGAGGAGCTGGCCATGGTCTTGGTGCGCCACGCTGTATTCGGACCCGAACGTCGTCGCGATTGGTTCCACGACAAGATCTGCTACTACTCGGAGACCGAGAACTGCCTCTTTGCGCTCCGTCTGCTCGACTCCTACCCGGAGCTCGTACGAGCTCATCACGGCCCGTTCTCTCTGCAGGCTTACCAGGCGCTCGGCTCGTCGACCCATCAGGCGAGGCTTCACGAGCTGGGGCTGCTGCTGCTCGTGCTCCGGTTGCGTGAATTGCGCAGGAGGTTTTCCGAGATTCCCGAAGACGAGCTGGGCGCCGCCCTATCCGACCTCGACGGATTCCTCTGGCGTCGAACGCGCGTACCTGCTTTTCAGGATCTAGAGGGGCTTGATGCGTCGACGCTCGCACTCGAGATGTGTCGCTTGGTGCGGGCAGAAGACATGGAGAGCGCCGGAATGTTGCTCGATTTCGACCCCAAGAGTCACGGCGTACGTCAACCTGGCCGCGAGAAGTTCCTCCATCGCCTCGCCACTCACATCCAGCGCTATCTACAGAGCATCACGTCCCTCGGCATTCCGATCATCTACCGCGACGGTGGAGGAGAAGACCGCGTGCTGGTCGGTCCCTACGTCGCTCCCTTGGACGACGCCATCGCCAACAGCGACGGTCTCACTCGTCGCTGGCGGCGCGGTGCTGGGAAGTGGGGCACGGACCTGGATTCCTACCGCGATTGGGTGATCTGTAACAGTGGCTTCATCGATCTGCGGCCCCATGCCATCGGTACCCAGGCCAAGGAGCCCGACGCTCGCCTCGGGACTCGAGTCCATCGGCTGAATAGTCGTTCCGAGCTGCAGGCGTGGCTTTCCTCTCTGCCACGCGATAGTTACTTCACGACTTGCGGACTGACGGCGCTCCTCTTGCGCCTGGACCTTCTGGGCGAAAAGGTGTGCAAACGGCAGGTCCGTCTCGGGACGCGGGAAACCTGGAAGCATCTCTTCAAAGAAGATCAAGAAGGCCGCCACCTGCTGTCGCCTGGATTGGTCGAGATGGTTCGTATGTACACGGAGGGTTTGGGGAAGATCACGGGAACCGAGGCGCTGTGGCCCCGCTGGGGGTACTGACAGAGGTCTTGACCGAGATCTCCGTGAACACCCGGCGGATTGACGAGCAGATGAGCGGCTCTCTTCAGATCGCGGTATGTGGTGCCGGCGAATGCGACGACCACGTGTCCGAGGTGGCGTTCCAGGTCGGCTGTGGGCTTGCCGTTGCTGGAGCGATCTTGGTGTGCGGAGGACGAGGCGGTGTCATGGCTGCCGCTTGTCGCGGTGCACGGTCCGCAGGTGGTATCACCCTCGGCATTCTTCCCGGAGTATCGGACGCTGATTCACGGCCCAACAACTACCTCACCGCGACGATCCATACCGGTATCGGACAGGGCCGGAATCTTGCCGTCGCCCTTTCGGGGCACGCCGCGATCGCCATTGCGGGAGGCTGGGGAACTCTTTCGGAGATTTCCTTGGCGCTGAAACACGGCGTGCCGGTCGTCAGCTTGGAGAGCTGGAGACCCGGTCGAGAGATTCGTCGAGCACATGATGCGCCTACCGATCCGAATCTCCATGTCGCCCACACCGCGGAAGAAGCGGTGGAGTTGGCGCTGCACCTGGCGGGCCATCGGCATGGCTCACGCCCTCCATAGAGTGCCGTAACTGTCTCGAGGACGGACGCAGCGGTAGGAGTCCGCCTCCGAACGTGGGAGGAACGGAGCTCCGGGAGCCACGGACGAGTTCGCAGCCGGTGACATAATCAACAGTCTCCGGGACCGTGCTCCACGTCCGCGGCCGCTGCTGCGGTCGGTTCCGAACCGACGACCTACCCCATCCGGCAGGATGGACTGCTGGTGATCGTAAGACCACGGACTTTCCGGAGCGCGACGAGATGTCTCGTGTTGCTGGCGGTATCGCCAGTAGGAGCGGCCGTTGGCTCCGTGCTGGTCGCGTGGTCGCTGCTGGCGGCACCCATGTCGTCCTCGTACCCGGCCGACCTCGAACCTCGCTTCCGGCGCATCGGCGTCGAGCAGGGGCTGACCCAGGCCTCGGTCTATGCCGTTCTCCAGGATCGGCGGGGCTTCATGTGGCTGGGGACCCAAGACGGTCTGCATCGCTACGACGGCGAGCGCTTCGTCGTTCTGCGTCCGGAGCCGTACAGCAGCCATTCTCTGTCCCATGCGCTGGTGACGGCTCTTGTGCAGGACGGCGATGGTCGCCTTTGGGCCGGGACACTTCGAGGCCTCGATCGGCTACGTCGGCAGAGCGATCGCTTTGACGCGTTGTGGGACGGCTCGGGTGCGAATGCGGGGGTAGCGATCGAAGCCGCGACGATCGAAGATTTGGCCGTGGGTGTCGACGGATCGATGTGGGTGGCAACCCGAGACGACGGGCTACTCCGCATCCCAGATCCGTCCGATCTGTCTCGAGCCGAGGCGTTCCGTAGCGACCCGGCGAACCAAACTTCCCTGCCCAGCGATCGGCTCAAGGCGTTGGTAGCTACAGCGGACGGCCGGGTATGGGTGGGTACGGAGAGTGGTCTGGTCGTACGCTTCGATCCGGTGTCCGGATCCTCCGAACCTCTGCCGGAGCCGCTGCTGCCGGGAGGGGCGGTTCGTACCTTACTTCTGGATCGCGAGGGTCGGCTCTGGATCGGCGCTGGGGGAGGTCTCGCGAGGGTGGAACCGGATGCAGTGGAAGGCACCGTCTTTCGACACGACGATTCGAATTCGGCCTCGTTGTCCCATGACTCGGTGTCCGCCCTGCTCGAGGATGCGGAGGGTCGGATTTGGATCGGAACGCTGGGTGGTGGTCTCTGCGTGACCGCGGGTCGTGCGGAGCTCGGTGTGGACGGTGCGTTTCGTTGTTTCCGTCACGATCCGTTGCGACCCTCGAGCTTGTCCCACGACCACGTACACGCCCTGGCGCAGGATGTGGGTGGGCTCGTATGGGTCGGTACCGCACTCGGCGGTGTCACGCTGGTAGATGCGCGTTCTCGTCTCGGAGTGGTCCGTCACGTACCGGGGGATTCTGACGGTTTGCCCGCCAAGGCGGTACGGGCGTTCGAAGAAGATGCCGCAGGGAACGTCTGGGTGGGTACGGACGGCGGCGGCGTCGTACGCATGGCAGGAGGAGATGCATCGAATCTCGAGAGCGGTTCTCCGCCCCGCACGGGGCACCGGTTCGTGCGCCCCGAAGTACGCGGCGAGGATCGGCCGCTGGCCGACGAGTTGGCGCAGGCTCGGATCTGGTCGATCTACCGAGACTCGGCGGGAGTCCACTGGTTCGGGGGCAACGAGCGCTTGTGGCGATTCGATCCGAGGAGCTCTCGTCTCGACGCTCTACGTCACGATCCAGCCCATACCGACGGCATCGGTCCTGGCAGTGTTCGGTGGATGCTGGAAGAGACAGGCGCGGAACCCGACGGCGGTGGTTTCTGGCTGGCACTGTTCGGCGGTGGCGTCGATCGGCGCGGCGTCGACGGCACGTTCCGCCACTACCGTGCCGTCGACGGCGATCCCCACTCCATCGCCAGCGATATGGCGTTGGTGCTACACCGACATTCGTCCGGCGATCTCTGGGTTGGCACCGCAGAGGGGTTGTCGCGGTTGTGGATCCCGAAAGACACCTTTTTCACGTACCGCCACGATCCAACGGTGGACGACAGCTTGCTGGGCGATCTCGTGCGAGCTCTCCATGAAGACAGCGAAGGCAACCTGTGGATCGGCACCGACGCAGGGCTCAACTTCCTGCCGGCAGACAGGGCGACGGCGCCCCCAGGCTCCGGGGCGAACCGCTTCGGCTTTCGTCACTACTCCGAGGCCGACGGTCTTCCAGATCACACGGTGTACGCCATCCTGGAAGGTGACGAGGGCGAGCTCTGGCTTTCGACCAACCGAGGGCTGGCGCGGTTCGACCCGCGCACCGGGGCGTTTCTGTCGTTCGATGTCGAGGACGGTGCGCAGGCTCTGGAGTTCAACGGTGCCGCCCAGCTACGGACTTCGGACGGCTGGCTCTTTTTTGGCGGTGTCGACGGATTCAACGCGTTCCAGCCCCACGTTGTGGAGCGCAACACCCATGTACCACCCGTGGCGATCACGGCGGTGCGGCGGCAACTACATGCCGAGGTGGAGGAATCGTTCTGGCCCGGCTATCAGATGGTGCTCGACCATCGAGACCGCTTCGTCACCGTTCGCTTCGCGGCACTGGACTTCAGCCATCCAGAGGAGAACCGCTATGCCTACCGCCTGGATGGCGTTGATCCTGCGGGTCGGTGGCACGATTTGGGGACCGAGAACGACCTGACACTGACCCGGCTCGATGCAGGCGAATTCGTGCTGCGCGTCCGGGGCTCGAACGACGATGGGGTGTGGAACGAGGCAGGCACCTCGATGCGTCTGACCGTGCACCCGGCGCCTTGGTTTGCCTGGTGGGCGTGGACGGCCTATTTCGGTTCGGCCTTCCTCGTCTTCGGCTACGTGGCGCTACAGATCCGCAGACGCCGGTCGCTGCAGCGCCGGATCCACGAGGTGCTTCGTACGAGCGAGCGCCGACTCGACCAGGCGTTGCGTGGCTCAGGCGACGGGTTGTGGGATTGGAACGTCATGACGGGTGAGATCTACCGGTCCCATGTCGACCAGCTGATGGGTGCCGATGTCGACGATCTTCGGGTCGAGCGGCCATTCGCCGACCTCGATGTCCATCCTGACGACCTCGCCCGGGTGGAGCGCGAGCTGGAGAGTCATCTGGAAGGTGCGTCCGAGCGTTTCGAGGTCGAGTATCGACTGCGGGAGCCGACCGGTGGCTGGCGATGGATCCTCGAACGCGGCGATGCCGTCGAGCGGAACGAGCAAGGTCGTCCTACGCGCATGGCGGGCACCTTCAAGGACATAACCCGGCAAAAGCAGGTAGAACGGGAGCTGCGGCTCTGGCAGGCAGTGTTCGAGAACGTATCGGAAGGTGTCGTGATCCTCGACGTCCAGGGTCGGATCCGTGCTGCCAATCCGGCGTTCTGCCATCTCACGGGCTGGCGGCTGAGCGATCTTCTGGGGCGCAGGTCGACGGTCCTCGAGTCCAGCGAGCACGAGGGCGACTTCTATCGCAGCATGCGTCGACGCCTGGTCGACGAGGGTCGCTGGCAGGGCGAGGTGCACCAGAGCCAGCGTCATCGAGGCAGCTTCCTCGCGTGGATCGACATCAACACCGTGAAGGACGAATCCGGAAACCCAACCCATTTCGTCGCGGTCTGCACCGACATCACGCGACGCAAGGAAAACGAGGAGAAGCTTCGGCACCTCGCTAGTTATGATCCGCTTACCGGACTTCCCAACCGCAGCCAGTTCCAGGAGCGTCTCGACGAAGCGCTTCTGGAGGCCCAGCGGCAGGGTCATCGCGTGGCACTCCTCTTCGGTGACCTCGATCGGTTCAAGCAGATCAACGATTCCCTGGGCCACACTATCGGTGATCAGCTGTTGCAGGAGGCGGGCAGGCGCTTGCTGCGCTCGGTGCGGGAGCGAGACATCGTGTCCCGTCTGGGCGGTGACGAGTTCACGGTGCTTCTTCATCGTGTTTCGGACGACGATTCCGTGGTGGTGGGTGTGGCAGAGCGTATCCAGCGCTCCTTCGAGCCGCCCTACCAGCTCGAAGGGCTGGAGGTGAGCGTGTCGATCAGTCTCGGCATCGCCGTCTTTCCAGAGGACGGCGAGACCGCCGAGCTGCTGACCCAGCATGCCGACACCGCGATGTACGAAGCCAAGGCTGCCGGCCGCAATCGCTACCGCTTCTGGGATCGACAGTTGAGCCGTCGGGCCGCTCTACGACTGAAACTGGAGAGTCGTTTACGCGAGGCATTCGACCATGGCGAGCTGGAGCTCCACTACCAGCCGATGATCGATCTCGAGACGGGACATATCGCCGGCTTCGAGGCACTGACCCGCTGGCGCCGCGACGGCGACCTTGTCTTGCCCGGTGCGTTCCTGTCTCTGGCAGAGGAGACGGGGCTCGTGCTCGTTTTGGGGCCGTGGGTGCTCGAGACGGCTCTGAAGCAGCTCCAGGCATGGGTCTCCGAGGCCTTGTCTGGAGCCGAGCACTCTTTGCGCGTATCGATCAACGTCTCGGCGACGGAGTTGCTACGCGAGGGTTTGGTGGAGACGGTGCATGCGGCGCTGGATCGTCGAGGCATCGATCCCGAGCAGCTGACCCTGGAGATCAGCGAGGGTGTGGTCAACGAACATCTGCCGGCGATAGGCGGCATCCTGAACGACCTCCGATCCCTGGGGGTGCGGCTGTCCCTAGACGATTTCGGCACGGGTCATGCGGCCCTCGGTCATCTGAGGAACCTGCCATTCGACGAGATCAAGCTCGACCCCACCTTCGTCGCCGAGACCTCGAGCGACCCGAATAGCTCGGTGCTCCGTGCCGTCGTTGCGATGGTGCGCAGCCTCGGACTGGAGGTGGTTGCCGAGGGCGTCGAGACCCAGGAGCAACTTCGGGCCTTGCGTCGCAACGGCTGCCGACTCGCACAGGGTTTCCATCTGGTGGGGCCGGTGCCGACGAGCGAGGTGGCTGGGCTCCTCGACGAGGACGCGCGGTGGCGCCGGCGCCTCGTCGACTAAGCCATCTTCAGACCGGGTTGTAACCTTCTATACTGAAATTCAGTATAGAGGTGTCATGACGTCCCGCACTCTCAAATCCCGTGAGTTCCACGTTCTCGTCGCGCTGGCCGACGAGCCATTGCACGGATATCAGATGGCACAGCGTATGGAGGAGGACAGCGAGGGCCGGATGCGCATCATGCCCGGCAACCTCTATGCCATCCTGCAGCGTTTGACCGACGAGGGGCTGATTCAGCCCCTGGCTCGGTCGCCCCGCGGCCCATCGGACGATTCGCGCCGTCGCTACTTCGAGCTGACGCCGGCTGGCCGTCGCGCCTTGGCTTCCGAAGGACTGCGGTTGGAGAGGTTGTCGGCCCGGCTGCGGTCAAGGCGTCTTCTCGACCTGGATGGCGAGGAGGCCGCGCCGTGAGCCGTGGGAGCTGGGCCGAGTTTCTATTTCGCATGTCGCTGTGGCTCTATCCCATCGCCTTCCGCCGTGCTCACGGCGAGGAGATGACGAAAGTGTTCCGGGATATGGAACAGAGGGCCGTCGCTCGAGGCCAGCACAACCGCTTCCTACTGGCCGCTCTTCGCGATGCGCTGGTTGGACCCGTCGAGGCCCGCCGTCAACCGATCTATGAACCCCCGGCACACCTCCAACCCACTCGGGAGGCCCTGATGACCACGATACCCCACGACCTCAAGCTCGCCTGCCGGCGTCTCGTCCGCAATCCGCTATTCACCCTGATCGCGGTATTCACCATGGCGGTCGGCATCGGAGCCAACACCGCCATTTTCAGCGCAGTTTATGGGGTCCTCTTTCGGCCCCTGCCCTTGGATGAGCCGGATCGTCTCGCGGCTCTCAGCCTGCACCGAGCCGAGGTTCCGTCCGACGTGATGGGCTTCTTTCCCGCCCACCTGGAGATTCTGCGAGAAGGACTGGAGGGCCGTGGTTTCGAAGGCGTGACGAGTTTCCTGTGGGAGTCGGTTACGTTAGAAGGAGTGGGAGCCGGAGAGGGCGATGCAGTGGAGATCGGCACGGTAGCCATGGTCGACGGGTCGTTCTTC
This sequence comes from Thermoanaerobaculia bacterium, assembly GCA_028066595.1. GTDB lineage: Bacteria > Acidobacteriota > Thermoanaerobaculia > Multivoradales > J023 > JAUIJL01. Next base: position 100,116 of record JALCBJ010000012.1, read on the forward strand.
CAGGTCCTCGGAGCCCCTGAGCCGCTTCGAGGTCGTTGGCTCGACGAGCGCGACGTGGTGCCGGGCCACCGCGGACAAGCGGCAGTGCTCAGCGAGAGCTTGTGGTCGACTCAGTTTGGCCGCGACGAGTCCCTCGTCGGGAGCACGGTGGTGTTCGACGGCCACACCACGACGATCGTTGGCATCGCTCCCGAGGGCGTGCCGCTACCGCGGCCTGGGGTTTCCTTGTGGATGACGCAAGGTTGGGATCCGTTGGACCGTTCACTCTGGGGTCGCCTCGCAGTATTTGGTCGCCTGATGCCGGAAACCACATTTGCGCAGGCCCAGGGGACGCTGGCCACGGTGGCCGACGAGCTGACCAAGACGAACCGGCGTCTCACCGGCTACGCCGTCAGCGCCACCGGGTTCGAGGACGGTCTCGTGGGCTCTGCACGCCCAGCGTTGATGGCGTTGGCAGGCGGTGTCGCCCTGATCCTGCTGCTCGCGTGCGCCAATCTCGCCAGCCTGCTTCTGGCCCGTGTCTCCCGCCAGCGCCAAGATGTCGCTACACGTCGGGCGCTGGGTGCCCATTGGCGACATCTCACCAGCCAACAGATGGCGGAGAGCGTGGTGTTGGCATTACTCGGTGGTGGTGCAGGGCTGGGGCTGGCGCTCGCACTGCACCGCGCGTTGACTTCGCTCGGTGCCTCGTTCCTTCCCCGGACTGGCGACATTCGTCTGGACCTACCGGTCCTCGCCTTTGCCCTCGCGGCCTCGGTAGCAACCGGTCTCGTCGTGGGCCTGATCCCAACGCTTCACATCTTCGCCCACGATCTGGCGTCGACTTTGAGGGGCGTTCGTTCGGTCGGTGGGGGACACCGCACCCGTGGGGTGTTGGTGGCAACCCAGGTAGCCCTGGCAGTGGCTTTGGCGGTGGGTGCAGGTTTGATGGCCCGCACACTTCTGGAGCTGGCGGCGGTAGAGCCGGGCTTTCGTACCGAGGGTGTAGGGGCTGCCCGTGTCTATGTCGACGACGAACGCTATGGCGAAGATGCTCAGCAACGGCTCTACTTCGGAGCGTTGTTGGACCAACTGCGCAGTCGGCCCGGTGTCGCGCAGGCGGGAGCAACTTCTGGACTTCCCTTCGATCCCATCACGATCGACTACGACCTGCCCTATGCAACCCGAGGACAAGAAGAGGATGGTGCGCGGCAAGCGCAGTTTCGCACCATCACGCCCGGCTACCTCGAGGCCATGGGCATCCCGTTGCTCCGGGGGCGGGCCCTCGATTCGCGCGACCGGGAGACCGGTGAGCGCGTCGCTTTGGTCAACGAGGCCATGGTGCGCATCGCCTGGGAGGGTGAGGATCCTATCGGAGACACGTTCTCCATCTACGGAGGCAATCGCACGATGCGGGTCGTCGGAGTGGTCGGCGATCTCGCGTTCCGCGGCCCTGCCGACGTGGCGCGACCGGAATTCTACGTCCCCTACGATCAACATCCATTCAGTGCCATGACCGTGGTCGCGAAAGCGGCCCACCTCGAGGACGGCTCAGCTGCTGCGGCCGGGGCTGCCCGAGCGATCTCCGAGTCGGCTCTCGGTCTCGATCCTCGCCAGCCGGTCCACAGCTCGTTCACTCTCGCCTCTCTCCAGAGCCAGGCCCTCGATCAGCCTCGCTTCCTCACCTTGTTGCTCGCTGCGTTCGCCGCGGTATCACTTCTCCTGGCTGCGGCTGGCATCTATGGAATGCTCGCCGGTTGGATCGCAGATAGTCGCCGCGATCTCGGCCTTCGCCTCGCATTGGGAGCCAAGGGACGCGACATCGTCTCCCTCGTCGTACGCCGAGGTGTCGTGGCCGCTTTTGTCGGCGCCGTCGTCGGGCTGGTGCTGGCCCGTCTCGGAGCGGCCTACCTGGTGCCGTTCCTATTCGGCATCGAAGCGGGCGACCCGACCGTCCACGTCGTCGTGGCTTTGATCGCCGTCGCGCTCAGCGTCGGTGTCTCTCTGCTGCCCGCGGTGCGCGCGGGCAGAATCGAGCCCTCGCGAGTACTGTCCATGGATTGAAGCGCGATGAGCTGTGCTTCAGAGCGCCGAGAGCGTTTCCTCGAGACGTTCGAGGAACCACGCGGTGTCCTCGTCCGTTATGGCTAGCGGTGGGCGAACCTTGAGCACGTTGCCTTCTGCCCCGGTTCGGCCGACCAAAGCGAATCGCTCACGTAGCCCTGCGACGAGATCTGCAGCGAGTCGAGGCGATTCGACGTCGACGCCGATGAACAGTCCGGCGCCCCTCACCTCACCGAGGCAAGGGTGGCGCCGTGCCAGCTCAGCAAGGCCGTCCCGGAGCCTTTTGCCCAGTCTCTCGGCACGCTCTTGCAACTCTTCTTCGAAGAGAACGTCGAGCATGGCGTTGGCGGCAGCACAGGACACGGGATTGCCTCCGAACGTATTGAAGTAAGTGGCATTCTGACTGTAGCGGTCGATCCTCTCGGGTGAGGTGACCATGGCAGCGACGGGATGACCATTGCCCATCGGCTTACCCAACGTAACCAGATCGGGTAGCACTCCGTGGGCCTGGAATCCCCACAGGTGGCGTCCCAGGCGACCGAAGCCTGCCTGTACCTCGTCGGCGATGAAGACACCGCCCGCTTCCCGCACCACCGTCGCCGCTTCGACCAGGCCCGGGGCGGGCGGCGTCCGGATACCCTCACTGCTGAACACCATGTCGAGCAAAAGAGCCGCTGGCCGATGTCCAGTCTTGGCGAGCTGCTCGATGGCTCCGGATACTTCCCCAGCGAAATCTACGCCGGGCCCCGGTGCCGGCACGGTCACCACGTGATCGCCACGATCTTCACCCATGGATTCCTCGGGTGAAGCCTGAGCGATGGCCCACGAATTGCCGTGGTAGGCATTTCGGGTGACGATCACACCGGTTCCCCCGGTGTTGACCCGCGCGATGCGGAGGGCCAGCTCATTGGCCTCCGTGCCGGAGCAGCAGAACATCACCGTGTCGAGGGGCTCGGGGAACAGTGCAGTCAATCGCTCCGCAAACGCAACGACACCTTCGTTCAGGTAGCGGGTATGAGTGTTCAGCCGCGCTGCTTGCTCGGCAATGGCCTGCACGACCCTGGGGTGACAGTGCCCCACGTGTGGCACGTTGTTGTACAGGTCGAGGTACTCGTTGCCATCGGGATCGATGAGGTGACATCCCCGCGCGCTCTCGACGATCAGCGGTCGATCGTAGAACAGTCGGTATGCGCTGCCCATGGCCCGCGCTCGTCGCGTCGCGAGGCTGGAACTCGCCTGGTTCATGAACAGGTTTCCTTTAGATATCGCGTGGCGCCGGCGGCATCGACTTCCGCAAGACGGCGGAGGCGAACGCCAGCTTCTCGGCTGCTACCGCCGAAGTCGTGAGGGTCGTCGACGATGGATGCGGCACGGGCGGCCTGAATCAGCAAAGTCGTCATGAGCCTGCACTCGACAAGCTGCAGAAGAAGGTCGAGCTGGTCGAGGGCGAGTGGATGAATCGAGTGATAGCCGCGGACCATGGGCTCGATGTCTCGCACCGGATCTCCGGAGGGGCGAATCAGGTAGGCGCAGGCGATCGCCAGATCGCAGATCAACGGTGCTTCGACCATGTCGCTGAAGTCGATGACGCCACTGACTCGCACAGGATCTTCCGTATCGAACAGGACGTTGTCCGGATTGAAGTCGTTGTGGATGAGTTGGCTTTCCACGGTACCCGACGCGAAGGGCCGAGATTCCTCGAAGCGGTCGAAGCATCGTTCCGCGATGTCGATGAGCTGCGCGTCGTCCACGAACCGGATCAGCGGTCGGAGGTTCGAGAAAAGGGTCAGGTCCCAGGGGAGATCTGTCGAAACCCCGGACGGATCGCAGTCGCGCAAGGCGTGCCCCAATCGAGCGAGGAAGCGGCCGGCGTGCCGACGTGCCTTCTCCGGGGCCGAGTCGAGAGCCAGGGCTCGTCCGTCCAGCCAGCTCATCACCCGGACGAGGTGAGGAGTCCCCTCGGAATCGGTCCACGAGATCACGGATCGACCGTCGCGCGACAAAAGCGTTCGAGGAACAGCGAGCTGGACATCGGTCTGCTCGACATGAAGTAGCGCTCGAACCTGGAGGTCGACTGTGGCGGGGTCGGTGTCTTGGTGGGACACCTTGAGCACTCCCTGGGTGCCGTCCTCGAAGTCGAGACGGAAGTTGGCATCCCGTTCTGCGTAGAGTGCCGTCGCTCGTACCGGCCGTCCATACTCAGTTTCGACCAGGCGTGCTGCCTCGTCTTCCGCGATGCCGGGCGGCGGCGAGCTCGCCCAATCCCCGGGCTCCGGGAGCCTTGTCGGTCGGCTCGTGTCTGGTCCGTTCACGGCGAGAGCGTACCGCAGGTTGGAGATGTATCGATCGGGTTTGGCATCGCGATCGATCTGGGGCCGATCAGCCGTCCGAGCTCGGATCAGACGCCTTGGCCTCGGTCGGAGGTCGGAAGGAATCTAGGAAGTGCTCGGCGAGGGGTAGCGCGGTTTCGGCTTCCGCGGCCGGGTACTCGACGATGAGCTGGAATCCGATGCCGGACCCGGTTAGCGTCCTCATGACGACGCCACTGCGACGGTCGGATCCTCGGATCTCGTGACCGTCCAGGCCTGCGTTCTGGATCGTCAAGACTTCTGCTCCCAGCTCCCGGGCCATGATCCGCACCGCACCCTCGGACCAGCCTTCCGGCAGGCTGCCATCGGATCGCGTCCAACACAACGCATTGAACACCGTGCCCTCGAACGTCTGCGTAGCCAGGGTGTGGATGGTCAAGCGCTGACCGTCTGCCGTCGGCGCCTCCTGGCTGGTGTCGCTGTAAGGCCCGGGCATCAATACGCCGAACCCACATCCCTCGGAGTGAGCCGCGTACCAGCCGTCCGCCCGTCTTTCCCCGGCGTTTCTCTGGTGCAGGGTCACGGTCATGTCGTCCAGAGTCAACGACTCGCCCTCGGCGAGCGCTTCCATTCTCTGCTGCAGCTCGGTGTGATCCGCGGATTGGGCTGAGCAGCAGGTGGCGACGAGCGTCGTAGCGAGTGTGGCGAGGAGAGTACGCATCATGGCTATCTTCTGTGGACTTTTCGAGCTTCTGTGGACTTAGAGTTCACGATTCTGCACGCTTCTGAATCCCTGCCGATTCCGACAGACCGCCCCGGCAACGATGCTCGTGACGGGGATACAGGTCGCGGCGGCATCTTAGCGTTCCGGTCTGTTCGAACGGCTCAGGGCCCACGGCATATGACCGGAGATCGTTCAGGCCCAAACTTCCGATCGTCGAACTTCTCGGCTGGGCGTCTTCTTCTAGATCGTCTGAATCGAGCCTCGATGTTTGTCTTTCGTCTGTTGCATATTTCTATTGATCTTCTGTTCGATATCTACGTGATCGCCATCTCAGATATTGCATATTTCTATCGATCTTCCGCCGGAGGCGTTTTGCCCGTTTTCCCAGCGTTGGTGCGCGGTATTTGAGCGATAAACCAGCGACATTGCTTATTGTTTCTTGGTTTCTGTGGGGCCGCTGCGACACGGATTGTGCTACTATTTGCTTTGGGTCCTTTCTCTTATGACTGCCAACGTGGCGGCTCGGTCGCGAACAGCGGTTGCGCCTACTGCGGCAATCGATCCGGTCCGAACGGAATCAGTAGAAGTGGCTCTCGACGGAAGGAAGTGTGAGCGACTCGCAGCGCATGAGCTTCCGGAAGGGCCGAGCCCATGATGAATCCCATGGGCGTCGCTTCGGCGGCGCCAACCACCGCTTTCGATGGCTTACTTTAACGTTTTAGCAAGATGCCTTGCCCGTTGGATCGTGAGGTACGACGGCGCCCGTTCCGCGGGCTGTAGCGGTATCTACCAACGTCTCGAGCGCTCCACGCGATGGGGACGAGACTCCGTCGGTCGTTGTCCAGGACAGCGACCGGGCCCGCGGAGCCTCGTGCGATCCAGGTGCGCGGTACCGGTACCGGTAGCTCGAACCGGCTTTTCGAATGTGGATTCTTGAAACTGCGAGGGAGCTAGGAGTGACGCATGCCTTTGAAGGGATCACTGGACGAAGTGCCGTTGCCCAACATCATCCAGATGGTGTTGATGTCCGGGAAAACGGGTGGATTCGTACTCGAGTCGGCGAGCAAGGCCGGTGAGATCTATCTTCGCGACGGGGAGATCGTGCACGCGCAGGTCGGTAGATTGCGTGGCGAAGAAGCACTCTATGAGTTCGCGATTTGGCAGGAGGGCGACTTCGCCTTCGAGGAAGATTTGATTACAGAAGAGCACTCCATCGAGAGCTCGACGACCAATCTCCTCATGAACGTTGCTCGACGCATCGAGGAGTGGCAGATCCTGTCCAAGAAGGTCCCTTCGATGGACTTGATCCCGAACTTGGCCGGCGATGCGAAGTCGACGTCCATGTCTTTCTCGCCGAGGGAGTGGGCGGTGATTTCTAAGATCGACGGGCGCCGTACGATCGACGAGATCGGCGCTACTCTCGACCTTCCGGCCTTCGAGGTCAGCAAGCTGCTCTACGGCCTGGTGGCCTCGGAGATGGTCGAGTTCGGGGAGGAGTTCGGACAGCGCCGTGCCGAGGAGCGACTCCAGCGAATGTCGCGCTCTGAGCTGACGATCGCAGCAAAGAGAATCTACGAGCACGCGAGGCTCCTGCTCGCGGGCCACGACGGGCTGGCCGAGGTGGACGTCGTGAGCGACCGGACGTTGTCAGAGATCCTGTCCGGCCGCGGAGCTGACGCGGTGCTCGAGATGATCCGCTCGATCGAGCAGGCTCTTTCTTCCGTGCTGGGGTCAGTCAAGTCTCGCGTGTTCACGGATCGCGTCCACCAGGAGCTGGGGCGGTTCCCACCCCGTTGCGCGGCTTAGCGGCCCGCGGTGGAAGTCATGTGCCACCGCGCGCCTGGGATCTGCGGTCGAGACAAGGCGGTCTGAGGCCCGTGTCAAGCGACACCCACCTTTACGACGTAAGGCGACACCTACCTTTACGAATCT
>JALCBJ010000013.1:0-45880 GCA_028066595.1 Thermoanaerobaculia bacterium
GTGCGCCCTCATTAGGCGGCTCGAAAACGCCGGTTGCCGGCCGGACCTCTAGCTCGAATCACTGAGTTCGGGAGACCGATCATGAAGCAGTCCATCATTCACGTGGCCCTCGTCATTCGTGACTACGACGAAGCTCTCGCTTTCTTCACCGAGAAGCTCCACTTTTCTGTGATCGAGGACCTTCCGGTTCCCGAACAGAACAAGCTTTGGGTTGTCGTCGCGCCACCTGGCTCCACGGGAACGAGTATTCTCCTCGCCAGGCCTTCGAACGAGGAGCACAAGGCGTTCGTCGGTAATCAGACCGGTGGACGGGTGACGTTCTTCCTCAACTCGGACGATTTCTGGCGAGACTACCGACGGATGGTCGAGGATGGCATTCGCTTCGTCCGCGAACCCAAGGAGGAGCCCTATGGCCTCGCGGCGGTCTTCGAAGATCTCTATGGCAACCTGTGGGATCTACTGCAGTTGCGCGAGGGTCATCCGGCGATTCGAGGGGCGGATGCAGTCTCGGCATGACGTCGTGACCGTCGTGTCCGCCGAACCTGCGCGATAGATCGATGTCGAATAACCGCCGTCCGGTTCTCCTCGTAACGGGAGGCAGTCGTGGCATCGGAGCTGCCACGGCTCGTCTCTGTGCCGCTGCTGGCTATTCCGTGTGCGTGAACTATCGCGAAGCTGCCGACGCTGCACGCCAGGTGGTCGGTGAAATCGAGAGTGCGGGTGGACAGGGCCACGCGGTGCGAGCCGACGTGGGGGTGGAATCGGAGGTGGAACGGCTCTTCGAGCTGTGCGACGAGCGCCTCGGCCCGGTGACTGCGTTGGTCAACAATGCTGGCATCCTCGAACAACAGATGCGGGTCGACGAGATGGACGCCGATCGTCTACGTCGCGTCTTCGCGGTCAACGTGGTCGGTGCGTTCCTGTGTGCACGAGAGGCGGTGCGCCGAATGTCGACCCGTCGAGGCGGCTCCGGTGGGGCCATCGTCAACGTGTCTTCCGCTGCGTCGCGATTGGGATCTGCCGGTGAGTACGTCGACTATGCATCGTCCAAAGGCGCCCTCGACACGCTGACCCTCGGCCTGTCGAAAGAGGTAGCCAGCGAAGGAATACGGGTCAATGCGGTCCGTCCCGGCTTCATCCGAACCGAGATTCATGCCAGCGGTGGCGAGGCGGATCGGGTGGAGCGGATCGCGAAGAGCTTGCCGATGCAGCGTGGCGGCGAACCCGACGAGGTGGCGCAGGCGATCCTCTGGCTGCTCTCCGACGCTGCGTCCTATGTGACTGGCAGCTTCATCGACATTGCGGGCGGCCGGTAGGCGGCTGACCGCTAGACGAGAACAGGGCTCTGCCCCCAGATACTGACGGCTCCACCGGCCACATTCGGTGCCGGGATCTAGTGCTCGCTTTGAAAGAGGCTGTCGAGATTGCGCGCGCCGTGGACAATGCGGATAACGCGTAGCGGTTTGGTTTCTGGGTTGTATGCCGCCAGGTAGCTATGCACACGCCACCATCTGATGCTTCGGCCCGTCAGATCTTCGCGCTTCCAGCCGATGCCGGGTGATGCGGCGAGGTTGTCGAAAGCGGCCATAAAGTCGCTGGCGACTTTTTCGCAGATCGCGGCGCTACCGCTTTCTTCCGCGATGTATTTGAGGATGTCTTCGAGTTCTGAGAGTGCAAGAGGGGAGAGAACCCAGCCGCTCATGAATCAGGCGGTGCTTTGAGTTCGGCGCGGAGTTTCTCCATAGCTTTGGGGCCATCGATCCAACCGCCTTCTTCGGCCGAGCGCAGACCCTCTTCAATGAGGTTCCGGAAGTACGCCTTGACGCGCGTCCTTAGCTCTTCAGGTAGAAGCGCTAACTCTTCGTCCTTCACATCGTTGTAGAGCCACTTCTCGACCAGCCGGCGGTGCTCGGCTTCTTCGAGTAGGCGCAGGCCCTCGCGTACGACCTCACTGGCGCTGGCATAGCGTCCCGCCGCGACTTGCGCGCGGACGAAATCCTCCTGGGCGGAGGCAAGTGACACGTTCATAGTTTGTCTCTGTGCCATACCTTCAGAATGCACGATTTCCAGCGCTGTGTCAAATATTGACACAGACGAAGCTCGGAGACTGTGGTCCTCAGACCTCGAGGTGGTGGAGTTTCTGTTCGTCGTTGGCCCGGAATGCTCCAGGATCAAGGCGAGCACGATGCCGATTCGCTCCGACGCGCTCGTGTGCGTCCGAGGCGATCTAGATCGGCGCCGAGTCGAATGGAGCGAGTGGCCGGTCCGTACGGCCCGCATGAAATGGCGATCTGTAGCAACTGTGAAGGCCGCTGTATCGTTGCTCGGTGTCCTCGCGTTCTGTGTCGTGGCCGCTTGCCAGCCGATCGAGCGAGGTGCGGGATCCGTAGAGGACGAAGGTCCGATTACGGCTGAGAGCCTGGGATTCTCGGACCTCGGACCCGCGGTGGCCGGCGAGGTCGCAGGCCAGCCGTTCGAGCTGTACCAGGCCGAGCTGAGCTCGATCTCGTTGGTCTTGCAGCAGGGATCGGGTCCGTTGGGAGAGCTTCAGGTCACCATTTTTTTGGGGCTTCGCGATCGGGAGGTACCGCAAGAGCGAAGCTGGAAGATACTCGGTGAAGACGACGACAACCCCGACCCATGGATCTTGGTGAGCTATCGAGACCTGGGTTCTGGCCGGCTGAGCACCCTCCGTTTCGACCGAGGCTTCGATCTGGAGCTCCAGTTCGGTCGGGCACGGGGGCTCTTCCTGCCGGGCGAGATCGATCTGACGATTCCCGGCTCTGCACCGACTCGGCTAAGGGGAGCCTTCGTCGCCGAGGTCGATGGGATGGTGATCACGAGGCCGAGCGCCGGAAGCTGAGTTCCGGACCGATCGACGAAAGCACGCGGCGCACCGGCGTGAGGGAAAGGCTGTTGCCGACCAGTCGCCAGGCGTTCGACCGCCGCAGCTCCTGTGGCAAGGTGAACTCTGTAGGAAATCCCAGGAGGCGGAGAATCTCTATGGGCGAGAATCGCCGGAGGCCGCCATCTCTCGTCCGCAGGTACGATCCACTGCGTACGTGCGAGCGGCCATAGGCCGAAGTGAAGCAGCTGGTGACGGCGTAGGAGTCGTCCTCGTCTACGACGTGCAGGGCTTGGTGGTAGCGGCGGACGATGGTCGCATCGAGCCATAGACTCGGATCGGGCTGCGCTTCGAGGATCTCTGGCAGCCTGGGATGTGGACAGGACACATCGAATTCGCTCTGCAATTCACCGCGTGACGCGACGAGATAGAACCTGGGCCGCCGGTTGGCGACACCGAGGTCGCTGGGGCATAGGAGATGTTCCCTCACCTGAGAGTAGCCGGCGTGGTCGAGAGTCCGGCGAAGCAGGTCGTGTCCGTCGGAATCCCGGAATCCTTCGACGTTCTCCATGGCAAAGGAACGCGGTCGAACGTTCTCGAGATGCCGGAGAAGAGCCTTGAAGGTGTCAGCCCTCGGGTCGTCCAGGCCCCGGCGTTGGCCACGTACGGTGAAAGGTTGACATGGCGGAGAAGCCCACCACAGGTCGGCATGGCGTCTCCGAAGCCAGTCGCGGTCGAGGCAGTCGACCCGTTTCTCCACCGTGGGATGGCTGGGAAAGTTGTGGCGATAGACCGAGAGCGCCGGCTGGCTCTGATCCACTGCTGCAGCGATCTCGGCTGTCTTTCCCAGCGCGGCCGCGACGCCGCCGATGCCGCTGTAGAGCTCGAGGACCCGCACAGCTCGCCGCGCGGATCGTCAGACGTCTCCGAGTGCTGCCCGGAGTTGCGCCTTCATCTTTGCCATCACGTCTTCGTCGTCTACGGGGATCACGGGAGTGTTGTCGTACTGTTCGAAAAAAAGCGTCGGTACGGTGTGTTCCGAGATTTCCAGCACACGTCGGAGCTTCCGGTTTTCGGGTACGAAGCCACGGTGGTTGAGGCGCATAATGGTCTGGCCGATCGTGCCTTGGAGGCCGCAGATGTAGACGACGGCGTTTTCTGGGCGGAGACCTCCTTCAGCGAGCCCGATTCGCGATTCCAGGTCGGCCAGCCGGTCCTCGCGGAAGTAGTCCTCCACGCGGCCCGTATCGCCTGACCAATCGGGAGCTTCCTTGGGCCGGCTGATGGTCGACAGGTAATGCAGCCCGTGGGTCTCGGCCAAAGACACGAGCTCGTCACGGTAGCCGAGATCCGCGGGATACGAGGCGCCGTGGAGGACGACGAAGTCCGAGAGTGAGGCACTTGGATCGGACAAGACACGGCTTCGCGCCATGGAGACGAAGGGCGCCAGCCCGGTTCCGGCAGCCACCATGATCTTCAGTCTCTCGTCGCCGTCTTCGATCGTATGGTCGAGGGTAAAGCGACCGACGCCTTTGGCACGCAGGAACATTCGGTCACCCGACCGGGTGTTCCACAGCAGATGAGTGAGCGGGTTGTCCGACTCCGGGTGCGCCACCCAGCGGATGTAGAACTCGAGGTTTCCATCCTCTTCCGGCGCCGAAACGATCGACATGGGTCGCCGTACCGAGCCGAGCTCTGGTTTTTGCTCGTTGTTGAGACCGAGCGTCATGTATTGACCTGGCACGAATGCCGGATCGTCCGCGATGGGCTCGTCGGGCCGTACCTTGAATACCGCCAGGGCGTCGGTAAGGTCGATCCGTTCCGTGATGGTGGCGTTGTAGTCGAGCTTCTTGGGCATAGTGGGCCGAAGTATATGCACCCCTCTACGTCCTCGTCACGGCCGCGGTGATACCGCCCACGGTCGAGAGACCTGCCAGAGAAGCAAGTCAGATCCTTGGGCGGCGATCTTCAATGCGGGCCACCGCCCGGGTCAGCATGGTCCGTGTGACGGCCCGGCGTCGACACGCGGCGTGGAAGCCGAGCAACGATTCTCTGGCCGCATCGTCCTTCGGCAAGCGGGACGCCAGCGAGAACACCTCACCGGCGAGGCGGTCGAGCTCTTCTTCGTCTCCGTCTTCCACCGCGAGCTGAGCTTGGTGAAGCAGGATCACTGCCTCGTGGGCGGTGGCGCCCAGATCGCGGAATTCGTCACGCACGGCCAGGAGCTCGGCGCGGAACCGCGCCCGCTCTCTGCCTCCTTGATCGAGCCCGGCTCGGCACAACGCCGCCAGACTACGGAGCTTCAGCAGGTGAATCCGTTCGGGTGTCTGCTCGTGCTCGGCCATGGCGAGGCGCAACCAGTGAAGCGCCTCCTCCATGTCTTCCTCGGTGCGCGCGATGCGTTGCAAGTAGACCGCCATGTTGTGCACGGCGGCCAGATAACAGCGTGGATCGCGCTCGCGATCGATGCTGTCCACTGCCTGTGCCAGGATCTGGATCGCGCGTTCAGTGCGGCCGGAGCGGTGAAATACGAGAGCGCGGTCGAGCAGGGCACAACCCACCAGATGCTCGTCCTGAGCCGCGCGGAATCCCTCGACGGCTTCTCGGTTCAGCTCGAGGGCCTCGTCGAAACGTCCTTGGTCGCAGCGCAAGTAGGCCGCGCGCAGGGTCAGGCGAGATCCGAGGGTGCATCTCTCCTCGGGTGCATCGGCCAGGAATGTCAGGGCCACCACGAGGCTACTCTCGGCTCGGTTTAGGTCCCCTGTGTTGCGGAAGGCTGAGGCAAGGACGCCCCATGCAAGGGCCTGAGCTCGCAACCAGGGCCCGTCGCCGGTCAAGGCGCGATCGAGATCCGCCGTGGCGTCGCGGGCGGCCAGCGCCTCCGTCAGCGCAGCCTGCGGGTTCTCATAGCGGAGCGCGTCAGCCGCTTCGATCCGTAGGCGGCACCGCTCCAGTTCGTCTTTCTCTCGAATCGTCCGGACCCTACGCTCCAGCCTACTCTTCCAGACCGTGGCCGAAGTCGATGCCGTGGAGGTGAACGATGCCTCGGGCCTCCAGTTGATCCACCGCCTTCTCACAGCGGCCCAGGCGCATCCGCAGCTCGGTCAAGGAATCGACGCCGAGGCGGTAGAGCTGGTTGATGGAGGTCTCGATGTCTTCGGGTAGGGGCTCGGCGCCGTGAATGAACTCCTCGAGGGCTTGGCCGCCGAGGGTCATCCGTTTTGGCCTGGGAAAGACATCCTCGAAGAAGTCAGCCGGCTGTACGTCGAAGACGTCCAGGATCGCCAGGATGTGCCACACCTTGAGGTCGAGATTGTGGGCCAGCAGCTGGGAGAGGTAGCCCTTCGAGAAACCCGCTTGCTTTTCGACCATTCTCTGGCTGAGATCGGAACGCCGGATCATCGTCCGGATGGCTTCGAGAACGGGGACGATCTCAGTCCTGCGGTCCTTCCTATTCATAGTGATTCTCTTTCACTGATCGCTCGGACGGGAGGAAATCAGACACTTTCTGGCAACGGAAAAGGCGAGGCGCATTCTACACGCCGGAATCGGCGAGATCGGGAGATGGAAACGCGTCCTCTTGGCGGCTTCTCAACGAATCGGTAGAAAGATACGGTTCGTCTATGGCGACGCAGAAGCCCGAGAAGGCGAATCCGATCCAGCTCGAGTTCGATCGCGGAACACTGGTCCTGCAGGGAGACGTACCGGAGGGCGTCCGGCTACCCGGCTGTGTCTACGATTCGCGAGTGGGCCGGTGGCGTGCTCAAGCGTACCGCTACCGCGAGGTGTTGACGACTTTGCACCGGGCAGGTCTCTCCTATGAGAACCGGGCCGGTGGATTCGAAACGCTCGAGCTGCTCTCGCGGGAGCAGCGCGTACCGTTCCCGTACCAAGACGAGGCCGTGTCCGCCTTTTTTGCAGAGGGGCGGCGAGGTGTTGTGGTCCTGCCCACGGGGGCAGGCAAGACCTTCGTCGCTCAGCTGATCCTGGAGCGACTGGGGCGTAGCGGCCTGGTGGTGACGCCGACTCTGGATCTCGTCCAGCAGTGGTACGGGGTCCTCAAGACCGCGTTCGATCGACCCGTAGGTGTCGTGGGCGGCGGTGAGTACGACGTGCAGGATCTGACTGTCACCACTTACGATTCGGCATACATCCACATGGAGCGGCTGGGTGATCGGTTCGCTGTCTTGGTCGTCGACGAATGCCACCACCTGCCCGGCCCGACCTATTCCACGGCGGCGGAGATGTGTCTGGCTCCCTTCCGTCTTGGCTTGACCGCGACTCCAGAGCGCGAAGATGGCCTCGAGACCAAGCTCGATCGCCTGGTAGGACCTGTGGTTTACCGGCGTGAGATCGGTGAGCTGGCCGGGGAGTTCCTGTCGGACTACGAGACCACGCGCCTGGAGGTCAGCTTGTCGGAGGAAGAGATGCATCGCTACGAGGAAGAGCGCGCTATCTATCGGGCTTTTCTGGAACAAGAAGGCTTGCGTCTAGGCGGTCGTGGAGGCTGGCAGAGATTCCTCGCCACGACCTCGCGAAGTGAGCGTGGGCGCCGCGCCTTTCTCGCCTACCGCGCCCAAAAGGCCATCGCGCAAGCGTCAGAGGCCAAGTTGCGTTTGTTGGGCGACCTGCTGCTGCGTCACCGGCGCGATCGGGTGCTGATCTTCACCAGCGACAACGAGACCGTGTACAAGATCTCGCGGCGTTTTCTGGTTCCAGCGATCACACACCAGACCAAGGTCAAGGAGAGACACCGGCTACTCTCCGGCTTCAACGATGGGCGCTATCCTTTTCTCGTCACTTCGAAGGTGCTCAACGAGGGCGTCGACGTGCCCGCGGCCAATATCGGGATCGTACTCAGCGGTAGTGGCAGCGTACGCGAGCACGTGCAACGCCTTGGCCGGATTCTGCGCCGGGGTGAGGGTAAGCGGGCGAAGCTCTACGAGGTGGTGGCGCGAGATACTGCGGAGGAATACACCTCGCGTAGGCGGCGTCAGCACGGAGCGTACGAACGGTAGCCGGGTCGCGAGCCAACCACATTGGTCCTGTGGATACCGATGCTGCCTATAAGCGCGAGGGGAGCGTTCGACGTTGGTGGCGCCGAAGCTCCCCTGGCAATAGCAAGCGTCCGGCTTGCGCGCTCTTGCGAGCAGGAGAAGAAAACTGCAACCTCTGTGCCACACGGGTATCGGAGACGAAGGTAACTCACTAGGAGGTTCGAAACGATGCCGTATCAGCGCTCGTTGACTCGTAACCGAGCTAATGACGGCGGGCGAGGGGAGCGCTAAGGGGCGTCAGCTTCTCAGCAGTGAGAATGAGGCCGGTCAAGATTGAGAACGCGTTGCGGGGATCCGGTGGCATAAACTGTTGGCGACTTCCACATCTGAGTGCACCGGGGTAATGAGCCAACACTTGAAGAACATCGTCGTAGGTACCTCGTTGGAAATGGCGTCGGACTGCGTGGTCCGGACGGCCTATGAGATCGCGAGGCGTAGTGGAGCCGAGCTACACATCCTCCATGCCCACGCCCTGCCTGTTGCCTACTTCGCCGCACCCAGCGGCCTGACGACGGTCTCGGCCGATCTGCTCGATGGCGAACGAGAAGTGCGCCGCCAGCTGTTCGACCAGCAGCTGGAGCGACTCGGATTGCTCGAAGCAGGGCTGCGCGAACCTGTCATCGAAGCAGGTGCTGCCCACCGCATGATGCTCGAGACCGCTCGTAGCGTCGATGCCGATCTCGTAGTGGTGGGCTCGGCCGAATCGGAGGGGTTGCCCCTCCTCGGTTCCACGGCCGATCGGGTGCTGCGCGGCGCCACTTGCCCTGTGTGGGTGGTGGAGGGAGAGCCGCGCATGCCACCGCGAAAGGTGCTTGCACCGGTCGATCTCTCACCGTTGTCGGAGGAGAGTCTGTGCCGCGGGCTGACGCTACTCGACGAGATCGACGACCCGTCGCCACAGGTGGAGTGCCTGTTCGTCGTCACTCGCGACGAGCTGGAGGGTAGCCGGCAGTTCACGCCCGACCAGATCCGCCGTCTGGCCCACGAGGAGCTCGACAGCTTCCTCGAGCGCGTCGACCGGGACGCGCGGCGCAGAATCCGGCCCGAGGTACGGGAAGGAGATATTCGGGCGGAGATCCTGCGCGACGTCGAGGAGCATCCCATCGATCTCGTCATCGTGGGTACTCACGGCCGCAGCGGATTCGAACGTTTTCTCCTCGGCTCCGTCGCTGCCGACATCGCCGCCCGCGCTCGCGTTTCGGTGTTGGTGATTCCTCCCGACAAGGCAGACACGGACGACTGACCGGTTATCTGCAGTCGGATCGTAGAGGTTGCGAGCGGCGCGGCACCGTGGCGCATGTGCCATCCGTGGAATCCGCAGGCGTGGTGGACGGGTCATAGCTTCGACGTGAGCTACAGGTAGGATAGAGTGTAGGACATCAGGGAGACCGCCATGAAGCTGTCAGTCTACGTACCGAAAGAGCTCGAAGAACCGCTTCGAGCCAGAGCCGATGCAGAAGGCATGTCACCTGCTCTCTACGTCCAGTCTGTCCTCCGTGGCGACATCGAGGGTCATCGCCGGGAGTGGTCGGATGAGTTCCGGGCACTTGCCGGAAGCTGGAAAGACGATCGATCGACCGAAGAGATCGTTCGGGACATCGAGGAAAGCCGCATCAGTACGCAGCGAGCCGCGCTGATTTGAGGTACCTGCTCGATACCAACGTATGCATCGCGTATCTCAATGGCGTTGGGCCTATTGCACGTCGGCTGCTGGCCCTGCCGAAGGGTTCAGCAGCCGTCAGCGCCCTGACCGAAGGAGAGCTGCAGTTCGGCGCAGAGCGCTCGGGTCGAGTCGAAGAAAATCGCGGGCGTGTCGAGACCTTTCTCCAAGAGATCGACGTGGTCCCGTTCGACCGACTGGCCGCGCGGCAGTTCGGTCTTCTCAAAGCGCGGCTCTTGGCGATGGGATCGCCGATCCCCGACTTCGATATCGGCATCGCATCAAGTGCTCTGTGTCGAGGCCTCGTTCTCGTCTCGGCGGATCGTCAAATGCGACAGATTCCGGATCTGCTGGTGGAGGACTGGCGCCGCTGACCGGGAGACCTGTGAAGGGCCGAGGATCTACGAAGGAAGGGTCCGAAGGGCGTCGCGTAGGTGGTCGATCTCCGGGCTCAATCGCACGCTCTTGACCTCCTGGTGGAGATGACGTGCCAGTCGCTCGGGCATCTCGATCTGGCGGCCGACGACCGGCTCGACGACCTCGGCGAACTTGGCCGGATGGGCGGTAGCGAGAACGATGGCGACGGCATCGTCGCCCTGGGTTTGCACCACTGTTTCGGCGGCGTGCCAGCCGACTGCGGTGTGGGGATCGAGAAGTACCCCGTGATCTCGATCGACCCGACGTATGGTCTGCTGTGTCATCTCGTCGTCCACGACGACGCCTCGCACGTCGCGGCGGAGGGCGGCGACGTCGTCTCCATATAGGTGCCGAATGCGGGCGAGGTTCGAAGGGTCGCCTACGTCCATCGCGTTGGACAGGGTGCGCACCGAATCTCTCGGAGAGTAGACGCCTTCCGCGAGGTAGCGCGGTACGACGTCGTTGGCGTTCGTGGCTGCGACGAAGCTGGCTCCAAAGCGGTCCAGGCCGAGTCGCCGGGCCAACAGGCCGGCGGTCAGGTTGCCAAAATTTCCGCTAGGTACGACGAAGATCGGGGATCGGTCCGGTGCCGACGTCAGCAGCTGCGCGACGGCATGCGCGTAGTAGACGGCCTGCGGCAGGAGACGTCCGAGGTTGATGGAGTTGGCGGACGTCAAGCCGAGGCTGCGGCGTAGCTCTCGGTCCGCGAAAGCTGCCTTGACCAGCCGCTGGCAGTCGTCGAAGGTGCCATCGACTGCAAAAGCGTGGACGTTTCCTCCCAGAGTGGTGAACTGGCGCTCCTGGACCGGGCTGACCTGCCCGTCGGGATAGAGGATGGCGACCCGGGTGCCCTCGACGCCATGAAAGGCCTGAGCCACGGCTCCGCCGGTATCGCCGGAGGTGGCGACGACTACCAGCGAGTCCGCGACCTCCTCGCCGCCGGCGGTGGCGGGAAGGAGGCGCGCCAGCGTTCGTGCACCTACGTCTTTGAACGCCAGAGTCGGACCGTGGAACAGCTCCAGGAGTGCCACGCGTTCCGTCACGCGATGCAGCGGTAGAGGAAAGTCGAGAGCGTCGTCGAGGAGGCGCCGCAACACCTCGGTGGGCAGGGCGTCGCCCACCAGGGCCGACATCACCGCCAGCGCAGTGTCGGAAAGCGAACGCCCGGGATGGTCGCGCCAGAAGGTATCGCCCAGCTCAGGCCTTCGTACTGGCACCAGGAGGCCGCCGTCGGGTGCTGGGCCGAGTCGCAGGCCCTCCGCGAGAGAGAAAGTGGGACCAGTGGGATTCTTGGTGGAGACGTAGCGCATCGTGGGCCCTCGGCTTCGAGGAGCGTCCAAATCGGGGCGAGGCCAAATCCTCGAAGTACCTATTCCGTGGCGAAGAGCTGTGACGGGTCCTGAAACGATTTCAGCTCGATGCAGTTGCCGCTTGGATCGGTGAAGAACATGGTGCCTTGCTCACCGGGTTGACCGGCGAAGCGCACGTAGGGCTCGATGACGAAATCGGTCTTTGCGTGGCGGAGTCTCTCCGCCACTTCGTTCCACTCGTCCCACGGCAGGACCAGTCCGAAGTGCGGTACCGGCACCGCCTTGCCGTCGACCGCGTTGCGTAGGGCCACGGCTTCGGCTCCTGGACGTACGTGGGCGCTGATCTGATGGCCACGGAAGTCGAGGTCGATCCACGTCTCGGCGCTCCGGCCTTCGCGACAGCCGAGCACCTCGACATAGAAGCGCCGTGTCGATTCGATGTCGCGGACCGGAAATGCCAGGTGAAAGGGTGGCATGTTCTGAGATCTGGCTTGTGTCATTGCTGCGCCTCCACGCGGACCGGTTGTCTCATCTCATATCGCCTGAGCTGTGCGACGATGCGGGTCAGGGCTTGGCGGTCACCCATCCCCTGGGCCTGACGTGCGAGGTCGGTCTGTAGCTTGACAGCATCGTCGAAGCGACCGAGCTCGGCGAGCGCCATGGCATAGGTCTCGGAAAACTGGAGTGCCGGCTCGATGCGTCGCGCCTGGTCGGCCAGCAGCAGAGCGCGCTGACCGTCGCGCAGAGTGTCCAGGGGCGCAGTGGCCAGGAGTCGCGCCGTCAGATCGAGGAGTCCGGCGTGATCGGGGTGGATAGCCAGCGCTTCGTCCGCCCGAAGGGCTGCCGTTTCGTAGTCGCCGCGTAAGATCCGCAGACTGATCTCGGACTGCCATGCGGTGGCGTTCTGTGGGTCGAGCTGTATCGCGCGGGAGAACTCTTCCTCCGCTTCCTGGCGCTGCCCCATCAGTTGAAGCGCGTTGGCGAGAGCGGTACGGGCCTCGCTCGATTCAGGTGCGATGCGCACCCATTGGTGCCAGAGCTCGAGAGCTTGCCGCCGACGTCCCTTCTGCCACAGCGAGCGGCCTCCGGTGTCGAGCATCTGGCCCCGGTCGGCGACCGGCAGGTCCAGCGCGCCGACCTGGCGCCAAACGCCGGCAGCGGCCGCCGGCTTGCCGGAGTCGAGAAGAACATCGGCAAGACCGCGGCGGACCACCGGGTCGTTGGGATCCTCCGTCAGCAGGTCCTGCAGCTGGATCGCGGCTGCTTCGGCGTCGCCCCGGCCGTTCTGCGCCATGGCCAGAAGGTACGCCGACCGGCGATCGTGGGGCTCGATCTCGCGATGGCGACGCAAGGCCGCTTCCGCCTCGTCCCACCGCTTCAGTCCCGAAAGTACATTTCCCAGGTTGAACCACGCGCTGCCGTAGTCGGGCTCGAGCTCTACCGCGTGGCGGAACGCCTCGGCGGCCTCCTGCGGCCGCCCGACGGCGCGGAGTGCATTGGCGAGATCGTGGTGGGCCCGGGCTTCGTCCGGATGGTGTTGCACCGCGGTTTCGAACGTCTCGAGGGCGTCCGCCGGTCGGCCGTCGCGAATTTGCGCCAATCCCAGGCTCAGCCGCAGCTCCAGATGTTCCGGATCCACCTCGAGGCCACTTCGAAACTCTTCCGCCGCCTGCTCGGCTCGTTCGGCGACCAAGGCCTGGTTGCCACGTCGAAGGTGAGCCGCAGCGGTCCGCGCAAGGCTCAGAACCCGCTCCAGCAAGGGATCGGGAAACGGGACCTGCCCCTTGCCTTCGTGGTCCAGATGCATTCGGGCCTCAGCCTTGCGGCCCAGGCGCAGCAGCGTCTGGCCCAAGGGCCGATGGACGACGTCGGCCCCTGGCGCTGCATCGAGGACTGCGCGGAAGGATTCGGCGGCGGCCTCGTCGTCACCGACAGACGAAGCCGCCCGTGCCGTTACCCAACGCGCGGCGACGCCGTAGTCCCGATCTTCCAGCAACGGTGCGGCGGCTTGACGCGCCTCCTCCGCTTCGCCGAGCGCGAGATGAGTTTCAGCGAGTCGTAGGCGAGCCACGTTCATCGCAGGCTGAAGCTTTTGCGCTTCGCGGAACAGTTCCAGGGCGGTGGTGAAATCACCGTCGTCATAGGCCGCGAGGCCCTTTTCGTAGCGCCAGACCGGATTGGTCGGGTCGAGAGTCGCAGCGTTGGCGTAGGCAATGGCCGCGGGCCCACGCAGCTCGTAGGCGTGGTAGACCTCTGCGAGGTGGCCGTAGGCGTCGGCCACCTCGAGCAGCGACTCCGGGCTACCCAGGGTCTCGACGAGATGCTGGCGCGCCTCGTCGACTTGGTTGGCGACCGGTGGCTCTGCTGCCGAAAGATCGGGTGCCGGCACTTCCTGTAGCTCCGGCAGCTCGACCGAAGGTCGGCAGCCGGCGAGGTACAAGCCTGCGACCACGAGCAGTAATAGAGGTTTCGACTGCTTGCTCATTCCTGCTTCCGGGGCGCGCCCCGACCCTGTCGCAACTCGTGGTATTTCCCGGGCGAAAGGCCGGGGAAGCGTTCCACGCTGCCGTCGAGCCATCGCACCGTTACGTCCAGTCCGCGGTCTGCTGTCGATCCCAGGCCGAAACGTAGCCTGGGGTCCTGCGACGCAGCATAGCCGGTGGCCACGACAACTTGACGGGACATTTTCTGCCCATCAGGGCGCGTCAACTCGGCGACGGCGTGGTGGGCCACTCCGCCGCTCTCGTTGCGCAGCGAGACGCCGATCCAAGGTCGACCGTCCCCAGCTCGGTTGAGAAAGATGCGCGCCGGCCCGGCGTTGTTGGTAACCACCAAGTCGGCGTCGCCATCTTCGTCGAGGTCGCCGGCGAGAATCGCTCGGCTGACTTCGGAGATCGCGCCGAACGGATCGTTCGTCACTTCTTCGAAACGGGCCTGACCGGATTCCAGGAGGTTACGGAAGAGTTGATTCGGCTGGTGGAGAGCGTGATGGTCGCCCGCCAGGGACTGTTCCGGGATGATCTTGACGGCGCCGTTGGCCACCGGCAGATCCAGATCGCCGTCGAGATCCCAGTCGACGAAAACCGTTCCGAAGCCGGTGCGATCGAAGCTCGGTGCGCCGAGTCCAGACTCGTTCGACCGATCGTCGAAGCCTCCGTGGCGGCCATGCCCTAGGGCAGAACGGGCTGCATAAAGCGTGTTGGTCTCGCGGTCGAGGTGGCTGACGAACAGATCCCGGTCACCGTCGCCGTCTACGTCACCCAGAGCGACTCCCATGGAGGCTTCGGCGTGGCCGGTAGCGTTCACCGCAACGCCCCAAAGGAGCGCGACATCTTCGTAGGCCGATCCATCATCCTGCCGGAGACGCCAAAGCTGGTTCTCGTCGCCATCGTTGGCGACGAAGATCTCCAGCCGGCCATCGCCATCGAAATCGGCTGCCGTGGCCCCCAGAGCGCGACCGTAAGCCGCGCCCAGCCCTACGGAAAGGCTGACGTCTTCGAACGTAGCGTCGCCGCGGTTGCGTAGCAAGACGTCGCGGACGGGCGGATAGGAAAGCGGGCCGCAATAGTTGCGCTGGCCCAGCGAATCGCTACAGCTCTTGTCGACCGCGGTGGAGTACTCGACGTAGTTCGCGACGAAGAGGTCCACGTCGCCGTCGCGATCGGCATCCAGCGGCACAGCGGCAACGCTCCAAGCGGCGATCCTCGACGCCTCTTCCAGTGCCCGTTCGAAGCTGCCGTCGCCGCGCCCCAACCAGAGCTCGTTGGGGCCGGCGTTGGTCACGTACAGGTCTTCGTGGCCGTCGCCGTTGAAGTCGGCGGCCGCGGCGCCCATGCCGTAGCCGCGGGAGTCGAGGCCGCTGATGGAGGTTTGGTCGCGGAACTGTGGCAGCCCATCCTCGTCGAGCCCGGTGTGGAGGTAGAGCTGGTCGCGGAGCGGCAACATCGCGTCGTTTGGCGGCACAGAGGACTCGGCAGACGGTACACCGCCTAGCTCGTTTCCTTGCACCAGGAAGAGGTCCAGATCTCCGTCTCCATCTGCATCCAGAAGCGCACCACCGGAGCCCATCATCTCGGAATAGTAGAAGCGTCCCGCCATACCGTTGAAATGCACGAAGTCGAGGGTGGTACCGGAAGTGACGTCCTCGAATAGAGGATCGGCGCCGACGTTCTGGCCGACCTGCGGTCGCGGCGTGTCTGCGATCCCGCCGCTCGGCGTGGTCGGATCGGATGCGTCACAAGCCGTCAGCGCTCCGAGCGACGCGATCAGCGCCGCAGCGTTGCGAAAGCTCGCCGGGTGCACGGTCGCGGTCAGTCGCCGTAGAGACCGTCGAGCAGGTCGCCGTATCGATCGATGACTTTGCGACGTTTGACGCTCATCTTGGGCGTCAGCAGGCCGTTGTCGACGGTGAACTCCTCGGCGACCACGGTGAATGCGCGGGGCCGTTCGTAGCCTTTGAAGCTGCCCGAATGCTTCTCCAGCTCGCCGTCGATCAGCCCGCGTGTCTTGTCGTTCGTCAGAATCTCCTCGTAGTCGCCCCTTATACCGTTGGACTGTGCCCACTTCTCGACCGCTACACGATCTGGTACGACGAGGGCCACGTTGAACGGCCGATTGGCGCCGTGAATGAACGCCTGGGTGACGAACGGTGACAGCTGCAGGATCTCTTCCAGCGGTGCGGGCACAACGTACTTGCCGTTCTCCAGCTTGTACTGTTCTTTGAGGCGTCCTGTGATGAAGAGAAAGCCATCGGCGTCGAGACGGCCAAGGTCTCCAGTGCGGAACGCGCCGTCTTCTGTAATGACCTCGTCGGTCTCTTCGGGCAAGTTGTGGTAGCCCTTCATCACGTTGGGGCCTTTGACGATGACTTCGCCATCGTCGGAATCCTCGTCGTCGACCACGGATCTGTCGATGCGGACCTCGACCCCGGGGATGGCACGACCGACGGATCCGATCTTGCGCCCACCCGGGTGGTTGGCCGTGGCGATGGGGCTGGTCTCTGTGAGCCCGTAGCCTTCGCAGACGACGATGCCGAGGTATTCGATGAAGTAAGCAACTTCGCGCGATAGCGCGGCGCCACCGGAGATCGCATACTTCACCCGACCACCGAACTTGTCTCGCACTTTGGAGAATGCCAGCTTGTCGAAGAACGCGTGCTTGAGCTCGACCAGTGCCGAGCTCTTGCCTTCTTGCTTCAAGTTGTAGCGTTTCTCGGCGTTGGCCAAGCCGGCTTCGAAGATGGCCTTTTTGGCTCCGCCTGCTTCGGCCAGTTGTTTGTGCAGACCGTCGTAGATCCGGTTGAAGATCCGTGGGACGGCGTAGATCATGGTGGGCCGCACCTCACCGAAGTTGTCCACCAGCTTCTCCACCGATTCGGCAACGGCTATCGCGGCACCGCGGGAGATCAGGCAGTGCAGCTCGCAGGTTTGGCCGAAGGAATGAGCCCAAGGCAAGAAGGACACGGTGACGTCCGAATGGTCGATCGGAAAGATCGACGCCACGGCATTGATGTTGGAGCAGATATTGGTGTGGGTGAGAAGTACGCCCTTGGGCCGGCCCGTGGTGCCGGACGTATAGATGAAACCACAGACCCACTCGGGGTCGATGTCGACTGTCGGCGTGGGATTCGTAGCACCGCGTCGCTCCAACGAACCGAAACTAGAGACGTCTTCTTCCGGTAGCGACATGCAAAAGACGTTCTCCAGGCGATCGATCTTCTGATTCCAGTCGCGAGTGATCTCGAAGATCTGGTACGTGGAGGTCAGAAGTACCTTGGCGCCCGAATCCTCGAGGATGTAGGTCCAGTCTTCCTCCAACTGACTTTCGTACATCGGGCAGAAACGTGCGCCGAGTCCGTAGGTGGCATAGGCGGCGATGGCCCATTCCACGCGGTTTCCCGAGATGATCGCCACGGTATCGCCTTCGCCGATACCGAGATCCGCCAATCCACCGCGAAAGTCGTCGACGCGTTTGCCGAATTCGCCATACGTGATCCACTGCCACTGGTCGTTCCTCTTGGTGCCGAGGACGTTTCGCTGTGCGTGCTTGGCGACCGACTTACGGAGGACGTCGACGAGATCGCTATAGATTTCGGGCTTCATGGAGTCTCCGAAGTGGCGAGTGTTCGCTGGTGATCTTCTGGGGCAAGTCGCGTAACACGGCCCACGGACGTGCCGCGACGGATCGCTGGCGGTGGGCCGAGACGTTCGCGTTTGGGCCCACAATCAGATCACATCCGTGCGAGCACCGGTATGCGAGGAGTTTGCCGGGTCGGAGGGGTTGCAGGGTCTGATCGGGAGAGGTGTCCGATTCCTGGACAAATCTTGCGTCTACGGATAACTTCTGGAAGTCCGCACAAACGTATGGACTCGACGAGACAGCTTCTCGTCCGGCGTGGTGAGCCCTCACCCGACCCGCCACCTACACCTTCCTCTAGATCAACACCCACCCTCCACACTAGAGACCCAGACCGGAGGAGCCTTTCAGGGTGGGCCGGTTCTCAGCCGGCTGGTCGCCACGCCGCTCACGCTCCTCCGCTCGTCGTTCGACTCCGGCCGGGGCCCAGCTGGGGCCCGGCCGGCTCACCTTTGTGTGACGACTGTTCTCCGTCGGCTCGACGCTGGCGGGAGCCGATGCGTATAGATCTTGTCCGGGACGAGGTACGCGTAAGTTTGCGTGTGTGCACAGATTTCAGAGTAGAATTACAGATCCCATGGCCCTAGTACGGTCCGAGCGAGGTCCAGAAGCTCGGACAAGATCTCTCTCAGCGCCCAGGACGACATCGATATGAATACTCGGGAACAGTTCGGCAAGTACCTGTTGCTCAAGAAGCTGACGGAGGATCCGCTCGGCGAGACGTTTCGAGCCGGCCTGGTCGGTTCCAAGGGTATGGAGAGAGTGGTGCTCCTGCGTATCTTCAACGGCCAGGGCATCGACGGCGGTCGGTTGTGGCAGATCGTCGAGGAGCGTCAGGCTGTTCAGCAGGCGTTGAAGAGTCCCAACATCGGCGACGGTGTCGAGCTCGGACAGCTGGAGGGCATTCCGTACGTCGCATACGACTACGTGTCGGGCAAGAACATGGCCAACCTGCTGGAGCAGGCAGCACGCAAGCGCAATTTCGTACCTGCCGAGCATGCGCTCCTGATCACCGAACGCTTGGCGTTGGGCTTGGCTTCTGCGGCCGAGACTCGGTTTCAGGACCAGCGTATCTGCCACGGCTTCATGGTGCCGCACCTGGTGATCATCTCCAACGAAGGCGAGAGCCGGCTCCTGGGCTTCGAGGTCGGGCCGGGTCTTCGATCGTTCGCCGCCAATCCGGTGGTGCGTCAGCACTTCGGCCGTTACCTGTCACCCGAGGCGCTATCCGGTGCGACGCTCGACAAGGTCGACGACATCTATTCTCTCGGTGTGGTTCTCTTCGAGTTGCTCACGGGGCGTCCGCTGCCGCCACCCGCCGCCGACGGCTACGGTTCCGTGATCGACCAGGGTGTGGTGGCAACCGAGGGAGAGCCCATTCCCGAGGAGCTGCGGGCGCTGTTGAAGAAGAGCTTGGTGGCGCGCGATCAGCGCATCCAGGACGTCGTGGAGTGGCACAAGGCGCTCAACAAGTACATGTTCGAGGGCTCCTACAACCCGACCACGTTCAATCTCGCGTTTTTCATGCACAACCTCTTCCGGCAGGAGATCGAGCGCGAGAGTCAAGAGATCGAGATCGAAAAGACTCTTCCTGTTCCGACCGTCGCTGGAGCGGAGGACGAGGTCGTCGAAACCGACGAGCCGGAGCCGACGGTCGTCGACGAGGTGGCAGAGCTCCCGCCGGCGGCGCCGGTGGGCGAGATCAGCAGCGTCCACGAAGTGCCGAAAAAGTCCAATACGGGTCTCCTGGTAGGCGCGATCGCTGCCTTGTTGCTCGTCGCGGTCGCCGGATGGTTCTTCGTCCGGGGAGGTGTCAATGCGGCAGATTCACAGCCGGCAGCTGTCCAGCCACCGCCACCTCCCGAGCCCCAAGGTCCGACAGTGGAGGAGATTCGCTCTCAGATGCAAGAGCTGATCGCCCAGCAGTCGGAGATGATGCAGCAGCAGTACGACGACAAGCTGTCGGACCTCGAAGCGCAGCTCGACGAAGCCCAGCAAGAGGCGGCACGCCGTAAGCGAGAGGACGAGGAGCGCAAGAAGCGGGAAGAGGAAGAGGCTGCGGCCGCGGCGGCGGAGGCTGAAGCGGCGCGACTGGCCGAGGAACAGCGCAAGGCCGACGAAGAGGCGCGTCGCATCGCCGAGGAGACGAGGAAGAAGGAAGAAGAGGAAGCGAAGAGGAGGGAAGAGGAGGCCAAGGCCCAGGCCAAACCGACCGTGCCTACGCCGAAACCCGCGGTCCCTCAGCCGACTCCGGGGGCTTCCAACCAGGCCCAGAATGAACCCCCGAAGCCGAAGGTTCGCCGGGGTGATCTCGTGGAGATGGGGCCGGGCGTCGTGCCTCCAAGGACCAGACGAGAGCCGAACCCGAACTATCCCGCGATGGCTCGGCGTTTCAACAAGAGCAGCGCCACAGTGCTAGTCCGCGCGCTGGTCGACGAGAACGGTGATGTGATCCGGGTCGAGCTAGCGAGCAAACCACAGAAGTTCGGCTTCGACCAGGAGGCGTTGTCTGCGGTGAAGAAGGCCACCTACCAACCTGCCACCAAGGACGGTGTGCCGGTGAAGTTCTGGCATACGATCACGGTGCAGTTTCAGAGATAGCCTCTTCGTCTGAGAGCCACAAGCCTCGACTTCATCAACACTTACGCCGATCTTGATTTGCGTCGGACATGCGTCTCGTCTATCATTGGAGGTCCCTGCCCGAAGGAGCCGAGACATGATGCAAATGCGCCGTCCCCGAATTCTCCGCCAACCGTTACGCGCCGCTGTGCGCCTGCTCTTGGTCTGCGGCTGTTTGGCCTGTATCGCCGCAAGCGCCAGTGCGGTGGTCTTCACCGTTACGCTGACCAACGGTACGACTTTCGAAACCCGTGAGCGTCCGGTGATCGCCGAATGGGATGAGAACTACGTCTTGCTGCGCACCGATCAGGGTAACTGGATCAGCCTGGAGAAGGCTGAGGTTGCCGATGTCTCCACCGCCGCCGAGGCCAGTGGCTTCGGATACCAGGTCGACGCGACGACTCTCTACGTCGGCTTCACCCCGGGCGACATCGAGTTCGAAGACGGCGAGGACGGCCAGGGTGGTGAAGGTGGCGCCGCGCCGGCACCTCCGGATGACAGCCCGATTACCTACGGCGGCAGCACGGGTAGCTATGGGCTGAGCGAATTTCTCGACATTCCGCAGACTGGAACGATCTCGTCCCAGCCCCTACCGGGTGAAACGGGCGATCAGTAAGTCTCACCTCGAGTCGAGCCGGTTCGTAGCCGGCGCACCACAGGCCGCCTCGCTCCGTGCAAGGCGGCCTTCTTGCATCGGGTTCTGGGTGAGGGCCGACTCGTGAGTCGGTGGCTCGTATTCGATCTCTTCGCGATGTTCATCGTGGGTCTGCTCGCCTACTATCTTTGGGGCTACCCATGGCAGCTGGCCGTACTGACGGGGGGTGCCATCGGAGCCCTGACTTATGTGACCCGCCGCACGTACGTCAATCTACGCCAGATTCACGAGTCGCCCCCGGGCTGGGACGAAGAGGATGGCTGATCCGGCGCTTTCATGCGACCCTGATCAACGTGACTGGCTTCCTCGGTCCATGGGAACAGGACGACGGCTGCGATCAACAGGAGATGGATCGCGCCTCCTGCGGCCCAGCCCACGAGAAGGCAGAGCATCCAGCAGGAAAAGCAACAGCTGGCGACGAGGAGTCGGAGGGTCGGCGTCATGAGTCTCGAGCAAGATAGCAAACCATGGAATCGACCGATACGGGCTGTCAGCTTCGACGCTACACATACCCTGTTCCACTCGCCTCGAAGGGTTCAGATCTATCTCGAGGTGTTGCGCCGACACCATGGAAACGCTGCTGTACGTGCTGCCGACCTGGACCGTCTCCTACCCATGGTCTGGAAGGAGTTCGAATGCTCTGTCGCTCCGCCCGCAGACCGTTTCACCCATCATAGCTACCCGGGTCATCCCGACGGCTCCAAGGGATTCTGGAGCCGCTATGCCGAGCGCCTTTGTGAGTACCTCGAGCTCGAACCCAGTCCGTTCGCAGCCGCCGAGCTCTTCGACCGCTTCGCTCAAGCCGAGGCGTGGGAGGTCTACCCGGACGTGGTTCGGACGCTGAGTGAGCTGCGACGTAGAGGTCTGAAACTGGCGGTGGTGAGCAACTGGGACGAACGACTGCCGAGCTTGCTCGAGAAACTGGGCCTCGCCGGCTATTTCGAAACCGTAGTGTGTTCTGCCGAATGTGGCGTGGAGAAGCCCAACGGTGCCATCTTCAGGATCTGCCTCGACCGTCTCGACGTTGCCCCCGAGCAGGCACTGCACGTGGGCGATTCGGAGTTGGAAGACGTCGAGGGTGCACGCGCCGCTGGGCTGAAGGCCCTTAGAATCGATCGTCAGTGTGGCGCTGAAGCGCACCTTCTCGATCTCCTGCATCCCATCCTGGCACCGTACCGTTCCAGCCATTCCGCGAGGAGCGGCGAGTCCAACCTCTTCTACCTCGACCGCGAAGGATCCCGTGTTCGCTCTTGAAAGAACTGCACTCGCTTTCGGCGGCGCCCGACCCGGTGCCATCATCGTCCGTACCCTTCTCCTCGTCCTCATCGGACTCTTGGTTGCCTGTCGCGACAGTGTTGACGATGTCGACTCCGAACCCACCGTCGATGTCGAGCCCACGCTCGAGGTCTCTACCGAGAACGACGTCGTGGAGGAACGGCGCGCCGACAACGGTCTCTCCGGCATATTGCCTGGCGACTTCCCGGGCGACGTGCCGCTCGTGCTGCCCGCAAGCTTGGTGGACTATGGAGAAGAAGATGGTGCGGCCTATATCGAGCTCGTGACCCACAAAGGTAGGCAGTCGGTGGAACAGGGGTTGGTGGGCATGCTGCTGGATCGCGGCTGGGATTTGCTCGAAGGCAGTCAGGAGGGTGAAGCAGACGAGCTGCGGCTGGTCAAGGACCAGCGTCCGTTGCGGGTGGTCTTCCGCGAGTCCGACAGCGGCTCCGTCTACCGTGTCGTGTACTGAGCACCTCGAGTCTTCTCTGACGCCCGGCGACTGAGTGCACTTCGTGGCTACTCTTCGAGCTCCGATTCGATGGCTGCGTAGTCGGACTCGATCATCGCTTCGTATTCCGCCGACTTCCTGCGAAGTCTCCAGAGCAGGTAGACGACGAACGCCAGCAGGATGCTGTAGACCGCCGTAAGCGCGGTGAGCGGCAGTGTGAAGAGCCAGGATTGGAATCTTCCCACGCCTTCCATCAGATGCTCGGATCCTGCTGCGACGCACCAGGCGGCGAGTGCCAGCGATGGGCCGAAAGCGAAGTGTGGCTGGCCGGTTCGCAAGGTGGCGAAGGTGCCATGAAGCGTTCCGAGGAAGAAGGAGAGTGCCAGCGTCAGGACGACGCCCACCGGACCGAGGAACGCGCCGGTTGCAGCCAGTAGCTTGGCGTCGCCCCAGCCCATGGCCTCAACGCTCGCGATGGCTCGGAATACGACACGCAAAGCCCACACGAGGCTCAGGCCGAATACAGCTCCGGCAACGGACAGCAGGAGCGCTGTCGAGGAGTCGCGAAACGACAGTCCCGCCTGGATGGCCAGCAGATCATGGAGCGGCACGGCACGCACGAGGGTGGGTTCGAGGTACGAAGCGAGAAACCCGGTTGGAACCGCACCTACGGTCAAGACATCCGGGATGAGCTTGCTGCGCAGGTCGCAGGCCGAGGCCGCGACCAGGACGAGGGTGAGCCACCACGCGGGCCAAGGTGCGTCGGTGGCAGCGAGTAGCGAGAAGGCCAAGGCGCAGAGCATCTCGGGCCAGGGATAGCGAAACGGCAACGAAGGATCGCGCAGGCGCAGAAGCCGCGGCACGGCACGGCGGAGCAGGTGCCCCAGGACGAGACCCAGAGCGGCTGCCGTCCACGCGGAAAGCGGCCAGACAGCCACTAGACCAGGGAGCGCAGCTTGTTCCGCCCGCGAGAGATGGTGTGCCTCGACCAACGAAGGACGGGCGCGGCGAGCCTGGACCTCCAAGCTGTATGCCGATGTTCCGGCGTCCGCCGTTTTGACGATCGGGACTCTAGGAGGCTAGTCAATGAGACCATCCATGGTCGTCGATGCCGATGCATGCAGGCGACGCGGAATGCGACCCGCGTGGGCAGCCAACCATCCAGCGTCCACCGCCAGCTTCATTGCGCGGGCCATCCGCACAGGGTCGTCGGCGCCGGCGATGCCGGTATTCATCAAGACGCCGTCGGCACCCAACTCCATTGCGACCGCCGCGTCGGATGCCGTACCGACACCGGCGTCGACGATCACCGGCACCTCGCTCTGTTCGACAATGATACGCAGGTTGGCGGGATTGCGTATCCCCATCCCCGAGCCGATGGGGGCACCCAACGGCATGACGGCTGCCGCGCCCAGCTGCTCTAGTTTCCTGCAAATCACCGGATCGTCGTTGGTGTAGGGCAGTACGACGAACCCTTCCTCGACCAGGATCTCGGTCGCCCGCAACAGCTCCACGTTGTCGGGAAAGAGGGTCCTTTCGTCGCCGATCACCTCGAGCTTTACCCAATTCCAGCCGCCCAATTCACGGCCCAACCGAGCCGTTCGAATGGCATCGTCGGCCGTATAGCAACCCGCTGTGTTGGGCAGAAAGAGGTACTTTTCGGGGTCGATGTGGTGAATGTAAGCGTCGGGGTCGGGATCGTTCAGGTCGACTCGACGAAGAGCCACCGTCACCATTTCGATGCCGGCAGCCTCGAAGCTGCGGAGCATGGTCTGATTGTCGGTGTATTTGCCGGATCCCAAGACCAGGCGGGAGCGGAACATCCGGTCGGCGATACGAAGAGGCTCGACGGCGAGGTCGGGCTGGACATCGATGGAGGACGGTTCGGTGGTGATCTCTGTGGTGGCAGTCATCAGGACCTCGGCGGCAGGGCTTTTGGCAGGTGAGCTCAGTCTACGTCAGGACGATGAGTCGCCAGCATCATCGCCCACGTAGGCATCGGCCTCGATTTCCACCATCATGCGCGGATCGATCAGGCCACTAACCTCGACCATGGTCGTCGCCGGCAGGATCTGGCCGAAGATCTCGCCATGCACCCGGCCGATGGTCTCCCACTGGCTGATGTCTGTGACGTACATTCGTGTGCGGACTACGTCCCGGAACGAAGCGCCGGCTTGAACCAAAGCGCGGCGGATGTTCTCGAAGCATTGCCTCGTCTGGACCGCAGCGTCGCCAACGCCTACGAGATCGCCGTCGGGTCCAAAGGCGGTCGTGCCCGTGACGTGGACGAAGGGGCCGATCCGTACGGCCCGCGAATAGCCCACGAGGGATTCCCATTTGGCCCCGGAGGGGATGTTCAGTCGTTCGCTCATCTGGTGTCTCCTGGTGCTCGGCAGTTCGTTCAGACGTCGAGCGTGATCAACTCGTGGCGCATCGTACCGCCTTCGACTTCCAGCCGAGCGATGCCGACCGGCAGAGAGAAACGTCGGGGTCCAGCACTGCCCGGGTTGAGATAGAGGACACGGTTTCGCTCGAAGGACTCAGGCTTGTGAGAGTGGCCGAAGAGTACAGCTGTTTGGCCGACTGCAGCTGGATCGTGCCGCAGATCCTGTAGGCGATGGACCATGAAGATCCGAGTTCGATCGGCACCTCTGCCGAGGACCACCTCACGGGTCGTCGGCATCTCCGCCGCCCAACGACCCCACTGACCTACACCGTAGTCGACGTTGCCGCGCACCGCTCGAACGGGGGCCAGCATGCTCAGCTCGTCCAGGATTCCGGGGCTGTCGACGTCCCCGACATGGAGGATCAACTCGCTACCCCGCAGGGCAGCGACGGCCTCGGGTCGCAGGAGTCCGTGAGTGTCGGAGATGACGCCGACCCGCATCATCACCTCGCGACCCGCATCAAATCACTGGGGGGCGAATGCAGCGCACCTAGGACCTACCCCAGGGCGTGGCGGTGGTAGGCCGAATAGCGCCCGGTGATGTGATGCTCGAGCTGACGCTCGATGTCGGCCAGAAGGCTCGAGGCTCCGAAGCGGAAGAGCTCCGGGATGCACCACTCGACCCCCAACTCCTCGCGCATGAGGACCAGCCAGGTCAGAGCATCCTTGGCGGTGGAGATGCCGCCGGCCGGCTTGAATCCTACGCGAAACCCAGTCCATTCGAAATATTCTCGAATCGAGCGAACCATCGTGAGGCCCACCGGCAAGGTCGCGTTCACCGGCTCCTTGCCGGTGGATGTCTTGACGAAATCGGCGCCTGCCATCATCGACACCATGGAAGCGCGATAGACGTTGCGAAGGGTCTGTAGCTCGCCGGTGGCGAGGATCACCTTCAAGTGTGCTTCGCCACAGGCCTCGCGGTAGGCTTTTACCTCGTCGAAGAGCGCCTGCCAGTCGCCGGTCAGTGCCAGATCGCGGGTGACCACGACATCGATTTCCGAGGCGCCGTCCCGGACCGAGCGCTCGATCTCCGCTAGCTTGAGATCGAAGGGTGAAAGACCTGCAGGAAATCCGGTCGATACGGCGGCCACCGGGATCTGCGTTCCGTCCAGGGCTTCTACCGCGGTACGTACGAATCGATGATAGACGCAGACCGCGGCCGTCGTGAGTCCCAGTTCCGCGACACCGAGGGCTTCCAGCAGATCTGGTCTAACGGGCCGTCTCGCCTTGGCGCACAAGCGTCTGACCCTGCCCGAGGTGTCGTCGCCCGCGAGGGTCGTCAGATCGATGAGCGTGATCGCCCGCAGCAGCCACCCCGCCTGCCACCGCTTCTTCACCGAGCGGCGCGTGGCCAGCGTCGCGGTACGCCGCTCGACGGCGGAGCGATTGACTTGGATATTGCGCAGCCAGCCGAGATCGAATGTCACGCCCGGGTTCCGGAGAATCGGAGTCTCGGATGCCACGCTTGCCGATGGTCGAGGGTCGCGTGTCGAGGACTCGGGATCTGCGATCACTGTGGACATTTCGTTATGGTACCCGAGGCTGAGCTCGTAGCTGCACCAGGAGCGTGCCAACTGTTGCGGCGGCCAATCCCAGGCCCTGGCTCAAGGACACGGGCTCGCCGAGGAATAGGGCGGCCAGAATCGCGATCTGGATCAGCATCGTATTGTTGACGACGCTCGACTCGGTAGCGGTCAGATGTCTCAGGCTGCGATTCCAGAGCGTGAAGGCCACGGCGGTGTTGACCACGGCGAGCCAGGCGACGATCGACCACGATCGCGGGGTAAGGGAGGGCCATGGCTCGGCGGCGAATCCCGCGATCAGCAACACGGCAGATCCGACGGTCATCGACGCGGTCGTGACCACCAGGGCGTCAGGGCTACTGCGCGTCGGGCGAGGGCGGTTGATCCTGCGTCCCAGCAGTGATCCTGCAGCGTTGGCTGCCACGCAGATCGCTGCGGCCAGCAGGCCAAGGGGAGCGAACCCGCTCTCTAGAGAGGGTGTTTCGAGGTAGAGCCACGCGCCTACGAGGAAAATCAGGACGCCGGCGACCTGGCGCGGCGAAGCCGCTTCGCCGAGAATTGGGACGGAGAGCGTGGTCACGAGAATCGGGGTGCAGCTCAGAGCCAGCGACAGGACGGTGGCCGGCAGCAAAGAGAGCGCGACGAACTGACCGCCCTGAGTCAGGGCGTACAAGACGAGGCCCAGCGCCGAGTAGGCCAGCCAATCGGAAACGCTCTGGGTGCGGAGATGTCGCCGTTTCTCGGGCCGAGAAATCAACGCGACCCAGAGAACGAGCGAGGCCAGACCGTAGCGCAGGCCGGCGAAGACGAGCGGTGGCATGGCTTCCAGCCCGAACTTGATCAGGACCCAAGAGGTGGACCAGAGGACGGTTACGAAGGCGGCCTGGGCCAGCGCTACGCGATGCTGCGTGATCGGCGCGCGGAGATCGGTCGGTAGTGTGAGGGACATGAGGGCTCCTTTAGCTCGACACAGGTACAGAAATCCTGTGTCGACCTACCCCCTCCAGGCTTTTGTCCCTTCAAGGTGCGAGCCGTCTCTTCCGGCCTTCTGTGGCGCTCGGACCAGCCCGCGCTCGGCGCAGAATACGATGGCGCGCGGAACCCTAGCCACCCTTCAGTCGACAGGGCGAGCGTACCAGAGCCCGCGTCACGATCCCGTATCGAGGTAGCCGAGAGCCTCGAGGGCTCGCCGCGTTCCCTCGTCGAGGGGCCTCGATTCTGTTTCTTCGGGCGTCGCTGCCAGCTCGCGGTTTGCGACTTCCTGCAGGTAGCCGGCGATCACCGGCCGCGTGAGCATCAGATCGACCGTCTCTCCTGGATCTAGCAGTCGGTCATAGAGTTCGGGACGGCGACCGTAGTCCTGGCTCAAGGGCAGGATCAGTTTGTAGCGTGGCGTCAGCACGGCGATCGCGTCACGACCCTCGTAGGCGAGGTGGATGAACCGATTCCGATCCGAGGACTCCTCGGGTAGGCCCGCGTCGGGAAGTCGAACGTTCCCTGCCGCCAGATGAAGCAGCATCGGCATCAGATCCGACAAGGTCGCTAGGCGCTCGAGGCGCGCACCTTCGATCTGGCCGGGCAGACGGAGGAGCAGCGGAATTCGAACCGCTTCCGAATGCAGATCCCAGCCGTGACCGAACACGTCGTGCTCACCAAATGCCTCGCCGTGGTCCGATGCAACTGCGATGGCGGTCTCCTCGAAGAGACCTCGCTCCCGAAGCTGAGTCAGGAGCTTGCCGAAGAACTCGTCGATCCACGCCACTTCGGCTTCATAGAGCTGTATCAGTCCGGAGACGACTTCGGTCGTCGCCTCCGTTCGATGGGAGCCGAGATCGCGCAGGTGACGGAGCGTTCCGATGCCGGCGTCGACGCCGGGGGCGTGGAGCTGTCGTAGATCCGCCCGAGGCTCGAAGGGCGCGTGAGGCTCCAGCAGATGTAGATAGAGAAAGACAGGCCGATCCTGTGGAGCCGAGTCGAGCAGATCCGCCGCAACGCCGACCATCTGGTCGGCGTCGTACGGCTCGTACCGATAGCGATCGAAACCTTGGGCGAAACCGCGTTCGGCGACCAGATGGGCATTCGTCGTGTGGCCTGCGGTCCAGTAGCCCGCCGCCGACAACATCTCCGCCAGAGTGTGTGCATCATCGGCGAGAACGGAGTCGAGGCGGGTCACTCCGTGGCGTAGAGGTTCGCGGCCGGTGAAGATCGACGCGACTGCCGGTCGGGTCCACGACGCGGACGCGACGGCGTCGTCGAAGACGTACGAGCGATCTGCGAACCGATCGAGGTGGGGCGTGACAGAGGCTCCGTCGGTGCGGTAGACGCCCAGGGCATCGCGGCGCAACGTGTCGACGACCAGCAGTACGATGTGGGGAGGGTCGAGTCGTGGTGGGTCGGAAGCGATTGGGTCGAGGGCTGCCGAAGTCTGCTCGTCCTCCATCACCGTTGCCCGGATCCCGGCGCGGGCGATGTGCGCGTCACCGCCCGAGGCGCGGAGGCGAATCCGGGCCAGAGTCGGATCGTCGGTCGGCAGGCTCACCACGTGGTCACCCGACATCTCGATCGTCGCGATTTCCTTCGGTACGGCTCCGGAAGCGCGCCACTGCACGTGCAGCCTGCCCTGTCGCTCGAGGCTGACACTCTCGAGCAGTAGTTGGGATCGCGGTTCGATGTGAAGGTGCCGGGAGGCTACGGAGCCTTTCGGTAGGACCAGGCCGCGGTCATCGATCCGCGGAGTAGCGCCCTCCTGGCCAACGATCCGGATCCGGCTCCACCCGACCCCTAGCGAGCGAGCATCATCGCTGTCCATGACCTCGCGGGGCTCGAAGTGGTAGCCGTAGCGCAACGTCAGCACCTGCGTGCCGGGCTCGACGTGTTTCGCTGGAATCGACAGCATGTAGCTCGTCGGATGTGGTTGGAGGTCCAGGCGTCCGAGGTTCACGACCCGTCCCTGGATAGGCGCGAGGGTGATCGTCACGGTTTGAGGTGGCGATCCCTCGAAGGTGAACGGCCAGCCATGGAGATGGAGCTCGAGGTCTCGCGGTTCCCCGAAACGCAGCAACACTTTGGATTCCGGCCCTTCGGACCAGGCGTAGGTGAGGCCGTCCGGCGCCGTTGCGTCCCAAGACCAGCCCGAGAGAAGATGCCGATGAGCCGACCTCGTGCCGACGTCGAGGTCCGCGGTGGCAGCCTCCGAGACGAGGGTGGGCGCGAAGAAGTCGACGACCGTTTGCTGCTCGGTCGACCCCGGCGTCTGCGCACGAAACCGCTACGAGGCACAGGGCGATCGACGCTGTACGAAATCTTGCGCCTCTCGATGCGCGGGTAGGAGGCGGCATGACGGGAGCCTACCTCGCCTCCGCTGAGCCATGTCGTGGAGCCCCGCAACTGCGGTCTCGGCCCTCTGAGGCGGAGTCCTCCGCAACGGTAGCGGGCTTTGGATCCCGGCCCGAGCCGGTGTTCGCTGCGGATCGACCCGCGGGCTGCGCAACGGTCATGCGGAACGCTTGCGACCGTGACCAGGCCGACAGTAGGGTAGCCCCATGCTCTGCACGGCCTCCCGGAGTCTCCTCGCCCCAGTATTGATAGTGCTCGTTCTGGCGAGCGCGTGTCCGGCTTCGACTTCCGCTCCTGCCACCCAACTCGCCGATTCGAGTCCTCCGACCTCGCCCGAGCCCGGAGAGCCTGCGGTCTCGAGCTTCGATCCCGAATCTGAGGAATGCGGTACCGCCGAGATGGCGGCGGTGTCGTGGCTGGGGCGTCCCTTGTGTGTTCGCCCCCTCGGCGAGGCGTCGCGGCAGGGACACACGGCTCGTCTGGAAGCGGCGCAAGAGAACCTCGTCGCGGCGCCTGGAGACCCCGCGGCGCATGTGTGGGTCGGACGCCGTTTCGCCTATCTCCGCCGCTACTCCGAGGCCCTTGCAGCCTATTCGCGAGGAATCGAGCAGCATCCCGAATTCGCACCGCTGTATCGTCACCGTGGCCAGTTGTTGTTGATCCTGCGCCGCCTTGATGAGGCGATTGCCGACTTCGAGCGCGCCAGCGTCTTGTTCGAAGGGAAAGTCGACGAGGTAGAACCGGACGGCTTGCCCAACGCGGCGGGGATTCCGGTCAGCACACTACAGACCAACACTTGGTATCACTTGGGCTTGGCCCACTACCTCCGGGGTGACTTCAAGGTTGCCGAAACCGTGCTTCGTCGCGGCCTGCTCGTGGCGAAGAACCCGGACATGATGGCGGCCATCTCCTTGTGGCTCTACTACGCTCTGGTGCAGGAGGGAGAGCTCGACGCCGCACTCTCCGTACTCGAGCCCTTTCATGTGGACATGGAGATCTACGAGTACGGCAACTATCACCGCATGCTGGTCGCCTACAAGGAGGGGACAGCCGAGCAGTTGTGCGCCCCGATCGTCGCCGACGAAGAACGTTCGGCCCATGATCGTTCGGTGTTCGGATACGGATTGGCAATGCATCGCCTGGCTCAGGGCGACCGAGCGGCGGCCTACGTACTCAACGCTCAGATCGTCGACCACGGCAACTGGGCGGAGTTCGCGTACTTTGCCTCGGAGGCGGACCTTGCCCGGCGCAATCCGCCGACGAAGGGCGGCGAATGAGCCAGATCCCGAGCGGCAAACGGTCGGCGACCCGCCACTCGGCCGAATCCCGATCCCCACGGCTCAGGCTGGTGTCCGTATGATGGCGGCTTGCCCCCAGGCCGGCTACGAGACACTCCGATTCAGGCGAGAGTCACCCGGGTGGTACAGTCTTCGTCTGGCCGCTTCGCGGTCTATGGTTTACGTTTCACTGGCTTAGGCTTCCCCGACGTCGAAACGCCTCAGCGCCCTCCTATGGCAGCACGACGCCTCGGTACGTATCTCCCCATCGCCCTTTTGGCCCTCGTAGCCGCCTGGCTCGTCTTGCCAGGTGACGTCGAGGGAAACGGGGAAAAGGATGCGGTCATCGGCGATCTGTCAGCTCGGGTGGAGAACGAAAGCTTGCTGGCCTCGTTTCAGCTCGACCATGCTTTGGGGGATGACTTCCAGCGCAAGGTGCGCTCCGGGTTGCCTACCGAGATCATCTTCGAGTTCGAGCTCCGGCGGCCGCGCCGCAGCTGGTTCAACGCCACGGTGGCCCGAAGCAGGATGCAGGTGGTGGCCATGTACAACGTCACCACCGACGAATACTTGGTCAACTTCAAGCACGACGGTGAGTTGGCTTCGAGCCGCAGCGTGCGCGAAGTAGAGGCCGTGCGCGCGGCATTGACTCGGCACGACGACGTATTCGTGTTTCCTCTTGCCGAGCATCCGCCTTCGCAGCGACTGCATCTGCGGGTGCGCGCAGAGCTAGGTACCAAGACCTGGCTGGCCTTCATTCCACGAACCCTGGAAACCGACTGGGCGGTGACCGAGACGTTCATCCCGCAGGAAGGCGTGCAGGTGGACTCCGAGTAGCAGGTCGCCGGGACCTCCGCCAGCCTTTCGAATCCAGCGGCGGTCTGAGAAGCTCTGGGTCATGGATCTCCGCGAGCAGATCTACCGCCACCGCAAAGACCGTCGGGTCATTTTCGCCGGCCTCGCCGCGCTTTTACTGGTGTGCGGGACGGTGTACTACCTGCTGTTGCGCGGTCGCAACGGTGAGGGCATGTCGAGTGATCTGGCAGCGAGCAAGCTGCTGCTCTTCGTCCTCTGGTACATCAACGTCATCCTCATCCTGGCGATCCTCTTCGTCTTGGTGCGGAACATCTTCAACCTCGTACTCGAGCGCCAGAGCCGCATCCTGGGTTCGAAGTTCAAGACCAAGCTGGTAGTCGCCTCGGTCTTGCTCTCGCTGCTCCCCGTGATGATCATCTTTCCGATGGCGGCCCAGATCCTTTTCGAGTCGTTCGAGCAGTGGTTTGCACTGCCGATCGAAGATGTCGTAGAGCAAGCCGACGAGACCGTGGGATATCTCACCGAGGAGATTCAGCGCAACAACTCCCGAGCGGCCCGACGCGTCCTCGAGGAGATCTCGGACCTGGACATCGTGGACCTCGAGCAGCGGGCGGAGTTGCAGCGGACGATTCAGCAGTTGCGAGAGGAGATGGAAGTTCACTACCTGGCCATCTTCGACGGCACCGATCACATTCACGGCACGGTGGATCCGTCGGAAGGTTTGGGCCGCGAACCCGACTTTCGTGGCCTGTCCGGGCTCCTCCAGGAAGCCATGGACGAGGGCGTGGCGGTACGTATCGTCGACGAGAGTCTAGGGATCGAGGGACGTCTGCTGGTGGCGGCCGCCGCACAACGACGACCACCCGTGGACCCCGCGCCGGAGGACGGCGAGACGGGTCCCCGTGAGCCCGGGAGCACAGTGATCCTCGCGGGTACGGTCCTGCCGCCGGACATCGCGGCCAAGACGGACGAGCTACGGGCGGCCTACCAGGCGTACCTGCGGACTTCCGTGCAGCAGGAGAATCTGCGCGACGTCTACCTGCAGAACCTGCTGATGGTGACCCTGCTGGTGATCTTTGCCTTCTCGTCCATCGGACTGCGTTTGGCGCGCCGCGTCACCGTTCCGATCCAGGCGTTGGCCGACGGCACGCGCCGTATCTCCCAGGGAGATCTCGACCACCGAGTGGAAGTCGCGGTGGACGACGAGTTGCGGATTCTGGTCGACGGTTTCAACAACATGACCGAAGAGCTGAAGCGTAG
This sequence comes from Thermoanaerobaculia bacterium, assembly GCA_028066595.1. Taxonomy (GTDB): domain Bacteria; phylum Acidobacteriota; class Thermoanaerobaculia; order Multivoradales; family J023; genus JAUIJL01. Next base: position 33,083 of record JALCBJ010000013.1, read on the forward strand.
CCGGGAGTTGGTGGATCGCCAGTACCGGGAATTGCGGAGCTCCAACAAACGTCTCCAGGCCGTGCTCCAGAACGTTGCCGCCGGCGTGATCGCCATTCGCTCCGACGAGCGCATCCTCACATGCAACGGCGCCGCACTGGACATCCTGGCGCAGCGCGAGGAAGACGTCCTCGGGCGCCAGGTTACAGAGGTCTGGGCCGAAGGCGAGCGAGCCAAGCTGAAGGACCTGCTACACGAGGAATTCAGCTGGGGCGGTCAGATCCAGCGTCAGATGCAGATGGTCATCGGAGGTGTCTGGAAGACCCTGGAGGTCAAGGTCACCACCCTGCCGGATCCGGAAGGCCGGCCCGGTGGTCGAGTGATGGTGCTCGAAGATCTCACGGAACTGATCCAGGCGCAGAAGATGGCGACGTGGAACGAGGTGGCGAGGCGCATCGCACACGAGATCAAGAATCCACTGACCCCCATCCAGCTCACGGCGGAGCGCCTGTTGCGGCGCCATCAGGTGAACGATCCTCGTCTCGGCGAGACCCTGGAGCAGGGTGTCGAGGTCATCGTGCGTGAGGTGGACAGCCTCAAGACCATGGTCGACGAGTTCTCGCGCTTTGCGCGCATGCCCCCGCCCAGGCCGAAGGACGTGGACGTCACGAAGCTGTTCAACGAGCTGGTCCACCTCCACCGCGACCTGAAGCCTGGTGTGGATGTTCATGCCGTGGTCGCTGAAGAGGCGTACACCGTACGATTCGATCCCGAACAGTTGAAGAGCGTGCTCATCAACCTGATCGACAACGCGATGGAGGCGACCGACGCTCCTGGTCAGATCGTTCTTTCCTCGGGCCGCGCAGGCGATCGAATCTTGCTCAGCGTCGCCGATACAGGTCGCGGGATCACGGCGGAAGACCGGGAGCGGATCTTCCTGCCGTACTTTTCCACCAAGGGTCGCGGCTCGGGCTTGGGGCTGTCCATCGTTCACCGCATCGTCAACGACCACCACGCCTCGCTGCAGGTCAAGGACAATCAACCCGGAGGTACGGTCTTCACTTTGGCCGTACCGACACAGTAGTCGTTGCCGATTCGCGGCTGGTCAGACTTCGACCAGCTCGAGCGTCGCCTTGCTGGACGGCAAGAGTTGTGCGGCGATGCGCTCGAAGCGAGCTTCGACATCGGTGACGCAGAGGTGGTGGCTCGGAGGCGTGTCCCCATCGCTCAACAAGTCCGCCTCGGCTAGCCCGGTTCGAACCACATCCGCCACCGACTCCGCGGAGTCCACCAGGGCCACCTCCGGGCCGACGAGCTCTTCCAGCACGTCCCGCAGCGCGGGATAGTGGGTACAGCCGAGTACCAAGGTATCGGCGTGCTCTTCGAGTAGCGGGCGGAGGTAGCGTTCCGCCACCCGACGTGTGACTTCATCGTGCGTCCATCCCTCCTCTACCAGCGGTACGAACAGGGGACAGGCGACGCTTCGCACCGTCGCCTCTGGGTCGAGACGACGTATGGCATGTGCGTAAGCGTCGGAACGTACGGTCGACTCGGTGGCGAGGACTCCGATGGGACGTCGTGGATCGCGGCCTCGCCGCCGGTGCTCTGCCACTGCCACCCGCGCGCCCGGCTCGATCACACCCCAGATGGGTATCGCCAGCTCGGCCGTGCCGAGCGCCAGAGCCGACGCGGTATTGCACGCTACGACTACGGCCTTGACGTCGCGATCGAGGAGGAAGTCGAGGTTGCGCTGCGTGTAGCGTTGTACCGTGTGGGGAGACTTGGTGCCATATGGCAGACGAGCGGTGTCGCCGAGGTAGAGGATCGACTCGCTCGACAACGCCCGCATGAGCGCCGATGCCACCGTCAGGCCTCCGACACCCGAGTCGAAGACGCCGATGGGCCGGGGATCAGACACGGAGCCACTGCACGTGCGTCAAGGTTCCTTGCGCGTCACCAGGTAGCTCGGATCGGCAGCGAGGGGGCGGGTGGTGTCGACGTGACCGGCAAAGGTCTCAGGCTGGCGGCCGTCCCATAGGAGCTGCACGGTGTCGACGCCTTCCACGCCGAGAACCACGGTGTTGACCAGACTGTAGACCGTCAGCAATTCCTGCTTCGCACCAAAGGACAGCTTGCGCAGTCGGGCTTCGGCAGGGGTCGGTGGACCCACGGGTTTGGCCTCGTCGGGATCCGATTCCGGCTCCGGTGGACGCAGATCGAGAAGCGCAGTCGTGCCCAGCAAGTAGACCGCCTCGATTCGGGTACCGGCGGGAAGGGGCGAGCGAAGCTCCGAGGATGCACCACCACGTGGACCGGTCAGCAGCGCATCCACCAGGGAATGTGCGCGTTCCGCCGGCGTGCCGTCGGGTAGCTCTCGGTTCTCTGTGTAGAGCCGGCCGTCGCTGCCGACGAAGTAGAGCTCGGCGTCTCGGAGAGGTACTTCCGCGGTCTCGTCTGGCGCGTGGGAGGCCGGGTCGGTTTCGAAGCCCTGTACCTGGGTCCCATCCCCGTGTTTCTGTCGTGTGCCGAGCCAGAGACCCGCCGCGCCGGCGGCCAGGATCACCAGGACCGCGATGATCCAAGCCTTCTTCGAGCGTGATCCGGTGTCGTTGGCAGCTTCGCCCTGTGGATCGGGCTCCTCCGGCGTCGGAACGGAAAACGGGTCGGTCAACGCCCAGCCCCTGGCGCCACCTCTTCGGTGCCGGGCGGTCTGGCATCCATCTGCGTCTTGAATCGTGTGATGGCACGCACCAGGGCGTCGGCTAGTTGGGCCAGATAGGCGGTGCTCTGCAGCTTCCGCTCCTCACTGGGATTCGACAGGAAACCCAGCTCGACCAACACGGCAGGCATCGAGGCACCCATGAGAACCCGGAACGGGGCTTGCCGCACCCCACGATTGCGCAGTCCGAGAGTCTCGTTCAGCTCTTCCTGGACGAGGTTTGCGAAACGCTGACTCTCCGCAAGGTGAAACGACTGCGCCAGATCCCAGAGAATCAGCTCGAGATCGGCGAGCTCTTCGCGTTCGTCGTCCGTGAGAAATGCATGCTCGGCTCGAAGGGCTTTCTCCGCGATCTGGTCACTCGCCTCCCGCGAAAGGAAGAACGTCTCGGCACCACGTGCCTGGGAGCCGTGATAGCTGTTGAAATGTAGGGAAATGAACAGATCGGCCTTGTTCTGGTTGGCGATTGCGACCCGTGTGTCGTGGGGGATGTCGACGTTGGAGTCGCGGGTCATCAATACCCGCACCGGCAGACGCTGCTCGAGGCGACTCTTGAGCAGCCGTGCGACCCGCAGGTTCAGCACCGCTTCTATCGTGCCGTTCTTGCCGATGGCTCCGGTTTCCTCGCCACCGTGTCCGGGATCGAGGACGATGGTGCGGATACCACCCAGGTCTTCGGGCAGGCGCGGAAGTTCGGGAGTGTCGACACTGGTCGACGTGCCCGCGCGTTGTCGGTATACATCGACGACCAGCCGGAAGACCCCACCGCCCGCCACCAGCCGAGGCTCCGCAGCAGCAGCGTTCTCGACCAGCTCGATTCGTAGCCGGGTGGGCTCGAATACCATGCCGGTGACCAAGGGGTCGGCGGGGCGGGAAAACACGTCGTCGAGCAGGATGCGATCACCGACGAACTGGAGCTCGACAGCACCGTCGAATCGGACGAAGCGATAACGCGGTTTCTGCTGGAATACCATCTCCACCGTCGACACGCGGTACTGGTGGATCAGGTCCAAGCTTGCCTCGATTTCCCTTAGCTCACCGCGCGAGATCGCCAGCTCGAGACGAAGGAAATCCCACGAGACGTCGTACCCGAGCTCATCGCCAAAGGCGCGCCGAAGTGCTTCCAGGGGGACCAGCAGGCCATAGATGCCCTTCACCGGCGCTCGCAGGAAGTGGTGGACTTCCTCGGCGCCATCGGAAGTGGCGACGACATAGGAGGTGTGCTCGGGGCCGAGACGGATCTCCTTGTCGTCGTAGACCAGCACGTGCATATCGCCCAACGGACCGGTCCGCAGTTCGACTCCGAGTAGCTCCGCCAGAGGGGCCAACCCGAACCGGGGGCCGTCCTGGCGGATGGTGAACGGGATCTGTCCGGCCGGGCGGCCGTCGACGGTGATCCGTGCCGAGCCGGAAGGCGGCGCGCCGTCAGCCAGAGGCTCTGGAGCAGGCTCTGTGGGCGATTCTTCGGCTACTACAGGATTCGCCGGGTCCTGCGCTTGCAAGACGGCGGCTGCGAAGAGGATCGCGAAGAGTGCCGAGACGAGCGCCCGAATGTGAGTTGCCAGGGCAGGTGTCCGCGCTGCGTCTGCGATGGAGGAGGGCGTCGGCAAGGAGTGCAGGATCGGCCGGGAGCGGATGGATCGGCGAACGAGACCGTGCGGAGCGCGGCTCCGCAGCCGCCCGATCATAACCCAGGCCATACCATCGAGCGGGGCTCCTGGCGTCGTTTGACACCCAACAGGCTGAACGCTATTTTGATCGTCCGCGGCCAGCCGGACGAGGTGATTTCAGTAGATCGAAACCAGCACCGAAGCGCCGGACCGTCCCTCGGCCGTAGACACTCACCCACTCCGTGCCATCCCCCGGCCTGTCGACGGCGGAACGCCGTGTTCGAGACGCTGGCCGACACGGCACGCGATCCCACCGGGAGATAGATCATGCGCGAAGCTTGGATTCTCGACGCGGTACGTACGCCGCGTGGTCGTGGCAAGAAAGACAAGGGTGCTCTTTCCGGGATCCATCCACAGGAGCTGATGGCGCAGACCTTGCGCCGCTTGGCGGAGCGTAGCGGAATCCAGACAGCCGACGTCGAAGACGTCGTCCTCGGGTGCGTCAGCCAGGCGGGGGAGCAGGGCGCCAACATCGCCCGCAACAGCGTGCTCGCCGCGGAATGGCCGCAAGACGTCACAGGGGTCACGCTCAACCGTTTCTGTGGCTCCGGGGCTCAGGCGGTGAACTTCGCAGCCATGGGAGTCATGAGTGGCCACCAGGAGCTCGTGGTTGGCGGAGGGGTGGAGTCGATGTCACGTGTTCCCATGATGTCGGACCGCGCTGGCCTGGATGGCCACAATGAGCTCCTCCGCGACCGGGTTCATCAGGTCGCCCAAGGGATCTCGGCCGATCTCATCGCCACGATCGAGGGTTTCAGCCGTGAAGACTGCGACCGGTTCGCAGCCGAGTCCCAGCGCCGCGCCCAGCAAGCCCAGGAGGAGGGACGGTTCGATCGGAGTCTCTTCCCGGTGGTCGATCCGCGGACGGGCGAAGTGGTGCTGGAGAAGGATGAACATCCACGTCCGGGCACTACGGCCGAGGCGTTGTCGGAGCTGGGGCCCGTCTTCGCGGAATACGGTGCCAAGCCGGTAACCGAAGACGGCCGGACCTCCGATCAGATCGCCCTTGCTCGGTACCCGGAAGTGGCCGAGATCCGCCACGTGCATACCGCCGGCAACTCATCCGGCATCGTCGACGGTGCGGCGGCGATGTTGGTTTCGTCCGATGCCTATGCCTCGGCTCATGGCCTGACGCCGCGGGCCAGAATCGTCGCGACCGCGACGGCGGGTGCCGAGCCCGTGATCATGCTCACCGCGCCGACGCCCGCGTCGGAGAAAGCGCTGCAGAAGGCCGGTATGGCCTCGACGGACATCGATCTCTGGGAAATCAACGAGGCCTTCGCCGCCGTGCCGCTCCAGACCATCCGGAATCTGGGAATCGATTCTGATCGAGTGAACGTCAATGGCGGCGCCATCGCGTTGGGCCACCCTCTAGGAGCTACCGGCGCAGTTCTTCTGGGCACGGCTCTCGACGAGCTGGAGCGCCGGGGCCTCGGCACGGCTCTCGTCACGCTGTGCATTGGCGGTGGCATGGGCATCGCCACCATTGTCGAGCGCATCTGACGTGACGCGATCGATCGGTATCCGCCGCGAAGACAAGAGTGCATGGGAGCGGCGGGCGCCGCTCGTTCCCGCCGACGTGGCCGAGCTGGTCGCCGCTGGATACGAGGTGCTCGTACAGCCCTCTGACATTCGCGTCTTCAGCGACGACGAATACCGAGAAGCCGGAGCCTCGGTCGACGAGGATCTCTCTTCGGCCGGGGTGATCCTGGCGGTGAAGGAAGTACCGATTCCGCTCCTGGTGCCGGAACGGACGTATCTGTTTTTCGCTCACGTGATCAAAGGTCAGGAACACAACATGCCGCTCTTGCGGCGGATGCTCGACCTGGGTATCACGCTGGTGGACTACGAGAGGATCGCCGACGCCGACGGACGTAGGCTGGTGAAATTCGGTCGCCAGGCAGGGCAGGCCGGGATGGTGGAGACGCTGCACGCCCTCGGCCACCGGCTGGCCGCCGAGGGTATCGAGACACCCTTGGCCGACGTGCGTCAGCCCTTCCACTACGGCTCCCTGGAGGCAGTTCGACAGGCGCTCTCACAGGTCGCATCCACTATCGAAACGGGTTTTCGGCCGCCCTCAGACGGGCCTCTGGTGTTCGCCTTCACCGGCCGCGGCAGTGTCACCCAGGGCGCTTGGGAGGTCTTCGAACGATTGCCTTACGAGCTGATCGCACCAGAGGACCTGCCACGTCGCCTGGCTGACCATGATGGTTTGCAGCGCAGCCTCCTGGCGGTACGTCTCGAGAAACGGCATCTGGCGACGCCGAAGGATCCAGACAAGGAGTTCGAGGAGGCCGAGTACCGCGCTCACCCCGAGCGTTATCGGGGTCGCCTACATCGCTTGTTGCCGTATTTCACGGCGTTGGTGAACGGCATCTATTGGGACGAGGACTTTCCAAGGTTCGTCACTCGCCGAGCAATGCGGGAAATGTGGCGCCGGGGCGACCGTAAGCTGCGGGTGATCGGCGACATCAGCTGTGACATCGAGGGTTCGGTGGAGCTGACCCACGAGGCCACGCAGCCCGACGCGCCATGCTACGTCTACGACCCCGAGAGCGACTCGTTTCATGCCGGACTCGATGGACCCGGAGTCGCCATCATGGCGGTGGACAACCTTCCATGCGAGCTGCCTATCGATGCCTCGCGGGAGTTCTCGGTTCCCCTCCGTGGCTTCGTCCCAGCGCTCGCCGATGCCGACTGGAGTGTGCCCTACGGGGCTCTCAGTCTTCCTTCCGCGCTACGACGCGCCGTGATCACGCACCGTGGCGAGCTGACGCCCGACTATCATTATTTGGAGCGGCATCTGGAGCTGGCGGGACTGGGCCGGGTCGCGACCTGAGAGCTCGAGCGGTGAGCCCAACACCCCGGTTCGGCCGGGCTATAGTCGCCGGATGCTCACCGCCGATCTACTCTTGACATTGTGCCTCCTCGCCACCGGCTCGACGTGGGTGCCCACAGCCGTCACGCCGGACTACCCGCTGGAGCAGGAGCTCCCCTCGATGGCAAACCAAGATGAGTACTATGACGCGGCTTTTGTTGCATTGGCGATGAACTTCAGCGAGCAGATCTTCGGCGCCCATGAGGACAAGTCTGAAGACGAGCTGAATGAAATGTTCCTCGCCGTGATGAAAAAGGCGGGACATGCCGCGGTCGACCTGAAGAAATTAGATCACTCGATCCAGTACTTCCTGACGGATCCGTCCGCGGAGGATATCTATTCCTTGCCTGAATACTCAGCGAGCCTGCCAGAGAGCAACGAGTAATCTTCGCCGACCGAGATCTACGCACGGCGCAGTGCGCGGGCCTGCGACCAAAGCGGAGCTCGGCTCTGATCACGATCTGCTGATCTTCGTCGGGCTCGAGGATAGCGATCTCAGCGCCCGTCGTCTTTCCCGATCCGCTGACGCTGGAAATGCGTAGCTAGCGATCTCCGTCAGGCATCACGATCCACAACGCGAGATAGACGAGGATGCCGGGGAATGCGGCGCTGAGTATGGACCATATGACGTATAGCACGCGGACGCCGGTGGGGTTCCAGCCAAGCCAGTCGGCGATACCACCACAGACTCCTCCGAGAATCCGGTTGTTGCGGGAGCGATGAAGAGGCATGGGAGTCTCCTGACAATAGGGTCTAGCGAGGGTCGAAGGAGTTGTCGAGTCGAGCGGATCGCGCCCTCACTCTGCCTACGTATCGAGGCGATGTTGGATTCGCTATCTGCCAGCGACTCTCGATTTGATGAATAGTTGACCAGTCGGTATACTCGCCGAGCGATGGGACGGACGAGCGACGCCAGAGAGCGCATCCTGGAGCACGCACAGCAGCTTTTCCACGAGAGGGGCTACCACGCCGTGGGTATCAGTGACATCTGCGCTGCCGCCGATGTCAACAAGGGCAGCTTCTACCACTTCTTCCGGTCGAAGCAGCAGCTGGCTCTCGACGTGATCGACGATGTCTGGCACTGCGTACGGGACGAGATGGAGGCACAGCTGCTTGGCGACCAGCCGCCGCGCGAGCGGCTGCGTTCGTATTGTGAACAACTGCACGCCACGCACTCCTGCTGTTGTGAGCAATCAGGCCAGGAGCTCGGTTGCGCCCTGGCGAATCTCGGTGTCGAGATGGCCACCCAAGACACCGTACTCCGCGAGCGCATTGCGTCGGCCTTCGACTCTCAGATCGGGTATTTCGAACGGTTGGTACGCGACGGGCAGCAGCGGGGCGAGATCGACGTAGCAATCCAGCCGCGTCGCGCGGCGGAAGCATTCTTCGCTTTCGTCGAGGGGAAGATCATGTTGGCCAAGCTCCGCGACGGGGCCGACACGTTGAGCGATCTCTATCCCGAGGCCGAACGGCTTCTCGGTTTTCGCCCGGCGTGACAGCGGGGGAGACGTCCGAAACGGTGCTCCAAGCCGTCTGAGATAGTCAACCAGTCAACTAACCAGGCAAACTGAGATACGGAAGGAACCCATGACCACTACTGTGCTACAGACCGAAACGCCCGGGGAAAGCCTGCAGATCGATGCAGCCGTAGAGCCGCTCTTCCGGCCGCTCTCGCTCGGCTCGCTTCAGCTGCCGAATCGGATCGTCATGGCGCCGATGACCCGTTCGATGGCCACCGACGAGCTGGTGCCCACGGAAGCCACGGCGGAGTACTATGCCCGCCGCGCCGCCGCAGGGCTGCTACTTACCGAGGCCACTATCGTTAGGGCAGACGGCCAGGGCTATCCGAATACTCCGGGTATCTGGAACGACGAGCAGGTAGCTGGCTGGAGTCGCGTGACCCGCCGTGTCCACGAAGAAGGAGGGCGTATTTTTCTCCAGATCTGGCACGTCGGTCGCGTCTCCCATCCGGTATACCTGGACGGTGGCACTCCGGTGGCGCCGTCGGCCGTGCCGCTGGAGGGCCGAGTATCGCGTTCCGAGGATCTCCAATACGGCACACCCCGCGCGCTGCGAGGCGATGAGATCCCGGCGTACATCGAGTCGTTTGCGGAGGGTGCTCGCAACGCGCGGGCCGCCGGTTTCGACGGTGTAGAGATCCACGGTGCCAACGGCTACCTCATCGATCAGTTCTTGCACTTTCACACCAACCGCCGGACCGACGCCTGGGGCGGCACACCGGCTGCCATGGTTCGCTTTGCGGTCGACGTCGTCGATTCCGTCGTGGATGCTTGGGGCGACGCGGGCCGTGTGGGCTTGAGACTGTCTCCTGGGGCGTACTTCAACATGGAAGGCGATCCACGGGATGCCGAGGTCTTTCGCCTCCTGCTCGGGGAGCTATCGGACCGCGGACTGGCCTATGTCCACACCGGCATCTTCGACGACGCGATGATCTTCGAAGAGCTCGATGGTGCGACGGCGGGTGCATTCCTGAGGGAACACTGGAACGGCACTCTGATCGGTTGCGGTAACTACCAACCCGAAACAGGTGCCGAAGCCATAGAAGGTGGCCGCTTCGATGCCCTGGCCCTCGGGCGGTCGTTTCTAGCCAATCCCGATCTGGTCGCCAAGACGCGGGTCGGCGACGCGCTTCGCGCATACGACGCGAGTATGCTCGAAGACCTGGTGTGAGCGGCTTGTGCACCGTTTGACCATTCCCTTCCGCTTGTTTCGGGTCTTCCCGGCCCTAGACGGCGTTGCTTCTCCTCGAAATAGCTCTGCTATTCCTCGTCGGCGCGCCTTGTCAGGACCACGAACTCCTCGAAACAAACAGGAAGGCTCTAGTCAAACGCTGCATTAGGTCTTCCGCGCCACCACATAGTAGAAGTCGCTCGGCAGCTCTCCCGAGTCCACGAGACGGCCCTCCTCTTCACACCACCGCCGCAGGATCTCCTGATGGCTGGAGTCACCCAGGTCGAATGCTGGCAGCGTCGCCGCGAGAAGGAGCTGCAAGACGGTACCTCCGTAGGGCCTCTCGTCGACGACCTCGAACCGCTCTCGCAGCAGAGGCAGAACTTCCGACGACCTCACCGATTCGGTGGGGTCGTCGGCCTTCATTTCCTCGACAGTGGGCCGGCGGATCGAGGGTTGGGGCACGCAGCGCCGGAGGTCCTTTGGTAGCTTATCCAGCCATTGGTTGGCCAGTTGCAGCTGTCGCTCGGTCCACTGGAAGCGGTCGGGGCCCACGTACTCATTGACCAGGAAACAGCCGCCCGGACGCAATGCCGCCGCCACCTGCTCATAGACATGCTCGAGTCGAGAGAAGTGATGGAGCGCCATCTTGGCGACGACGAAGTCGTAGGTCTCTGCCGGGAGCACGACATGATCGAGATCGGTCACTTCGTACTCCACCTGGTGGGCCCAACCATCCCGCTCTGCCAGCTCCCGCGCCAGGTGGATGGACTCGACGCTGGCATCGAGACCGCGCATGCTGCCGACCGCGCCGAGATCGAGCAATGCACGTTCTACATGCCCTCCGCCGCAGCCGAGACTGAGACCGGATTCGACGGGCACCTCGAGATGCCGGCCCACGAAGTGGCGCAGGTAGTCCGTGTCGGAATCTCCCGAGATCCTCGGACGTATGTATTCCCGTTCGATGAGCTCCAGGTCGAGCCATCCCCCGGGCTGGTCGGCCTCCGCTGCAACAACCGCTTCATCCCAGAAGGAGCGTCCGCGAAAGAGGACAGATCGTCCAGCACGCCACGCACGTACCATCTTGCGCAGGGCCCAGAACGCCGCTGGATAGCGGGCGAGCCGAGCCTTCCAGCGCATCTTCGTTCGGGAGTTCATCTCGTCTGCGGGACGCTATCTCGCCACGGGTGATCGGATCCTTGGCGTAGGATCGTGCGGGCATGAGTCGTGCTTCTTACCACAGCCGCACCGTGGGCTCAGCCCGACCCCTTGACACCCAGGCTGCTCCGCAGCTTTTTTCTAGAGATCGATCCATGAAGCTTCCATCGCCGAACCGGCGGCTTCGCGCCGCCGTGCCGTCCTTTCTTGGTTTGCTGTCAATCCTCTTCGTCGCGACCACGCCCTCTGCGGCGCAGGGGCCTCCTTGCCGACCCTGTGCCGGGATCGAGGTAGAGAATCCACTGGCGGCGGCCCAGGCTCTGGAGTCCGGACTCACCGTGTCACCGCCGGAGCGTTTGTACGTTCTGTGGTCGGCAGAGCTCGACGGCAGTGCCGATCCCTCGGCTTGGGATGCGGTCCGCAAGGCAGGCGGCACCCCGTGGGTGTCGGTTACGTTTCGCGCTCCGGCGCCGGTTCGAGAGAACCTGGACGCTTTGGAGCGGGAGCTGGAGGCGTTGGCCGACATTGCCCGGCACAGCGGTGAGCTGGCACATCTCCGCGTCGGTTGGCAGCCCGTCGCGGGCGACGTCAGCGCCGACGACCTCGCCTACCTCGCCAAGCGGGCGGCGGTGGCGGTGACCGGAGGCAATGCGGAGGCCAGGTTCCTCCTCGGGCCGCTGGATCCGGATCTGGACGTCTTGCGCTCGCTCTATCACGACGAGGTAGCGGCCTACGTCGACGGCCTGACGTTTCCGTCCTCCGCCGCCGAAGATCGTCTGGACGCTGCGCTGGCTCTGGTGTCGGAGCTGGATCCGGGAAAGCCCGTGGTGCTCGGCGGCATGCCGTGGCCGGAGGATCCTGAGTTGACGTTGGTGGAGAGCGCTGCGGCGTCGCAGCGCGGATTCTCGTTGGCCTTCTTCACCTTCCAGGGAAATGCCGAAGACCTGGCTCCCCTCAAGTTGCTGGCGCGCGAGTTCCAGGGTGACATGAGCGCCGATCCTTCGACGGTACCGAGCGGTGCCGAGCGTGCGTATACCTTCGTGCGTGGCGAGGACTTGTCCCTTCGGGTCATCGCCGAAGCGCCGAAGGATGCGGTCCAGATGCAGCTCTACTTCGCCGATCCGTTCGTCCGCTCGCCGCGTTTCGTCGATCTGGGGTCTGGTGAAAGCGTCTCGGCCTTCGGGCAGAGTCGTACCCAGAGTGGTTTGCTGGTTCCGGTGGAGGAACCCGCACGTGTCAGCCTCTTGACCTTGGATCGCGTGACTGCGGGGGATCTGGAGGGAGTGGAGGAGGAAGTGAGGGTGGACGATACCCGGCAGATGCCGGTGGAGGAGATCCTACGCCGGCTCCAAGCATCGGAAGACGACCAGGCCCGCCGGCTTCTTCGCTACGAGGCGGTCAACATTCTCCACCTGCGCTTCCCGGTCGTCGGCACGGGCGGCGTGGAGGCCTCGTTCGAGGGTCCGTTCTATTTCCGCCAGGAGGGTGGGTTCGATTGGGTTTGGGAGACGTTCTATTTCAACGGCGTCGAATGGAAGGGCAAGAAGTTGCCGGAGATCCCACTCATCCAGCCCGAGAAAGCGGCCATCTTTCCGCTCGAGATCAACTTCGACAAGACCTACCAGTACCGCCTACGGGGTACCGAGCTCGTGGAAGGACGCGACACCTGGGTGATCGACTTCGAGCCCATCGCATCGCCACCG
>JALCBJ010000013.1:45980-105380 GCA_028066595.1 Thermoanaerobaculia bacterium
CGTGGAAGGACGCGACACCTGGGTGATCGACTTCGAGCCCATCGCATCGCCACCGCCCGGCGAAACGGCCTACCAGGGCACCGTGTGGGTGGACCGCGAGATCTATGTACGCGCCAAGAGCCGGACGCTCCAGATCGGCCTGGAAGACGAAGTTCTGTCGAACGACGAAACGGTTTTCTTCTCGCCTTTGGACGCGGACGGTCAGGCCACGGAATGGCGGCGCGACGCGTTCTTCCTGCCCACTCGGATCCGCGGCCAGCAGGTCTGGTCGGTCTTGAATGCCGCGGTGCAAGTAGAGCGGGAAGCCTTTCTGTCGGATGTCCGGATCAATCCGGCCGACTTCCAGGAACGGGTCGATGAGATCTATGCCTCCGAAGCGACGATCCTGCGCGACACGCAAGCCGGCCTGCGTTACCTGGTCAAGGACGACGACACCGGAGAGCGTGTGGTGAAAGAAGGATTCGACACCCGAAAGCTCTTCCTGGTGGGTGGTGTCTTCTACGACGAGAGCCAGGACTATCCCTTGCCGCTGGCCGGCATCAACTACCTCGATTTGGACTTCCGCGGCCGCGGCGGCCAGCTCAACGTCTTCTTTGCCGGCGCGTTCCTCGCGGCGAACCTGGCCGAGCCCAGACTCTTCGGCAGTAAATGGGATCTGGGAGCCAATGTGAACGGCTTCTTCGTCGGACTGGGTGACGAGACCTATCGCGACGGACGTGAGATTCCGGAAGAGGAGGTCGAGCGCAACAACGTAGGTGCCTCGATCTTCGTCGGTCGTCAGATCGGGAACTACACGAAGCTCGACTTCACCCTGGGTGCCGACTGGGTCCAATACGACCGCGCCGACGACACGGCGGAAGACTTCATCCTGCCCGAGGACACCTTGACCACGCGATTCCAGACCGAGCTCACCTATGCGCGTTCGGGTTGGCGATTGCGCGCCAGGGGCGCCGCGTTCCAGCGCCAGGACTGGGAGTTCTGGGGTCGCCCTGGCAACACGGACTTCGATTCAGAGCAGGACGAGTACGTGCGCTGGGACGTGTCGGTGTCGAAGGTCTTCTGGCTGAAGAATTTCAGGAAGTTCGGCATCGAGGTGGAGCACCTCGACGGCTCCGATCTCGATCGCTTCTCGAAATACGACTTCGGATTGTTCGGCGCGGCGGACGTCAGCGGCTATCCGAGCGGCTTGGTTCGAGCCGCCGAAGCGGACGGCATCCACTTCTCGTATGGTGTCGATTTGGGCAACGTGATCCAAGTCGAACTGGACGCAGATGCCGTCTGGGCGACCGACGAGGCGAGCGGGCTCGACCGCGAGCTCTTGGCGGGTCTCGGTATCGGCGGAACCACACAAGGTCCCTGGCAGACGTTGATCAACTTCGAGATCGGCTACGCCCTAGCCGGTCCAGGCGAAGACAGCTTTGCCGCGCGCATCGCCTTCCTGCGGATCTTCAACTGACCACGGAAGGTTGCCGTGAACATCGGTCGCAACCAAACTGTTCGAAGTCTTGAACCGTACATCTGAAATATGTCGACTGGTTCGTGCTGCGCCGCGTGTCGGTGCGCGGCTGCATGCTACGATCCCCTGGATTTCAAAGGGCGAGTGCACGTCCGATTCTGCACGATCGAGGACCGCGAGACCGGATGAGTTCCCCCCAGTCCGGAGCCCGAACAGCTTCTGAAGAGGAAGTCCCGACTTCCGCAGGAGTTCGTCCATCCGTCTCCCGGCAAGCCGCAGACGAACGGCGGCTTTTTCGCACAGGCGACAAGATCAGCAACCGGTACCGGATCCTGCGCTATATCGCGCGCGGTGGCATGGGGGAGGTCTACGCTGCCCTGGACGCCGAGTTGGGGCAACCGGTAGCACTCAAGGCGGTTCGGCCGGAAGTAGCCCAGCACTCGCAGACATTGCGCCGGTTCCGTCGCGAGATCAATCTCTCGCGCAAGGTGACTCATCGAAACGTATGCCGAATCTACGATGTCGGCACGCACCACAGCGAAGAGCAGGCTCTGTCGATTCGCTACCTCACGATGGAGCTGCTCGAGGGCTCGACCTTGACGCGCTACCTGCGTAAGCGAGGCCGGCTCTCCCCCGATGAGGCACTTCCGATCGTCGTACAGATCGCTTCGGGCCTCGGTGCCGCCCACGATGCCGGGGTCGTGCACCGGGACTTCAAGACCTCGAACGTGCTGCTGGCCGAGACCACTCGCGGGCTACGGGCCGTGGTGATGGACTTCGGGCTGTCACAGACGTTGAGCGAAGACGGCAAGACGCCTATGGACAGCGACAAGCTCACCAGTACCGGCCAGCTGATGGGAACGCTGGCGTATCTGGCGCCGGAACAGCTGGAGGGCAAACCGTCTTCGGCTGCCACCGACGTCTACGCTCTCGGCGTGGTGCTCTATCAGATGCTCACAGGTCATCTGCCGTTCGACGGTGGATCGCCGTTGATGGTCGCGCTGAAGCGCTTGCACGAGGAGCCTCCCGATCCTCGAAAGTTCGTGCCGGACTTGGATCCGGCCTGGTGTGAAATTGCGCTTCGTTGCCTCGAGCGTGATGTGGCCAGACGGTTCCAGGACATCGAGGAGTTCCTGTCGGCCCTCGGTGTCGAGGCCTTGACCGAGTCGTCGACTTCCATCACGCGACCCATCGTCCAGCACCGCCGCGGTTTGGGAACGGATACCCATCAGGTAGTTCCCGCCGCGAAGGCGGTCCCCGAGCCGGGCGGCTCGGACGAGGTGCCACTGCCGAAGGGCGCGTTGGCATATTGGAAAGCGCTGGCCCTCACCGCTTTCGCTGCCCTACTGGTGCTGGGTATCGTCCACTTCGCACCGCTGTTGGGGACACCTCCGGAGATTCGCGTCCTGGTGACCGAGCCCACGGTCGTCGGTGACGACTCTGACCTTGTCGCGGCGAACCTCGAAGCCGAGGTCCTGAGCAGTCTGGCGGCACTCGAGGGAGTTCAATCCGTGGATTCGTCGGAGGCCAGGGGTGTGCGGGGACCGTCGGCGGAGTTGTTGCGACGCGTGGACGCCGACGAGTTGCTGCAGCTCGAGGTCCGCGATGCCGGCAACGAGTGGGGAGTCACGCTCAAACGGATCGGTCCGGATGGACGGGTTCTCTTCGTCGAGAACTTCCTCGTGCCTCGGAGCGATCCCCATTCGCAGGCAGCGGCTGTCAGGTCGGGCGTGCGGCGGGCGTTTTCGGAACGCGCTTCGAATGGGGGAACGAGCGATCGGGCAGGTCAGATCTCGTCGCCGTCGTAGAGGTGCGCCACCAGATCCCCGTATCCGTTGTAGGGCTGTGTCTCTCGGGTCGCGCCACTTCCGATGTCTGTCTCGAAGCGCTGCGTCCAGCGCGGATGGGGTTGGCCTGGATCAACGTTCGAGAAGAAACCGTACTCCTCGGGTTCTGAGTCGTTCCAGAACGTCCCTGGCCGACCTTCGACGACTTCGATCTCGACCAACGACTTCGGACTCTTGAATCCGTACTTCCATGGCGCCACGATGCGCCACGGGGCGCCGTGTTGCATGGGCAGACCATGACCATAGATGCCAACCGTGAAGAGGGTCAGGTCATGAACCGCTTCGTCGATGCGTAACGCCTCGTAGTAGGGCCACTCGTACCAAGTTTGTTTTCGCTGCCCCGGGAGTCCCTGGCGATCCTCGAAGCTGATGAAGCGAATCCATCTGGCCTTGGACATCGGCTTGACGACGTCCAGGAGCTTGCGCAGCGGGAAGCCGGTCCAGGGCACTTGCATCGACCACCGTTCGACACATCGGAATCGATAGTGCCGCTCCTCCAGCGCCTCGCGGAAACTGCCCCGGAAGAGGTCGTCGAGTCCGAAGGTACGGGGTTCGTGTACCAATCCATGCACCCGGAGGGTCCACGGATCGACGGGGTAGTCGCGCGCTAGCTGCCACACCTTGTCCTTGGCGACCGTGAACTCATAGAAGTTGTTGTGACTCGATGCCGTCAATTCGTCGGTCAGCGTTCGGTCGTCTCCGAGCTCGTAGATCTCGTTGCGAGGGACCGGGAACCGATCGGCGAACCGCCGGCCGAGTGCCGGGCGTGTCAGGTCGTCGTCGCGGCTGGCCCAAAGTGACTGCGGGGAGCCGAGGGCGAGTGTTCCCAGGCCGAGAGCCTTGAGCACCTCTCGCCGCTGCAAATAGATGCCCTCGGGCGTCGTGCGTCCGGCGCGTCTCTCGTTCCAGGCTTTAGGGATGTGGACAAGACCCATGGCGTACTCGACCTGCAGTCTACAGGTTGCCATCTGGTACGCAGACGGAAAGCGCGGAGATCTATGGCGTCCTGGCGCTTCTCGCGATGCAGCGCAGGAGCGCTTGCGGTGGGTGTCCGACCGCGCTCAGTTCTTCCCCAAGTTTTCGACCCACCCAGTGGCCGGGCCATGCATGATGCCCTCGTCGCTGTGGGAGAACCAGCTCGAGAACTCTCTTTCTACTTCCACAGCCAGATTCGCCGGCGGCCGGTCCCCTAGTGCCGAGAGAACATGGGCGAGAATCCGCCGGTACTGCGCCAACTCAGCGACCGTAGACCAGCTCCCTGGAGGGCTGTGGCCTCCGACGATCCTCACATCGTCGGGCAGCAAGTCGAGTAACTGATCGACGGCTCGGAGCAAGCCTGCCGCATCGCCGCCGTTGATCCAGGAGGCTGAGGAGTGGCTGCCGTGGCCATGGAAGAGATCTCCGACGTGGGCCACTTTGGAGCCGACGAACCACACCGCGACATCGGATTCGGTATGCGCTGGCCCGAGAGCGAGGACGCGTATCGTTTCGTCATTGAATGCGATCTCATACTCGTCGGCTACCTCCAGACTCGGCCGGGCCTCTGTCGGATAGGGCGGGGTCGGCGGCAGGAATCCCGCCGGGCGAAGCGACCGAGCCATCCATGCCGCCGTCGACGAATGTCCGATGATCGTCGCGCCGCGTTGGGCGAAGAAGGCGTTGCCGCCGATGTGATCCGGGTGGGGATGGGTGGTGACGAGGAATCGGATCGGCAGATCGCCTGCGAGTTGCTCCAACTGCACCAGGGCCTTCCGAGCCAGCTCCTCGCTGGCGAACCCGTCGACCAGGAAGACACCGTCCGGTCCGAGGGATGCAACGACGGCCCCACCCGCCTGACGTCCTCGGAACAGTGCGTCGAGTCGGTGCACCGGGCCGCCGAGATGTAGGCTCTCGACGACTGCCGACTTCGTCATGTGATCCTGCAGTGCTCTGGCCAACGTCCAGAACGACAGCCAGCCGACGCCGGCGACGACGAGCACTGCTGGAACCAGGAGCCGGATCAACCGGAACACGCAGCCTTTGTTGCTAACGGCTTCATGAGATCTTCCTTCCTCGATTGCCATCCTGCCCTCCGTTCGTTTACGTTGGTCGATCGATCTGTAGCCTCGGCGGTGGCGAGCCGTCGCGTCGGCTCGCAGCCACCGACGGCGCCCCGCAACGTCGGTTCGAAGAAACGATGGCAGCGATGTTGAACAGAGTCGCGGCGATCGTGTTCGAGCGGTCCTACCGCGCAACCGAGCGGCCCGATTCGGCCAGGAATGGTCCGGTCTACCGCGTTGATACAGTGCCGGGATGCGTAGGTCGGCGGTGTATTGGCTCGTTCAGATTGCAGGTTGGGGCGGAGTAGCGGCGGCCGATTTCTTCTTCCGCCTGCTGGTGGCCGAGGCGAGCCTCGGGTCGCTGGTGGCCAGCCTGGCGGTCTGTAGTACCGGACTCGCCGCGAGCCACGGAGTGCGCCGCTGGATCCACTCTCACGACTGGCTCTCGTTGTCTCTGTGGTCTCTCGTCCCGCGCATCGCCCTCGCGTCCTTCGGTGTCGGGTCCTGCCTGGCGTTGGTAGGAGTTTTGGTGGCCGACTCGTTTCGTGGCTTTGACACTCGCGCGACACCCCACGCCTATCTTTGGCTCACCCTCGTCGGAACCGGGATCGGACTCGCCTGGATCGCTCTCTACCTGGCGTTTCAAGGGCGGGAGCGGTCGCAGCTCGAGACGCGCCGACGTCTCGAGCTCGATCTGGCCGCCCGTCTCGGTGAGCTGGCCGCCCTTCAAGGGCAGCTCGATCCCCATTTCCTCTACAACTGCTTGAACAGCATCCGTGCCCTGATCACCGAAGATGCCGATCGGGCCCGTACTGCCGTGACTCTGTTGGCATCTCACCTGCGCGGCGCCAGTGAATTTGCCAGCCGGGCGATCGTCTCCTTCGAAGAGGAACTGCGTTGCGTCCACCACTATCTGGACCTCGAGTCGATCCGGTACGAAGATCGACTCCACACCGACTTCGACATCGCTGGAGAGGTGACGGGGTTCTCGGTGCCCGCACGATCGCTCCAGCAGTTGGTGGAGAACGGCATAAAGCACGGCATCGCACGCCACCGAGAGGGAGGCGCTCTCAGAATCCGGGCGTGGGTGGCCGATTCCGAGCGCTGGTCGCTGGAAGTACGGAGTCCGGGCCCCTGGAAGCGGGACGACGAGCACGGAGGGCTTGGAGTTCCGAATCTCCGGCAGCGCCTCCACATCCTCTACGGCGATGCGGCGAGATTGCTCTTCACCCAGGACGGAGGCGAGGTGGTGGCAGAGCTGTCGTTACCTATCTCCGGTCCGAACATCCGAACAGGTTCCGAGCAGTGGGCTGGTGCTGACGGAGAGACCCCTGGAGCTCATCCGGCCGAAACCGAGATGTCCACGAGTGTGGCTGCCTGAAAGTACCCGCACGCTGATCGTCGACGATGAGCGTCTAGCGCGACTGGAGTTGCGCCGATTGCTCGCCGAGCATCCGGGCTTCGATGTCGTCGGAGAGGCTGGTAGCTGTGCCGAGGCGAGGCAGGAGGTTGCACTCCGAAAGCCGAACCTACTCTTGCTGGACATTCAACTGCCTGACGGCGACGGCTTCGGGCTGCTGCGTACGCTCGAGGCGGCACCTCCGGTGATCTTCACCACGGCCTACGAGACCTTCGCAGTCGAGGCCTTCGAGGTAAATGCGATCGACTACCTGCTCAAGCCTGTCGAGTCGTCGCGCCTTGCGCAGGCGTTGCGCCGGCTGGCACACCGATCCGACGCCGAAACCGCGAGCGAGGCTCGACAGGGAGCTCTGGGCCCGTCCGACCGTGTGCTCGTGCGCGACCGGGACCGCTGCCGACTGGTCACGGTTTCGGAGATCCTCCTGCTCGAAGCCGCGGGCAGCCGCACACGTATCGTCGTTCGCGGTCCGAGCGACGCTCGTCTGACCGCCCCACGCTCGTTGAGCGCCGTGGAGGAGCGGCTCGATCCCGATCTATTCGTGCGCGCCAACCGCCGCCAGGTGATCAACATCCGCTGGATTCGCGAGCTGGACGACGACCCCGACGGACCGCTGACCGCACGCCTCGAAGGTGGGGCGTTGGTGCGCCTGTCCCGTCGTAGGGCGCGAGAGTTTCGCCGGCGCATGGAGCTGTGACGTTCATTCGACCGTGACGCTCTTGGCCAGGTTGCGCGGTTGGTCGACGTCGCAGCCGAGTCGGACGCCGACGTGGTACGCCAGCAGCTGCAGTGGTACCACGTTGACGATGGGCTGGAGCAACCGGCCCACCGACGGCACCCGCAGGATGTCGTCGGCCGAGCCCTCCAGCTCGTCTGGATCGCGGTCGGTGACGGCGATGACCTTGCCGTCGCGGGCCTTGACCTGCAGCATATTCGATACCACTTTCTCCGATACGCGGTCGCCGGTGGCGAGTGCTACCGTCGGCAGATCTTCGTCGATGAGGGCGATGGGGCCGTGCTTCATCTCGCCGGCGGGATAGCCCTCGGCATGGATGTAGGAGATCTCCTTCAGCTTGAGCGCCCCCTCGAGAGCGATGGGATAGTTGAGCCCTCGCCCCAGATAGAGGAAGTCTTGTGCGCGGTGATAGCGGCGGGCCATCTCCTCGATCTGGCCCTCCAGCTCCAGGGTTTCCACCACCGCTTGGGGTAGATGGGCCAATCCGTCGAGGAGCGACCGGTCGAGCTCCCGACCGCGTGCCTGACGCAGGAAGATCGCCAGGAGATAGAGCGCTTCGAGCTGGGTGGTGAACGCTTTGGTCGATGCGACGCCGATCTCCGGACCCGCATGGGTATACAGCACGCCCTCAGAGATCCGTGTCGCCTGGCTGCCCACGACATTGCAAATCGTGGCCAGACGCCCGCCGCGCTCGCGGGCGATCTCCATCGAAGCAAGAGTGTCGGCCGTCTCGCCGCTCTGGGTGATACCGATCGCCAGTGTGTGCTCGTCGACGATGGGGTCCCGGTAGCGGTATTCGCTGCCGTAGTCCACCTGCACCGGTACCCGCACCAGCTCCTCGATCAGGAACTTGCCGACGTGGGCCGCATGCCAAGACGTGCCGCAGGCGAGGAGGTGGATGTGGCGGATTGCGCGCAGAGTCGCCTGGTCGAGCTCGAATCCGTCGAGGTGGACGCGCCCCGACTCGAAGTCCACCCGTCCCGAGAGCGTGTCCTGCAGCGCCTGTGGCTGTTCGTGGATCTCCTTCGACATGAAGTGCTTGTAGCCGCCCTTTTCGATCTGCAGGACATCCCAATCGAGGCGGTGAACCTTGCGCTCCACCTCATTGCCCGATGCGTCCCATACCGTGTAGCCGTCGACGCGCAGGCGGGCTGTATCGCCGTTCTCCAGGAAGACTACGTTTCGGGTGTAGCGCAGCAGCGCGGCGGGGTCGGACGCCAGGAACATTTCCTGGTCCTCCGTTCCGACGCCGATGCCCAGGAGCAGCGGCGGTCCCTGTCGTGCCACCATCACCTCCTGCCGTTCCGATTCCGTGGTGACGCAAGCAAAGGCGTACATGCCGCGCAGCTCGCTGACGGCTCGTTGAGTGGCGGCCTGCAGGCCGTTGCCATCGTCGAGGTACGACGACACAAGGTTGGCGATGACTTCGGTGTCGGTGTCCGAAGAGAAGCTCCAGCCCTCGGCCTGCAAGCGTTGCTTTAGTGGCAGAAAGTTCTCGATGATGCCGTTGTGGATCAGCGCCAGGCGTTGACGGCTGTCCACCATGGGGTGGGCGTTGCGTTCCGAAGGCGGTCCGTGGGTGGCCCAGCGCGTATGGCCCAGTCCATAGACGCCGTGGATCTGGGAACCGTCCAGCTTGTCCCGCAGGCGATCGAGCTTGCCCTCGGCCTTGATCGTCGACAACTTTCCATCTTCGACGACCACGATGCCGGCGGAGTCGTAACCGCGATACTCGAGCTTCTTGAGCCCATCGACGAGAAGGGGTACCACGTCGCGATGACCGACGTATCCAACGATGCCGCACATAGATGTTTCTCCGGCCCGGGTAGTCGTTTCCGCGGCGTGGGTCACAGACGTTCGTCTCGAGACGACCGGTCGTCAGCCGTCCTTCTCTCCCCGCGCCTTGCGTTCTGTCCAATCCGGGATGATCCTCTGCCGTGCCCGGCCGACCGCCAGGGCGTCGTCCGGCACGTCTTGGGTGATGGTAGACCCGGCGCCGGTGGTAGCCCGCTCGCCCACCCGCACCGGTGCTATCAGCATGGTGTCGGAGCCGATGAACGCGCCCGCGCCGATCTCCGTTCGATTCTTGTTCTTGCCGTCGTAGTTGCAGGTGATGGTGCCGGCGCCGATGTTGGCGCCGTCGCCCACCTCGGAGTCGCCGAGGTAGGTCAGGTGGCTCGCCTTGGCGCCGCGACCAAGAATGGTCTTCTTCAGCTCGACAAAGTTGCCCACCCGCGACCCCTCGAGCAAGACCGATGCCGGGCGCACCCGACCGAACGGTCCAACTGCGACATCGCTCCTTACCTCGCAGCTTTCCAGCACGCTATAAGGCAGAATCTCCACGTCGTCGGCCAACCTCACGTCTCGGAGCCAGGCGCCCTGGTGCAGGATGCATCCCGAACCCACCGTAGTGTGTCCAAGAAGAGACACTCCCGGGTGGAGAATCGTGTCGGTGCCGACACGAGCCGTCGGCTCGACCGTGGTTCGATCCGGGTCGAGAATGGTGACGCCGTCAGCCATCAGCTGGTCGAGATGCCGGCGCACCAGACGCTGGTGCACCCGCGTCTGATCATGTCGATCATTGACTCCCAGCGCTTCCGACGGATCCTCCAGCTCCACCAATGCGATGGTCCTTCCGTCGGCAGCGGCGAGACCCAATGCGTCGGTGAGGTAGATCTCACCTTGGGCATTAGCGGTACCTACACGACGCAAGTCGTCGAACACGCCCGCTGGCAACGCGTAGAGGCCGGCATTGATGCGGTGCACCGCCAACTCAGCAGGTGACGCGTCACGCGCCTCCACGATCCGCTCCAGACGGTCCGCGTCGTCACCGCGGGCCAACACGCGTCCGAGCGAGCCGGGCTCCTCCAACGTCGCGGTGGCCATGGCGCCCCAGCCCTCTGCCGCCGCGTCGGCCAGCCGACGCAGGGTGGCGGGCCTTACCAACGGCACGTCCCCGGACAGCACGAGAATCGTCGCCTTCGGGTCCACGTGGGACTCCGCCTGGGCTAGTGCGTGTCCGGTGCCCAACTGTTCCAGTTGCTCCACGAAGGCTACGGGCGGATCGCCTTCGTCTCGCATCGCCTCCACCACCTGTCGGACTTCGTCGGCTCGATGACCCACCACCACGAAGATCGACGTGCAACCTGCGTCACCAGCGGCATCAAGCACCCAGGAGAGCATGGGGCGCCCTCCCACCGCGTGGAGCGGCTTGGGCCGTGAGGAGCGCATCCGCGTTCCTTGGCCGGCAGCCAGGACGACGGCAACGGTCTGGGGATTGGATGAACCTTGTTTCGGCATGGAGTGGGCTCCGTTTCGGCATCGAGGGCGCGACGGGGAAAGAGGCCGAGGGAGTCGTGCGGCGGCTCGCCACGAGCGGCGACCGCAAAGGGATGGCGCGTATTGTAGCGGGCGGCCGCCGTCTGTCAGGGTGGCGTACGTACGTCAAGACAGTTTTTTATGTCTTGACAGACTATACTGTCTTATGTACAGTCAGCCCATGGCGACCGCTACCACCGACCCGGTTCACATCGTTCCCCGCAGCAGTCAGGCAGCTGCGTTGCTGCATCCGCTACGCCGTCGCCTGCTCGATGCCTTCCGCACGCCGGCTTCGGCAGCCGAGGTCGCGAGGCGTCTGAGCCAGCCTCGCCAGCGTGTGGGACACCATGTGCGTGAGCTGCAGTCTCACGGCTTGCTGGTGTCGGCGGGGGAGCGTCGCACGGGCAACTTCGTAGAGAAGCTGCTTCGTTCCAGCGCCATGTCCTACGTCATCTCGCCCGAAGCGCTCGGCGAGCTGGCACCCGATCCGAAAGCGATCGAAGATCGAGTGTCGAGCGCGTATCTGCTGGCTACCGCGGCGCGCACACTTGGCGATGTCGCCGATCTGCGTCGCCGCGCCGCCGGGTCCGGCAAGCGTCTGGCGACGTTGACCTTGGAGTCGGAAGTGCGCTTCGCATCGCCCCAGGCCCAGGCGGGCTATGCCCAGGAACTGGCTTCCACACTGCGGCGCTTGGCCGCGAAGTACCACGATGAAGCGGCCGAAGGCGGCCGTACGTTTCGATTCACCGTCGCGGGCCACCCGGCCATCGAGCGACCCGCGACACCTTCCGGAGACGACGATGACGAAAACTGATGCCACGCCAGAGAACGAGGATCGAAAGCTCGAGCTATCCATCGCCATCGACGCCGAACGCGATGCTGTATGGCAGGCGATCTCGAACGCCGAGGGCCTGAAGAACTGGTTCCCCCTCGATGCCCGCCTCGAGCCCGGCGAAGGGGGGTCGGTGTGGCTATCGTGGGGCCCAGGTTGCGAGGGTGAGGCACCGTTGACCATCTGGGAGGAGGGAGAACGACTGGGTTGGGAAGAAGACCATGGCGGCGGTGCGCGCGTCCTCCTCGAGTTTCGCCTAGACACCGAGAAGGGCAAGTCTGTGGTGCGGCTGGTGCAGTCGGGCTTCTCGGCGGGTGATCGTGACGAAAACTATTGGGACGACTATTTCGACGCCACGGGCTCCGGCTGGCGCTACTTCCTGTGGAATCTGAGTCACTACCTGGAGCGCCATCCAGGTAAGGAGCGCCAGATGGTGTGGACGCGGGGCAAGGTCGGACTGGGGCGTCAGGAGCTATGGAGCCGACTCACCGAGGGCGATGGGTTGGCGGTGAGCGGGACAGTCGAGAAAGGTGGAGCGTTTCGCCTGTGGACCGGTGACCAAGGCACCTTCCGCGACATCACCGAAGGAGTTCATCTCTCCGCCCGTGTTGCTGATCTGGACGATGCGCTGTTGCTCGTCGAAGTGGAGCCCGGTGACGAGCCAACCCTCGGCGTCTGGCTCTCGACCTATGGACTGGGGGACGAGCGCGTTGCACAATTGCAGGCCTCGCTGGAGGCCGCGGTCGCGCGACTCTAGGCGCGATCGCCGTCTGCCCGGGGCGGCTCGAGCCCGTGGTCGAGCACCCTCCGCTACTGCGAGGCTCTTGTAGAGTAATGCTCGTACAAGCGTCCAATGATCGTGCGGTGCTCGATCGCCGGTATCGGCTGCCCTGGAGAGTTCTTGATCGCGCTACCCTTCATCTCGCTGTTCGCCTCGTCGTTGGGTCCGACTGGCGCAGAGCCGAGGACCATCCTTCAGCGGATCGCCGATGGGGATCCGACGGCCGTCGAACAATGTATGGACACCTACGGTGGGCTCTTGTGGTCGATGGCGCGCAAGAAAGGACTGGATCCGGAAGATGCCGACGACCTCGTGCAGGAAATCTTCATCGAGCTGTGGAAGAGCGCCGAACGCTACGACCCCTCCCAGGCCTCTGAAACGACATTCGTTG
The DNA here is from genome assembly GCA_028066595.1 of Thermoanaerobaculia bacterium. Taxonomy (GTDB): domain Bacteria; phylum Acidobacteriota; class Thermoanaerobaculia; order Multivoradales; family J023; genus JAUIJL01. Next base: position 58,798 of record JALCBJ010000013.1, read on the forward strand.
CGATGATCGGCAAGCGACGATTGATCGACCGCTTTCGCCGAAAGCAGAGAAGACCCGTGACGCAGACCATCGTGCCGGATCTGCACGACGAGGCCGATGGAGAACATCAGCAATTGGAGGCCAGGGTGGAGCTGTCGGTGGCGCAGAAGGCGCTCGGCGTGCTGCGTCCCGACGAACGTAGCGTGGTGCTGATGTCGGCCTATCACGGCATGTCCCACGGCCAGATCTCGAAGTCCACTGGCCTGCCTTTGGGAACCGTCAAGACCTATATTCGACGGGGCTTGATGCGAGTCAAAGAAGCGCTCGAAGAATCTGACCGGACGCAGCCCGGCGGACGGTTATCGGCCGAGGCCGACCGCAGTGGCTGACGACGGTCATCGGGACGACGTCGGGGCAACGGAACCCGTCGAGATGGAGATCACAGACACGCTCGATCTCCACAGCTTTCCCCCGCGCGAGGTCGCCGCGCTGGTGAAAGATTGGATCGACCTGGCCTATGACGCGGGTCACCGTGAGCTGCGGATCATCCATGGGAAAGGAATCGGTGTGCAGCGGCAGACCGTTCGGAAGATCGCGGAACGGGACGGGCGGGTGGTGGAGTTCGGCGACGCGCCGGACGGGTCCGGCTGGGGAGCGACGAGGATTCGCATGAGGTGAGATCAGATCACTCGGTGTAACGATCCGGGACTGCGGGCGTAGGGTGCCGAGACTGGGTGCCCTGAAGCGCCCCGCTCTACCAACCGGAGATCTCGTCATGCCGTCCCCCCAGCCTACCGCCCCTGGACCTTCTCGAAGACTTCGGCTTTGGCCGGGTGTCGTCGCTGTCATCGCAATGTGGATCGCCCGCTTCGGCATCAAGCTGGTGGTTCCTGGGTTCGACGGCTTCAGCCGCGCCATGATGACGTCCTTCGTCTGCGCAGGCCTGGTACTGCTCTGGTGGCTGTTCTTCAGCCGGGCTGCGTGGATCGAGAGACTGGGTGGTCTGGTCGTGCTTGCCGGGGGTTTGGCCGGGACATGGTGGTTGCGAGATGAGTCGGCAGGCCCCGTGTGGCTCCTGGGCTACGTGGTACCGGTGCTGTGGCTCACCTTTGTCGGTTGGGCCGTCCTCACGCGTAACCTGCCCGACCGCACGCGACGCCTGTACCTGGTAGCCACGGTCCTCGGCACGTGCGGTGCCTGGTTGATGTTCCGGACGTCGGGTGTGGACGGCGATCACGACTCGAGCTTCGCCTGGCGTTGGGCAAAAACGGCGGAAGAGCGCTTGCTCGAAGCCTCGGGAGACGGTTCTGGTGTGGCCGCACCGATGGGGACGTCCGATGCGCCCGCTTCATCTTCCGAATGGCCGGGTTTCCGCGGCCCGGGTCGCGATGGCGTCGCCCGCTCGATGGCGATCTCCACCGACTGGTCGGCGACACCGCCTCAGGAGTTGTGGCGGAGGCCTGTCGGGCCGGGATGGTCATCGTTCGCCGTGCGCGGAGAGGTTCTCTACACCCAGGAGCAGCGTGGCGCCGACGAGGTGGTCTCCTGCTACTCCTTGGCTACGGGCCAGGAAGTGTGGCTGCATCGCGACCCGGTCCGCTTCTTCGAATCGAATGCCGGCGCAGGCCCGCGCGGAACACCGACCCTGGAGGGTGACACGGTCTATTCGTTTGGAGCCACCGGCATCCTCAACGCTCTCGACGCTTCGAACGGCACGGTTCGCTGGTCGCGTGACGTAGCCCGGGATAGTGATGTCGGGGTGCCGGAGTGGGGCTTTTCCAGCTCGCCTCTAGTAGTGGATGACCTCGTTGTGGTGGCCGCGTCGGGTCGGCTGATGGCCTACGGTCGAGGGACCGGCGAGCTGCGGTGGCAGGGTGAGAAGGGAGGCGTCAGTTATAGCTCGCCGCAACTCGCGTGGCTAGACGGTACCCGGCAAGTCGTGCTGATGCACGGTCGTGGGATCCTGGGCGTAGAGCCTGCAGGCGGCGCGGTGCTCTGGCAGCATGATTGGCCCGGCTTTCCCATGGTGCAGCCTGAGCTCACTGGCGACGGTGACATTTTGGTCAGCGCCAGTCAGAGCGCTGGCGTTCGCCGCCTCGCGATAACCCGAGACGACGACACCTGGCAGGCGGAGGAACGTTGGACCTCGCTGCGCCTCAAGCCCTACTTCAATCACTTCGTGATCCACGACGGCCACGCCTACGGATTCGACGGCCGGATCCTGGCGGCCATCGATCTGACGAGCGGAGAGCGCAGGTGGAAGGGTGGCCGCTTTGGCAACGGTCAGATGATCTTGCTGCCCGAACAGGACCTTCTCCTGGTCTTGTCAGAGAAGGGACAGATCGCGCTCGTTTCGGCGACTCCCGAGGAGTTCCGCGAGCTCGGACGCGTGTCCGCGCTCGACGGCAAGACCTGGAATCACCCCGTGCTGGTCGGCGATGTGCTGCTCGTCCGCAACGCAGAGGAAATGGCGGCGTATCGTCTGGCAGCCGGGGATGCTTGAGCCGTAGTGCGACCGAGCCGGCCCGTCGCAGATGGTCTGGCTGGATGCAGAACTCTCCGCCGCGCGACGGCGTAGTGTCTGTATCTCCAAGGGAGACGACGGACGTGGCGATTTAGATCTGGCGGCACTCTGTCGACGAGCCATTTTGCGCCGTCCGATGCAGGATGGCAGATCCGCGTCGGAGCAGGAGGTTGGAGAAGATCCGGGCTAGAGTTCGGAGGCCAACGAAGGAGCGTGACAGATGGAACCCACGAAGATCCTCTCCGGAGCTACTGTCCTCCTCGTCCGAGACGTGGAGATGGCGGCCGACTACTACCGCGACAAGCTCGGATTTCGCTATAGCCGCCTTTGGGGCGAGCCGCCTTGCTTCTGCATGGCCTGGCGCGACGAGCAATGCTTGATGCTCTCGCAGGTCGAAAACCACGCCCACATCCGTTCGCTGTCGGACGTCGCCCACATCTGGGACGCCTACCTCTGGGTCGACGATGCCGACAAGCTCTACGCGGAGCTGGAGGAGAGGGGAGCGATTCTCGAACACGCACCGTGTGTGACCGACTACGGCGTGAAGGAGTTCACGGTGCGCGATCTGGACGGATATCAACTCGCCTTCGGGGAGGAGCTGGACGAGCCGGCTATCTCCGAGGAGCCGGCTACCTCTGAGGAGGAAGAATAGCCGGCGAGCTCCCGTGGCATCCAGATGCCCGAGGGCAGGTCGACACCGAGGTCTGGGATCGCCGTCACCTGATCGGCCGACCGTTGGTCCTCAAATGGTCGACGACGCTCCACACAACACCCGAGGCATTCGCCGGATTCGAGCTGGCCAGGCCGGGTCGTTACAATCCTGCTTCGTCCGGTACCCGTCTCCACGTGCCTCCCCAATCTCTTCGCGACCGAGGATCCTGCATTGACCACCATCGGAACCGAGCTGAACTTGACTCCCCAGATCGAGCGTCGAATTGCTGCGTGGCGCGTGAAGCTGGAGGAGCTGCGGGTAGAAGCGGACGGACTCCGCATGGGCGGCGGTGAGAAACGTCAGGCGAAGCAGAGGGGCCGGGGCAAGATGCTGGCGCGGGAGCGCACTGACTATCTGTGCGACGACGGTAGCTTCCGGGAGTGGGGGCTGTGGGCGGGGCATGGACTCTACGAGGAGCATGGCGGTGCGCCGTCGGCCGGCGTGGTGTGCGGCACGGGAGCCATCCACGGCCGAGAGGTGATGGTGGTGTCGAACGACGCCACCGTGAAGGCAGGCGCTTGGTTTTCCATCACGTGCAAGAAGATTCTGCGTGCGCAGGAGATCGCCCTGGAGAATCGGCTGCCGATCGTCTATCTGGTGGATTCTGCCGGCGTCTACCTGCCCATGCAGGACGAGATCTTCCCCGACAAGGAGCATTTCGGTCGCGTGTTCTACAACAATGCCCGGCTCTCCGCCGAAGGTATCTTTCAGATGGCCGCGATCATGGGCTCCTGCGTGGCCGGCGGCGCATACCTGCCCATCATGAGCGACGAGAGCCATATCGTGGACGGGACCGGCTCGATTTTTCTTGCCGGCTCGCACTTGGTGAAAGCGGCCATCGGTGAACAGATCGACAACCAGGAGCTGGGCGGTGCCGTCGTGCAAGCTGACATCTCCGGCGTCGTCGATCACCGCCACGACGACGATCGGGCCTGTTTGGACAAGATCCGCAGCCAGTTCGCCCAGCTTGCCGCGACCGAGAAGGCCTCCTTTGCCAGGCGCGACCCCAGGCCGCCGCGTTTCGCCGCCGAGGAGATCTACGGTCTGCTCGAGCTCGACCGTTCCCGCCCGTTCGACGTACGGGAAGTTCTGGCAAGGATCCTCGACGATTCCGACTTCGACGAGTTCAAAGAGAACTACGGTCAGACCATCGTGTGTGGCACTGGCTGGATCGACGGCTGGGCTGTAGGCATCGTGGCCAACCAGCGGCAGATCGTGAAGTCGAAGACCGGCACTGCAAAAGGCGAGCACGAGCTCCAGATCGGTGGCGTCGTCTATTCAGACTCCGCCGACAAGGCGGCACGCTTCGTCCAGCTTTGCAATCAGAAAGGAATCCCGCTGCTGTTCCTACAAGATGTCACCGGATTCATGGTCGGAAGCCGTGCGGAGCGGGGCGGGATCATCAAGGACGGAGCCAAGATGGTGAACGCCGTGGCCAACTCATCAGTTCCCAAGATCACGGTATTTACCGGCAACAGTTTCGGCGCCGGTAACTACGCCATGTGCGGCAAGGCCTATGGCGCTCGCTTTCTCTATGCTTGGCCTTCGGCCGCCATCGCCGTCATGGGCGGGGCGCAAGCTTCGAAAACCTTGTTGTCGATTCAACTCAAGAATCGCGAGGTTTCGGAGGAGGAAAAGGACGCGCTCTTGGCTCGTATTCAGAAACGGTACGAAGACGCCATGGACCCACGCTATGCGGCGGCCCGACTGTGGGTGGACGACCTCATCGATCCGGTGCGCACCCGAGAGCTGGTGTCCCGTTCGCTGCTCTGCGCGGCTTGTAATCCAGAGATCGGTGAGTTTCGGACGGGAGTTCTGCAGACCTGAACAGGCAGCGCCGCGATCGTTCCGTCCGGCGCTGCGCTCCTCACTCGCGGATACCAGCGACGTCCTGGACCCAGTCTGGAGTGGCGGGCTCTCCATGAAACATCGATGGATCGACGCCCCGGGTGATGGCCCAGCGGTGGATCCAGGTGATGCCACCCCTGCCCGTGTACCTGTCGGGCGAGTCGAATGCCGGGTCGCCTAACGCTTCGTCGAGCTCGATGAATCGATAGCCACGGGACTCGAGCTGCTCCACCAGGGGAGGCAGATGGTCGGCGTTCAACGCATTGGCGTGAAGCAACAAGATCTGTGGGATCTCGCGCTCGAACAGCTGCCGACTTTGGTCTTCGTAGTAGGCGACCATGCGAACCATGTAGTCCACGTACGAGCGACCTAGACGAGTCACTAGGTCCGCGTCGTCCCCCTCCAAGGCCCTGTCGTACGCGCGGGCGTATATCCACTCGGAGTTGTCCACGGTCACCGGCGCCACGCGATACCCATGGCCTGCGAGGAACTCATGGACAGCGTCGCGGGTCGCCAGATCGAGGCCGGTACGCAGGAAGGGGTGGCGAAAGAAGCGCGGTGTCTGGTCGTACTTGGCCATCATCGGCCGTAGAACACGCTCGCCCTGCAGAATGTCCTGTTGATACTCATCGAGGGAAACGTCGCCGTGGAGGTTCGGATGGGAGTAGGTGTGGTTGCCTAACTCCAAGCCCGCCGACAGCCAGGCTTCCAGCATCTGAACGCGATTCGGTGAGATCTTCCCTTCGACGATCAGTTTGCTCTCATTGACGAATCCGATGGCCGGGATCTCCTGTTGCTGGAGGAAGCCGACGAGGTCACGCGTGATTCGCTCCATGCGCTCTTCGTGGTGTACTTGACTTGGCTGACTCGGTAGGTCGTCCAAGGTGAGCACCATGCGCCGATCGATCTGTGCCGAAGCCTCACCTTGGGCGGGGGTCGGTGTCAGGACGGCCCAAAGGCCGGCCGCGCCGACGAAGATCCACCAAATGCCGACGAGGCGAAAGATCCAGAGGAGCGCCCGCACACCGAGCAGGAAGAAGTTGTGTATCGGAAATGGCACGCGGATCTCCTCGTCGGGCGCCCGAATGGTGAGCCAACCCCATGCGGCGAAGTTAACGGTCAGACCGATCACCAGGCGGAAGACGTCCGTGGCGGTCGCGAGGGTGGTAGCCGTCGCTCGCCCGATCGCCGCCGCCGTGAGGGTGCCGAGCAGCACCGACAGGGGAAGGAAAATGCCGACCCGGAGCGGCAGGCGACGGCGGTAGACGAACGTGAAGAAGCGCCGGAGATCGCATGCATGACGCGAACGTATGCGTGCTGGCTGCCCCCCCAAGTCGAGGGGTTCCACTTCGTGGCCCGACAGGGTTGCCCCGGTCCACAAGCAGCGACGGGTGGCGACGCGCCGCATGTAAGGTCGCGCCAGGAAGCGATGACCGAGCATCAGTACGATGCCTACCGTCAGGCTGAGCCCTACTGGCTCCGGTTGAGCTACGAAGAGGAAGAGCACCACCGGGATGAAGAGGAAGAGAGCGGCGCCTCGCAGCTGATCGCCGAGAATCGAACGGTGCTCTCTCGTGTGCTGTGTCATGGCAGCAGATCCTCGATCAGCTCGATACATCGTTCGCGTTCGGCCCGCACCAGCTGTGCGAGCTTGCATTGGGAGGCGGCTCGAACCAGATTGTGACGACCGGGTTCGGGATGGCGCTTGCGGTTCTCGCGGAAGTAGGAGTTGCGGATGGCATCGGTGCAGAAACGTGCGGCCAGCTCCCAGCAGATGCGTTCGATGCCGGGTACGAGCGATTCGGCTTCCTGTAGTGTCAAGTCTGACATCCGGGAGATCCAAGCCCTGGCCGATGCAGCGAAGAGGTGCACGTCGAAACGCACCCGGTCGGGCTCGTCCTCGCCGGCCGGGTTGCACCAGGAACGCCAGGCATCGCCCATCTCGGCCGCCAGAGTTTGGGGACCCAAGGTATCGAGATCTAGAAGGCAGATCCCGCTCGGAGCCGTACCCGACGGCGTCGACGCAAAGCGCAGGTTGGAGATCTTCAAATCGCCGTGGCACGAGCGTGCTGGTAGATCGGTCCGACCGTCCCGAGACCAGAGGCGCCATCCGTCGAGAATCGAGGCGCCGAGTGCTCCAGCCTCCTCGATCAAGGGGTGGTCCGCGCGTTCCGCGAGGGCCGACCTCAGCTCGGTCATGCGCGCAGGGGTGTCATGAATGTTCCGGCGGGGGGCGCGGTACTCGTAGTTCCAGCCCGCCATGGCGGAGTGGAACCGTCCCACCAGCTCCCCCGCCGCCGCAGCTTGTGCAGGTGTCTCCAGCCGGTGCCAGGTCACACCGGGGACGTAGGTCCACATGCGCCAACATCCCTTCGCGGGGTCGTTTTCGTCCTCCGGGAGCCACGCGCGGCCCTCGGCTGTGGGAATCAGCTCGGGTGTGGCCATCCCAAACTCCCGGAGGCGTCCAGTCACCGCCAGCACGTCCTCGTGGATGCGCGGATCAATGATCGGATTGAGCCATTGCAGCACCGCTACCGGCAGAGAGTCGGATCCCGATGAGTCGCACACCAGCCAGGTCTCGTTGATCAGCCCTGCGTCGGGTATCGGGAGTACACCGGCGTCTGGAGGTATGGCTGCCGTACCCGCCTGCCAGTACGACAGCGCCTGGTGAGGATCGCGAAGGGTCATGGTCATGAAGGCGGCGATTCTATCGGCGTCGGTATAGGCTCGGCTCGATGAGCCCCACGACCCGCCCCTCTGGGCGCACCACCGGTCGAGTCACGACCAGCAAGACCCCACGCAACCTGGGTCCGGTATCGATGAAGTGGTTGGAGGCCGTGGGCGTACATACCCTGGCCGACATCGAGGATCTAGGTCCGGTAGAGGTCTATCTCCGCGTGGAGGACGCAGGGTTTCTTCCGGGACGCAACCTTCTGTGGGCGCTACAAGGTGCCGTGCTCGACCTCGCCTGGGCCGACATACCGCCCGATATGAAGCAGCAACTGGAGGGCGAGGTTGCCGCCGCTCGGGACACTGAGCGGGACATCTTCCAACCTGAGCTGCCAGAGATCGCCCGGAAACTCTAGGGCACGGCGGCCGGCGGGACGCCGGTCTCGAGCTGTGTCCGTCTGGCCTGGCGGCCGCGACCCGCTTTGGCGGCTAGAGCGGCCAGATCTCGCTGCGTAGGGGCGGGGGTTCCGACGAGTCGGCATCGAGCACGAGCGACCAGAATGCACGAGAACGCCTACTCAGACCGAAGCCTCCTTCCTGCCGGAACCACGACAGCCAATGCGGCTCCGGAATCACCTGGGCCATACGGCGAAGGTCATCCGAGTCGCCTTCCTCCAGGATGCGACTCATGACGAAGGTTCGATGCTGCTCCAAATTGGCGCGATCGTAGCCATCGAACAGGCGGCGGGTATCGCCTTGCAGGACGTCACCCGAGATCGCATTCAACCGGTATGACCCTGAGCTGGGCGACGTGGCAAGGTGCGGATCACAGCAGTGCTCTGTTCTTCCTCGATGTCGGCAGCGAGCACTCGCTGGTAGAGATCGAGGGAGGTCTTGAGCTTCACCTGGACTTCACGGCGCAGGGTGCGAAGCTCCAGGATCTTCGCCTCCACCTGATTGGCACGCTCCACCGCCTGAGCCACCATGTCATCGGCAGTGACCTGGGCTTCGCGTACCAAGAGCTCCGCCTCGCGCTTCGCGCTGTCCGTGATTTCCTTCGAGATCTTCTGTGCGTGGAGGAGCGACTCCTGTAGCTCCTGCTCTCGTTTCTGTGCCGCTTCGAGACGCTGGTTGAGCCATCTCGTTTCCTGCTCGAAGCGCGCGGAGTCGGTCAACCGTTCGGTCAGCTCCTCAGCCACAAGCTCGAGAAATGCCTCCACCTCGTCCGGATCGATGCCACGCATCTTGCGCGTGAACTCCATCTTGCGAATGTCCAGTGGCGTAATCGACATGGCACCTCCTCGGTCTCTCGATCCCCTTCCCACGGTGCGTGTGTGCGAAGAAGACCACGATAATATCGTCTAAATGCCGATATACAAAGGACTTCGTGGCAAGTTACTCTCTGCGCTCTCTTCTTTCGGGGTGGAGCGCCGGAGGCGGATCTACGAAGGACGCCTTCCGAAGATGTCGGTACCCACCCGCAAATGGGTCGCACCCTCTTCGATGGCTACCTCGAAATCGTGGCTCATGCCCATCGAAAGCAGGCCGGGGAATCCGTGCCAGTCACTCCAGCTCGATGCGGTGTCGCGCAGTTGGCGCAGCTCGCGAAACCAATGTCGTGATCGTTCTGGATCCTCCTCCCACGGCGGGATGGCCATCAAGCCGACGATGCGAAGCCCGTCGATCCGGGCGAGGGGCCGCACGGTTTCTTCGAAACGGCCGACCGGGAAACCGTGCTTCGTTTGCTCGCCGCCGACGTTGACTTGCACGAAGACCGGCACGTCTCGGTCCTGACGTAGGCACTCCCTGGCCACCCTTTCAGCGATCTTCAAACGGTCGACAGCATGGAGCACATCAAACGTTTCGACCGCGGGCCTTACCTTGTTGGACTGCATGGGACCGATGAGGTGCCACTCCAGTTCTGCCGGCAGCGCGGCGGCCTTGCTGACCCCTTCTTGCACGTGGTTCTCACCGAACACCCGCAGGCCGGCGGCATGTGCTTCGCGAACCTTGGCCGCTGGGTGGCGCTTCGAGACGGCTACCAGGGTCAGCTCCGACGGATCGCGCCCGGCTCGTCGACACGCGGCGTCGAGGCGCGACATCACTTGGCCGGCTCTCGCGACGAGCCTGCTGTCGTCTGACGTCTCTTCGGAGCCCAGCTCCGGGCTCATGCCTCTCCGGCGTCCGGCTTGTAGTAGAGGATCCGTTTGCAGGAGTCGCAGTGGTGGATCTGGCCGCGAGAGAGCTCTACCAGGGTCTGGGGCCTGACGTTGTAGTTGCAGGCAGTACAGTGATACATCGGGTTTCCCTTGACCATGGGAAGCCTGACCACCTCGGCGACGGCGTTACCGTTCGTCCGTTCGTAGAGCCGCTGAAAAAGGGAAAGGAGGCCGCGTGGGACCTCCTTTTTTAGTTCCTCGGCTCGCTGCTTCAAGTGCGCCGCCGTTTCTTCGACCCCGGGCTTCTCTTCCTCCCACTTGGCCAGCTCGTCCTGATAGCGCTGATCCAGTTCCTGGAAGTCCGAGCGCATGGTTTCGACCTGCTGCTCCGCTTCTTCGGAGGCTTCCATGGCCGCGACGGCGGCCTCTTCGTTCTCCTTGATCTCCGTCTTGACGCCGTCGATCTCCTTGAGCAGAGCTCCATACTCCCGTTGCGTGGTGACCTGGCTGATCTGGAGCTGGTAGCGCTGGAGTTTCTCCTGCGCATCACTCACCGCAGCTTCGGCTTCCCGACGCACCTTCTCGGCTTCGGCACGCCGAGCTTCCTCACCTTCGATCTCGGCGAGACGGCCGCTGTGCTCCTCGTGCAGCTCCTCCATCCAATCCGGGATGCCGTCCAGCCTCTGGCGCGCCGCAGCCAGCTCCTGCAGAGTCTTGTTCAGTTCGACGATGGAATCCAGATCAGACATGTCCTCGGCTCCCAAGGAGGCTGCAGGCAGTACGACAAGACGCGAAGATTCGACGAACACGAGGCGACGCTCGCTCCCGCAGAGACTATCGCCTGAGGTCTGGTGGGTCCACCTGGATTTGAACCAGGGACCAACCGGTTATGAGCCGGCCGCTCTAACCACTGAGCTATGGACCCAGGGGGCCGCAGAGTATAGCACCGGGAACCTCTCGCCAGAGTCCCGTGAACCGGCACTGCGGATCACACGTCAGCGGGCCGCTCAGGACAGATTCGACAGGTCTGTCGAGAGCGGTCCGTCACCGCCTGCGACGTCGCGACGGAAGATCTATCGAGCCTCTCGAGGCGTCTCTTCTGGACCGAGCCAGCGGCTCCACGCGGTGTAGGCCATGGCGGCCCTCCGGGCGGCCGCCTCCTGGTCCGAAACCCGCTCGGTTCCCCGGACCCGGCGCCAGCGTTCCAGCTTCCAAGTCACGGTGGACTCGCCGGTCTCGGCATCGAGTGTGCTCCAGGGAGGAGCGCCGAGAAACGTGCGCCGCAAGCCCTCGAAGATTTGCCGGGGCGAACGCTCGAGTCCGGGGGCGTCGATCGCAGCCTGAGCCAGGAGGGCGAGATAGAACTGTGGATCCGCCATGGCGAAACGGCTTTCGACGACGACCTGCTCGACGGCGGAATCGGGGAAGACCGCGGAATGAAGGTTGACTCCGTTCATGAGATACAACGAAGAGAGCGCCGGACCCGCAGCAGGCTCGAAAAGGCTGGGGGGGTGCATGGGTAGTCTTCGGCCACCGGCCACTTGCACCATGGTCGGCCAGAGGCGGGTCAGTTCGACCGGAAACCTGAGGGCCGCCTCTACCGTCCGGTCGTGTTCTGCAAGCGGTACGGTGGACCAAGCATCGGGCAGGTCGAGGAGGAGGGGGACCTGAATCGACTCACGACCCAGATTGTGGCCGTACAGGATCTGTCCGTGCTCTCCAAGCTCGATGCCGTGCAGCGCGGAGATTGCGAGGAGTGTCCCTTCGCGGTGTCCGGACTCGTCGAGTGCTTCCAGAACTCGTCCGAGTGCGCGATCGGCCCGCCTCACGGCTTCGAGATAGCGACGTCGAGCTTCGTCGCGTAGGACCTTGGGCAGTGGCAGGGCGGGGTCGGCGTAGGGGTAGAGGTCGGCCAGGTCCAGGGGTGCCTCACCAGGCTCGCCCTTCCACGGCAGGTCGGTGGTGTGTAGGTGGATCCAGATCAGACGTCGTCCGCCGTCGAGTGTCCGCAGCTCTTCGGTCACGGCGCGTAGGTCGGCGTCTAGATCGGCGGCTTGGTCGAAGCCGCGGAAGAAACCCCATTCATGCATCCTCCGTCGTACCGGATAGTGAATGATGCTACGGAATCCCACCGCGCCGAGGGCCGAGCCAAGGGTCGGAAGGTCCGCGCGAATGGTTCCGGTGAGGTGGCTGAGCAGCTGGTGCTGCCATGGCACGGCACCCAGGATCAGCGAGGCTGCCGAGACCGGCGGCGACGTAGAGGGAGCCACAGCAGATCCGGCGAACTCGGCGCGTTGCGCGAGGGCGTCGAAATGGGGTGTGCGGACTGGCCCGCCGAGATAGCCGACCGAATCCGATCGAAGATTGGAAAAGGTGACAAGAACGACTGGGCCCGCGTGCGGAGTAGGTGCTGCCTGTGTCGTGGACGCACCCAAACCCGGTGCGGCCTCGGATCCAATAGGCCGGCAAGAGCCCAGAAGCAGCGCGCCGACGAGCAGGGTCCCCCATGTGGACCACCCTGAACACGAAGGGCGACCCTGAGGGTCGCCCGAAGGTGCTGTGCCGAATAGCGGCCTACATACCGAGGAGACTCTCATCCCCTCCGGCCAGTCGCTGCACGAGCTCCTGCTGAAAGTAGTCTTCCTGGTCCGCCAGCCGAGGATCGATGCGCTCTTCGTACATCTGACGCGAACGGTCGATGTCGTCCTTCAGCCGTTCGTAGATGTTCCCCGTGCGGCGACCTTCTTCAATGATCTCTTCGTTGTAGAGCTTGATCTCGGAGACCAGGAGCCTCGCCAGCCGCCGTGCTTCCTCGTGGAGCGCCTCCTCGGCATCGTCCATCTCACGCTCCGCCTGTGCGGAACTGGGAGGTGCGAAGGCGAGACCAGGGCCTTCGAGGTCGGTAGGTGGCTTGACCTCGGTCGTGCCGGCAGCAGGCTCTGGCGGAGCCACCTCGGAGCTGGCTGGTTCGGCGGGAGGCACAACGGGCGCCACAGGTGCCGGCTCTGGCGGTGCGACTTCTGGTGGAGACACCGCGGCTGGGGGAGCCGGCTCTTCCGCAGGAGCGGATGTCTCGGGCTCGGCGAACGACGGTGGGGGAGCCTGCACCGGCGGAGGCGGCTCCGCAAAGCTAGAGGGATACCGAACCTCGTCCGCCTGTGGCGGTGTCGCAACGGGTTCGCTGGTGGGCGCCTGCTGAAGCTCTGTCGTGTCGATCCGGACGGTCTCGTTGCCTACTGGTGCCGGTACGGCTGGTTGGGGCGCTTCGAGCTCCGGAGTCACCGGCTGAGGTACGGCAGGCTCTGGTGCCGCCTGCTCCAGTGCGGCCGGCTCGGGTGCGGCCGACTGAGGAGCGACCGGCTGAGGTGCGACCGGCTCCGGTGCCGCTACGTCAACCGCGCGGTGGTCCCCTTCTTCCTGACTCGGCCCGGTTGCCTCCTCTTCATCGGGCCCCCACAATCCGGCGTTCTCGTCCAGCGGCGGCTCGTCCTCCGTTTCGAGTGCAATTTCGTCTGCACCAACCGCCGCGGCAGAGTCGAGCTCGACTTCGGGGACTTCTGGCAGGTCGACCGGCCCGGCCAATTCCGGCTCCGGCTGCCCGAGCTCCACGTATGGCACCTCGGGTGCTTCCGTGCTTTCAAACTCCGGTACCGGCTCGGGCTCGCCCAATTCGACTTCGGGAACGTCGGGCGGCTCGGCAAGAGCCTCGGCGGGTAGATCGTCTGCGCTGGAATACGCAGGTTCTGGCTCGGCGGGCCCGGCTTCCACCATCTCGAACTCAGGTGGCTCAGTGACCTCTTCTTCGGTATCGACGACGTCTGCGACAGGGGCTTCCTCGGCGATCGGCGTCGATTCGATGGGCGAGACTTCCGATGTCGTTACCTGAGGGAGGGGGACCTCTTGTGTTGCGGTCTCCGGAAGCTCGGCCACGGGGAGAGCAACCGACGGAGCCGGGCTCACCGCATGATCTTCGAGCGTAGCCACCTCGGCATCTGCGCCTACTTCGAGGTCCTCGTCCTGATCGGTGAGGTCCGTGGGTTCGTCCGCGATCTCCTCAGAGTCCTCGTCCTCGTCAAGGGCTTCGTCGGTGACTCCGGTCGTCTCTTCCGTCGTTTCTTCCGTCGTCTCTTCAGCAGTCGTTTCTTCCGTCGTTTCTTCGGTGGCCTCGGTTTCTTCTTCGGCGGCCTCGGAATCTTCTGCTTCGTCCGCTCGGTCTGCGTCTACCGCGCCTTCGGCTTCTTCCGCTGCTTCCTCAGCTTCTTCGGCCGGGGCCTCCTCGGCCGCCGCCTCTTCCTCCTCGTCGACCGCGATGGTGTGTTCTTCGGCAATCACCTCCGGTAGCTTGCCGCGCAGTCCGAGAGTGGCCGAGACATCGGCACTCGACGCTGCAGTTTCTAGACTCGTAGCGGCGCAGTGAGTCAACAGCTGCAAGGCTCCGACGCCGAGATCGTCGCCTCCCTCGAGACGGTCGATGTAGAGCGCGCCGGCGAGCTGGCCACGAAGCACGAATGGGATCCATGCCGCGTCCTGAGCGGCGGAGATGCCCAGCGCGGTGGCGAGAGCGGCTGCCTGTTCGTCATCGAGAATGGAGCTGGCGTCGTCCCCGAAGGAGTTCCAGGGTGCGTCTTCGATCGACGCTTGGAGACCCTCGACGCGTCCGCTGGCACCGCCGAATCCACGGCTGGACCAGGCGCGAATCTGCTGCTGTCGTACGAGAAAGAAGACGGCGCGGGAAGCGAAGGGAGCGGATTCATCCAGAAGAGTCTTGATGACGTCAGCCTGGCCCGTCTGACCGTCGATGCGCGCGACGGCGCCGACCAGCTCGTTGAAATCGGGTCCGGCGGGTGTCGGTTCGGGCTCGGGCTCCGGCGGCGGCTCCTGCCGCACCGCGTCCAGAAGGCGCTCGATCTCCTCGCCAGCGTCGCGAACGCCGTCGCCGATCTCCCGGCGCAGGCCCTGAACGACCTCTTCTACCTTGGAGGCGATCTGACGCTCCAGCTGCTCGAGCCGGGCGAGCGGCGTCTGCGGCTGTTGCGAATCGGACATCTCGTTGCTCCTTCTCGACGGGGCGCGACTACCCGGTAGGTGCGGGCCTCGATGGCTGCGTCGTACGACGCGTGAGGGACGATTGCTTCTAGGAATTCTCTAGGTGGCTTGGTTCTGCGGAAGCCTACAATCGCCTACTGAGATCAAGGGTGACGATTATTTTGCATGAGCCTGGAGGTGTCAAGGAATGCCCCGGGCTCAAGCCCTTACAAAATGAGGGTTTAGCACGCCTCCATCGTCGCTGCGATCGGCGCGTCCCGGTTGTAGCCCCCAGGCCCTTATGGTACCTTGCCTTGGTTCCCCCGAGGTCATCAGTTCCCGCCTCGACTTCCCGAAGACCGAATCCGATTCACAAGCCGTCCTCACGGAGGAATCGATGATGCGTTGGAGAGCCGTTTCGTCTCAGGAGGCGCTGCTGCCGAGCGCCGTATCCCGTTTTCTCGTCACCCTCAGCCTTGCCGCCGCCTGTCTCATGACATTGCCTCTCGTGGGTTGCGGATCCTCCGACAGCGGTGCAGACGATCCCAGCGCCGCCCTGTGGACCGAAGTGCAGCAGATGCAGAGTGCTCTGGCCGCCACTCGTACGCAGATCGCCGACGCGAGAGAGAAGCTCCAGGCAGCTTCCGAAGGCGCGGCCGAAGAAGGTGAAGAAGCCGCCGAGGAAGGTGCAGAGGCCGAGGCAGAGGCAGAGGCAGGCCCGACCGTCGAAGAGCTCGAGGCCGAGATCGCCCAGCTCGAAGACAGCGCCGTCAGCCAAGCTGAGGAGTTCACGACCAAGGTGATTCAGTTCATCAACGAATCGGGGATCGTCGAGGGTCAGCCCTTGACCGCCGAGCAGCGTCAGGCCTTCGACTGGAAGGCCGAGGAAGATATCCGCATCGCTCAGGAGTACATCGACAAGGGTGGCGACTACTCTCGCGCCATCGACATCTACAACGCCTCGCTGATGTCGGACTCGGAAAACCAAGCTCTCCTCGATGCCAAGGCCGAGGCCGAGCGCCTCCAGTACATGACAGAGGAACGCTTCGCCGCGGTCGAGAAGGGCATGACCCAAGAGGAGGTCCGGGCGCTGATCGGCACGGTGAATAACCGCAACGTTCGTGAATACGAGGAAGAGGGAACCGTAGGTTGGTTCTATCGTCGCGAAGACGGCGGCGCGGCTGGCGTGTTCTTCAAAGAGAAGAATGGTGAGCTGCTGGTTGCGGTGGTCGATTTCGATGCGGCCAAGCCTCCTTCGGCCTCCGAGGAGTCGTCCGAGTAGTCACGGAAGGCATTACGTCTCGGAGCATGCTTGACAACATGCTCGCGCCGGGAGAAACTACAGCTTCCGGCGTGCGGTAGCTGTGTCCAGCGATCTCGCGCGACGGCCGGCACTTGGTGCTGCCGAGCCTCGTCAGACGATCAACACAGCGACGAATCGGAGATGTCGCGGACGAGCCCCGCGATTCCGTCCGGTGCGCCGACGAAGACCCGGCGAAGCGGCCTCCGAGGTCGATCCGCCGACTGGCACCGTCAAGACATCCACGTCACAGCAACGTCGATTGCGACGAATCCGCCCCGAAAGGACTGATCCCTACATGCCCATCGTTCACGTACGCGACGAGGAGAGCTTCGAGAACGCCCTCCGCCGCTTCAAGCGGAAATGCGAGAAATCCGGTGTTCTCACCGAGCTGAAGAAGCGTCAGCACTACGAGAAGCCCTCGGTCAAGCGTAAGCGCAAAGAGACACAAGCGCGCAAGAAGATGATGCGCAAGCTCGCCGAAGAGCGCAGAATGGGTCTAGCCTGAGGCGGCTCGGCCTCTTCAGACCCTGGTGGGTGTTCGCCCGCCACGAGAAGAACGGGAGCGAAGGCGCTCCCGTTTTTTTCTGCCCAGACGTTTTCTTCCTCGAATTCTGCCTCAAGTTCTGCCTCAAGTTCTGCCTCAAGTTCTGCCTCGACATTGGTTGTCAGCGTCTAGAGCCCACATCTCGCTAGCTTTTCGACCCCCGGGCCCTTTCGTTTTCTACAGCGCGAACCAAACGTCCCATGAAGTCCCAAACCCTGTTCCACAACGTATCCCCCGCGACGCTCCGAGCCCTAGAGCTGCCGGAGTTGTTGTCGCTGGTCGCAGCGTTGGCGTCCACGGATCTGGGTGTCGAACGTCTGGGATCTTTGCGCCTGTTCGAGACCGAGGAGGAACTGCTCCAACACCATCGCCGGTACGAAGAGGTCCGGCGCTTGCTCGCCGCGCGCACTCTGGTGCCGTCGCGGGAACGTGGAATCGGGCCGATCCTTCGGGCGGTCCAGGGTGGTCACGAACGGTTGACCGGTCTCGACATGGTGGAGATTGCCGCCTTGCTACAGACCACCAGCGAGGCGGTGGAGCGTGTGAAGGCTGCGGAGCCGATCTGTCCCTCCCTTGGACTCCTGGTGGACGACCTCCCCGACCTACAGGAACTGGCCCAACGACTCCGAAAGACGTTCGATGGACGAGGCGAGATCCGCGAGAACGCCACACCGCGTCTGGCGGAGCTGCGCGTCCGCATCCGCCAGAGCCGTCAGTCCATGTACGACCAGCTCGGCCGTATGGTGGAGCTGCATCGCGACCATCTCTCCGACGACACCGTATCGGTGCGTGGTGGGCGGCTCGTCTTGACGCTGCAAAGTGGTGCCAAGGGAAGGATGGCGGGGCTCACCCACGGCAAGTCCGGGTCCGGTCGGAGCTTCTACTTCGAGCCGCTCGAAGCGGTCGAAGGGAACAATCAACTGCAACAGGCCATGGAAGACGAGGAGGCCGAGAAGGCACGCATCTTCCGTGAGGTGCTCGAGTTGCTCCGCGGGCACAAGGAAGATCTGGAGCAGCATGCGGAGTTCCTTGCCGAGCTCGACGTCCTCCAGGCCTCCGTTCGGCTCGCAGAGCGGTTTGGTGGACGCTTGGCGGAGGTCGCTCCGCGGCACGACCTGCGATTGGTTGCGGCACGTCATCCTCTGCTCGATCCGTCCCTCGCGGATCTACGGCGCCAAGTTCTCGGTCAGCCGGGTCACATGGAACCGGTGGTGCCGCTCGACCTGGAGCTATCGGAAGATCGACGGACGCTGTTGATCACCGGCCCCAATGCTGGTGGCAAGACCGTGACTCTCAAGACCCTGGGCTTGCTGGCGCTGGCCCATCAATGTGGCTTGCCGATTCCCGTCGACAAAGGCAGCCGGATACCGTTCTTTCGAGCTGTCGTCGCAACGATTGGTGACGACCAGGATCTCCTCGCCGATCAGTCGACGTTCAGTGGGCGCCTCCTGCGATTGAAGGAAGCTTGGGAGCATGCATCGCCCGATGCATTGATCTTGCTCGACGAGCTGGGTTCGGGCACCGATCCCGAGGAGGGCGCGGCACTGTCGCGTGCTCTGATGGAGGGTCTTCTAGAGCGCCGGCCACTGACCCTGATCACAACTCACCTGTCGCAGCTCGCAGTGGCAGCTCTCGACCTGGATGGTGCGTTTTGTGCCGCGATGCAATTCGACGACGGGTCGGGAGAACCGACCTATCGGCTGCTTCCCGGCCCGCCGGGAGCCTCGGAGGCCGTCTCGCTGGCCCATCGGCTCGGGCTGCCAGCTCCGTGGCTGGAACGGGCCGAAGCGCTACTGGGCTCGGAGCACAAGGAGCTGCGCCGATTGTTGGCGGAAGTGGAGAACCAACGCCGAGAGCTGGCGGAGCTGCACAGCAGGCTCGATGCCGAGGTGCGAGACGCCGAGGTACTCCGCGAGAGGTTGGTGCAGCGCGAGCAGGAACTGGTCGACGAGAAGCGCGCCGTGGGGAAGAGACTGAAAGCCGAGCTGGAGGTTTTCCGCCAGGAAACTCGAGACCGGCTTCGTGACGAGGTCGACAAGCTGCGCCGCCAGCTCGAGAGCGACGGCGGCGGTGTCGGGCGGAGGAAGCGCCTCGCCGCCGACGTCGAAGAAACGCTATTTCGTCGTGCTCCCGAGGTGGAGGTCGAGCCGAACGAAGAACTGCCCCTGGAGGTGGGGAAGCCGGTGCGGCACAAGAAGTTGGGCTGGCAGGGCGAGCTCGAGAAACTGGAACGCGGCAAGGCGCAAGTCTCGGTGAACGGCAAATCGCTCCTCTGCAAGGCAAGAGATCTGACGGGCATGCGTCCTGATCCCACCACCCTTCCTCGCAAGAGCAGCTCGAGAGCACCGCGCCGCACCCGTTCGATGCGCGAGACATCCAGCGACGCGCCGCCGAAGGAGCTCCATCTGATCGGTCGCCGCGTGGAGCCAGCTCTCGAGGAACTGGACCGTTACCTGGACCGGGCTCTCCTCGCTTCGATGGGACAGGTGCGCGTGGTCCACGGTCACGGTACCGGGCGTTTGCGCGACGCGGTCCGTGAGCACTTGAGCGGACATCTTGCCGTCAGCTCGCTACGCCCGGGAGGAAAGGGCGAGGGCGGTGACGGCGCCACCGTGGTCGATCTCGCAGGTTGACGTAGACGGGCTCGGTATTCCGTCAGCACGAGCTAAGCTTGTTGCTTCGGGCCGACCTCGACGGGCTGCTGATCGCCAGCGACAGAGGGACGGTTCCATTCGCCGCACATCGATCCCGTTCCTCGCACATCGATCCCGTGCCCCGCACATTTTCATGAACGGACAGATCACACCAGACGTCGTCCAGAGCGTGCGCGACGCCGTCGACATCGTCGACATCGCCTCGCTGTTGACGACGCTGCGACCCAAGGGCAAGCGTCACGAGGGGCTGTGTCCGTTTCACAAGGAGAAAACCCCTTCGTTCTCGGTAGATCCGGAACAGGGGCTCTACTATTGCTTCGGCTGCGGTGCAGGCGGCGACGCCATCAAGCTCTGGATGGAGCACAGCGGTGACGAGTTTCCCGAGGCCATCGAGGCGTTGGCGCGACGCTACGGCATCCCGTTGCCAGAGAAGCGCGGAACGGGAACCCATGCCGAGACTCGCCGAGATCTGACCAAGGTCCTGGAGGTCGCCCAGAACTGGTTCCAGCGGCAGCTGGAACGTTCCGATTTCGCCCGCGGCTATCTCGACGAGCGCAGAATTCCTGCCGATCTCCGCCGTCGTTTCGGGCTCGGCTTCGCGCCCGACGGTTGGCACAACCTGCTCGACGACCTACGCCGTCGCGTCAGTGAAAAAGACCTGCTCGACGCCGGCTTGGTGGGCCGCTCGGAGAAGACCGGCAACCTCTACGATCGCTTCCGTCTTCGCCTCATGTTCCCGATCCATGCCGCATCGGGCCGGTTGGTGGGTTTCGGCGGACGCACCCTCGGTGACGACCGCGCCAAGTACGTCAATACCGCCGAGACCGAGGCCTTTCACAAAGGTCGGCTGCTCTATGGCCTGAACCTGGCCAAACGCGCCATCCGCGACACCGGGCGCGCGGTGCTGGCGGAGGGCTACTTCGACGTCATCGGCCTGGCTGCCGCCGGCATCGACGAGGCCGTAGCCGGCATGGGCACGTCGCTCACCGAGGAGCAGGCCAAGCTGTTGGCCCGCTATTCGGACCGGGTCGTGCTCGCATACGACGGCGACGACGCGGGAGGAGAGGCGGCGCGCCGAGCGCTGCCGATCTTGTTGCGCACCCGTTTGTCGGTGAAACAGGCGCCGTTCCCTGCCGGTCATGACCCTGATTCGCTCCGGCTGGAACGCGGCGCCGAGGTCGTGCGCAAACTCGTGGAAGATGCCTACGATGCGGTATGGGCCGAAGTGGAGCGCCTCACGCCACGGGAGTCGCGGCACAATCCCACGACGCAGGCTGCGGCGGCGCGCGAGGCGACCGGCTTCCTGGCCGGGATTCCCGACGCCATTGTCCGAGATGGATACTCCCGCCGTGCGGCCCAACGCCTGGACGTTCCGGAACAAGTTCTACTGCGTCGCCGCGGTGCCGAGGACTTCGGGCGCACGGCGCACAGGAGAGTCGACGTTCGTACCGAAGAGGAGAAAGCGCTTCAACTTCTTCTCTCCGACGGCGTCCGTTTGCCTGAGCCGAAGGACCTGCCGCCGTCCGATGTCTTCTTCGATGAAGATTGCCGGAATATTTTCGTGGCGTTTTGCGATCTCTACCGGAGTGGGGGTTGTGTACCCTCTGGTAGAGACGTCGTCACGGAACTGTCCCGTTCGGGGCGGAATCTTGACGCCGCCGCCCGCGTTCTCTTAGAAAGCTCAGCCGCCGAGGGCGGTCGCGTCGCGCTCGTGGAAACCCTCGGCAGGCTGCAGAAGCGCTGGCTCCAGCGCCGGCAGAAGGAACTCCCGCGCGAGATCCGCGACGCCGAATCCCAAGGCGACACCGCGCGCCTAGAGCAACTTTTGGAAGAAAAGAAGACGCTGAGCCGTCATCTCCACCCGCAAATGACCGGCAGGCTGTACTGAGCCGTAAGGCTCGGCGCTCCAAAGCCGACGGATCGGCGGAACGGCAGGCGCTCGAACATAGAAATCCACGGATCCGTATGCAGAGCTGGGTACCGCAGCTCGCGAAGGAAGGCAAGGGATCACATTGGCCAAAGCGAACACCAAGACCAAGTCGAAGAAAAAGGGGCCGAAGACGATCGAGGATCGTTACAGCTCGGTCAAGCAGCTGGTCGAGCTGGGGCAGGACAAAGGCTACTTGCTCCATGACGAGGTCTTCGAGCTGCTGCCCGAAGAGATCATCTCGGTCACCGAGGAGCTCGACGAGGTCTACAAGCGTCTTGCGGAGCTGGAGATTGCGGTCTTGGGTCGCCCCGCGCGTTTCCAGAATCGCGAGGACGACGCCGCACCCGGTGATTTCGACAAGAAGGACGAGAACACGACAACGGCCCTCTCCGAGCAGGAGAAGACGAACGATCCCGTCCGCATGTACCTGCGCGAGATGGGTACCGTGCCGCTACTCGACCGCGAAGGGGAGGTGGAGATCGCCCAGCGGATCGAGAACGGCGAGTGGATGATCTACGAGGCACTGTGCTCCAACCCGGTCGTCCTCGAGCAGCTGCTGAGGCTCAACGAGCTGTCGCAGAAGGACAAGCAGCTGCGCCGGGACTTGCTGTCTGGCGACCCGAGCGCGGCGCTCGACATCAAGGCCGAGGATCGCATCGACAAGAACATGGCGACCTTCCAGCGGATCGCCCAGCAGGATACAGAGATCCGCAAGCTTCGCGAAGAGCAGAACGGTGTCGCCGAAGACGAGCCCAAGCATGCGGAGATCGAACGCGAGGTCGACCGGCTGTTGGCCAAGATCGCGAAGGACATCCGTTCGATCGACCTCAACGTGCAGACGCGTAACCAGCTGGTCGAGCTACTGCGCGAGATCCACCGCGAGTTTTCGCGCCTCAAGAACGACATGCGCCGTGCCGCTCGGGCCCTCGAGAAAGAGAAGAACCAGGAGCTGCGTCAGCTACAAGAACGTCGTATCGAGAAGTACCAGACCAAGCTGGAGGCGATCGAGGAGCGCTACGGAACTTCGTACGAGGACGTGTCGAAGACCATCGGCAAGATCCGTCGCGGTGAGGCAGAGTGCGAGCGTGCCAAGGAACAACTGATCGTCGCCAATCTACGCCTCGTGGTCTCGATCGCGAAGAAGTACACCAACCGAGGTCTGCAGTTCCTGGATCTGATCCAGGAGGGCAACATCGGCTTGATGAAGGCGGTAGAGAAGTTCGAGTACCGCCGCGGCTACAAGTTCTCGACCTACGCCACATGGTGGATCCGCCAGGCGATTACCCGCGCCATCGCCGATCAGGCTCGCACCATTCGAATTCCGGTGCACATGATCGAGACCATCAACAAGCTCACCCGCACCAGCCGTTCGCTGGTTCAGGAGCTGGGACGTGAGCCCACTGCCGAAGAGATCGGCGAGCGTATGGATCTCTCCGCGTCCAAGGTCCGCAAGATCATGAAGATCGCCCAGGAGCCCATCTCGCTGGAGACACCCATCGGTGAGGAGGAAGACTCCCATCTCGGTGACTTCATCGAGGACAAGAACGCCGTCTCGCCCATCGAGTCGGTAGTGGACTCCAATCTGCGGGACTCCACGAGCCGCGTACTCAAGAGCCTGACGCCACGGGAAGAGCTCGTGTTGCGCATGCGTTTCGGTGTCGGCGAGGGTTCCGAGCATACGCTCGAGGAAGTGGGGCGGTCGTTCAACGTCACCCGAGAGCGCATTCGCCAGATCGAGTCCAAGGCGCTCCGCAAGCTTCGTCATCCGAGCCGGGCGACGAAGCTGCGGAACTTCCTCGAGACCTGATCCCGGAGGCTACGATCGGGTCGTCGCTGCGATGACGTCTCTCGCCGTCTCGAGCGCTTCGGTCCCGTGGCGGCTGCTCTCCCGGACACCTTGTTGGACCGTGCCTCCCTCCAGGAGCAGCATGAGGTGTCTGGCGAGGCGTTGCGCACGGTCCGCACCCAGCTCCGCTGCGATGTCCCGGAAGTAGGTCTCGAGCCAGGCCTTGTGGCGGTGTACCACGTCTCGCCCCGGATGATCGGGCTCCGAGAGCTCCAGCGCTGCGATCACCAGGGCGCAGCCCCGGTAGTCGGCCTCCTCGCCCCACTCCACCAGCTGACGAAACGGCGCGAGCAGCCGCTCCTCGAGATTCTCGGAGCCGTCTCGCCGCTCCGCGAGACGGCGACGCTGTTCTTGATCCCGGAGCTCGAGAACCGCGGTGACCAACTCGTCTTTGGACCGGAAGTACTTGTAGAGAGTCGGCTTCGAGAGACCGGCGGCCTCGACGATCGCATCGATCGTCGTCGGTCCGATTCCGTCTCGGTAGAAGAGCTCGGAAGCCGTGCTGGTCAGTCGTTGCCGTGTGGAGGTTCGCACCGGAGCACTCTAACCCGGTGGGAGGCTGCGTGATCCGCCGTGGGTCGAGCAGCTCCAGCGAGCCTCCGAGGGTTGCCTCACACTCCGTTCGATCGTACGGGCTGGCGATGGAACAGTCGCGAGCGAAGTCCTGGCTCGAGGACGAAGGTCTCGTTCGGCGCGCTGCCGCCGTCGCTCTCCGGCGTCCGCTCGTAGTCTGCCTCGCTGGCGAAGCTGAAGAAGAGGACCAGCACGTCTTCGTTTTCGATGACGGGGAGGGCGGGAAAGTCGTTGTCATGCCGGCTCGCGGCAAAGAGCCCGAGCCACCGTCCGCCGGCCTCAGCCAAAGCGTCGGCTCGTTGCTCCTCGAGCCACTCGCGGGTCGAGCTCCGGCTGCTGTCGTCGATCGAGTAGACCTCGGCCACCACGACTCCGAGATCAGTCGCGGGTGGCAGCTCGGACTGCAGAATCGCCCGGCGAAAGTCCGGCGCGAAGGCGCCGTCCACCACGGGCTCCAGGAAGTGCACGTGGGTCGCCGGGGCGGCGAACATCGGCACCAGGTCGACTCGGCACTCCTGCCAGACCGGGCTCGTGTAGAAGGTCTCGAGTCCGGACACGCGCTCCTCGAGTGAGCGAAAGCCGCGCAGCCAGATCACCTGCCCCGGGTGCCGGAGGTCTCGGAACTGGCCCCAGATCCTCATGCCGAGCACCTCTTGCGATTCGAGGAAATGTTCTTCGAAGTATTCCAAGAAGCGATCGCGCTGTGGTTCGTGAAGCGAGTACACCCTAAGCTCCAGAAAGCGAGACCATTCACTCTCGGAAGCGGCTGTCCGGAGAGCAGACCTCGATTCTCCGAGGGTGATGCGTCGAATTCTTGTCGGCGCGATGTCCATGCCGCTGCCCGACAGGCTGCCCACCTCGTTGACGAAGAGAGTCTTGCCATCGGGAGTGATCGCCAGGTCGTTGGGAAAGGAGAAGGTGGCTTCACCTGCCGGGCCGTCATCGTGGCCTCGTGTGCCGGATCCCGCGACCAGCGCCGTCGTGCCGTCTGTGGAGACCGAGTAGATCTGGTGGGCGCCGCGTGCGGCGACGTAGATCCGCCCGTCGTGGAAGACGAGATGGCCGTTGTTGCCTCCGGGGAGCGTTGCGAGCACGGCGACGTCGCCGTCTCGGCTCACCCGCAACACGTCGCCGTTGTAGAAATTGGCCACGTAGAGCTCGCCGCCGCCCAGGGCAATGCCGTTGGGGCACTTGAGCAGTGGGCTCTCGACGAAGAGCGCAGTTTCTCCCTGCTGGTCGACTCGATAGATCGCTCCACCGCAGCTGGTCACGAAAAGCCCTCCGTCTTCGTCGATGGCGATGCCGACAGGGCCTGGGATGCCTTCGGCGAAGGCGTGCTGCACCTGGCCGCGAGGGTCGATTCGTGAGATGCCGGCACCTCGGATGTTCGACTGATAGAAGTTACCGGCGGCGTCGAGGGCGTTCCCCGAGGCTCCCTCGAATCCAGCTGCGAAGACCGTTGCGACTCCGGCCTGATCGATCCGCCAGATCTTGCTTCCGGCGCTGGCAGCGTCCCCGAGCCGTGCTCCGAAGTCAGCGCTATACAGTCTGCCGTCCGCGTCCAGCTCCAGTCCTCCGGTGCCGGCGTCGAGGGTTGCGACGGTCGTGACCTCGCCCGGCAGCTCGGGAACAGCCGCCGACGTCCGTGGCGCCGGCATCTCGAAGAAACTGTCCGCCATGACCTCGTCGATGACGCAGGTCGAGAATGCCACCGTCTGCAGGCCGCTGGGCCCGTCGGTTTCCGTACGGAAAGGTATTTGCAGACCGTCGACCTGACGGTAGTCATGGAATCGCACGCTGCGGACGACCTTCCCGTCCGCTTCCAGGCCCTCGATCGCGGTTACCAGAAACGTCGCGAGATCGAGATATTGAAGCTCTTCTTCACCGTTGGTCCGCTGAAGCCTCAGGCCCAATGTCGGGCGGTCGTCTATGACCTTGCCGGGTGCCGAGGACAGTCGATGCCCGCTGTCGCGCCAATCGACCAGCGGCCCGTCCAGATCGGCCATTCGATGTAGAGAAGCGGCCACCATCTCCGGTGCAGGGGCCGGTTCCGGCGCACCGGACAGCGGAGAGTGCCACCAGGCGTTTCCGCCGGCAGATGCCTGCACTCCCTTCGTGCCCATCAGCTCGAAGCCCAGGCGTACGCGATCGGGGCGGTGCTGCCAGGAACTCATGGGGCCCCGGATGGTGTCTCCTCGCAGGATTAGCTCTCCTTCGCATCGGAGAGATCGGACCTCACGCCAGCGTTCGAGGCCGCCAATGGCTACATAGTGCTTCTCGAGAGCTTCTTCCAGAGTCGGTTGCGCCGGCAGCGTGCCGGCGGCGAAGAGTATCCATAGCGGAAACCAAACGATGTGCTTGCACGACATGTTTCCTCCTTTTTCGAAGAAGAGGGTCGAATGACCCGAGCTTGTGAAAGGTACGGTTAACTAACCAGTTAGTTTCCTAAGATCCAGAGGAGGCGGTCGAGGCCGAAGGGTCAGCTCCTTCGTGGTAGCTTGAGTTAGATCATCTAGACCAGATCATCCACTCAAGATTCGTCGAAAAGGGAGTCGAGATGGCCAAGTCGTGCGATCACGAAACGACGTGGGGTGAATTGTGCACTGAGAACGCTGCGACCCGGGCTCCGGAGGAGAGAGACGAGCCAACGGCTGACCTCAGGACCGATCAAGGCATCGGTCGCCGTGCCTTCCTGCGCGCCGGATTGGCAGGTGCTGCGGTGGTCGCCGTCCCGGCGACGTTGCCCGACAAGGCCTCGGCCGAGCCGGCGCCGGTATGCGAAGCCTCGGGCGACGATCCCGTGTGTGACTGTGCCACTTCGGAATCGGCTGAGCCCACCCTCGTCGATCCACAGACCGCCTTCGAGACCTGGAACGAGCCCTGGGTCTGGCGTCCCAGTGACTGGCCGGGCCAGCAGCTCGACCTCAACGTTGTGGAGAACCAAGATCCGGGCATCAACGTCGGTCTAGGAAATCCAGGCTCGGTGATCTTCAGCTACGGAGGTAACACGCCGGGACCCACCATTCGCATGCGTGGAGATGAGATCCTCTACGCACGGTTGCGCAACCTGCTGGGGCAGAACCAAGGTACGACGGCGATCGGTCCCAACCCGGACGCCGGAGCCCTCGTCCCCTGGCTCGGGAGTGCGATCTGTGACCGAGCGGCGCGGACCGGTGAGTCCGTCGGGAATCAGTGTGTCGACCCGCAGCGGCCCTACAACCCGAAGAATGGCCAATGCAATCTGGAGGGCGGCGGCTCGACTTCGCCAGGTTCATTTCCAAAAGCTCAGTTCCACGTCATTCCTGCCGACGTCCGTAGCGACTTCTGCCTCGGCGAGCACACCAATGGTGTCCACGCGAGTCACACCACCAATCTGCACACCCATGGGCTACACGTGCGGCCCGACCGCAATCCAAATGGGACTCATTCCGACAACGTCATTCTGCGAGTGATGCCGCAGCAGGATCTCGTGCGGCGCGAAGAGAACTCCGAAAGCCCGAGCTGCCGCTTCTTGCGCAAACCCGACGAGATCTACTTCCTGCGTGACGACGAGACCGCGGGGCAGGCGGATTACGAGTTTCGATTGGGTGACGTGATGGGCGATCCCGATCAGCCTCATCCGCCGGGCACCCACTGGTACCACCCGCACTCTCACGGAGCCACTCACAACCAGGTTTCGAGCGGTATGGCGGGGTATCTGATCATCGAAGGTGACGTCGACGAAGCAGTGAATGACTTCTTCACCGGGGAGAAGAATCCGGATCCGACGTTGCCCACGGGTGATTTCGACTACCGCGAGCGACTGATGTTCATGCAGCGGGTGAACGTGGCCAACGAATCGAAAGATCCCAACGCCGCCGATCCGAACATCCGGCGGGCTCAGGTGCTGCCTCTGGTCAACGGTAGCAACCACCCCGCCGTCATCACCATGCGGCCCGGTGCGGTGGAGCGTTGGCGCATCATCAACGGCAGTGTCGACGGTCGCGGCTTCAAACACTTCATGGTGCTCGAAGGCCAGTACGACGTCGTGACCATCGTCGATGCGGACGGCAACACACTGGGCGACCGGCTGTGCAAGATCGAGAAAGACGCCCAGGGCGATGTCAAGCGCACCTGTGTGGGTTTCCAGCAGATCGAGCCGTACGACCGCCCCAGTCCGAAGCAACAGCTGTGGCAGCTGGCGTTCGACGGCATCACTCTGGTGGACGAGGAGGGGCACTACACCGTCGCCGATCTGGCGGAACAGCGAGCGGGAACCAAGAACCCACTGGCCGCACCGCTGAACGGCCCCGACCCGAACGTGTGTTTTCTCGAGAACCTCGAAAGCGTCTTCGAGGACGCCGAGAGCATTCGCAACACCTGGGTGCGGCCGAACGAGGTGTACCTCGGACCGGCCAACCGTTCCGATGTCTTCTTCCAGGCCCCGCGGCTCGAGCGTCACGACTACGAGGACGAGCCCAAGGTCTATACGGTGCTGGCCAAGGCAGCCGTGATCCATGCCGATACTCCTCTGCGGGGACTACAGCAGAACATCGCCGCAGGTCCCAGCAAGGAGCTCTTCTTCGGGCCGACCGATATCGTGCTCGCCCATATCGTGGTGCGCCTCGACAAGAACCAAGAACCCGTTTCAGAGAGATTCGATGTCGATGCGCTGCGTAGGTGCCTGCCCGCCGCTCCACCCTATTTGAAGCCGGTGGCTGCGTCGGAGCTCGAGTTGACGCCCACCGAACGCCGGGTCAAGCCGAATGCCGGCAAGTATCGAACCCGGACGATTCGGTATTCGGGTGTCGGATCCGATGGGTTTCCGCTGTTCGTGGCGCCCCGAAAGGAAACGAAGAAGTTTCCGCAGCTCGACCTGTTGAATTACGCGGCGAGCCCCGCGAAAACCAGCCCCACTCAGGTCTTCATGTCGCCCAACATCCGGACCATGGCCATCGACGGTCGAAAGTTCAATCCTTCCGATGCAAGGAGACCGCGGGCCTACGTGATCATCGACGAGGAGAAGGAGGGTGGTCACGCAGCCGAAGAGTGGGCGCTGTTCAACGAGACTCCCACCCTTTGGGGCAATGTGTCCGACACGCCGCCGGAAGAGCGAGGTCCGGAGCCGCAGGGTGATCCGCGGACGACGGACTACAAACAGCCCCGCTATCAGTACACCACCCACTACGTGAGTTATCCCATCACGCGGCGGGAAGGGTTTGACGGCTTCGCGCGCAACACAGATTTCCAGGTCGTGTCACGCGCCATCGACCACCCGTTCCACCAGCACCAGAACCCGTTTTGGGTGATGCGCATCGAGATCCCCGACGAGAACGGCAAGCTGGTCAATATTCTGGAGCGCCCCCGCTGGCAGGACACGGTGTGGATTCCAAGAAGCGGCGGCCGTGTGGTCTTTCGTTCCCGTTTTCCCGACTTCGTCGGGACCTGGGTGAACCACTGCCACATCTTGTTGCACGAGGACAACGGCATGATGCAGGTGGTCCAGGGCACACCGTTCGCGGACGAAGCCAACTACACCACCGCCGACGAGGTGGCGACCGGCGGCTTCGACCCTCCCGGCCGGACGAACCGGCTGTACCCGCCGCCATCGCCCGGTGAGATGTACCGGCGCAGTCTTGCCTTCGTCGACTCGAACCACGATTCGGGTCAGAAGTTTCCACTGCCGAGCTACTTCGACGACGAGGGCAACTTGATCGAGGAGAAGATTCCCGTCCCGAAGCTACCCTAGCTCGCATCTCTGGGAGGAACTCGTGTTCAGGACACCTGGCTTACGTCGAGCTCGTAGGCGACGCCGAGCCAGCAGCCGACCTCGCCATCCACCTCGTCTGCCGAATGCAGCGGGATACGGTGGGTGATGCGATCGCCCTTCTCCAGTCCGCCTGTCGGAGGGATGCGCTCAGGCGGCTCCTCGGCGCCTTTGAGCGCCAAGCCCAGATCGAGACGGGTCTTGGTGGACGGCTTGATCTGACCGAACACGTGCTCTCGGTAGATGGGGACGATGGTCTTGGCGGGCGACAGGCCCACGTCGTCGCCCAATGACAGCGCCACGTCCACCACGGCTCGGTAGATCGGCAGCAGCGCCACCTTCTTTGCGAACATCGCTTCGACGAGCTCTTGCGCTTTGGCCAGGTAGGCTTCGGCGTCGAACCTCTCCGGCTCGGTGCCCGACGCGTAGGACGCGAGGGTCCTGGCGGTAGTACCGCCCAGGCCGTGCTTTGACTTCAGCCAGGCTGCCTGGGTCTTGGCGTCCGCCCGGGCCACGGGGGAGCCGCGGAGGATCTCGAGCCAACCGTCGAGGTCGTGGAGGGTTGTCTGTCCGAGTCTGTCGAGGATCGATCGAGCGTAAGAGACGGCGGGATGGACGCGGAATGGCGAACGGGCCATGACAGGAGTATAGCCAGCTCCGTACACTGCACCGGACACCCAGACTGGAGGTATGAATGAACTGGAATCTGGAGATCGAACCGAAGATCCATCGCGCCGCGACGTTGCCGTCGGAGGCGTATTCCGACGAGGCGCTCTACCGGCGGGGTTTGGAGAAGGTATTTGCGCGTAGCTGGCAGTTTCTCGGTGACGAAGACTTGGTGAAGACGCCGAGCTCCGTATGCCCGGTGACGCTTCTGGAGGGGTCGCTCGACGAGCCGCTCGTTCTGAGCCGCGACGGCGGCGACGAGGTAAGGCTGTTGTCGAATGTGTGTACCCACCGCGGCATGCTGGTGGCCGAGCATGCCGGGCACGTGCGGCATCTGCGCTGCAGGTATCACGGCCGACGCTTCGGTCTCGACGGCACCTGTCGTCACATGCCCGAGTTCGACGACGTGGAAGGTTTTCCCGCGCAGTCGGACCACCTGCGGTGTCTCGACTTCGAACGCTGGGGCCGGCTCCTCTTCGGGTCCCTTGGGGCCGCGGCCCCATTCGACGAGGTCTTCGGCGACGTGCGGCGTCGGCTGGGTTGGCTGCCGCTCCACGAATTCACATTCGATCCGGCACGCTCCCGCGACTATGTCGTCCGCTGTCACTGGGCACTCTACGTGGACAATTTTCTGGAGGGCTTCCATATCCCGTTCGTCCACTCGGGGCTCGATCAGGTGCTGGACTACGGCGAATACGTCAGCGAGCTCTTCCCGTGGTCGAACCTCCAGCTGGGTATCGATGCGGCCGGCGGCGAAGGCGAGATCTTCGACTTGCCAGCCGACTCGCCCGACGCGGGCCGCAGGGTGGCGGCGTATTATTGGTGGATCTTCCCCAACACCATGCTCAACTTCTATCCGTGGGGTCTGTCGGTGAACGTGGTCCGGCCCCTCGGCGTCGACCGGACGCGAGTCTCCTTTCTCAGCTACGTTTGGCGTCCGGAGCTCGTCGAGCATGGTGCCGGGGCGTTCCTGGACCGTGTAGAGCGGGAGGACGAGGAGGTAGTCGAGGCGGTGCAGCGGGGCGTCCGATCGCGGCTCTATGATCGTGGGCGCTACTCACCGCGCCGAGAGCCGGGAGTGCACCATTTCCACCGCTTGTTGGCCCGTGAGCTTACGAGCGAACTGGCCCCGTGAGCTCACTAGCGAACCGTCCCGTGAGCTCACTAGCGAACCGGCCCGTGAGCTCACCAGCGAACCCCGTGAGCTCACCTAGCGACAACCGCCGTTCACCGAAACGACTGGGATATGCCACCGCAACGATCGTAGGGTAGATCATGAGTCACCGATCTCCGTCTACCACCCTCGAACGAGCTCCCGTCATGTCAACCATCGAGAAACCCGCCCACCACTTGAAGGGCTCGCGCGGGTCGCGTCGCGCACGACGCCGCGCGAGCCGTGCCAAACGCCGCGCCAGAATCGAGAACCTGTTCTTCGGCACGTCCCTGATGGCTGCCGGCTTCGTCACCTGGGGCTATCAACGGGGAGACGGATGGGCCGAGTCGTTGCTCGACGCGTGGCCTCTTCTGTTGGCCTGGATCGGGCTCGGAAAGATACTGGCGGGTCGCATTCCCGGAGGAATCGCGCTCCTCACCGTCGGCGGCCTGGCCTTTCTCCATATCGAAGGCTTGGCCGATCTCGAGTACACCTGGCCGTTGATCTTGGTCGCCGTCGGCGTAGCCATCACTCTCGGCTCGCTGGTGGGACGTGGTGGACCGTTCTCGGACGACGGTGCCGAACCTGAGGAAGCAGACCATGTCTGAGCGCTCTGAAGGCATCGTCACCCCGAGACTGATCTTCGGGTTGACGCTGATCGTGATCGGCGTCGCGTATTCGCTCGACCGTCTCGGCTACCTCCATGCGGGCAATCTTCTGAGCTGGTGGCCGTTGATCCTGGTCATGGCAGGCCTCGGCAAGCTGCTCTCGCCGGGCAGCTCGTCGAGTCGATGGACGGGGCTCTTGCTCGCCGCGATCGGCATTTGGCTGCTGCTCGAGCGTTTGGGTTATTTCTACGCGAGCTTCTGGGATTGGTGGCCGCTACTTCTCATCATTCTGGGCATTCGTTTCATCTTCCAAGGCGCGAACGGCGCGCCTCGTCGCCCTGCCGACGGCGAGCACAGCATCAATGGCCTCGCCATGCTCGGCGGTGGCACCCGCAGTAGCAGTAGCGCCGACTTTCAGGGCGGCGACCTGGTGGTCTTCATGGGTGGTTTCGATATCGACCTGCGGCAGGCGCGAATTCAAGACTCTCCGGTGGTCATCGACGCGTTCGCTTTCTGGGGCGGAATCGATCTACGCGTACCCGACGACTGGCACGTCACGGTGACCGGTATCCCGCTGCTCGGTGCGTTCGAAGACGACACCGATCCGCTGGATGAGAAGGACCTGGGCGGTCCGGTTCAGGAGCTGGTCGTCAAGGGCTATGCGATCATGGGCGGGGTGACCGTCAAGAACTGAGCACTCCGGCGATCCGACCGCGGTCGGCAGACGAAGGAAGAGGCGTGGCCTCGACGATTCCTGGAGCTCCCGGGTCGGGGTCTTTCATTCACGGAGACTCGACCCATGAAACGAATCCTCACACTCGCGCTCACCGTCCTGGCCCTGGGCTGTGCCGCACCGATCTCGACGGCTGCAGACGGCGAGGGCCACCCCGCCTCCGAGCCGCCCGCGGAAGGTCTGTCCCGAGCCACCTTCGCCGGGGGCTGTTTCTGGTGCATGGAGCCGCCCTTCGACAAGCTCGAGGGAGTGATCTCCACGACGTCTGGCTATACCGGCGGACCGGAAGTGCGTCCGACGTACAAGCAGGTGGCCTACGGACGTACCGGCCATACCGAGGCGGTGGAAGTCGTGTACGACCCCGAGAAGATCAGCTACGAGAGATTGCTGTTCGTCTTCTGGCGCAACATCGATCCGACGGTCCGGGACCGCCAGTTCTGCGATGCCGGCACCCAATACCGAACCGCGATCTTCGTTCACGACGTCGAGCAGCGGCGTTTGGCGGAAGAGTCCCTGGCGGAGCTGCAGGAGAACCAGCCGTTCCGAGGAGAGATCGTGACACCTGTGCAAGATGCCGAGCCGTTCTACCCGGCAGAGGAGTATCACCAGGACTTCTACGAGAAGAATCCCCTGCGCTACAAGACCTACCGTCGCGGTTGCCGGCGGGATGCGCGACTGGAAGAGCTCTGGGGTGACGAAGCCGGCGGCTGATCGAGTTGACCAGACGGCATCGGCTCTTCGTCGCGCCACCGGCATCTCCTCGAAATAGTTCTACTATTCCTCGTCGGCGCGCCTTGGTGGCACGTCGAACCCCACGGCCGAACCCTCACAGAACTTTCAGCACGAGACACTAGGGAATCTGGATTCCCTGTGCCCGCAGCTCCTCGGTCGCGGCGTCGGCCCAACCCCGGTTGGCCTTGGGGCTTGCAGGACTGGGGTGAAGGACCCGGCCCACTTCCACAGGCCAGTCTCGGATCGCCACCCCTTCGAGTGCCTGAGCGCATTGTTTCTCCGCCCAGGCACCGACACCGATGACGCGCCTCGCTTCGAGAGCTCGGATGCCCTCGCGCAGAGCTTCGGCACAGATCGCGAGGAGTGGCTTCCGTTCATGGGCCCTGAGCTTGTCTGGTGTCACGTTTCGTCCGCTGACCGCCAGGAAGCAAAGCGGGCAGAAGTTGTAGACGAAGAAGCGTTCGAAAAACGCTTCGGGTGTCTTCCAGGTCTCTTCGACCCAGCCCCATAGCCGAGTCCCCGAGACTTCTTCGCGCTGCAGTTCGAGACCCTCGATGATGCGCTTGGGATGTTCGGGGTCGGGGCGGCCGACGTTACCGCGGACGCCGAGAAAGTCACGCACGGGCGTCGTGGCACCAAACGGTACGCCGTTCTGCGCCATGCCCCAGGGACCGGGATTCATGCCCACCAGAACCACGTCCTTGGTCCCCTGGCCACAGCGCCGGAGGTAGTCGCGGTGGGGCTCCCAGGCATACTCGAGGGGGTTATAGACGTGCGTGACCGGATCGGAGAACGAGAGTCCCGACAAACGGTGGCGGAGTCGGGCGGAGACGTCGACGAGAGTTGAGGGCGTGGACATGGCGCAGATGCTATCCGCCGTAACGCCATGGCGACGGTCAGGTTTGACAGAAGCACCCTCGTGCATCAGACTGTAGCGGTCATGAGCTTCCCTGTCACCGCGAACCAGATCGGATCTGCCCGCATGTCTGCCATGTGCACAGCAGGCGGGTGGTCGACGTGTGCCATGACGATCACGGTCCGACAGCAGAATCGTCAGGCCAAGCGCATCCTTTGTCACGTCCGGGGGCCCGGCGGCTAGGAAACGAAGACACTCTTCGACTTTCTCCGAACCGCCGGGCCCCGACCCGGCGGTTCGTTTTTAGGGCCGCCGGATCACAACCGGCGGCCTTTCGGTTTTCGTAGAAAGCTACGCATCCAGTCGCGTCTATTCCCATCACGAGCTCGAGAGATCCCGATGACCGACTTCACACAGCCTTCGAGTTCTTCCATCCTTCGGCCTGATTTCTCCGCCGAAGATTCCTCGATCACCACTGGGACCGGCAGCGGCACCCGTCTGGTGCTGTGCCCGGCGCATCGGCGCAAGCTGGAGAGCCTCGCCGAGATGAGCTATCCCTTCGAAGCCTGTGGCGTGTTGGCGGGTCGCCTGGAAAACGGCGAGGTACGGGTGCGGAAAGTATGGTCGGCACGCAATGTCGGCCGTCGGGTCCACGATCGATTCCGACTCGATCCCGAGGATTTTCTTGCCGCGGATCGATTGGCCCGGGAACGGGGAATGGAGATCCTGGGTATCTGGCATAGCCATCCGAACCGTCCAGCGGTCCCTTCACGGGTCGACCTCGAAGAGGCCTGGGACGGATACTCCTATCTGATCCTCGGTATCGATCCCTGGGGCCAGGTCGACTTCCGCTCCTGGCGTCGAGATGCCCTTCGCGACCCCTCCGGCGGCGCAGCGTCCGTGATGGACGAAGAACCGGTCGTCTTCGAAGACGACGACCCGTTGGCCGCGGCGTTGGAGAAGGCGGCGCCGTCGCACTGACCTCGACGTCGGCGGCGTAGAAGAGAAGAGATCCGGGTCGTATGCCCGGATCTCTTCGGTTGCCTGCGATCTCGGGCCGTGCTCGTCGCACGGCGTTGCGAGGTCAGATGCTCGGGATCTCCGGCAGGGCGTGTTCTTTCCCCTCGTTCTGCTCTTCGAGCGAAGCTTGTAGAGGTTCGAAGTACGCCAACGTCGCCTGAGCGGAGATTCCTGGCCCAGTCGTTCCCGCATCAGCTCGCGTCGTGCTCGGCCAGTTGGAATCGAGATCGACCCCTTCGACGGTGACCATCGACACCGCCTCAGTCAACCCGTCCGACTATTCCTGCCCGCTGACCACAGTCGGTCGCTCCGGAGGGCCACCCGGAGTCGAGGCATGTCCCTGGACGACTTGCCAGGTACCGGACGGCTGGCGTTCGAGAATCATCGTGATGATGCCCGCGAATGCGAACCGCTCTCCTTCCGCCGCGAGCGCTCGGGTTGCGAAGCGGGCGCGAAGGGTCGCGATCCCGCCGCCGAGGAGAATGACCTCGATGTCTTTGGTCTCAGTGGCCAGCCGCACTCCGGTCCGGCGTATCTCGGCCAGGCTCCGCGCCACATCGTCGGGCGAGGAGTACAGCCGTTTTCCATCCGTAAACCACGAGAACCGACCGTCGTCCACATACTGTCGGCGCACGCGCTCGATGTCTCCGCTCTCCAGGATGTCGAGGTAGCTCGCCAGGTAGCGACGGATATCTTCCTCGATCGTCGGATCGGTTACCTGAGCAGAGGCCGGCAAGGCCGCCAGCGTGACGACCGCGACGGCCTGGAGGAACAGGATGGACTTCCAGCAGAGGATGTTCTGTTGCATGCTCATTTCTCCTTACAGGTGTAGCGCCGGTCGATCAGAGAATGCCGTCGACGTATTGCATCGCGCCGACGACGTTGTCTTCTGTGTCGTGGAACATGATCAGGGTTCCGACATTCTCGATTTCGAACGGCGGTACGGTGACGCGTCCTCCGGCCGACTCGATGGCCTCGGCGGTGGCTTGGACATCCTCGACCGCAATGGTGCATTCGAAACCGATCATCCCGCGGCCCTCGACCGGCTCGGTGCGCTGCTGGAGCGCTCCGAAGATTCCGCCCGGGCCCGTGTGGATCCTCCAGAATCCCGGAGGGCCCCAGGCCTCGAACTCCCATCCGAAAACGGTTTCGTAGAACGCTTTGGCGCGTTCACAGTCTTCTGCGTGGATGGCGAAATGTACGACATTGTTGGGCATCGGAACTCCTTTCGAGACACCACTCTTCGAAAGCATCGCTTGGAACACCGTGTCGAGAACACCGACAGCCTACGAGTGTCCCGATGTGTCGTCAATTCGATATAGTGACAAATAATGTCTCAAAAGCGACAAGAGGAGTTGCCGTCGGTATTCGCCGACGTCGCCGAGCCCGTCGTGCGCACGCTGTGTCTGAAGCTACCTCCGGGTCATCGGATCGCAGAACATGCACATGCCTGGCATCAGCTGATCTACGCCACAGACGGCGTGATGACCGTGGCGACCGAGATGGGAACGTGGGTGGTGCCGCCCCGGCGAGCGGTTTGGGTCCCGTCTTCGGTCGCTCATTCCATCGAGATGACCCGAACCGTGAGGATGCGGACGATCTACATTCGACCGGGAGCGGTGGAAACCGTACCCCAGCGTTGTGCCGTCGTGGGAGTGACGCCGCTACTTCGTGAGCTGATCCTACGAACCGTACACCTCGGTTGCCTGCTCGACGAGGTGCCCGTCCATCGCAGGATCCTGGAGCTGCTGTGCGACGAGCTAGGGGATTGCGGGAGTGTTCCGCTCGAGCTCCACATTCCGGCCGACCCCAGAGCCCGAAGGGTCGCGCGCCAACTACTGTCCGACCCGGCCAGCGATATTCCGCTCCATGAGCTCGCGGCGGAATCGGGTGCCAGCTCGCGCACCATCCAACGGTTGTTCCGCCGCGAGACGCTCACGACCTTCGTTCGGTGGCGCCAGCGTGCGAGGCTGCTCGAGGCACTACGGCTACTCGCTTCGGGCGAGTCGGTCCAAGACACGGCGCACAGGGTTGGATACACCAGTACCAGCGCCTTCATTGCAATGTTCCGACAGGAACTCGGCGTGACACCTCGACGATGTTTCCAAGACGGGATCGGCCAGGTCGGTCAGCCGCTCGCCATCGACAGCAGCTCGGTCGGCAGCGGATGACGATCCGTGAAGCTCGGAGACTCCAGCACGTGAACAGGCCCTGATCCAGCTCGGACGATGCCGACACCGGAACGGTTGCGATGAGCCTCCAAACGTCTGAGCAGAAACAGCGCACCGGTACGGAGACGCACCGGTGCGCTGGAGCTTCTTACCCTCCGGCGCAGGTCCCCTTCAAAGGCCTCTCCGGGTCGAAGGAGCGGAAGTTCGCGAGGAACTTCAGCTCGCCTTCCGCGAACTCGATCATGTTTCGATGGTCCGCGGTGTGGCTCTCCACACTGTCGAAGGGAAACGGCTCGTCGGGAACCGGTGGCAGGTATCGGCTCAGCACCCCGTCGATCAACCCGAGGATGTCGTCGAAGACGCAAAAGGAGCCCATTCCACGAGAGTTGCACAGCTGTGAACGGACCTCGCGGATCTGACGGCGCGCTCCCGAAGGGGCACTGTGCACCATCTCCGCAGCAAAGCCTTCGGCTTGCATGCTCTCGATCAGCGCGTTCGCATCTTCGTCTGAGCTAGCGTCCGCATTGCGCATGAACGTCAGCTCCCGATTGACACGGATCGTTTCTTCGAAGGTCGGCGGAGTATCCGACGAGAGTGCTTCGGTTACCCGCGCAAGGAAGCGCTCTTGGTCTGCCATTTGCTCGCTGCCCTCGAATTCGACGCTCAGTTGACGCTCGTGCTCCACAGTCCAGCCCGACGCCTCGTCCACGAACTCGTAGATGAAGGTTCCCTCTCGAGGTACCAGATCGAACGTCAGGCTTACATGATCCCCGGTGCCTGTCTCGAGATGCATCCGGGACGAGATGCAGGCCGGAGTTTGTCGGAACACGAAGACTCCCTCCGCTTCGTGCGACGCGGAGTCGGTCGCCCAATGAACGCTCTGCACCATCTCGCGTTCGGGCACGGAGTCGCTCGCAGCCGCGGCGTACGCGGGCCCGGCCAGTCCGGTACAGAGCACCGAGACCAGCATCGAAGCCCACAGCCAAGGAGGTTTCTGATTGCGCCACATCATCTAGGCGTTCCCGCAGCCCACCTGGCAGGGTGCGATGCAATCCAGGTTGATGAAGAGATTCGAGATTCCCTCGCACAGACTCTCGAATGGACCCGGCAAGGCGTCACAGCGGCAATGCGCCACGTCCCGCTCTTTCTCGCAGCAGTCCTTGCACGCTTGCACGTTGGTCCCGTGCATTCCACAGCATCCCTTGGAGGGATCGAACTCGGGATGGTTGTCCTCCTGACACTCCTCGTCTGCAACGACAGGGCCGTCTCCGAAGAACGTACGTGTTCGGGTGGTGCAGGTGATCCAGGTGTAGGAGCCACTGTCTTGAAAGGACACGGTCTGCTCAGTGTGGCTGCCGGCCCAGACATCGTAGTGATTCCAGCCTAGCGGGGAGGAAAACGTGGAGGTGTTGGGCCAGGCGTGGAATGGGCCCATCGTCCCGGCACAGGTATCGATGAACTCTACCGGTTCGAAGTCGGCCGACGCGCCGACCCGAAAGGCCGCGAATTCGGGCTCGATTCCGCCGTAGGGAAACTCCTCGCAACAGCCGAAACAGTTGAAGCCATAGGAGTCCTTTCCAGATATCGGCCGAACATCGGTGCGGGCGATGAGGTCGGAGCTCCCTTGGCGGGAAAGCCATTGGAAGTATGCTGGCGCGTCCCCGGGCTGAAAGCGTCGCCCTTTGATGTCTCCGACCTCACTTTCGGCCAGTGTTCCGAAATCGAGCCGATGCGCGCCGCCGGCGGGGATGTCGATGGGCTCCAACGCGAAGTCGCCACCCTCCCAGGCCAAGTGTCCGAAGATCTGGGCACTCTCGGTTCCGAGGTTGATGATCGTCGTCGTGACCTCGTGTCGAGCCAAGCTCGGGATCGGGTAAGTCCCGCTGTCGTGCACTTTCTGACGAGGGATCAGGGCCAGCTCTTGCGGGCCGTCTCCGGCCAGCTCCGCCCAACCGTAGGCAAGAATGGGCTCGTCTCCCACCACACGTACCTGTAGCCGATACTCCTCGCCGGTCCCGGCATCCAACTGAGAGGAGATCTCAGCGAGGTCGATGGATTTGATCTCACCGGGGGCCAGGAGGCGTTCGGCTGTCGCCACATGGGTTCCGCTCAGATCGAGCACGATCACCTCGACGTCGACCGGCGCTGCGCCTTCGAGGGTCCCTGCATGGTGCAAGCTGACGATGGGCAACGTCGCAGCTGAATCGGACACCGGCAACCTGGGAACGTCGTAGATCCGCGACTCGGCCAGCATGTCGGGAGTTGCCATGGGCAGGCCGACGAGAAAGCGGGGGCCGGAAAGGTAAGCCGAAGCCACGACCTGACCCGGAGTGCCGTCATGGTGTGCGATCAATCTGCCGGCGGGTGCCAGTTTGCGCGGTTGGACGACGGCCGTCCCTTTGGCGGCGAGCTCGCGAACGACGTCGTGACGAGCTCCTGATGGTGCGATGAACGTGGCGCGGACCCGGACAGGCGAGTCGTCCACGTTGTGGAAGGTGAAGAGCGGCGAAGTCTTCCGGCGATGTCCCATGGAATGGGTATCCCAGAACGACACCCATTCCCGGTCCTGTTGCACCGACCGATTCTGGAGCGGCATCGAGAAGACCCCCTGTGGTCCGGAGGACACCAACCACGCCTGGATCATCTCGGAATCGCCGTAGAACGACATTCGCACCGTGGCAGTCTGGAAGCCAGAACCCAGTTGCTTCGTGGCCTCGGAGATGTCGATTTCGTTGGTTTGGCGAGGTTCGAGCCAGTCGCTGGTAAGTACCAACTCCTCGCCTGAGCTGGAGGCGAGCGCCACTTCCAGAGTGATCGCCTCGGTGAAGCGGCTGTTGACCACGAGGCGAACATGCGATCCAGCAGGTTGCTTAGGGGGAAGTGTGGCCGCAAACACCTGCTGCTCGGCATCGAGCCAGCGCATGGCCTTGGCTTCCTCCATGGCTGAGCTGGCGATCGCGCGACTCTGAGCCGAAAGACTCGCGGAGGTCGGAGCCGTGTCGGTCTGGGCGAGGAGGAGGCTGGGGCTGAGCAAGGCGAGCCAACAGGCAAGGGTCTTGACGAGGGGAGCTGTCGATAGGGGGGCTTTGTTTCTCACGAGCTGGATCCTTGGGTCGTCTGATGAGTGTCTTTTGTTGGGAATCCTGAACGCAGCTTCATGCCAGGCACGAGAGCCGCAGATGGCCGGGCAGGGGTCGATTCGGGCGGGGGAGGGCGACAGCGTGGCTTCGGGGCCAAACCAGCCCAAACCAGGTAGACACAGCGCATTCCGGTGAACTCGAACATGCACACAGTGGAATTGCCTCGCGTTAGAGGGACCCAGCCGACGTAATAGACCAGCGTAGCGTATGATTACGCTAATCGTCTCGGCAACTAATGTGTGTTCGGACGATCGGACCGAACCGTAGGCCGTCTCTGGTCGGTGATGAGGCGCTTTGTCTGAATAGGCCGTTGCCGATTCGGCAACCTCGCTGGGACTCCACGCGATCGTCGGAGTTGCCTACTCCTCGCGCAGAGCGATCACGGGATCGATTCGGGTAGCACGCAAGGCCGGATGAACACAGGCGACGAGGGCTACCAACGGCAATCCGATCCCGACAGCCAGGAGTGTTGCAGGATCGTGAGCGGTGATGCCGAAAAGCATGCTCTCGACGAAGCGGACCAGCATCTGAGACAGCGCGAGGCCGACCGCCACGCCGAGAACCGCCAGCAGCATTCCCTGGCGGAGCACGAGTCCGAGAATGTCGTTGCGGCGGGCTCCCAGAGCAATACGGGTTCCCAGCTCGCGCATGCGCTGGGCGACGGAGAAGGCCAAGACCCCGTAGATCCCGCACGCCGCCAGAAAGGCGGCAAGACCTCCGAAGCCCACCAGCAGCTGCATGGAAACCCGTTGCGGTCGCAGCCGGTCGAGGAGCTGCTCGCTGATGGTGGTGATTCCGTAGAGCGGCTGTTGTGGATCGACCTCGCGCACCGCCTGGCGCAGGGCCTCTGTGACAGAGGACGGGGCCACGTCGGTTGCCAGGACGAGACTCATACTGCGCCGAGGTGCTTGCCGATGTGGATAGTAGATCGTTTCTTTGGTCACCGGCTGATCGAGGGTGCGGGTCTTCACGGTCTCGACGATGCCGACGATGCGAAATCGCGGATCGTCGGCTCCGCCGCCTCGCGCAAGGTAGGCCCCGAGGGGTTCTTGGTCCTGAAAGTACTTGTCCACCAGCAGCTGATCCACCACGACCACGGGTTCCGCGTCGGCATTGTCGCCTCGCTCGAATCCGCGGCCGCGCACGAGCGCGATGTCTACAGTAGCGAAGAAGTCCTCGTCCACCACCCGCTGAAAGGCGTGGGGTGCCGACTCCCCTTCTGCGACTTCGTAGCCGACGGGTAGATACGACCCCGAGCTGGAGCTGCCAGAAAAAGGCGCTGCGGATATCATCCCCGCACTCGCCACGCCAGGTACAGCGTCGAGCTTGTCCAAGACCTGCTCGTAGAACGAGACAACCGTGGGATCTTCCGGATACTTCGAATCCGCCAGGCTGACTTGGGCGGTCAGCACGTTCTCGGTACGCAAGCCGGGATCCTCGGCCTGCAGCGACTGGAAGGTACGCAGGAGCAGCCCCGCCCCGACCAGCAATGTGGTGGCCAGCGTCACCTCGGCGACCACCA
Organism: Thermoanaerobaculia bacterium; assembly: GCA_028066595.1. Lineage (GTDB taxonomy): Bacteria > Acidobacteriota > Thermoanaerobaculia > Multivoradales > J023 > JAUIJL01. The sequence continues at coordinate 100,912 of JALCBJ010000013.1, forward strand.
AGAACCTGCGTGGCCAGCTGGACGCACCGGAGGCGCCGCGGCCACCCTCCTTGATGACTTCCATGGGGCGGGTGCGCCAAACCGAGAGCACGGGAAAGAGGCTGAAGATCACCGCCGTCACGACCGCTAGAAGTGCTGTGAACCCCAGGACCGAGGCGTCGAGACCCAGGTCGACCGGGCGTTGGTTGCCCGCCATCGCCATGGGAGCCAGGATCTGTAGCAAGGCAATACCAAGAGCGAGGCCGGTGGCCGCTCCGATCGCTGCCAGAGCCATACCCTCCACCAGGATCTGACGCGCCAACTCCCAGCGGCCGGCGCCCAGGGCGCTGCGCACCGCGAGCTCTCGGCGCCTGGCCTCCATGCGCGTCAGCAGGAGATGGGCGACGTTGGCGCAGGCGATCAGCAGGACGAAGGCCACGACCGCCTGGACCAGCAACAGACGGGGGCGCAGCTCACCATAGAACTCATCTCGGAGCGACAAGGCGTAGCCACCGAAGCCGCTGTTCTCCCAGAACTCCTTCGCTTCCGGAAATCGTTCCTTGTTGGCTTCGTGGATGGCGTCGATCTGTTGCTGTGCTTGGACCAGGTTTGCACCCGCCGCCAACCTGGCGATCTGGAACGACGACTCGAAGCCTCGCCGGTCGTCGGAAGTCTCCTCCTCGGTGAAGGCGTAGGGCCGCCAGAGCTCGACTCGCTCGTTGGGGAAGAAGAAGTTCTCGGGCATGATGCCGAGCACGCGATACGTGTCGCCACTGATGCGGATGTCGCGCCCCACCAGACCTTCGTCGCCACCGTACCGGCGCTGCCACAGTCCGTGACTCAAGATCACCACCTGGTCTGCACCGGGCTGATCCTCTTGCGCCCCAAAGACTCGTCCTTCTGCCGCCGTGGCACCGAGGAGAGGAAACAGAGTCCAGGTGGTACGCAGACCGATGACCCGCTCGGGAGAGCCGTCTTCCGTCAGGTTGAAGCTGCCAAAGGTATAGAGGGCACTCTCCTCGAAGGCCGCGACTCCTTCGCGCCGATCCAGATAGTCGGGAATCGACACTGTCGCCTGTGGCAGGTTCATCAGCGGGTAGGTGTTCCACACCTGCACCAACTTGTCCGACTCGTGCCATGGCAGGGGTTGCAGCACGAAGCCGTTGATCAGGCTGAAGATCGCCGTGTTGGCACCGATTCCGAGGGCCAACGTCAGCACCGCGAGGCTGGTAAGTACGGGACGTTGGAACAGGGAGCGGAAGGCGAAGCGAAAGTCGCGGAGGAGTCGGCTCATGGTGGCTCCGAGGTAGATAGGTGGACGTCTTACCTACGGACGGCAACCAATGGAGTTCGGTTTACCCCTGGACAGGAGTAAACCTAAACGACCTGAGAGCCTACGAAAGCCGAACGCCGATCTTGACTACGGATCGCCTGTTGGCTGACGGATGCGAGTCCGGGAGTTGCACGTGTGGAGCACGAGTCTGAAATGAACGCCCGATCTTCGGCGCAGACGAGACTACTTCGAATCCCTCCGGTATTTGAAAATCGGGTAGGCGAACGGCTTCCTTGCCGCATCGAGCTCTAGGAGAGTTTCATCCAGCACTCCCCATCCGGTGAACCCGTCGGTAGATTCTGGTTCTAGGTAGTAGAAGGCTGCATTGGCCATCGGTTGGGCCATGTCGACGAAGTACGTGCCGGCCGGGAAGTCCGTGGTGCTCTTCGCGAACTGGCCGTCGAGCACACGCAGGCCGCGGCGTCCCGTTGTCGTCGAAGCAACGATGAACTGTTCCCCTTCGACCCGTCGATCTTGTTCCAAGGTACTGACACGTATGCCGTGTTGTCGGAGTTTCTCGGCGATGTAGTCGTACTCCCGGGGGATGAGATAGCCCCGTGGCATCCATGCGTCTTTCGTACCCACGGGGAGGGTCTTGTCGTCGACATCTCGGATTCGCTCCGGCTTGCCTTCTGCCGTTCCCGGTCGGGTGCCGAGGACACTGGTGCCCGGGAGGTATTCCGGTACGTTTTCGCGATAGGCGAGGATGTCCACTTTGCCGCGGGAAATGTACTTCCCGGCTACCCAGTTGCGCAGCGTTCCGGCCTCGGCACCGTCCAGAACGGCCTGTACCGTGCTTTCATCGGCGTGCCGCACCACTTCCTGCATCTCGGTGGCATGAGTATTCGTGTACTCCAGCAAGGACATGATGTAGGCGTATTGTGCGTAAATCCGACGTTCGAAAGTCGGCTGTCCTGGGGTCTCGGTGATGATGCCCATTCGATTCCGCAGCCCGAAGTCGTTGATCACGAACTTTGCTTCGACAGTCCAGCCGGCTTGGTCGTGTGCCCATTCGGTCGGTGGCCAGGTGGACCTGTCGAACAGCGCATGCGTGAAGACCTCGAGACCGTAGTCGTCACGAACCAACTCTCGCACTGCGGGAAACAGGGTGTTCGTGACGTAGTCGCGTGGGCCGGGATGCGCCGCTGGTACTGTGGAGGTGGCGTAGGCGTTGGCGTACCCATGAGTGACACGGGACATCAGATGGCCATCCAGGAACAGGATCGGGTCCCACTCGTTGAAGAACCGGTACAGGCCTCTCGCTTCGACTGTCTCGAGCTTGACGCCATCCCGATTGAGATCGAGCCCTTGAGAGTTCGAGCGTTGGCCGAGGAGATGCGGCGTGACGCTGCCGTAATTTGCCGTTTGAATACCGACCGCCTCGGCGCCATCTACGTTGAAGAGCGGTGCGGCGACCACGATCTGATGGTCGAGAAGATGACTCGCATCGCCCAGGAGAATCTCGCGCATGACCATCTGAATGGCTTCGGTAGCCTCGGGTTCCGGAGGATGGATACCCCCCATCAGGAACACGATGGGCTTACCGGAGGCTCGTGCCTCCTCTGCGCTCCGGATTCTCGGGTTCGCCATGACCACTGCAGTCGCGATGTTGCCGAGTGGGCTGCGGAACAGTTGCACGACGTGCACGTTTTCCGTCTGCCAGCGTATGGCGTCTATGTACTCCAGAAGCTCGAGTGGACCGGTGGTGCGCGTGTAGTCGGTGCGCTCCGGAACGGTCAGCACGCTCGCCGGCCAGTCGCCGTTCCAATGCTGCGGGACCTCGTCTCCCCAATAGATTTTTCCTTGCTGCGCGGCAGCGAGAGCAACGAGAACGAGAGTGCCGATCAGGGCGAGGAGAGGGGATGCGCGTCGCATGCGGAAACTCCGTGAGTGAGCGGTTATCGGAGAGATCAGTAGAGGATGTCGGGTGGCCCCATCGAGTCTATGCGCAAGGGAGCACCGGATACCCATCGGATCGGAGGCAGTTCTTTTTTGGCGTTCGCTCTCATGACTCGAGGTAAAGAGCCGACCCGGGCGCGCCGCAGCGACGGATCCGAGAGACTTGAATCGGGGTCGAGCCTGGTACTGCGGCACGGCGAGGCGGCAGGACGCCGACCGTCTCAACGGAACTCGTTTTCAACTCAGAACCTGCAACGGCAACGCAAGGGGTATCGAAGCTCCTGCGGCCGGGCTCTACTCCGCCAGCAAAGCCACCACTCTCGCGGGACCGCCGGATCCGCCTTCGATCTTCATGGGTAGCGCTGCGATCCATGCGCCACGGGGTGGTAGCTGATCGAGTGCACGGAGGTTCTCCAGGCCGTAGATATTCTCCGCTGCCGTGATGCGATGTACGGGGAAGGTCTTCGAGCTACCCGGGTCGATGCTGGCGGTGTCGACCCCGAGGCCGTAGATGCCGCGCTCGACGAGGGCCCTCGCAGCCTCCGCGCCGAAGGAGGGGAAGTGCAGGTTCGAGGCGTCGCCGGGAGTGTCGTCCCCGAGGTAGGCCAGTCGGTCAGGCCAGCGCGCGTCCCAGCCGGTTCGTAGGAGCACGATGGACCCGGCTGGGACCCTTCCGTGACGCGACTCCCAGGTCGCCAGGTCGTCCGGAGTCAGCACGTAGTCGGGGTTCTCGGCGGCCATAGCCGAGACGTCGATCACCACCGCGGGACGCACGAAACGCTCGACGGCGATCTGGTCGGCCGTCCAGACATCGTCGTGAAAATGGATGGGTGCATCGAGGTGGGTGCCGCCATGCTCGGGTGTACACAACAAGTTTGCCGAGTAGAACCAACCGCCCTCGGTCACCCCGTGGGCGAGCTGCTGCAGCTCGAAGTCCGATGGCGAGGTGGGCCAGTAGAGTGTGTCCGCGCCATAGGTGTGAGAAAGATCGATGATCTGGGCACGGGACAGATCGAGCGAGGGTTCGGCTGTTGCTCGAGCCCCGGGAGGGACTGCGCAGCCTTCGGCGAACGTCGCTGCCACGACGAGGAGCAGGCTGGGTAGAACGATGACGTGAGCGCGCATGAGGTTCTCCGATTCGGTCGGCCGAGTGACATTGGTGATCTCTCAGGATACGCCAGGCGCGACCACACTTGACCTAGAGCGTGTTAACACAAGTGAACCTGATTCCAGTATGCTCGGGGCATGGAGCTGACCC
>JALCBJ010000106.1:0-15995 GCA_028066595.1 Thermoanaerobaculia bacterium
GATTCTTCGTGAACGTTGTGGGGTTCCACACACGGTCGTCGACACCGAGCCCGACCTAGCGCCCGGCGTCTCCTTGTGGCCTCTCGATCCCGGCACCGGCGCGATCCGGCTTCAACCAGCCGGTTTGCCGGAGGGTGTCACACGGGATGAGCTGTCGGTGCTCCCCGCCAATCGAGATAGCTCGGACTACCAGACCGTGACCATGCCCGGGCTGTGGTCCGGTCACGAGCTCTTTACGGACCTGGCGATTCCAGGAAGCCAGCATCAGTTCGCAGAGGTCTCCGACTGGCTGGTGGTCTCCTATGGGGCGGGTATCGAGGTCTGGGATATCGGGACGGATCCGGCCTCACCTGTTCTGATCGATCAGAGGGACGGTTGGACTCCGCCGTTCGGACCCGGCCACTGGGCGGTCTTCCCACCTGCCGGAGAGATGGACACATTCCTCCAGTCGGTGGAGGTCATCGAAGAACCCGATCGGTTGCTGATCGCCATCGCCGGGTTGCGCTCGGCTGGATTCGTTGTCTGGGTGTTCGACAAGCTCACCGGATCCCTGGATCAGGTCTACCAAGATCCATGGAATGTGGATGCCAATGACCTGAGTATGGTCCGCGACCCCAACGGCAAGGCCTATGCGTTCGTGACCAACACGGGGACGCAGGGCAACGATGGCGGCATTTGGGTCTACGACGTCACGACGGCCGCAGATACGGCGCTCTGTGTCGATGTGAACGGCAGCCACTCCTGCGGTGTGTTCGTGGGCGAAATGGCCGATCTACCGAAGTCTCGCTACGTCAGCGCGCTCGTGGTTGGCGAGGAGATCTATGTCGCCGCATCCGACGGACTGCAGACCTCCGGCTTGCTGACCTTCGAGATCTGGGAGGTTGAAGATCCCGAAAACCCTGCGACGTCTCCGGGTGGGTCCTCGACGCTCAAGTACTCTGGTCTCGGCGACCACGTGTACTCGCCGCAGCTGTTCACCTTCGATGGCTCGCACTTCGTGGCGTTGGTCGAAGACGTGGGAGCGAATCCAAATCCCGACCAGATGCGCATTCACCAGATCGGCCACTGTCTCGACGCCGATGGCTGTAGTGACCTCGGATCGGCTCTGGCCACGGAGACGATCAAGAACAGCTTTCCGTCCGACCAATACCTCGATCTGTCCTTCAGCCTCGGTCTTCCGTTCCTACACTACGGTATGCAAACGACAGGACTGTTCGGTGACGGCTTCGAGAGACTCTGGGAGCTGGAAGAGCTGCCGGACAGCTTCGCTGCCGACACACTGCCGGAGCTGACCGACGGGGGTGGCACCTACACCGATCCATGCCATGACCAGACCGTCGGTTACTTCGGCGAGCACTACGAGGGTAACGATTTCGGTGTCCGGAGGTTCAGGCCGCGCCACGCGGTCTTTGCCGGTCGCTACCTCTACCGCGCGGCGATGAGTATTCTCGACGTGCACCACCGTCGCAGCGAGAGCACGACTCAGATCTTCGCAGACGGCTTCGAGAGCGGGACCTGTCAGAGTTGGTCTGCCGGCTGTCCGTAACGATCGGACCAGCAGCCAGTTCGCCGGCTACTGCTTGCGGAGGGCTTCGGCCGGACCCAGCCGGGCCGCGCGTCGAGCAGGGAATGCACACGCCAGGAAGGTCACGGACAGGCTGAAGCCCGCGATCAGCAGAATGTCGCCCAACTCGACGTCGAACGGTACCGACTCGATGAAATAGATCGCAGCCACGTCGGGGTCGAAACGGATCAGCTCGAAGCGCGTGATCAACCAAGATGCCCCAGCGCCGATCGCGATGCCGATCGCGGTACCTGCGGCGCCGAGAGCCAGGCCGTAGCCCGTGAACGACCACCAGAGCTGCCGCGGTTCCATACCGAGCGCGGAGAGAACGCCGATGTCGCCGATTCGATCCCGTACCAGGATCACCAGCGTCGCCGCTACGTTGAAAGTAGAGACCACCACGATCAGGCCGAGCACCAGGAACAACAATGTCTCCTGAAGTTCCAACGCCGCGAACAGCTCACGGTTGAGGCTCCGCCAACGCTGGACGAACCAGGTTTCCCCGAGCCGCTCCTGGGCCTCGTCTGCCACCGCCTGGGCATCCGCGGCCTCGGCCATCTCCAACTCGATGGCGTCGAGGCCCAGCTCCCCGCGTAGCTCTTCCAGGCGACCGCGTTCGACGAGCAACCAGCGTGCGTCAAACTCTGCGAAGCCCGTGGTGAACGTGCCGGCGACCTTGACACTGCGGTATCGAAAACGAACGTCCCGTTCGCTGCCGGACAGCACCACGAGGCGCAGAACCTCGCCTGTCGCGGCTCCCAGTCTTTCCTGAAGCTGCTTGCCGAGCACGACTCCCGGGAACTTGTCACCAGCGAAGAGCTCGTGTTCCACGCTGAGCTGGGCTCGAGCTTTCAGTCCGGGCAAGCTCCCGGTTTCGATACCGCGGATCACGACGTCCTCGCCGTCGGGAGCCGCGGCGCTCGACACGGAGCCCTCGGCGTAGGCCACCCGGCTTGCCCGCACCACCCCATCGATTTTGCTCAGTACTTCGGTGGCGGCTCCCGTATCGAGTCCGCGAAGAGCCGGCGTGACCAAGACCTCGCCCTGAAGCCCGATCAGCTTGCGCTGGAGATCCCCGGTGTAACCCGACATCAGCGCCATGGCGACGACCAGGGCGGTAACACCGAGAGTCACCGCTAGCAGTGCGGCGCCGGCAGTGGCGGTGAGCACTCGGCTGCGTCGGCCCCGGAGGTAGCGCCACGCGAGGACCCACGACAGAGGCTGCCGTCCGGAGAGAAGTGGCGAGCCGTGTCCGGGTCGGAGGCTCACCGCGCCGGCAGCGACTCGAGAAAACGATCGAAAAGACCCAGTGCGTCGTGGGGACCGGGTGCCGCCTCGGGATGAAACTGCACCGAGAAAGCGGGTCTGTCGCTCACGGCCAGACCCTCGACCGTGCCATCGTTGAGATTACGATGGCTCACACGCACACTGGCCGGTAGGCTTTCTGGGTCGACGGAAAAGCCGTGGTTCTGGCTGGTGATGACCACCTGACCGTTGTCGAGATCTTGGACCGGCTGGTTGCCGCCGTGGTGCCCGAACTTCATCTTGAAGGTGCGTCCACCCATCGCCAGGCCGAGAAGCTGGTGGCCGAGGCAGATGCCGAACAACGGGATGCCGCTCTCCACCAGCTCCCGTACCGTATCGATGATCGACCCGAGCGGTTCCGGATCGCCTGGTCCGTTCGACAACATCACGCCATCAGCGCCGAGGGCCAGGCATTCGGCCGCGGTCGTACGGGCCGGCAAGACCGTCACGCGAGCACCACGGGCTACGAGGTGGCGAGCAATACTCTCCTTGGCGCCGAAGTCATAGAGCGCTATGTGGGGAGCCCGTTGCGGATCGGAAGCAGGCTCGAGGACGCGTCGCTCGTCGACGGTCACCTCGTCCACCAGTGCTCTGCCGACCATCTGTGGGCTCGCCAACAGCTCGGCCCGTAGCTTGTCGACCTCGCCGAGACGGTCGCTGACGACGCCGCGCATGGCTCCGCGGTCGCGGAGGCGGCGCACGACCGCACGGGTATCGATCCCCGAGAGCGCAGGCACCTGGCGCTCGTGGAGGTACTCCACCAGATCCAGCTCGTTTCGGTGGCTCGAGGACCGGGGCGTGAACCGCCGGGCGATGAATCCCTCGGCCCACGGGCGGCGAGATTCTTCGACCTCGCGCTGCGTACCGTAGTTGCCTATGTGCGGCTGGGTCATCACCACGATCTGTCGGCGGTACGACGGGTCGGTGAGGATCTCCTGATAGCCCGTCATGGAGGTGTTGAAGACCACCTCGCCGAAGGCGGTACCCGGGGCGGCACATAGGCCGCGGAACACACTGCCGTCTTCGAGCATCAGAAGGCCTTCGCGTACGTCGGTCAATGCCATGCTGGATCCGATGGTGGGTAGAGGGTGGGAAGGAAGGACGGGGAAGGTCCGTGAGCGGCTCGATCATACATCTGGTCTCAGAACTGAGAAGCCAGCATTCTCAAACCTGATCGCGACACGTCTCCGGCCGATGGGAGCGACCTCTCGAAGCGACGAGAACTCAAGGCATCCCGGGATTCGAGGCGGGATGTGAGATGTCATCTCGGCTGGTACGTGTCTTGCTCTCTACGTTGGAAGAAGGTTCTCCCGTCGAGAGACGAGAGCCAGACCAGTGTCCCGATCCCGCTCGAAAACGTGCGGGATCTTTTTTTCGGAGTCCGGGCCGTAGGAAGCTAGAGATCGACGGAGAGCGAGAGGTCGCCGGGACCGGTCGTCACCACGTCGAACTCCAGGCCGCGGTCGCGGGCGCTCTGCAGGATGCTCTCGAGCTCATCTAGTGGATAGTCGTCCTTCCTCAGGCGGAAGTCCTCGGCAGGATAGGTGAGGTGGAGGCTGAACGAGCCGTGTTCCGGCTGTCGGTTCCTCAGCAGTAGCTCGAAGGTCTTGGGCTCGGGATTGCCGTGGAAACCGTCGCCGGAAAACACGTAGTGACGAGCCCGAATGCGTTCGAAGAAGATGTCGTCGACGTTTCGATCGCTGCCGTGGTGGGGCATTTTCAGCAGGTCGATCTCCACAGCGCTCCGTTCGCCAGGCTCCAGACGTCCAGATTCCTCCAGCGCCGTGAGAATAAAGTCCCCGCGGGCGTCGCCCGTGAGCAACATCACCTTTCCGTCCTTCTCGGCCCAGATCACCAAGCTCGATAGGTTGGGGACGGATCGGTCGACGAACTCCGCAAGCTCTGCCGGTGTTTCCGGAGCTTCCTCTTCTTCCCGTCGTCTGCGCTCCTGCTCATCCAGGAAGCTCTTCCAGCTGGTTCGGAGCGCATCCACCTGAGCCTGGCTCGGGCCCAGCAACTCGAATCGGAGTCCGTGGCGCATGTCGGCCCCGTGGCCGACGAGAAGCAGGTCCGGATCCTGGCCGTCCGTCTTGTTGAAAGGGATCCCCAGCTCCTCGGCCAAAAGACGTAGGGTCCGGCCCTGTCGGATCGATGCGAGCGCCAGCGCACTGTGGTCGTCCACCGGAAGACTGCTCGGCAAGGATTCCGGATCCAGGCTGGCGAGGCCCACCGCCACCGAAGTTTCCCGCACCGCGGCATCGGCAGCGTCTTCACCTCCGAGGGCGTCGTCGAAGCTGTTGTGCCAAAGGGTTCGGAATCTGTAGGGGACCGTCACGTCGTCTCGTGTCGCTTCCAGCAGATCGATAACACCTACGATGTGGTCGGCATCCACGTGGCTGACCATGAGCATTCGGAAGCGGAGCGGTTCGCCTGCTGGCAGCGCCTCTTCGTCGCGCAGCTGACGAAGTCTCAGCTCGAGGAACTCGCTCCACACTCGGGCTGGGCCGCCGTCGATGAGAACTCTCTGGGGCGAGTCCTCCGGGCCGTAATGGAGTATCAGGCAGTCTCCGTGACGAGCCCGCAGTGCTTCCAAGGTGAAGATGTCGGTCATGCGTTGCCCCGTGATCGAGTCGTTGGAGACACTAGACAGACTGAAGAGCGCGTAGTACGTCCACGAGGCCGTGGCCCTGGAAGTAGGGCTCGCGGCCCAAATCGGTGGCGGCGGCGCACAAGATCTCCTTCACCCGGTCCGGATTCCCTTGCAATTCCCCGTGGCGGGCCAGGACCATGGCGGCGGCCCCGCTCACGTGGGGAGCCGCCATGCTGGTGCCGTCCTTGATTTCCCACCTGCGCCCTGGGACGGGCGCGACGATCTTTTCTCCTGGAGCTACCAGATCGGGCTTGGCTCGCCCGTCTCCGGTCGGGCCTCGGCTCGAGAAGTAACTGACACCATAGGTGTGAGGATTGGATCGGTGTGTGGCCCCGACGGTGATGATCTTCTCCGCGTTCCCCGGATCGGTGATGCTGATGGCGAGGAAGCCCTCTAGGCGCCCCTGATCTGCCAGCTCGAAGACCTGGTAGCCCCGGTTGCCGGCCGCAGCGACGACCACGACTCCGGACGACATCAGTCGCTCCGCCTCCTGGCAGACCGGTGTGGCTCCGCAGGCGTAGCTGCGCACCTCGTGGCGAATCGAGAGGCTGAGGTTGGCCCCGTGCACCACTTGGTAGTCCTGGTGTGAATTCAGATGCCGGACGAACTGAAGGGCGGAAATGACGTAGAACTCGTCGCCGGCGCCTTGCCGGTCGATCACACGCAGGTCGTAGAGGCCGATGTCGGGGCACATACCGGCCGCACCTCCGCTCGTTTCGGCGTCGGGATTCACTTGTCGACCGCCGAGGATGCCTGCTACGTGTGTACCGTGCCCCGAAGTCGGCACTTCGTACTTCGTGGGCTCGTGAGGTATCCGCAAGAAGCGATCCAGCATGCCCCAATCGATCTGTCGACCCCGTCGAAGATGGAGCCGAAGATCCTGTAGGTCGCGCTCCAGGTGACGGTCGTCCGCCAGTGCCTGAGCGAGTGCCTCGGCCTCGTCGGTGGCTCGATCGGGAGTCTCGCCGTCCACGACCGCCTCCACCCAGTCGAGATCCAGCAGAAAACGTACCCGACTGAAGTCGTAGGTGGCTTTGACCCGGGTCGCCTCGTGCCATGGGACCTGGTGCCCCACATCGTGGCTGTCATCGTTCGGGGCTTGCCCGTTCCCCAGATCCCCGTTCCCAGGTTCGGAAAGGAACGCAGGATGAGTGGCGTCGATGCCGCTGTCGAGGACCGCCCAGCGGATCGCGCTGCAGTCGACTTCGAACAGACGGCACGCTGCGTCGGCCTTGACAGTACACACGGAGTCGAGCTGCGCGGTTTCCACGGGCCGGTCGAGGTTCACCAACCACAGGGTCTCGTCGTCGGGGTGCTCCCTCACACCGGCCCAGTGGGGCGCAATGCGCTTTAGGACTTCGGCTACTCCGCGATATGCAGCAAGCGGAGGTACGGTGGTGTGTGCCTTCGATCTCGAACGTGCCTCCAATCGTTCGATGCCCTCGTCGACTCGGACACCCTCGCCCTTGGCCCACAACACGGCGCCGATCAAGGCCGCCATCCACAGACACGTGGCTTCCTCGCGTATGTCCGGAACACGCCTGGCGAGGTGAAAATCTCTTAGTACCCGCGCCAAGGTCTGCGGCCGGCGCGAGGTCTGCCAGTAGTCGACCAGACGAGTCTGCACCACGCGTTGCCACCACGTCGTACGGGGTAGCAGCAGGAAGACCAGGTCCTCGAACGAAGCCTCGACGGCCACCGTGAGCTGGTTGTAGGCCATCCTGGGCTTGCGTACCCCGGCGGCTCTCAGCTTCTCGTTGCGCTCCTGCCAATCATCGCGGAGCTGCACTGTCAGTGCGCCCGCAGAAGCCGAGAAGTGTGGGGTCAGAAGGAGCTTCTGCGATTCGCCGGGTGCCGCGCAATAGGCGTACCAGACGTCCGGCAGCACAGGTGAATCCTGGGTGTAGCGGCGAAAACGCTGATCCCCGAAGATCAGCTGCTGGACATAGTCGACGCCGGGCATGGCACCGCCCTTCGGAATATCATCGTTGTCTGATCCGTTTACCTGGTCCGTCCGACAGCTCTACGGTCCGTCGGCAGAGAGAAGCGTCGAGAGAGTACGAAAAGTATACGGTACTTCACCGAGACCAGCCGCCCGGCGAATCTGCGATAAAATGAGCGATCCCGCGACCGAGTCGTCTATGTTCCTCTCCGCGGCGCGAGACCCAGATGCAGACCGTCAAAACCCCTACCGCCAGGAGCGGAGACAATCTCCAGCGTGACAAGTTGGAGCGGCTGGAGATCACCTATCAGGACATCACCCGGGAGATGGCCGACCCGGAAGTGGCCACGGATCCGAAACGCTTTCGAGACCTGAACGTCAAGCTTTCCGAGATTCAGCCGGTCGTACAACTGTGGCGTGAGTTTCAGGAAGTGGACGGAGAGCTGCAGGAGACAGTGGAAATGCTGGCCGGCCTGGGAAAAGACGACGAGCTACGTCCGGTGGCCCAGGAGGAGATGTCCAGCCTCCAGAGCCGTTTGGCCGAGCTGGAAGAGAAGATCCGTCAGGAGCTGATTCCCAAGGATCCCAACGATCAGCGCAACGTCGTGTTGGAGATCCGTGCCGGTACCGGAGGCGACGAGGCCACGCTGTTCGCCGGCGAGCTGTTCCGGATGTACTCGCGCTATGCCGAGACCCAGGGCTGGAAGGTCGACATGCTCGACGTGTCCGAATCCGAAGTAGGTGGCATGAAGGAAGTCTCCGCCATCGTCGAGGGCCGCGGCGCATTCAGCCGGCTGAAGTACGAAGGCGGGGTTCACCGCGTGCAACGGGTGCCACAGACCGAGGCGTCAGGTCGCATTCACACTTCCGCGGTCACGGTGGCCGTGTTGCCGGAAGCGGAAGAGGTGGAGGTGGAGGTCGACTCGAAGGATCTGCGGGTCGACACCTTTTGCGCCTCCGGTCCTGGGGGCCAGGGGGTCAACACAACGTACTCCGCGGTGCGTCTCACCCACCTGCCGTCGGGGCTGGTGGTGAGCTGTCAGGACGAGCGGAGCCAGATCAAGAACAAGGCGAAGGCATTGCGAGTCCTCAAGTCACGTCTGCTGCAACTCGAAGAGGAGAAGGCGGCCGCAGAACAGAGTGCTCAGCGGCGCGAGATGGTCGGATCGGGAGATCGCTCCGAAAAAATCCGCACCTACAACTTCCCTCAGAATCGGGTCACGGACCACCGCATCGGCCTGACTCTGCATCAGCTGCCGCAGATCCTCGAAGGCCAGCTCGATCCGGTGGTGCAACCCCTCGTCGAGCACTATCAGGCGGAACTGATGCAACGCTCGGCGGCAGATCCGCACTGATCCATGTGAGTCGGTCGAGCTGGCGGTCTCGGTTGGGGATATCCTCGACGGGTCCATGACGAGCCACGAGCCCACCCCGTCCGACCACCGACCGGTGGGGCTTCGCGTGACGCCGTTCGTCCTCGGTGGACTCGGAGTCATCGCGCATTACAGCCTCGCGGACCAGGTCGTGTTCCGGTCCGAGCTGGGGAAGTCCTTCCTCTACCTGTCGTGGCGGGAGAGCCTTTTCTGGCTATCGCACTATCTCTTGCTGGTTCCGGGTCTGGTGCTGATGTTTTGGGGTGCGGCACCGCGGATAGGCGATCGGCTCGTCGGGTTGTGGCGCGAAGGCGTGGCTTGGATGCGCGGACCTGCCGGCAGGCGTGGCGTATTGCTGGCGGTGTTTGGAACGCTTCTGTTCACGGCCTCATTCGTCGGACGAAAGGTCCTGCTCCTCGACCTGCCCGTCACCAATGATGAATACACCCTGAATTTCGGAGCCGATATCCTGGCGGCGGGTGAGGTGACCGCGCCCGACATCGATCCGGCATTCGGCTTGACCATGCCTTACGTGTACCGCAATGCGGGGCGTATCTCGTCGATGGATTTCCCCGGCACTATGCTGGTCCTGGCGGCGGGCAAGGTGACGGGACTCGGTTTCTCGTTGACGGCGTTGCTCGTGGCGCTTTCGGGTGTGGCGCTGGTGGCCTCCTGCCGGCGGCTCGACGGCGCTCGGGGAACGTGGGTGGCTGCGCTGACCTGGCTGCTGGCACCGATGGTGTGGACTCTGTCCATGACCGAGCATTCCCAGCTCATGTCCCGCATCTGGATCGCGTTTGCGTGGGCGGTGTGGATCGGCTGCTTTTGGCGTCGCAGCGAGGACCGAGTCGTAGAAGCAGGTGATCCGGTCTCGCGGCCCTGGGTGATCGGTTCGTTGCTCGGGCTGGCCACGGCGATGGCCTTCATCTCGCGCCCGGCGGAAACAGGGATGGTCATGGCGCCGGTCGCGGCACATCTTCTGAGCCGCGCTTGGCGCTTCCGTCGACTGGGTATCGTTGTGAGCGCGGGCGCGGCAGCATCGTTGGGACCGCTCTTTCTCCTGTGGTGGAACCTACAGACCAGCGGTCGTTGGAACGTTTCGGCACGGGTGCTGTCGAACCGCACGATGGGCGATCCTTTCTGGGATTCACTGTTTCATCGGGTGGGCGGAAACATCGGGTTCAACGTCATGATGTTGATGCTGTGGTTCGTCGGCCCAGCCATCGTGGCCCTGGTACTCGCCGCGTGGCGGCCGGGTAGCGCGGGACGCTCGGGTCTCGCCGCCTTGTGCGGCGTCGCCATCGCGCTGGAGCTGCTCCTGGCCATCTTTCACAGCGACACGGGCAATCATCTCGTGGGTCCGATCCACTACGCCGAGTGTGCGGTTCCGCTTCTCGTCCTCACGGTGCTGGGATGGCGTCGCTTGGCTCGCTGGCTCGACGACCACGGCGGCGCTTTGCATCTGACCCCCGCCACGTTGGCATCCTTCATCGCCGCATACATCGTCGGCCTGGTTCTGTGGAGCTTCACCCATAACGCGACGCTCCTCGATCAGGCTCTCGTACAGCGCTATCACCTCGACGCCGTCGCCGATCTCGAAAATGCGGTCGTCATCGCCGATCGGCCCTACAAACTCTGGTTCGCCCGACCCGAGATCGGGGGCGTGTCGAGTTGGGTAGCGGAGCTTCCCCATCCCGATCCATACCTGCGCGACGAAGTGCTCTTCGCCTACCCTGAGGCCGATCTGGAGGCGCTGCGACGGGCCTTTCCAGACCGGAGGCTGTATCGCATGACCTACGCCCGGGAAGGCGATCCGGTGCGAGTCGTCCCTCTCGACGGAAGATAGAATCCCCCCGCATGATCACCGAAGAGCCACTTCCCTACCACTACCTGGCGGTCGACGGCCCGATCGGCGTGGGCAAGACGACGTTGGTGGACATGCTGGCCCGCCGCTTCGAGGGCGTGAAGGTTCTGGAAGATGCGGAGAATCCGTTCCTCGACAAGTTCTACAAGGATCGTCCAGGAGCTGCCTTCCAGACCCAGCTCTACTATCTGCTGTCGCGGTTCAAGCAGCAGCAGGAGATCATCCAGCGCGAGTTGTTCCAGCGCTTGGTGGTGGCCGACTATCCTTTCGAGAAGGATCGCATCTTCGCCTATCTCAACCTGTCGGACGACGAGCTCCTGATCTACGACAAGCTGTACGCGATGCTCGACGCGCAGGTCCCGAAGCCGGACCTCGTCCTCTACCTCGTGGCCGACATCGACACTTGTCTCGAACGAATACGCCGACGCAATCGGGCGTACGAGAAGCGGCTCTCCGGGGACTACCTGGTGGAGTTGATCGACGCCTACAACCACTACTATCATCACTATCGGTCTTCGCCGGTGCTGGTGGTGGACACGAGGAACCTCAACTTCCCAGAGCGCCCCGAAGATTTCGAGGAGCTTCTCGAGGAGCTCCGCAAGCCCCGCAAGGGCACCGAGTACTTCGTGCCGCTCGGATCCCGCTAAACGGGACCGGGACGGTCGGACGAAGCGCCCGGCGACCTGCGAGGTCAGGACCGTGGAATAGCAGCCAGGGCCTCAGCGAGAGCGGGGCACCGAACCTGCCGGACCGCAAGATCGGCGCAATCGCGCCATCATCCGAACCCCGCGCTGCCGACGCATTTCTCCGCACCTCTCCCTGGTCTCGGATCCGAGAACGGAACGGGACACGACAACGACACCAGCAGGGAGGCCGAGAGATGGCGACCACGACTTCGCGCGGAACGCGCCGCGATGCGGGCGGCAAAGCTCAGACGCCGAAACAGTCCCGAACTCCGACGCCGGATAACGTCAAACAGCTCAATCCCCGATCGAGCTCGCGAGATGACCGGCGATCGACTCCGAAACAGGTGACAGTTCCTTGGGTTCGGGACGCCAAGGTGCGTGCTGAGCCTTTGGTGATGGTGACCGCCTACGACTACCCGCAGGCACGAGCAGCCGACGAAGCGGGCGTAGACCTGGTTCTTATGGGCGATTCCGTGGCTATGGTGGTCCTCGGCCACGACGATACGTTGTCGCTCACCATGGACGAATCGTTGCACCATGTGAAGGCGGTGCGCCGGGGCCTCTCGCGAGCTCTTCTGGTGGCCGACATGCCGTACGGCTCGTTTCACCTCGGGCCGACACAGGCGGTGGAAAACGCCCTACGGTTCGTCAAGGAAGGCGGTGCGCAGGCGGTGAAGATAGAGGGTGCCCGCACCGATATCGTCGAGGCTCTGGCCAGCGCCGAGATCCCGGTGATGGCTCACCTGGGGTTGACACCACAGTCGCTGCATCGGTTCGGGGGCTTCAAGGTGCAAGGAAAGGGAGAGGATGCTCGCAGTGCCCTGCTGGCTGCAGCCCGTGCCCTCGAAGCAGCGGGTGCGTTCTCGCTGGTGCTGGAGTGCATACCGGCGGATCTAGCCGGCCAGGTCACGGAGGAGCTGGCGATTCCGACGATCGGCATCGGCGCCGGACCGGCCTGCCTCGGTCAGGTGTTGGTGTACCACGACCTGCTCGGCGTCGAAGATCGCCTGGCACCCAAGTTCGTGCGTCGCTACGCCCAGCAGGGTGACGACGCGCGCCGTGCGCTGGCGGCCTATGCCGCCGACGTTCGTGGCGGCCTGTTCCCGAACGCAGCGGAGAGCTTCGGCGACGTCGGTCGGTCCGAAGCGCAGCTGGAAACGGTCTATGGCTGACGGAGTCACGGCTTCCGACGTCCAGACCGTCTGTACTCCAGAAGATCTCCGCGCAACGGTGGGGAGCTGGAAGGCCGCGGGCTTGCGCGTCGGCTTCGTTCCGACGATGGGGGCACTCCACGATGGCCATCTTTCGCTGGTGCGTCGCGCTCGGGAGCTGAGCGATCGGGTGGTGGCATCCGTCTTCGTCAATCCGACGCAGTTTGGACCCGGGGAGGACTTTGACAGCTATCCGCGGTCGCCGGAACGCGATGCCGAAATGTTGGCGGAAGCTGGCTGTCGTCTGCTGTTCCTACCGCAGGTGGAGACCATCTATCCGCCGGGCGGTAGTACGTTCGTGGAGGTAGAGGGGCCGTCTCGGGACTTTGAAGGGGCGGAGCGTCCGGAGCACTTCCGTGGAGTGGCTACGGTGGTGTTGAAGCTCCTGCAGCTGGCTCAGCCGGACCTCGCGGTATTCGGCGAGAAGGACGCCCAGCAGCTCGCCGTGGTGCGACGCATGGTGTGCGACCTGCACCTCCCGGTGGAGATCATCGGTGCACCGATCGTGCGAGAGGGTGATGGCCTGGCCATGTCATCGCGTAACGTCTACTTGTCGGCCGAGGAGCGCCGAGCCGCGACCGTGCTCCATCGCTCACTCGAGGCGGTACGCAGAGAGGTCGACGCCGGCCAGCGCTCGGCATTCGCCCTGAGTCAGCTGGTGCTGACGGTGCTCGAATCCGAACCCCTAGGGCGGGTGGACTACGTGGCCGTGGTCGACCAGGAAGGCTTCCGTCCCATCGAAACGTTGGCCGACCGTTCGGTGATCGCCATCGCCGTCCGCTTCGGGAGCACGCGCCTTTTGGACAATCTCCACATCGAGCTCGGATGAGCAGCTGGTCTCGGCGGTCAGGCCGATCGCGTCTTGTGGGTACGGGGCCGCGATCGTCCGAGCACGGAGCCGCCGCACCGCGCGCAGGAGCGTCGCGGCCCTGACTCGGGGCCCCGACTCGCGATCGGCCGGGTGTTGAGAACCCGGCGCCCGATTGGACTCGGACCCTGCAACAGCGTGAGACATCTCGCAGAGGATTCAGAAACCATGAAACGTACGATGCTCAAATCCAAGATCCACCGCGCCACCGTTACGGACGCCGACCTGGAGTACGTCGGGTCCATCACCCTCGATCCGGTATTGATCGAAGCGGCCGAGCTGATGGTCTACGAGCTGGTGCACGTATATAACATCACCAACGGCGAGCGGTTCTCGACCTACGTCATCGAAGGGGAACGAGGCGCCGGTGAGGTGGTACTCAACGGCGCTGCCGCCCATAGGGTGTCGGCGGGCGATCTGGTGATCCTCTGCTCCTACGCCGAATATGACTCCGAAGAACTGAAGACCCACGAGCCTCAGGTGATCTTCGTCGATGGCGAGAACCGTATCGTCGACAAGGCCACCGCGATAAAAGCAGGTCAAGGTCCTCTGCCGTTACCTGCAGCGGTCTGAGGCGACGCGGCATGACGAAGAGGCTACAACCGGCCGGCGCGGAAGATAGGGAGTCGGTTACGGGCGCCGGTCTTTGCGTCCGCTGCGCTCACCTCCAGGTGCTCCGCTCGAAGACCAGTACCTTCGTGCGCTGCGCGCTCTCGGATTCGAACGACGAGTACGCTCGATATCCACCCCTTCCGGTACGGTCCTGTCCAGGATTCGAGGAGTGGGGCTAGTAGATCATCGGCCGGCGAGACGCCGGCGGTCCCAGCAGGTACCTTTGTAGGCTTGTGGAGCTACCGCCGAGACGCCCACAGTCCAAGTGTTGTTGCAGGCCGATGAAGATGCCGGTTGCCATAGACCCGGAGTATGTCCGTCGGACCATCGGGATCTCCGTGGGTACCGCCTAAGGGTTCCGCCGGTCTACGTAGATCTTCGCTGGGACCGCCGGATGGATTCCATCGGCCGATGGAGATCTTCGCTGGATCAGCGTCTCGCCGGCTGTTTTGGAGTGGCTTTCCAGTGGGCGGTGGAGATTCCTGCTGGGACCGCCGGCGTCTCGCCGGCTGCCTTGGCAATCGGACCAGATTCCGGTCAGGGTGCAGCGTCCGGAGCCCGGAGGGCAGACTCGGTGCCCACCCACTGAGCTTTGGCGGTCGCAGGTTCTCCTGCGTCGGTAACTTTGGGTGTCACCCGGAGCGCCAGCGTTTTTCGCTGACCCTCTCGGTCTAGATGCAGCGGCAACTGAACCAGGACAGGGGCACCGTCGTTGGACCTCCAGGTGCCACGGGTTGCGGCATGGCTGTTTTCGCCGTCGCGCCGCAGGATCGAAGACTCGATCCTCAGGTCCAGCAATACCTCACCGCTCTCGGTTCGGGTCTCCAAGTCCACCGCGAGGTCGAGCCAGGTCCTGTCGTCGAGGGGCGAACGCTGCACGCGGACGCCTGCATCTCCCTGGCCGACGATGCTGGCGTCCGCGGTAAGCAACGTCTCACCGCTGCGACCCAGGGTCTCCCGCAGTCGCCTGCGAAGCTCCTCGACATCGGCCTCGTTGCCACCGGCTTTCACTTGCTTGGTGCGCGGCTCGATGGCCACCAGCTCCAGCATCATCGTCGTCTTCGGCGGCCGGATGTCGTGACGCGCCACCAACTCGCGCAGCAGCTCGATGCGATCGGCCGTGTCGCGGACCGTGAGGAGATGACGGGACTCGTCGGCCGTCACGTGCTTCACGGCGTAGATGGTTCGCATGGCAGTCATCATGTCGGTGATCGACGCATGACGTAGCGGAAACGACGCTACGACCAAGGGTTCGTAGGTGCGCCGCATCTGGGGCGTATCGTTGGCGACCAAGATCGAGCTTGGCCCGGTAGCCACCCAGAATGTCGAAGTCGAGCGCTCCAGTTCCTCCAGGGCTCCGAGGAACGTCTGTGCCGCACCGCTCCACTCGAGCTCCATGTCGAGGAACTTGGGAGCGAAGCTGACATCGACGCCAGCTGCGGTGGCCAGAGCGCGATACAAGGCCCGTACCGACGCGGATTGGCGGGCCTCCACCTCCACGGCTTGCTGCAACGCGGAGGTCGAGAGGGTCGGTGGCGCTTCTGCCCGCGCGACGGCGCTGGTCGGGATGATCAGCAGAGAGGTCGCGACCAGGGCGACGAGAAGGAAGGGCGCGAGGCATTTTCGGGATGACATGGCGACTCCTTGGTCCCTTTCTGGGGACGGCTTGACACTACGTGGAAGATTCAAGTGCAGTCGCCGGCCGGCGTCATGGAGTCCTACGGCCGGATCCGCGGTGACGTCACAAGACGACAGCGGCGTCTTGTTCCCGTAGAAGTCCTCGCCTGCCCCTCAACGCTCGCACTCGACCTTCCGGAAGCGGCGAAGGTCGGAGATGTCGAACTGCCATTCCGGAGTGCGAAGTGAACCGTTGCTCCTGGCCTCGTACCAGGGTGAGTCCGACGCCGGGTTGCGAAGCAG
>JALCBJ010000106.1:16095-21434 GCA_028066595.1 Thermoanaerobaculia bacterium
CACTGCTGAAGGTCCCGCGATCCGACGTCGAGGTCGAAGACGGCGTGGTGCGCGGACTGGTTACGCTTCAGGCTGCCGTCGAAAAGCCGGACATCGGGACGTCCGGGACGTAGCGGCAGCTCGCGGAGCCAGGCAGCGAGACTGCCGTCGGGTGCCGCGATCCGCTGATAGCCCGGCGGAGGTGCGATGCGCTCTTCGAGAGTGTCGGCGTGGGTCGGGCCGGATGGGATCAGACAACCGGATGCGAAAAGCACGGTGAGAAGGCGTCGTCTCATGTCACTTGGACCGCGAGGCTAGGTCCGAGGTTCCACCGGATCTTTTCCGCGAAGCGGATGTCGTTCCTAGAAGGCCTGTCCGTCGGCTCGAAACGATCCGGCCGACGCATGCGAGGCCGAGAGCCGGCAGCCAGACCCACCAAAGCTCCGACGCCAGTGCCGGCCATCCGCGTTCGAAGAAGCCCGAGGCACCGATGGGCGAAACTTGAATCGGCCGCCAGGGAAAGAAATAGCGGGCGTTGTCGAACGGGATGAAGAAGCCCACGCCGCGTCCGCCATTGGTGAATGCGTCGAGGATGCCGTGACTGGCGGTGGCGAGGACGAAGAAGGTGGCGAGCGAGGCGAAGGGACGGCGCGGTTCGAAGAAGCGGCGCCAGAGCCAAGCCGCCGCGAGTCCGAGCAGGAGTGCGAAGAGCAGCGAGTGAGTCACACCACGGTGCCCCAGCGGGTGCTCGTAAGGGATACCGAAGTAGAACGCTGCCACGTCGAGGTCGGGTAGGACGGTGCAGGCAGCTCCGGCGACGAGGAGGCCGATGCTCGGTCGGCGGCGGAAGAAGCACGAACCGCTTAGTGCGACCACCGGATGGGTGAAGATCGTCGGCATCGGTACGGTCCGGGGTCAGTCCAGCGAAGCGGGTTTTTTCGTGGGCTCCCCGAGGTCGAGTTGCGGTGGCACATCGCGGGACTCCGACGCCGAGAAGTGGAACGGACCCGAATCCGCCCAAGGCCCGTCGCGGGGGCCGACCAGTACCTGTGTCGAAGCCGACACGCGGACGAAGCGGGGCGGCCACGCGTTGGGACACGGCTCGTCGCGGAGATCGGTGAGGCAGAAGCTGTAGTTATACGTCTCGCCGGCCGAGACGGGCTCGACTCCCACGTCCCGTCGATTGTCCCAGTCCAGTAGCTCCACCAGGGTGTCTCCTTCGCCAAGAGTCCTCGACCCCAGGGCCTCGTTCGGTACAAAGACCTGGCAGGTGAACTCCGAAGTGCGGTGCCTCATCTCGAACGACACGTCGTTCATCATGAGGCGGCCGGGAGGCGCCACCAGCACCGGGAAGCGACTACGATTCTCCAGAACGAGGAGGATGGTCTCGTCGTTCGGATCCTCTCGACAGCCCGGCTCGAATTCGATGCGAAAGTCGATCTCATCGAGGATTTCCATCCGCCGAACCTCGAACGAGCCTTCGGTCGTTTGGCCGCCGCAGACGACACGGACTCGATAGGTACCCTCCTCGGTCTCCGCTGCGGGCAGGCCATGCCCGCCCGACCAGCCGTATTGCGGGTTGCCATCGGTCGGCCAATAGATCGGTTGCCACCGTCGGAAACCGTCCGGTGCGACGACTTCGGCCCCGCATCCTTCGATGTCCTCCGGTTCCACGCGTCCGTGGACACGCACGCCGACCCAGAAGAATACGTCCTCGTCGAGTGCCCAGACCTGGCGTTCAATCCTCAAGGTCGGGGTCAGCTCCGAATCTTCGGCTCCGGCGGACCACATCGACATCAGCAGGGCGAAGCAGACGAATACCATGTTCCGAGGGCGATCCATAGGGTTACGACCGGTTGCTGGGCGTCGCGGTTCCGTCTCCTGCCACGGACGCGGTCATCACCAAGACCCGGACGCCTTTGTAGGCGACCTCTTCGATCGGCTGGAATCCGCCTCGTCGGTAGAGCCCTCCGGTGAGATCTTCGGTCTGCAGGTAGAGGCGATCGATATCAGCGAGCCGCGCCCGTGACTTCACCTCGTCCACGAGTTGCGCCGCGAGGCCGCGCCCGCGAGCAGACTCGGGAACGTAGACACCGCCGAGCCAGAATTCAAACTCGGGGTAGATGTCCATCTCCCGCACTTTCAGCTGTGCCGCGCCGAGCCATTCGCCGCCATGCTGAGCCAGCACGATCATCGGCGGTCCGTCGCGGCTCGTGTACGACGCCGTCCGCGCGATCGAGTCGTCGAGGGATTCTCCGGCCTCCTGGCCCCATTCGTCCCAATACCACCGGCCGACGGTTTCGGCAGCAGCTGGATGATCCGCCAGCAGGGAAAACTCCACTACGACACTCTCTTGGGTCGCGGGACCTTCGACCACAGCCAGCCGAGTGCAAGCACCGGAGCCAAGATAGGCGACATCAGTACGTCCCCCGTGGCTACGAGGCCCGAGGCTCGTCTTCGCGGTTTCGGGCTTGACGTCCTTCTTCCATCCCGAGATGGTATCTGACGGACAGAAAATGCAATTTCGTACAATCGGTACGAGCCATGATCCACGTCTCTCGCGAGAGCATTCCGAAACCGGAGTTCTGGGACTCGTCCGAGTTCCGCTCCTTTCTCGACGAATGGTGCAGGTTCCATGGAGAGCAGGGTGGAGCCCGACATACGCAGCGACGGGCTCCGTTCGCGACGGACCTCGACGAGTTCAAGAGGCTGGCACTTTTTCCTTTGTTGGAAGCCTTTCACGGCAAATGTGCCTACTCGGAACAGAAGATCGATGACAAGACTGCGGTCGTGGTGTTTCATCGGCCCGAGGCGGATGCGACCGATGAGAAGGGTGACGTTTCTCCGCTCCACTATTGGTGGAGCGTCAGCGATTGGTCGAACTGGTATCCGGCTCACCGTGAAGTCCAGGTCGCCAAGGGCACGTCGTTTCCGGTTGCCGGCGAACGCTCCCCGGTTCCGTCCGGCAGCGGAGTTCCTCCTCATGAGTGGATCGAATCGAATCGCGACGATGGGCTATTGCTCGAACCGCGTCGAGATCGGCCGGCGTTTCATCTCGAGTTCCTCGATGACGGCAGTGTGAATCCGCGGCGCCATCCGGCCGTCGCGAGTTCGACGAGCGGGGATCGTCGCGGAGCAACGACGATCAAGCTACTCGACCTCAACCAAAGCGACCTGGTGAGTCGGCGTGCTTGGGCCATGGAACTCGAGTCCCGGCGTCTGCGGACTCTCGTTCCATATCTCGATCGAGGTGGCAGCCCGAAAGCGCTGGGAGTCGGAGTCGTCCCGGCGGACGTCGCGTTCGCCGCGGCATTACGTCAACAGGTTGCCCGAAGCGTCCTCAGTTTGGTGGACCGTTTCGCCCTCGGCGATTCGTCTCCTGACGAGCTGGCTCTGGTCGTGGCCAATGTTGCCGAAGAGCTGGCTGCAGAGATAGCCATGGGAAACGGAGCCGACGGTACATGGTGGACGAAGCGGGAGGGCTGGCTCGAGATCTGGGAACCGGTGCGCGATGTCCTGCACGAGGAGCTGCCCGATCAGACCGATGCCCAGCTCTGGCAGATGATCCGAACAGGCCGCGAGCTCGGCCCGTTGTCGGTGGCCGTCGAGGAGAGTGCCGGCGCCGAGCCTCCAGAGCCTCCGGACCCGGCCGCAAGCCATGCTGCGGCGGTGTCGAAGGCGGTACCGCCGGTCCAGATGAGTCGCATGACCATCGACCGGTCCGCTCGCGTGACAGGTGTGACGATTCGAAACTTCAAGGCCATCGAGGACCTGGAGCTCGACCTGCGGACCACTGGAGTCGAGATTCTCCCGAGGTATGGCTACCCGGACGTGTACCAGACCGGCGTCGACTGGACCGTTTTCCTGGGCGAGAACGGTTCCGGCAAGAGTTGCTACTTGCAAGCGATAGCCGTGGCACTCGCCGGAGATAGGCTCGACGACCTGATCGCCAGCACGGGTTTGGAGTGGCGATTGTTGCTCCGCCGCGGACAGAAGCAGGGACGCGTCTGTCTGCGCTTCACCGGAGGAGCGTCGGTCGACCTCCGTTTCAACGAACGCCGTCATTGGTGGGTCGGTGGCTTGCCACAGATGCAGGGGTTCGTGCGTGGCTACGGCGCCACGCGGTTGCTCGAGGGTGAGCTGGCTCCAGCGGACGACGACGCCAAGGTCCGGCTGGCCAATCTCTTCGATGCCAAGGCGCCGGTGCTCGACGCTGAACGGTGGCTCTCGGGAATCGTCGATGACGGTGATTTCAATGCCGCCGCCGTGACTCTGGCCGGCTTTCTGGGTGCGGAGGAGCCGCGCGTCGGTGACGCCGATCCACTTCCCGAGGAACGGTTCTTCACACGAGACGGGCAGCGAAACGAGGTGCTGGCCGGCGGTGATCCGCTGTCGTACGCGAGCGACGGCTACCGAGCGGTGGTCGCCCTGGTCTGCGACATCATGGCGGGCCTCGCTGTGGGATTCAGTGATCTGCGCAACGCGACCGGCATCGTCATGATCGACGAGATCGGGGCTCACCTACATCCTCGGTGGAAAATGGAGATCACGAGTCGGCTACGCGCTTCTTGATTCGCTCGGCATCGGCCTGATCGCGCCACCCGCGAGCCGGCCTCGGAGCATGCGTATAAGCTCCCGACCATGGACACCGCGAGACCCACCAGCCAGCCCGCCACCGCGCCGCCTCCCGAGAATGCCGGACCGATCCAGCCCGCCATCCGCGTCATGCTCATGCCCAAAGACACCAACGGCATGGGCACGATCTTCGGCGGCATCATCCTGTCCTACATCGATCTCGCCGGCGCTATCGAGGCGCGCCGTTTCTGCCGCGGTGCTGTGGTCACCGCCGCCATGCGAGAAGTGGAGTT
Source organism: Thermoanaerobaculia bacterium (assembly GCA_028066595.1). Taxonomy (GTDB): domain Bacteria; phylum Acidobacteriota; class Thermoanaerobaculia; order Multivoradales; family J023; genus JAUIJL01. The sequence goes on from JALCBJ010000106.1 coordinate 20,943, forward strand.
CCACTCACCCGTGTTCGTCGGTGATCTGGTGAGCTTCTATACCGAGACGCTGCGGGTCGGCCGCACCTCGGTGACGACCAAAGTTTTGGTAGAGGTCGAGCGCCGCGAGGGTACGGGACGGATCGAGCGCGTCACCGAGGCTGAGGTGGTCTACGTCCACGTCACCGGTGACGATCGCCAGCCGACTCCACTCGACCCGGAGTGCGTGGAGGCAGCGGGTTTCGAGCCGAAGGTCTGACACCGGCCGGCTCTGAGACGTCTCGAAGCGTTCCGATCGGTCCGCGGGCACGGCTCAAGCCTAGAGATGAATGCGTATTGCGTTGGGGCGGGGCGAATGTCCCGGCGATCGGGCCGTCGTTCCAGGAAGAGCGTGGTCGCTTCTTGAGCTGAGAGTGTCTCGGTCGCGGTAAACATGCTTTGGCTCTCCCCCTTTTCGAAAGGTTCTTCACCGAATTCCGGGAAACGCCGCTCGAATCCGTAGGAAGAAGTACT
>JALCBJ010000107.1 GCA_028066595.1 Thermoanaerobaculia bacterium
GTAGACCGCAGTTGCGATGACCTTTCCAGGGCTATCCGCAACACACTCCTAGTCCGAGGTGCGAGTCAGCGACGGACCACCCAGACGCCGCGCACTTTCACGTGTCCGCAACGCTTGCCGTGAACATGTCCGGCCGCGTGGTACCAGCGGCCTTGATGTCGGTAGTGGCCACAGCGGACGGTGTGTACATGGCCTTTCTCCAAGGTCACGACCTTGGTGTGGGAATGATGTGCGGACCTGGAGTGAGAATGTACGCAGCCAGTAGCGAAGAGAGCCAGAGCGGCCAGCATGGCCAAGAGTCCGGCGTTCGCCCAGCGGATCGCCGGGATCTGAGGCTTGTTTGTATCGTTCATGGATCCGTCCTCAGGAGGAGTTCGTGACCGTCGGGTCCCACCTCTGCAAACCGCGAGATCGTTGTTTCTTGCGTTGGAGGCAGATGGACTTATACATGCATGAAACATCTATAGAGTGGCTCCGTAGTCGGGAGCATGAGCTCACCTGTCGATGATCTCCTGCCGCTATCGGCGACCGATCTTCACGTCCTCCTCGTCCTGTGTGGAGGAGCCCTGTACGGCTACGCCATTCTCCAAGGCGTGGTCGAGGAGTCCGATAGTCGGCTGCGACCCGACCTGGGAGCGCTGTACCGCGGCCTGGCTCGGCTGACGCGCGCGGGTCTCGTCCGCGAGGTCGAGCCCCCGACGAACCCGCCTCCCTCTCCCGGGCGTCCTCGGCGCTACTACGGCATCACCACCTTGGGACGGCGGGTCGTCGAACAGGAGTTGGCAAGGTTGCAGTCCGTGCTCGACCTGGCCAGCACGCGTCTTTCCGTGGGTAACGAGACGCGATGACGGGCCCCAAGAAAGGCTCTATGCCTCGGTGGCTGCGGCTCCTCGGGCCGATTCTCCTACTCCTTCTGCCACGAGAGTTTCGGCGTCGGTACGGTGACGACCTTCTTCTGGCGATCGACGATTGGAGGAGGGATCGGCGCGCTCGGGGCTGGTTGCCCTATCCCTTGCTCGTCGTGGTCCTCTTGATCAAGACCGGGTTGGCGGAGCGTGCCCGACCCACCGTTCCCGTGTCCGGCTACCAGGCCCCGGTAATCACCGCAGGAAGGAGAGACGTCGTGGACATATTTCTTCAGGATCTCAAGTTCGCCTGGAGGAAGCTCTGGAAACAGCCGGCTTTCTCGAGCCTCGCAGTCCTCACCCTGGCGGTCGGGGTGGGAGTCAACGCCGCGGTGTTCGGCATCTTGGATGCGGTGGTTCTACAACCGCTGCCATATCCAGAACCGGAGAATCTGATCCAGATGCGCCGCACCGAAGCCGCGGACCCTGGAAAGCTGAAATCACTGTCCCAACTCGACGTCGAGGACATTGCTCGTGACGCCGAATCCCTCGAGAGTTTGGTGGGCTATCAAACGACCAGTGTGACGTGGATCGCGCCGGATGGCTCGCCGGAAGTCGTCCGGGCAGGAGCGTTGACCAGCGGTCTGCTGGAGGTGTTTCGGTTGGCACCCGTCGAGGGACGGGATCTCACGAGTTCCGATAACCTGCCTACGGGCCCTCGAGTGGTCGTGGTATCGCAGCGATTTGCGGACTCACACCTCGACGCCGCCGAACCCGCTGTGGGCAGTACCCTACGGCTCGACGGAGAAGCATTCGAGGTGGTGGGCGTCGCCCCCAGGGAGTTTCACTTCCCGCGCGGAGCGCAGCTGTGGACCCCTCTGTTCAACGATACGGAGGGCTGTGGTCGCGGCTGCCGCATGCTCACCGGCGTGGGCCGGATCGCAGCCGGCCACAACCCGGAGGCAGTGGCAGAGGAGCTCGGAGTCCTGTCTTCCCGAATGGAGCAGTCCTATCCGGAGGACAATCTGGGCACGGCCTTCCATGCTCGGGACCTGCAAACCGGCCTGTTGGGCGGAGTCGATCGCAGTCTTCGCCTCTTGATGGGCAGCGTGTTCCTCGTGTTGCTCATCGCGGCGTCCAATCTCGCGGGGCTCCAGATGGCGAGGACGAGCTCCCGGCGGACTGAGTTCTCGGTGCGCTCCGCTCTGGGTGCGGCCCGTGGCCGGATCTGCCTCCTGGTGCTCCTGGAAACTCTCCTGCTCGGTCTGGGTGGTGGCGTCATCGGTTTCTTGCTGGGCGTCCTGGCAATGCGGATCGTGCTTTGGGTGGCGCCCAGCGGAATGCCGAGCTTCGAGGGCGTTGGACTCGACTCCCGGGTGTTCCTCTTTTCGTTGGTAGTCGCCTTGTCCAGCGCTCTTCTCTTGGCTCTCTGGCCAGCCTGGCGCCTTGCCGCTCGAACGATCGGCTCTGGCGTCCGTGCGACGGGAGATCGAACCGAGATCCGGGCACGGAATTGGCTTTTGGTGGTTGAAGTGGCGCTTTGCCTCGGGCTGCTGGTCGGGGCCGGGCTGTTGCTCCGCACGTACCACGGCCTGTTGGAGGCTGACCTCGGATTCGACCCGCAAGGTCTGTCGAGCTTCATGGTCGCCCTTCCGGACAAAGGATACGACGTCCCTGAAAAGGTGATCTCGTTCGCGGATCGTCTGGAGGCCGAGTTGGGGTCGATTCCCGGGGTCGTCGACGTGGGCAGTGCACTCGGGCGCCCCTTCAGTGGCAACACCATCGGTACGAGCTTCCGGTTCATGGACGAACCGGAGCCCTTGCCCGGGGCCAGCCCCTCGTCGCGGATTCGTATCGTGACCCATGGATACCTGGACACGCTCAGGATTCCGCTTCACTCTGGACGCGATCTGTCACCGGTCGATCGTCAAGGAGCCCAGCCGGTGCTACTGGTGAACGAGGAGTTCGTCAGACGCTTCTCTCCGGCGCGCGATCCGATCGGGCGAGAGGTCGAGATCGACATTGGTTTCGGCTTGGAAGAGCTACCCCGAACCATCGTCGGAATCGTCGGAGACACTCTGACGGAGTCGATCACAGACGGTGTCGAGCCGGAGCTGTTCATCCCACAAGCGCAGATGGCCGTGCCCTGGCTGAGCGTGGTTCTGCGCACGGAACGCGAAAGCCCGTGGACCGAGATCGCGGCGGCCGTTCAGCGGGTCGACCCACACCTACCTCTACGCAACAAGGAGACGTTGGTAGAGGCAATCGACGAGGCACGAGGGCCTACCCGTTTCTACCTCGTCTTGATGTCCGGTTTCTCCGCGATCGCCGTGTTCTTGGCCGCGATCGGCCTCTATGGCGTGGTGTCGCACATGGTCACTCGGCGCTCACGCGAGATCGCGATCCGCATGGCGTTGGGCGCTGCCTCCGGTCGCGTGGTACGTCAGGTGCTCGCCGAAGGCATGAAAACGGTCGGATTCGGAATCGCCCTCGGTCTGGTGATCGCCGTGTTGGGCACACGGCTGCTCGAGTCGATGTTGTTCGGGGTCGAGCCTTTGGACCCTTTGGTTCTCGCATTCGGAGTCCTCGGATTGATCTCGGTTTCGCTGTTGGCGCTGCTGGTCCCGGCCTACCGCGCGGGAAGAGTGTCCGCCACCGTCGCGCTGAAGGAGAATTGACGCGAGGGTCGCTGTGCTACGTTACCGGCGATGTCAGACGATGCGATCTTGGAGGTTCCCGAAAGATCCGGGACGGTAGACATCGACTCGGCGATCACCGGTGCGCAATTCGAGCGCCTGGTACGCGAGCACATGGGCGAGTCGTCGCGCTTCTCGTTTCGCGTCGAGGAGCTCCGGCGTGGCCACTGTCGTATCCGTCTTCACTTCGACAAGGCCCAGCTACGTCCCGGCGGAACGATCGCCGGCCCGGTGATGTTCACCTTGGCCGACACGGTGCTCTACGCCATGACCATGTCGGTGGCGGGTCTCGAGCCGTTGGCCGTGACCACCGATCTGACATTGCACTTTCTGCGCAAGCCCGGTCCCGTCGACCTGATCGGTGTCGGTCGCTTGCTGAAGGCCAGCGGCCGCAGGTTGATGGGCGACGTGGCGATTTTCTCCGACGGAGAGGAGCGCCCTGTGGCTCACGCCACCGGCGCCTATGCACTACCCCCCAGATCAGCGACGGAGTCCTCCTGATGGCCGATTCAACGCCCCCCATTCGAGCCGCGAAAGACGACATCTTGCCGTTGATCGAGACGTGGGACGGCGAGAGCTTCGTCATCCGTTTCGACGAAGAGACGGGGACGTGGATCTTCTTGGCGCTGCACTCCAGTGTGCTCGGGCGCCCCTCCGGTGGCACCCGTATGAAGGTCTACGAGGGGTTGCGCGACGCGGTACTGGACTCCATGCGCTTGGCGCGGGGTATGACCGCGAAGTGGGCCGGGCTCGACATGGATATCGGCGGCGGCAAGGCGGTGCTGGCCATCCCCGGGCCGCTGGAAGGCGCCGCCCGAGATGGGTTGCTGCGTCGCTACGGCGACCTGATCCACAGTCTGTCGGGTGCCTTCGCCACCGGCGCGGATCTGGGTACCACGGCAGCGGACATGGCGACGATCGCGCGCTCCACCCACTACGTCTTCGGCGTCGATCACGAGACCGGTGAGAGCACCGATCCGGGCCCGTTTACGGCGCGTGGTGTCTTCGAAGGCTTGCGAGCTTCGGTCGAGTCCGTCTTCGGTGATGCGATCATGGCGGGTCGTTCGGTGCTCGTCCAGGGCGTCGGCGGCGTCGGGCGTCCGCTTTCTCACCTCTTGGCCGAGGCGGGGGCCGATGTCTTCGTTTCCGATCTCGACGCTGGACGCGCAGCCGAGTTGGCGAGAGAGGTGGGCGGTAGGGAAGTCGATCCCGACGATGCCCTGTCGTACGAATGCGATGTCTTTGCTCCTTGCGCCGTGGGTGGCATCCTCTCCCGGTACACCATCCAGCATCTGCACTGCCGCATCGTCGCCGGGTCCGCGAACAACCAATTGCAAGAAGACGAAGACGCACAGCGACTCCACGAACGCGGCATCGTCTACGCGCCCGACTACATCTTGAACGCCGGTGGCGCCATGGCGCTGGCCCTCATGGCCGACGGCCTGACCGATCGCGATGTCCTGCTCAACCGCGTCGCCGCCATCGGCCAGGTGGTCGGCGAGATCCTCTCGGACTCGGCCGAGCACGGAACGACACCGCTGGAAGCTGCGAGCCGCATCGTCGAGCGTCGGTTGGCGGTCTCGTCCTAGGTACTAACCACCGTGCTCGAGAGTCGCGGGCAGGCGCGCGTGACGGCATCGGCAAGTGTCGCCGGCGGTTCACCTACGGCATTACCACTCGAGAGTCACGCGGTTTCGAGCACGGGACCTTGCCAGGCACGAACGCGACAACGCCGAGATCGTGACTCGTCTTTTGGTCGATGCCTTCGAGGCTACAAGTCCTGCCAAGGCCGGAGCATCTCTGTGCTTGACGTCCTGAATCCCGGTGCAGAGCGCATCGAGTTCGACCTCGAAGGCCAGCCGGAGCTCAAGGCGTCGTTGCAGCACACCATCGGTAGCATCTATACGCGCCTCGGTCTCTATGACGACGCGACGCCGCTGCTCGCGGCCGCTCTCGCGTACCGCCGCTCTCATTTGGGCCCGGAAAGTCCAGTGGTTGCCGACAGCTGGCACGAATGGTCCACGTTGCAGTACGCCCGAGGTGACCTCGGAGGCGCTGCGTCGGCGCTCGAACACGAGCTGAAGATCCGCGAAAGGGAAGGCGATCCGGTTTCTCTGGCCAGAGCCCTTCATCTCGAAAGATTGATCGCGGGAGCTGCGGGTCGCCGCGCGGAAAAGGCGGTGCTTCACGAACGGGTTCTACGTATTCAGCAGGTCGCTCTGGGTGATGATCATCGCGAGACGATCCGAGGGATGCGTCAGTTGGCCGCGGCCAAGCGCCTGCTCGGAGACCGAGAGACGGCTATCCTCCTGGGCCGAGAGGCTCTGGCCGCTCAGGAGAGGCTGCATCACGGAGATCATCCGGTCACGGCCACCATGAAGCACGACTTGAGCAAGGCGCTGTTGCGTTTGGATCGATTCGACGAGGCCCTTTCGCTCGCTCGAGAGGCCCTGGCGATGCAGCAGCGTCTCTACGGCGAGTTGCACTCCAGCTGTGTTCGTTCGAAACGGGCTAAACGTGCGCGCTTCGCCGTGGGCGTCGTGCTTCGCCTTGAGTAAGGCAGCTCGAGGGCCCTGACAGTATTTCTCCTTCGATGGCGCGTCTCGTGGAAACAACCCCACGACCGGCGCGAGGTACGCGCCCGAGGAAGGAGAAGCCATGAGAGCTAGGAACGGTTTTCTTGTATTGATCGCGGTACTCATCGTCTCGAGTGCAGCCGTCGCACAGATCGGTCCCGCCGATCAGAAGAACCCGACCGTCGTGGAACGTGGCCGCGGATGGCAGCTGCTGGAGATCTGGGGGCCGGACGACGACAAGAATCTACCCGGAATCGAGGTCTGGATGGTCCAGCGGAAGGGTGTACGTCATCTGCCGGTGAGCTCGTTCGTCCGCGACGGCATCCGGGACAGCTTCGACCTCGCTGATGCCAACTTCGGCGAGGACAAGAAGCGGGTGCTATACCACCACAAGCACCTCTGGGAGCTGGTGGAAGACGATCCGTCCTCCATCCCACACCACTACCCGGACCTGCCGTTGGGTTGCTTCGGATGGGAAACCAAACACAAGAGAGGATCGGTGGACCGAGCGATCGATCCCGAGGAACGGACCTTCGACCTCTTCGGTGGACTCACAGGACAGCTCACCGTAGACATTCCGGTGACTCTTTCAGGAACCTACGATGTGAAATACAGGGTCTGGCTTTCTGTGCCCCGCTCTGGTTCGAATTCGTTTCCGTTCGGCTGCAAGGCGCGGTCCAGCTCGTGGGAACCAGCGATGCGGGCGCCTCTCTCGAAATCACCGGACATTGGGAGCGCGAGTGGCAGATCGCCAATCCGAAGGTTGCGGACATCAACTTCCATGTCGCTGGGATCCCGGTAAACATCGATGTTCATATGCCGGCCGACGTCGGGCTGGAGTTCGATATTTCGGTCTTTCGAGGACAACTTCGATTTCAACGATATCGACGCGGGTGTCGAGGTCGAAGCCCAAGGCAGAGCCTTCGGTCGGATCGGCCTGAAGGCGGATCTCTGGGGCGAAGACTTTGCCTATGGCTACGCCGGTGTCGAGGGATACCTCACCGGCGACTTCTGGGCGTACTACGGCAACACCTGCGGCGACGCCGACGGCGATGGCAACAACGAGACCGTGAGCGGCGCCGCCATCGAGCTGGGCTGGGGATGGGACATCAAGTACGAATATGGGGGCTGGGCCCTTCCGGACGGAGAGGGTACGGTTCCTGGCGGTACCGGCTTTCTCGGTTGGTACGACCTCCTCGGTCCATCTTCGGCGCTCCAACCCATGCTCCTGGGGCCGGCTATCGTCGAAACCGATACCTCCGAGAGCTACAAGGTGAAGACCCGCCCTTGCTATCCCTATTCGGACAGAGTGAACATCTCGCTCTCGCCAGGCGGATGGAGCGGGCCGACGTCTTTCCTTCCAGGCAACCAGATCACGGTGTCGCGGCTCTTCGACGAGAACCCGGGAGACCTACAACTGGGCGTCACCAACGAGGGGGACGACGCAGGTCGTGACATCGGATCCTCTTTCGAGCGAACGATCGAGATCATCGAGCCCTGTGGTGGTAACACCAATCTCACGGTCACCTTGACCTCACCGCAGAACGGAGACGAAATCCACGACACCCTCACCTTTGCTGCGGTGGCGGACGACGATTTCGGGGTCGAGAGAGTGAAGTTCCGGATCGATGGCAGCAACGTTTGCAACGACGTTACCCTGCCTTGGGGTTGCACTGTGGACGTGAGCGGCTACCCGTCGGGTAACTATCAGCTGACGGCACGGGCGTTCGGGGTTTGTGGGAACGCCAAGACATCGGCTCCGGTCACCGTTGCGATCAACCCCGATCCAGACGTTTTTTATTCGGTGCACGTGGGGACCGCTGTAGTCGATCCGAACGGGACCCTCGTCGGTGAGGTCACCAGCACGCCGGTGGGGCTCCGTTGCGCGAGCGACGGTAGCGCGAACCAATGCGACCGCGACTTTGGTGAGGGGCAGCTCATCACCCTCCACGCGGACATCCTCGACGACCCGATCGGGCTCGGGATCTTCCAGCGTTGGATAGGGCCCGATTGCCCCATCAACGGCTCCACGGACCCGGATTCTTCGTTCGTGGTGACCGAAGAGGTGACTTGCGTCGCAATGTTCCGCTGCGATGGACCAGTTCACCAGTGTATCGGCGGGATCTGAGTAAGGCACGGTAGTAACGATAGGAGGCCCGGTCTGCCCTGTACGGTGGGCCGGTTCTCCTGTCGTTGCTCCGTCCGTGGCCGGGCGGTAGGGGCCGAGGCGAGCAGAGATGGCATCGACGATAAAATCGATCCAGACGCCATCAGCCCATCCCGACCTTGGAATCGATGCCTGGTTCTGACTTCGACCACGACCCGTCCGCTCAGCCAGCAGCCGCCGACTCGCTAGAGGCTCGACAGCGGGTCACGACGGCTCTGATCCAAATCGACGAGGAGTCTCTAGATGGGGACGCCTCGCCGCCCGACCGCCCGGCAGACGCCTTGCTGTCGGACGTCTATGGTGAGTTGCGACGGCTCGCGGCGTCCTTCTTGCGCCGCGAACGGTCTGGTCACACGCTCCAGGCCACGGCCTTGGTCCACGAGGCCTACCTCAAGCTGGCAGATCAGGACCAGGTCTCATGGCGAGGCCGTAGCCATTTCTTCGCCGTCGGCGCATACGCCATGCGGCGCCTGCTGGTGGACTCGGCGAGAAGAAAATACAGCGCCAAACGCGGCGGCGACTGGTATCGAGTCACATTGGAGGAGAGCGGATCGTCCCTGACCGGTCGGCCACTGTCCGCTGAAGACTTGATCGCACTCGACGAGGCGCTGGACAGTCTCCGGCAGATCGATCCTCGCCAGGCCGAGGTGGTCGAGCTACGTTTTTTCGGTGGCCTGTCGATGAACGACGTTGCACGACACCTCGAGGTGTCGAAGCGGACGGCCGAGGGTGACTGGGCCCACGCCCGGGCCTGGCTGCGTAGGGCCTTGTCGACGTGAGCCGTTCGCACGACGCCGAGTTTCACCGAGCGGCGAAGGGTATCTTCCTGCGCGCTGTCGAATTGGAAGGCGCTGCCAGGTCTGCCTTCTTGGTCGAGTCGTGTGGGGAAGACGACGAGCTCCGGCGAGAAGTGGAGTCATTGCTGGAATTCAGCGAGGGAGCGACGCAGCAAACGACACATGAAGGCGTGGGAGACAATGCGACCTTGGCAGAGAGTGGCTTGCGGTTAGACACCTCGAGTCCGAGCCGAAGTCGCCTCGAGCCCGGCAGCGTCTTCGGTGGCCGCTTCCGTATCATCGCCGAGTTGGGCAGGGGAGGGATGGGTCGTGTCCTTCGAGCGCACGACTTGGTGCTCGACCTGGAGGTGGCCCTCAAGATCCTGCCCGAGGGCGGCTCGGCGGAGCAACTGGCACAGGAGGTGCGGCTGGCTCGCCAGGTGTCCCATCCCAACGTATGCCGGGTCTTCGACTTCGGAGAAGCCGACGGCGTGACGTTCCTCAGCATGGAGTACGTCGACGGTGAAGATCTCGGCTCGCTGTTGCGCCGCATCGGCCGTCTGCCGCGCGAGAAGCTCCTCGATCTCTCACACCAGCTCTGTGCCGGCCTAAATGCCGCCCACGCCGCCGGCATTCTGCATCGCGACCTCAAGCCCGCCAACATCATGATCGATGGGCAGGGGCGCGTGCGCATCACGGACTTCGGTATCGCTAGCGGCCTGGTGCGGACTGCCGAGGCCGATACCGGATCGCCGCAGAATCCAGTTGCGGGCACACCTGCATACATGGCGCCCGAGCTTTGGGAGGGTAGGCCGTCACGCGCCAGCGATCTATATGCGCTCGGGCTCGTCTTGTTCGAGATGGCGACGGGTGAGCAAGCCCTGCGCGCCAAGACGCCGGCGGGCTTTCTCCGCCTGCATGCCGAGCAGAAACCGGTGTCCTCACCGCGTCTGGAGCAAGTGGACGCGGCGTTCGAGGAAGTGATTCGACGCTGCCTGGATTCGAACCCGGAGCGTCGCCCATCTTCGGCGCGAGCGGTGGCCGAGTCACTGCCTGATGGGGATCGTCTGCAGCGAGCCCTGGACGCTGGAGAGACGCCGTCGCCGGACCTGGTCGCCGATGCATCGGCTGCCCGAGCGGGCGGTCTTTCGAGCCGGCGGGCAGCGGTCTCGTCGCTCCTCGTGCTCGCCGTGTTGTTGGGCCTCCTGTTCGTGCTCGGCGAGCGCGCGTTCCCCAGTCGCCATGTGTGGAAGCAACGGTCTCCCGAGGCGATGGCCGAGCGTGCCTCGTCGTTGCTGCGCGGATTGGGTCACGAGTCGGACGATCGCCATCGCGCATGGGGATTCCGCCCCTCTGCGTTTCTCGACGACCCCGACGATCTCTTCTTCTGGTACCGGGAGTCGCCCGAGTGGCTCGTCGCGTGGGGGTTGTCCTTCGGTGTACTCGAGAGTCGTGTGAGCTACTACGACCCTCCACCGATCGTCGAGGGATCGGTGCAGATGTTGCTCGAGAGCGATGGGCGCTTGGTGACACTGAAGGTGCTCACCGGTGACTTCGCCCTGCTCTCCAGGTTTACGTCGGCGGAGGTCGAAGCGGGAGCGATCTCGAGCCTCTCGCAGATCCGCGAGCCCGACTGGACAGCGCTGCACGAGGCGGTGGGCTGGAAGGACATTTCCTTCCAAGAGGTCACTCCACAGGTGGTCCCTCCGATGTACGTCGACAGACAGCGAGCGTGGCGCGCCGACGATCCTCAACGGGAGGGTGAATGGTTGTTGGAAGCCGCTTCGTTCGACGGCCGCATCGTGTTTGCGGATGTGCGCGCGGTGGCAGAGCCGGACCTCGACGAGCTCTTCGAGATGCCGCTGTTCTACGGATTGATTGCCATTGCGCTGCAGTTCGAGTGGCTGGCTTTGTGGCTGGCCGCAGCGGTGTTGGCGCTGGTGAATCTCCGGTCCCAGCGAGGCGATCTACGCGGCGCCGCCCGGCTGGCGGTGACGGTGTCGCTGCTCCGTCTGGGACGTTGGCTGCTTGCGTCGGACCACGCACCACCTGAAGTGTTCGTAGAGACGCTGCATCTCGGACTTGCCCGCAGTCTTCTGGATGCCGCATTTACGTGGCTGGCCTACCTGGCACTGGAGCCCACGGTTCGGAGACTCTGGCCCCATACGCTGGTGGCCTGGAGCAGGCTGTTGCGCGGGAGGTGGCGCGACGTCGAGGTAGCTCGGAGCGTGTTGGTTGGTTGTGTCGCCGGAACCGGCTGGGCGCTGGCGCTGGTGGCCGATCGGCTGCTCGTTCGCGCTCTGGGTTGGAAGGCCGAGGCCGAGGTTTTGGTGGAATGGCAGCTGCAGACGGCGACAGCCGGGCGGCAACTGGCGGCCAATCTCTTTGCCAGCTTGGTCGATGGTGTAACGGAAGGTGTGCTCGTGCTTTTCCTGCTGGCAGTGCTGCGAGGCTTGTTGGGACGTAAGCGTTGGGCAATCCTGGCATTCGCCGGCTTCCAGGCAGCAGTAGCCACCGCCGACGGACTCGATCCGGCGTTGTCCTGGCTGACGTTGGGCCTGGCCGTCGGACTGGTGGGCACCTGGGTGCTAGTGCGAGCCGGGCTCCTCGCCTACGCGACCGCGCTGGTCGTCGCATACCTGCTGCACACGACGCCGATAACCTTCGATTTCACGGCTTGGTACGCCGAAAGCGGTGTGTGGGCGGCGGCCTCCGTACTGGCTACCGCGGGGTTTTGCGCCGTGACTCTTTTCGGCGAAGGTGCCAGAATAGAAACCACGTAAGTGGCTCACGCCCATTCTGTTGGCAGCCGGAACTCCTTGGATTTCAGTGGCTTACGCCGAGTGGGTTGCGAGCTGCCAACTTTGTTGGCAGTTTTCCGTGTGGATCGCCGTGGTGGGCCGCAGATTCGACGGATCAGAGTGGTCGATCGGCCTACCCAGGGGGTACCGCGAGACCGTCTGACGACACGATCGGAAGGGTTATGAACGGAATCGAGCGGAAACCAAGACGGGATCAGCCAGATGACACCTCGGTGGCATCGATCGTGCAGTCTTGTTCCGTGTGAATTCCCGCCCTCCAGGGAGAACGTCATGAATCAGGATTTGCCTCACCGCCTCCCCCTTCGTCGCTCGGCCCTCCGCAGGGTCCGGGCCGCGATGCGATATCGAAGACTCGTGACCCGGTTGCCGACTTCGCGTACGTCTTCCCGCGGAAGGCTCGAGGGCCGTCGCCCGGCGTCGGGATTCACCTTGCTGGAAGTCCTCGTGCTGCTGGCGATCATCGGGCTCGTCGCTGCGTTCATGTATCCGGCCGTCTTGATCACGCTGTCGAAAGCGCAGCTCGAATCGACGGTGCAGGAAACGGCGTCGATCTTTTATGCCGCGCGGCGTAACGCGGTACAGAAAGCCAGCCCGGCCACCGTGAGCTTCAACGTCGCCGATAGTGAGATCGAGGGCCGTATCGCAAGCCGCATCGACGGTGACCCCAACGATCAATGGTATTTCCTCAAGATTCTCCCCGAGAGGGTCGATTTCGAGGGCCCGCCCTTGGACAGTGCCGCGATCGTAGGATTCGGCGGCGGTCATAGCGTCGAATTTCGAGACAACGGCTCGATCGACAACACTGGTGCGGTGCGCTTTTCGAGATTCGTCGGAGGTGGCAAGCGGTACTTCGAAGTACGCATCGAACCCGCGGCCTCGCCTCGTATTGTCATTAGTCGGTGGGACGATGACGCAGGCGACTGGGTCGAAGAAGGAGACAACTGATGCGTGTTCGCCCTAACGTCGAGAATGGTCCCGCAAACCAGCAAGCAGGATTTACGTTGATCGAAGTGCTGGTCATCGCGATCCTCGTCGCACTGATCCTGCTAAGTCTGGTGCCATTGTTTTCCCGCAGCATGATGTCGAACCTCGAGGGCTGGAACGCGACGGAAGCTGTCAAGTTCGGCCGCACGGAGCTCGAGGACAAGAGCGCCATCCTTCTCGATCGACCGGAGGTCGTGCTCGCCGGACCGGCCACCGAGACCACCGAAGATCTCGTGTGGCACAACGACGACGAGGAGTGGCTCGATGCGACGGATCCCGACGTTCCTGGCTTGGTGATCTGGGAGCAGACCACAAGGGTACGTCAGTTCAGTGTCTCCGACCTGGTGGGTCCGGACGACGAGGAGAAGCGATTCGACAATCCGCTGTCCGGTGAGATCGATCCGCGCTTCGTGCATTTCCGAGAGATCAACGTATGGGTCGAGCACCAGACGGGTGCTGACGTGGCCGAGGCACCTGGTGCCAGCCGCGGTCTCGACGCCACGGTGATGCGGTCCTACTGAGGAGATGGCCATGATCCACGAGAACCGTCGTTCGCTGGCTGCCTTTACGCTGCTCGAAATCATGATCGCTCTGACCGTCTTGTCGATCGTGATGACGGCCTTGCTCTTCACGCTCTCGCGTATGGAGAACATCTCCCAGCAACAAATTACGATCTCGGAAGTTCAACAGTCGGCGCGTGCTGCCCATGACGAGATCGTGCGGATGACCCGCATGGCGGGTCGCGGTGGCCTACAGCAGGATCGCGGCCGGCTGGGACGAGCGATCGTGGTCCGCAACAACGCTGGGATCGGTGCCGAACCCCGTGAGGTGGTCACGGGAGTATCGGATCCGCCAATGGCGATGGAAGGTACCGACATCCTCACGGTGCGAGGCGTCATGAACAGCGAGCTGGTTGCGGTCAACTACCGAGATCCCACGACATCGTCCTACGACGATTCGACCGGTATCGGGTTCGTCACCATTCCACTGACGACACCGACCGGCATCACTCAGGATCTCACGGCTCTGATCGACGCCAACAACGATGGTCTCGAGGAAGCGCTCGTCTTGATCGATGCCATCGATGCCTCGACCTATGGTGTCGCCCGGCTCATCCCAGGAGGCTCGATCGCCGACGACGCGACCGAGATTCGTCTGCAGTTCGATACGCAGGGCGGGCGGGGTCCGGACTATGCGATCTTGTCGAGGGATTTCGACGGGGACGCTGCCTTTCCCGAGCTAAATGCCGTGGCCTTCGTCGGCGTGTTGGAAGAGTACCGCTTCTACATCCGAGACGACGATGATCTCGGCCCCGTGATGTCTCGAGCACGGGTCTTCCCGAATACGGACGCTCCGTGGAACGACGACGAGGACGAGGTGCAAGTGGACTACGCCATCGGCATCGTCGACTTGCAGGTAGCCCTGGCCTTCGACAGCACTATCGAAGGCACCTTCGACGACGACAACAACGCGACGGGGCCTGATGATGTGATCGCTGAGTACGACCGGGACTCGTCCACCGACGATGACTGGCTCTTCAATCAAACCGCAGACGACGCCACGGAAGCTCTCTGGTCGGGGCCGTGGCTGCCCGAGGCTGGGGCCATCGAGGAGAGACCCTCGCTGTTCGCCATCCGCGTCTCGACGCTAGCCATGGCACGAGGGATCGAACGTGGCCATCCGTCCGAGTTGATCGACGGCCTCGAAGATCGAGACTACGGTATCGGCGTCGATGATCCGATCAACGGTCATCCGAACCGTTCGAAACGCAAGCGACTTCTGACGACCGTCATCAAGCCCAGGAATCTCTAAGGAGATACCGCTATGCAGCGCACAAACACCCTCAAGCAGTTTACGAGCCGAATCCGTCGTTCCGCGCCGCCGTCTCGCCCGAGGTGTTCCGCCGAACGAGGCTCGGCCACCGTTATCGCATTGCTCGTGCTTTTTCTCATCAGTCTTCTCGGGCTTGGCTTGGCGATGGTGACGTCGACCGAATCGATGATCGCTGCCAACGAGCGACTCAGCACTCAGAGCTTCTACGCGGCCGATTCCGGCCTCGACCTGGCGGCAGTCCGTGTGATTCTCGCCGACGACACGTCACCGCTTCTGGTGCAGGTGAACGGAATCATTCCGAACCGCGCGACGCGAACCGAGTTCTTGCTCGAGACCGTCGATCCGCTCATCGATATGCCGTGCAACCTGTGCAGCATCTCAGTCGGCTCTGGGTACGAGAGCGACGACTACGGACGGAGGGTCTTCTCTCTCGAATCGGAGGGAAGGCGGGCCTCGATCAACAACGACACCGACGCCCGACTCTTTCTGGACGAAGACGACCCCGAGGGGAACTACTTCGCTGCCAGGCGCTCCGTCAACGCCTTTCTCGACATTCAGCCACTGACCCGCTCCGGAGAGGTCTATCGGGAGATGGAGCGGCGGTCGATGCTCACGAACTAGCCGATAGTCACGAACTAATTTCAAGTCCCATAACGAACTAGCTGCTGTCAGCTCACCTGCATAGCGCCCGCACGATCGGAGATTTCCATGAAGCAACAAGGCATCATGAAACGCTTTCGCCTCGGGGTCGTCGCACTTCCCGCGGCCTTTCTGTTCCTCATGTCGACCGCCGCGAGCGGCGACGACCGTGGGCTGTTCCAGTCGGTGAACGCCAGCCCATATGTATTCATGATTCTGGATATCTCGGGCTCCATGACCTGGCAGGCTGGTAGCTCCGCTCGTACGGTCCACGGTATGGACGATCCAGACGCGCGGATGTATCAAGCCAAACGGGCGATCTACGAGGTGCTGGAAGATCCAGCCATCGGCGACTCTCTGCGCTATGGCTGGGCCACCTTCGAACGGGGTGCAAACCGTGCCGAGCTGGTTCGAAAGCACTGGCTGTATACCCCGGCAAGCAATCCTCCTTGGTATCCGGGTCTCAACCTGTTTGGGGCTGGTGAGCCGATTCAGTTCGGCGAGCCACGGAACCGCCTCGACAACTTCATCTCGTGGCGTCAGCAGTTCTTTGGAAACTCTGATGGCAACATCAATATCGGGCCGGGAATCTGGCAGTACGGAGAATGCGACGAGTTCCCCACCGATCGGCGCTGGATCCATGATTTCCCGAAGCTGGGCAACGACGGTGATGTCGATACGGTGCTTTACCTTGATGATGGCACAGGGGAGTACCGCATCGTCTTCGACGGACTAACGGGAGGGCAGGAGCTGGGAGACCCGGAAGTTTTGGTCCGTATCCGCATCTGGAGCTTCGACGATCGCTGCCGCCGCGAGGACAACGGCGAAGGCAACTACAACGGTGACTGGACCCTTCTCTGGGATGAGGATATCCGGATGGTACCGATCGAGACGAACGACGGTTTGGATCCAGCCATCGCGTTTCAGCCATTCCCCGATGCCATCGACAACAGCTATGGGCTCGGATACCGGTCCTTCATTCTGGACGACTACGAAGTAGATGGTACCTGCAATGGCACCGGCTGGGAGTCGAACTTCGACTCCGATTTCACCGATGGCAATCCCATCTCCTACGATCGACAGAACGATCCCCTGGGTCGTGGGGCCGCACTGGCTCGAGGTGACGTGGTGCCGTGGGATTGGGAAGAGGGCGTTTGGCCTACCAACAGTAGGGAAGAGATCCTCTTCCGTCTGGCACCCAACCTGTCGATCAATGAGCCGATTCCCGATTTCCGCGCGGCGCGCTACTGGACCAACCAGCGTAATAGCGACGGGTTCCTCACGCTCCGTCCAGAGTTCGCCGGTAGGCCGCCGATCATGCCCGAAGGCAGCACGCCTCTCGGACAATCGCTGAACGCGTTCGGCGATTGGTATCAGACGTGGGAACCACTGGCTCGTCACCCGGACACCGGGGACGAAAGGCTGGATTGCCGACAGCGAAACGTGATCCTCATCACGGACGGTGAAGACACGTGTAATACCCAATCCTACGTCTGCGATGCAGCGACTCGTCTGCGGGGGACCGAGTTGGAACCGGAGAACCGCGTTTTCGTCGTGGGTTTCACCTTCGCCGGAGACAGGTCGACACTGGACTGCATCGCGGACAACGGCGGAACCGGTGCCCTCGACCTCGACGGCGATGGTGAGCGCGATGGCCCCGGCCCGATCTTCGTCGAATCACCCGCGGAGCTGGTGGAGCGGCTGCGCGAAATCTTCGTCCAGATCCAGAGCGAGGCGACCACCGTGTCCGCCGCGGCGGTGCCGTCGGTCCAGGTGGACGTCAGCGATCGTCTGTTCCTCACCGAGTTCAAACCGATCGAGAACACCTCGGTATGGCCCGGGCGTCTCGACGCGTTCGTCGCGCCACTGCCCACCGATGCCGATGGGCTGCCGGACCGCGATCAAGTCTGCGTCGACCTCTTCGATTCCGGCTGCCTGGCTTGGGAAGCGCAGGACGTCATGGTCACAGAGCAGTACGACGCCGTAGAACCGGTAGGTAACGACGCGGATCAGCGCAGGATCTACTACTCCGAGTTCCGGGAGGCTACGGAGAACAGTGGTGCTCCTGTGGGCCCCGGCGGTGCGATTCCGGCGCAGAGGCGGTTTTGGCAGCCGATTTCGATGTCGGCGCCTCCGACGCCAGCCGTCCGGACCGATCTGGCCAATGCCCTCGGTATCAATCCCGCCGCACCCGATGTGATCGATCAGATCAACGACGTCATCGAAACTCATCTGACACTCCGCACCGAGATCTTGCCCGACGGGTCGACGGAGCGGTACTTGATGGGCGACATCTTCCATTCCGATCCGTTGCTGCTGCAGGCGCCGTCCAACGCCACCTACCTGGCGTTAGATCTCATGGGCGATCCAGCGGTGGATTGTGAGATCGGCGATCCGAACAGCTATCGGTGCTTCGCCTTGCTTCACGAGCGGCGGCGTAAGGTGATCGGAGTTGGATCCAACGATGGCATGCTCCATTTCTTCGATGCCGGTAATTTCCATCTCGACCCGACTCCGAATCCTGCCAACAGCGGAAGATTCGACAACGGCACGGGGCGCGAGCTCTTCGCCTACATGCCTCGGGTCCTCATGCCGGCGGTCAAGGACCTCACGGTCGATCAGCCGCGGGAGCACCAGTTCACCCTCGACGGTTCACCCATCGCGGCGGACGTGTTCATCGATCCGGTCCACGGTGGCGTGGGTAGTACCGACCTACCAGCTGCGGCCGAGCGAGAATGGCGCACGGTGGTGATGGGCGGGATGCGCCGCGGTGGTAGCGTTTCCGCGGAATTGATCGACCCGGCGGCCGCCGACCCGATGGTTCCGCAGCTTGCATCGGGCTACTACCTGCTGGACATGACCCAGCCGGACTTGATCGATGCGCTCGACTCCTATGGTGGAGACGAACCGGATCCGGACTCGCTGGCCGATACTTGGGTGCCGGACGTCTCCAATGTCAACGAGCCGCCAACCTGTCTGGCCCAGGCCGACGGCAGCAGCATCCCCTCTGGTTGCGGCCCCGTGCCCTATGGTGCCGTCCTCTGGGAATTCAACGACACGCTCTCGGGCGTCAGCTCCGACACCGAGAACATCGAGGGACTGCGGCTCGACGAGGACGACAACGGTTGGGTGGATCTGGCACCGACCTGGTCGATTCCGATCCTCGGTCGGATCCAGGTGTGTACCGGATCGGCTTGCGATCCGCGCGATCCCGATGCGGACGACGATCTGGAAGATCGGTACGTCTCGATCTTCGGCGGTGGCTACGATCCGGAAGCGCCCGATGCTCGCGGCAACTTCATCTACATCGTAGATCTCGAGACCGGCAATACGTTGCTCAAGCGCGACGTGTACGGCTCGGTGGCGGCGCGCCCTGTCGCGCAGCTGTCTGAGGACGGCTACATCGAGCGCATCTACTTCGGTACGACGCTGGGTCTTCTCTATCGCCTCGATCTGCGTCCCGAGATCGGCACCACCTTCGACATTCCTGTCGTGACCTCAGCTTCAGTGGTGGAGCACTCGTCTCAACACACCGGTTCGTTGTCCGTTTCGGTCGAGCGAATCTGGGAGGCAGACTTCGAGCCGATCATCCTGTTCAACGCCAACGCAGCCCCACTGGCTGACGTCATCAACGGCGTTGCTACGGATATTCGGCCGATCTACATCGAGCCGACCATGGTCTTCGTCCTGGAGCGGAACGCCAACGCCCTACTCTTTGGCACCGGCAATCGCGAGAACATCTTCCTCAGAGAAGAGCCCGCAGGGCGGTTCTTTGCGGTAGTGGACGACATCTCGACGGAAGATCTGCGGAATGTCTCGTTCACCACGCTCGATCCGAGCAACCTGGTGAACACGACGGCGAGCACCAACAACCCCGACATCCTTCTCGACGAAGCGAACAGGGGCTGGTGGTTGGAGCTCGCCGCTGACGAGCGGCTCGTCGGCCGACCGTTCGCCGTCGCAGGTGTGCTGTTCTTCTCGACCTACATCCCGACGGAGACCGTGCCTGGTGCGGGCAACGTTTGTGAGGAGAGAGGTTTCAGCCGCGTCTACGGTGTCTTCACCGCCAGCTCGGACCCGATCCTGGTAGATGACGACGGAAACTTCGTCCGCTCGGCAACGGTGTCCGGTCTGGTGACCAAGCCGTTCGCCGTGCCATACCAGACGCAGAACACGCCGAAGGTCGGAAGTGGTGATCCACTCACCGATGCTCAGCAAGCGGTCTTCGACGAGTTGAAGAAGCTGTTCCCCGACATGTGCCGGTTCCCACCGGGCATGCGCATGGACATCAACGTGCGAAGCGAGAACACTGGCTTGGAACGCGTCGCTTCGGTACCCATCTGCGTCATCGAGTCGGCCTTCCGCGAGGGTGGTTGATGAGAGGTCGCTTCGCCGAAGCATCGCCGTGGCGTCGTCTTCTATGGGCGTGTAGCGTCCTGGCCCTGTGGGCCGTCGGCGCCACGGCTGTCAGCTCCACCGAGTCTGGAGCCGTGCCGGGAGCGGAAGCGGTCGTCCTCAAGGACGGGCAGGAAGTCGAGATCGTCGGCGGTTTCGAGATCAAAGGCAGGATGGTCGTCTTCACCGACGAGGAGGGGAACCTCCGCTCCATTCCCCTGCGCGACGTCGATGTCGAAGCCAGCCGTGCAACCGAGGGAAGAGAGGAAGCGAGGGAGCGAGTCGAGGGCGCAGACAATCGGCAACGAGACACCAAACCGATTCTGGTGCTCGAAGACCGCGACGTTCCACAGGCTGACGAGGCCCAGCGCAAGCGCGCCCTCGCAGCAGAAGCACGGAGACAGAAGGCTGTCGACCAGGCAGCCCAGAGGACGCGGGCGCGGCAAGGCAATTCACCGCGTCCGAAGGCAGCACCCCAGAGTAGTGCGTCGACGGAAGGCACCACCGCGGGTCTCGCGGTCGTCAGCCATTGGAAGGTCCAAGACAGTCAGCAGACCCGGGGTATTCAGATCGTCGGGGAGGTTTCCAACCCGTCGGAAAAGAACCTCGATCGGGTCACCGTCAAATTGAAGCTCTACGACGACCGGGGAAAGCTGGTGAAGACCGGCCGCGCTTTCGTGGATCGGACCCGCCTCTCGCCCGGACTGGCCACCAACTTCCGATACCTCGATCCTGGTCTGGAATCCCTGGTTGGTTTGACGGTGGAATTTCAGGTCACTGCCAGGGTCCTCAGTTGGGGCTCCCGACCCAGAATCT
This sequence comes from Thermoanaerobaculia bacterium, assembly GCA_028066595.1. Taxonomy (GTDB): domain Bacteria; phylum Acidobacteriota; class Thermoanaerobaculia; order Multivoradales; family J023; genus JAUIJL01. Next base: position 20,550 of record JALCBJ010000107.1, read on the forward strand.
TGGACGAAGAGGACCGAAAGTCCGGCGACAACGGACGCTGATCCAGCACTTTAGGACCTTCCGTAACCACGTTCCGCGGACACCCCTGGGACCCGCCCATATCGGTTGACAGAAATAGGGCACCAGGGTACAGTCCGCGGTCCCAACACGTGGAGCCCGAACGGGTGTCCACAGTCCCCGTGGGGCCGTAGCTCAGTTGGGAGAGCGCTTGAATGGCATTCAAGAGGTCGAGGGTTCGATTCCCTTCGGCTCCACCAATACAAGTCCTTTGATTCCAACAGTTAGCGAATGCCGCGGCACATGGCCGCGGAAAAACTTGGGTCAAGATTGGGTTACAGAATCTCGCAAGGCGAGGCGCTCGCCTTGCTGAGTCGGCCGTTGTTGATTGCGGCATGCCGTTCGATTCAGTCTGGAACCACGGTTGTTGCTTGGCGTCGCTTGGAGGTCATCACCAGGGTCCTCGCCGCTTGAGAGACGTCCACGTCCCGCCGTGCCCGACGATGATGTGATCCGAGACCTTGATCCCAACGATCATCGACGCCTCCTTCATGCGCTCGGTGAAGGCCACGTCCTCATCCGAGGGGATCGTGTCGCCAGATGGGTGGTTGTGTTATGTGCAGCCCACAGTTATGTGGAGTAGGCGGTCTGGACGGCTGAGTACGC
>JALCBJ010000108.1 GCA_028066595.1 Thermoanaerobaculia bacterium
CTAGTGTTCTGTTTGCAAAGTTCGTTGACCCCTGTGCTGGTTCTTCGTCGCCCTGCCGGCGTTGCTCCTCCTCAAAATAGCTCTGCTATTCCTCGTCGTAGCGCCTTGGCAGGCCAACGAAGTCCTCATCCAGGGCTTCAACGAATTTTCCGCACAGGACACTAGTTTCGATGCAGGACCGAGCGCTAACGGCAACAGGAGCGTGCGTTGGAAAAGAAACAGAGTCCTTACGGCGACGTGATCGGGCTGGCGTTGGTTTGCGTTGCGGTGGGCATGCTGGCGCCCTTCGGCTTGTTCACCTCGATCATGAACTTTCCCTTGGTGGTCGCCGTCGTGTGTTCGGTGGCAGGCATCGCCTCCCTGGTGCGGAACCGTCCCCGGGTGGCTGTGGTTCGGCGAAGCCTCATTCTGGCGGTGGCCGTGGCGATTGCCATCGGTGGTTGGCGATCGCAGTTCGAGTGGATCCGGCAGCAAAGTGCAGCCATCGAAGCCAAGGTGGCGCACCGCGTGGTCGACCGACCTGCGCCCGAACTGAGAGGCCTGGAGCCGATCAACACAGACGAGGCGGAGCTCAGAGACGCTGCTGACTTCGAGGGTCACGTGACCCTGATCACGTTTTGGGCGAGGTGGTGCACGCCGTGCAAGCAAGAGATGCCCGAGCTGGAGGAGCTCTACCGCCGGCATCGAGATTCGGGACTGCGGGTCGTGGCGATCACGCAGTCCGATGAAGACGAGACATCGCGACGGCGTGACCGCAGGATGGAGGCAGCGCGAGACTTCTTGGCCAAGCTAGACATCACGTACCCAGCTGCATTGTCGATTGGCGAATCAACCTATCGGGACTACCAGGTGCTGACGATCCCGAGCACCGTGCTGATCGATGCAGAGGGGACCTTGGTGGGCTACGGAGTCGGTCTGCGGAGTGCGCGCGGCTTGATGGCGCGGGCCACCGAGTTGCTCCGTGGTCTGAGCGCTCCGGGCGATTCGATCTAGATAGAGCAGGCAATTTGAATTATTTCTGTATCTGGCAGAGATAACTATTCCTAGTAGCTTGATCTATCTGACGTCATCGGATACTGTGTCCGATAGTTTCGCTACGACAATCAGATCTCCCACCGAGGCGACTTGTGCTCGCCCTTGTCGAAGGTAGTCACCCAGGGCGGGTGCCGGGAGCCTAGGAGACGACCTCGGAGGCTCCGTATGCCCAGGACGCGCTGTCTCGTCCGTCCGTTCCGTTCCACGGTCTCAGCGGCCGTAGTAGGTAGCTTTCTCGTCGTCCCGTGTTTCGCACCCTCCTCCGTGGGAGCTGCACCGAGCTGCGAAGGCCCGGGCGGCGTGCTGAACCTAGACTGTCCTGCGCCGCCCGACACCGACGTTCTCGAACAGCCGCAGTTCGACTATCTGGCGTGGAACACGTTCATCGCGCTCAACTGGCCGGCCGTGGTGCCATCGAGCGAGAACGGCTTCCTCCGAGGATTCCCCGACTTGGGGACGTCGTTCGTCGATGCCGAGCACGGCAGCTTGACGGTTTGGGAGACCTTCAAAGAGAAGCGTGAGGTGTTCAATCACGCCTTCACGCCGGGAGGGCCAGGGCCGTGGAATCAGGACTACAACTACGGTCCACTACGGCCGGCCCATGGGCTACTGAGCCCGGAGCCACCCACGATCACTTCACAGCGCTCGTTGTTGCAGATCAACAAGCAGAGTGCCGACAGTCTCGACGAGACGGCGCAGGTGGCGTCGGAGGCGTTGGAGCTGACATTGCCCGACGGCGAGCCCAATCCGGTTCTCGGTCGACCGGTGGGGCCGCGGGTCTGGCTTGGTCATCCTTCGAACAACTCGGGCTTGCTGTACGAGGTCAAAGTCAACTACGACTTCTACCAATTCGTGCTGGCGAACGGCTATTGGGTCGACAACACGCAGCCCGGGAACCCTCTAGAGCAGGATGCCGTTGCCGGACGCATCCGCCTGCCATATCGCACTACGGCCGAAGCTGGGCCGAGGCAGCAGGGCGAGGGTGGTCCAGATCACCAGCAGGCCGTGAGCTACAGCGCAGAGGCGACACTCGACGTCTACCGCTCGGTGACTCCGACCACCCCGCTGAATCCGCCGCTGGTCGGTGCAGTACATCTAAAGGCTGCCTGGCAGCGTCTCGACGGCGGGCAGGATCCTTCGAGGTACCACACCGCGGAGGCGCAGTACTTCGTAACCGATCCGGCAACACAGCAACCCGTGCCGCGAACGGCTCTCTTTGGCCTGGTCGGCCTGCACATCATCCAGCGGGTGCATACGGGGCAGGCCGGCGCGAAAGCGGCCGGCAGTACGGGCGGTACGTTCGTTTTTGCAACGTGGGAGCACGTCGGCAATGACGCGGCAGGTTTCACCTATGCCAACTACTACGACCCGGCGGGCGATCCCAATACGCAGAACCAGCCGGAGGAGGGCTTCTATCCCCGAGTCTTCGACGGACAGCAACCCTTCGAGGTGAGGAGGAAGTTCCAGCCCATTTCTCAGCAGTCGGCGAAGTATCCCGGTACCCAGCAAGTGAACGAAGCCGTCCACGCTGCGATCCGAGCGCGGAATCCCGATTCTGTATGGCTGAACTACAGACTGATCGGTACCCAGTTTCGTGCCGTCGACGTGAACGATACGCCGATCCGGCCCACCTACCTCGTCAGCGAGAACGATCCCTTGGGCATCGGCCAACAGCAATTCCTCGCCAATCTGGTCGTGGAGACCAACGAAGGGCTGCAGCACTTTCAGGGCCTGCCGCCGGCGACACCGACCATCGTCAAGAACCGGGGCATCGGAGTGCCGAGCACGCGCAATGCCATCCACTTCGACCGCTCGGCACCGAATACGACGTTCGTTCGGACGCCATACAACATGGGTGGCTGTATGGGTTGCCATGGGGTTGCCCAGAGCCGGGGCTATTCCTTCAGCTTCGTCTTGCTGGACGGATATGCGGGTGCTGCCACCGACACGGAGACCAACTTCGAGATCCCGCCTTCGCCGATCCCCACGCCCAATCCGGGCAGTCAGGCCCACCGGGAAGCCGTTGAAGGTATTGAAGAAGGTTCCTTCCCGACGATGCGCAGCAAGGGGCACTAGACATGTCGAACCACGATCCGAATCGCAAGTCGAAGACCTCCAGACGTCAGTTCCTTCGAGCTGCTGCGGCCGGCGCTGCCGGAACGGTGGCCGCTTCGCAGGTCGGTGCCTCTTCAGAGCACGGTTCGACGGAGAGCTCCCGGCAGGGCGGAGCGCTCCGCGGATCGGGTCTCGAACCGCCGTTGGAGCTCGATGTCGCCATCGTCGGTGCCGGTGTCGCTGGCTGCTATGCGGCATATCGCATCGCGTGCGCCACGGCGTCGGACTTCAGGCGTGGGTCGGTCCTGGGCAATCTCTTCGAGCTTCGCGAAGGCAAGCTGCGGGTCGGTCTCTTCGACTACTCGGGTCGGATCGGCGGGCGGTTGTTGTCACCCCATGTAGAAGGGATCCCCAGCTACACGTCGGAATTCGGCGGTTTTCGATTCAACCGCAGAATGCACGTCGTCTGGGACACCGCACAGCATCTGGGGTTGACCGACGAGGTGTTCCATTTCCAGGGCATGCCGGCACAGGACCAGAACGTGGTCTACCTGCGCGGCAAACGCCTCACCCAGGCGGAAGTTGCCGCGGGAGAGAACCTGCCCTACAACGTCGCACCTCACGAGCGGGGCATGAGTCCCGACGACCTGGAGACCTACGCGGCCAACCACACGTTCGCCAGTGCGCTCCCCGATGTCGACATCACCGCGGGCAACCCGCCACCCGGATTCGAAGTGCCTCTGCCGCCACCGCCCAACGGTTGGTCTGCCCTGCGCGCACGCTACCAGCAGGCATTCAAGGCTCGGGATTGGGCGACGGTTCGTGACACCAGTGACACATTGCAGGCCGCGAAGCAGATCGCGACGGTGGACGGCCGCTCGATCGAGGCCTGGACTTGGTGGGCCCTCAAGCGCCGCTTCCTCAGTCAGGAGGCGGTTCAGCTCCTAGAGGACTCCGGCGGATACAACGAAGAAGGCACCACAGGAAATGTAGGGTCGAACAACCTCTACGAGAACTTCTACTTTCCAGACACCACGGGTGTCCTTTCCGAGGGCATCGAAACCGAGTGGCGTCACATCCGGCAGGGGTATTCGGCCATTCCAGGTCGACTGGAAGAGGAATTCGTGAAGCGAGGAGGTCAGACCTTCACCAACTATCAGCTGATCCGCTTCGATCAAGAGGTGATTCCGGGTGGTTCGTTCTACGAGTTGCTCTTCTACCAGCGTACGCCGGGCCGTAAGGTAGTGAAGACGGCCGCCGAGGCGGAGGCTGTGTGCGCAGAGGGTTCAAAGCAATGTCATCGCGTGAAGGCCCAGGTCGTGATCCTGGCCATTCCTCGGCGGTCCGTGCAGCTCCTGTCCCAGGACATTCCCTATCTTCAGACCCCTCAGGTGACCAGGATCATGAGCGCGGTCGGGCCGGTACCGGCGATCCGGTTCTTCCTCGCCTACGACACGCCCTGGTGGAACAACGTGTATGCGCAACCTGCCAACGGTCGTAGCACCACCGATCTCGGGGTGCGACAGTTCTACTACTGGTTCACCGAAAAGGACGGCAAGTCATTGGTGCTGGCGAGCTATGCCAACGGCCAGGCAGAAGAGTACTGGCGGGGTCTCCAGGGCGGACAGCCTTTCGATGACGATCAAGGCGCGGTGAGCAATCTGGACCTCCGTCAACCCCAGGCAGGCGGTCCACGACCCGCGAGCAAAGCGATGGCACTCGAGGCCCACCGTCAGCTGGTGGAGGCCATCGGCTTTCCGGACGCGCCCTTGCCGTACTACGCCCATTTTCAGAACTGGACCAAGGATCCTTGGGGAGCAGGATGGCACCACTTCGTTTCGGGCTTCGATCAGAACCAGATCATTCGCGAGGCCAGGCAACCCGTTCCCGGTGATGACGTCTACTTCGTCGGTGAGTGCTGGTCGAACGTGCAGGGCTGGGTGCAGGGCGCCATCAACTCCACGGAATCGACACTGCAGTGCAAGCTTGGGCTCAAATGGCCGGGATTCCTGCGCCGCCATGGCACCTGGCTCGGGCCGGGCACGCGCTGGCTGGTGGGCGACGAGACCGATCCGTGTCTCCCCGAGGTGCTCGAACCACCTGTCGAGCCACCAGCCTAGCCAGATCGAGAACGGCGTTTCTCGACGCGAACCAGGCGACTGAACTCAAGCTGATCCACTATGAGCTCGTGCCCTCGCTTGCGTTCTTGGGTGAGCCATGACAAGGTCCGCCCGGCCGAGGTGCATCGACCGGCCTGAAACGGACCCACTCCAAGGGCCGGATTTGCGCGACGCCCGCGGCGCCGCCAACACACGACCTGCCGTTCTTTTTCGATGCCGATGGTTTGTGCATCGATCCGAACGGCTCAGCGGCGGCCCTCCGGCGAGCTCCCCGTTGTCTTTCTCGCCGGAATGAACTGGCCGGAACGCTCCGGCTGCAGTGCCTGCCGGCTCTGGGTTCCTCCAGACGGCTGCACGGAAGGACCGTCATGTCTCAGAATCGTTCGAAGAGTCCCTCGGGTCGCCCGCGCCGTGGCGCAAAGCAACGGCCTCACAAGAAGAAGTCGTACGGCTCGGCCCGACGTGCCGATCAGCAGGCCGAGTCCGAATCGCGGAGGCGTCTGCCCGAGGCTGCGCGCCGGTCTCGAGAGAATCGGGCGCGGAGCTTCGCCTCCGGCGCCATCGACAACAACCTGCCTGGATTCGCCGGTTTCGGCTTGGACGGGAAGCTGCTGCGCGGTATCGATGCCATGGGATTTCGCGAGCCGACGCCGATCCAGAAGATGGGTGTCGTACCTGCAGTGCAGGGGCGCGACGTCCTGGCTTGCGCGATGACCGGAAGTGGCAAGACCGCGTCCTTTCTGCTTCCCATACTGCAGCGGTTGCTCAAAACACGTCCACGGCGAATTCGCGCCGTGCGCGCTCTGGTCCTGACACCGACTCGCGAACTCGCAGCCCAAGTCGTCCAGCAATTCGAGGATCTCGGGAAGTTCACGAAGCTGCGGGCTGCCGCGGTGTTCGGCGGTGTCGGAATGCGTCCCCAGGAGCGGGCGTTTCACTCCGGGGTCGATCTCATGGTCGCCTGTCCTGGTCGCCTGCTCGATCACCTGAGCCGTCCCTACGCGGATCTGGAGGGCTTGGAAGTGCTGGTTCTCGACGAGGTCGACCGTATGCTCGACATGGGTTTCCTGCCCGATGTCCGGCGGATCCTGCAAAGGATCCCTTCCGTCGAGCAGACTCTGTGCTATTCGGCGACCATGCCACGAGACATCGTCGAGCTGACGGCGGAGCTGCAGAACGATCCGATCAAGCTTCAAGTGGAGCGTCAGTCGAAGCCCGCCGAGGGTGTTCGGCAGACTGTCTTTCCGGTGCACGAGTCGGGCAAACGGGAGCTTCTCGTTCATCTGTTGGAAGGCTCGGAAATCTTCAATGCTCTGGTTTTCACCCGTACCAAGTATCGAGCCGATCGACTGGCCCAGTACCTGAGCAAGAACGGTGTATCTGCGGAGAGGATCCACGGCAATCGCAGCCAAGCCCAGCGGACTCGGGCGCTCGACCGGTTCAAGAAGGGCAAGGCCCGTGTTTTGGTCGCCACCGACGTGGCCGCCCGTGGAATCGACGTGGACGAGCTGTCCCACGTCGTCAACTTCGACGTTCCCAACGTCCCCGAGGACTACATCCATCGCGTGGGCCGGACCGCGCGGGCCCGGCGAACCGGCGATGCCTACAGTTTCGTTTCACCCAAGGAGGAGGTCTTCGTCCGGGGGATCGAGAAGGCACTCGGCGAGACCTTGTCGCGCCGTCATCCCGACGGCTCGGTCACACCAGGCTCGAAGCATCCGGGCACCGAGGCTCGAGGCCAGCAGTCGTCGGATGCGCCGAGAGGGCGACAACACTCCCAACGCCACAAGCCCGCGGCCTCCGCGAAGCAAGGCAAAGGACAGCAGGCCGGCCGCGGCCGGAAGAAGACTTCGGGTGGTGGCCAGCGCCGGAAAGGTGAAGGGCGCAAGCGCTCGCGTGGCCGTCAACGAGCTTGAAGACGGATCGCGGTCGCCGTCAGGCCGTCGGCAGCTCGTAGTTTTCGAATCGGACCCTTAGATCCTTCTTCGAGATCTTGCCGGTGGCAGTGTGCGGAAGCTCGTCGACGAAGACGATGTCGTCGGGCATCCACCATTTGGCGATCTTGTCTTGGAGAAACTCGCGGAGCTCCTCGGCGGTTGGAGGGTCGTCCGGTTTCGCGACGACGACCAAGAGCGGGCGCTCGTCCCACTTGGGATGATGGATGCCGATGACGGCCGCCTCCGCCACTCGTGGGTGGGCGACGACCTCGTTTTCGAGGTCGATGGACGAGATCCACTCACCGCCCGACTTGATCACGTCCTTGGCCCGATCCGTGATCTGCATGAAGCCGTCGTGGTCGATGGTAGCCACGTCGCCAGTGGGGAACCAGCCGTCACGAAGGGCCTCTCCCTCGGTTCTGAAGTAGCGGCCTACGACCCAAGGGCCTTTCACCTCTAGCTCTCCGAAAGCTTCGCCGTCCTGCACCTGCTCCGCGCCGTCGTCGCTCACGATGCGTAGCTGAACCCCGGCAACCGCCCGACCCTGTTTGGCTTGCAGGTCGAGGCGTGCATCTTCCGACAGGCCTTCGTGCTTCGATTTGAGGGTTCCCACGGTTCCCAAGGGACTCGTTTCGGTCATCCCCCAAGCGTGGACCACCTGGACCCGGTGGCGTTCTTGGAACTCCGCAATCATCGATCGGGGGGCTGCCGAGCCGCCGATTACCACCCGCCGGACAGTGCCGAGAGACTTGCCCGTGTCGCGGAGGTGCTGAAGCAGGCCCAACCAGATCGTCGGTACGCCGGCTGTGGTGGTTACCTCTTCCTGCTCGAAAAGCTCTACGAGGCTCGGAGCATCCAGTCCCGGGCCCGGCAGTACTTGCTTCGCGCCCACGAGGGGCGAGGCGTAGGGCAGTCCCCAGGCGTTGGCGTGGAACATCGGCACCACCGGCAAGACGGAGTCGCGGGCCGAGAGGCGCAGCGTATCCACCATGCACGCGGCGTAGGAATGGAGCACCGTGGAACGGTGACTGTAGAGAACACCTTTGGGGTGACCCGTCGTGCCAGAGGTGTAGCAGAGGCTCGAGGCGGTGTTTTCGTCGAAGCTCGGCCAGTCGTAGTTGCCGTCCTCGGCCTCGACGAGGTCCTCGTAACAGAGCGCGTTGGGCAGCGAGGTGTCGGGCATGTGCTCGCCATCGGTCATCACGACCCAATGCTCCACCCCTTGCAGTTGGTCCGCCAGCTTCTCCAGCAGTGGGACGAACGTCAGGTCCACGAAGACTGCCTTGTCTCCGGCGTGATTGACGATATAGGTCAGTTGATCTGCGAACAGGCGCGGATTGAGTGTGTGACAGACGGCGCCCATGCCGGAGACGCCGAAGTACAGCTCGAAGTGACGATGGGTATTCCAGGCCATCGTCGCCACCCGGTCGCCGACCTCGATACCGAGTCTGGCGAGCGCCTGGGCCAGTTGCCGACTACGCCGGGCGGCGGACCGATAGTCGTAGCGATGGATCGGACCCTCGACCGTCCTCGTGACGATCTCCGTATCCCCGTGGTACTGCGCACTGAAGGTCAGCAGATCGGAGATCAGGAGTGGGTGGTCCATCATCTGTCCAAGCATGGGTGTGGCCTCCGTCGAAGTTCTGTTGGGTTCCAGTCGGTCTTAATCTCTAGAGATAGTCGAGAGGAGCGTTGGCGGATTGTACCTTCGTGCGCGCTTAGAGCGGGCTTGGGTAGAGCGGTCCCTCCCTCTCTCTTGACGTAGTCTGCCTGAACCGATACTCTGTTCAATGCATGGTCGAAACGAATAGATTCGGCACGAATGCGACATTCAGTAGTAGACATGCCGGGTCTCTCGCCCCGAGATCTCTCGAAAAGGTTTTCTTGGCGGCCGTGCTCATGGTCGCGGGTCCTCGGATTCGCGACGACTACCTTGACCTGCGTGGCCCTACCTAGTACGCCGTTTGACAATTCCCTGCCGCTTGTTTCGGGTCTTCCTGGCCCTGGACGGCGTTGCTTCTCCTCGAGATAGCTCTGCTATTCCTCGTCGGTGCGCCTCGTCGGGACCACGAGCTCCTCGAACAAACAGGAAGGCTCTAGTCAAACACTGCACTAGGAGGACGATCCGAGGGCTGTCTGCCCGAAGCGGGCAGCATCAGAAGCAGAGCAATCAGGATCTGGAGGCGCCCGGCACCCCGCCAACGGCACCGACGTCGGGGTACATGGCGGGCCCTCCTCTTTTGTATACCGATGCGGATCGAGACAGGAGCGAAGGTGAAAAGCGTAGTGGAGACCGAGCTGCGGGCCGTGTAAGATCGCGATGCGTTTGCAGCGCAACTCCACATATGCCATGCACGAACCCGGTCAGTCTGCCGAGCAGCTGTTCCTGAAGAACCTCGATCAGATCGAGGCGCTCCTGCGCATCGTCGCGCGGCGCTATGCCATGCGTGACGACGAGGCGGAGGAATTCGGTGCCTGGGTGAAGTTGAAGATCGTCGAGAGTGACTACGCGGTGTTGCGCAAGTTTCGCGGCGAGGCCAAGCTCCGAACCTACCTGACCACCGTACTGGTTCGCTTGGCCAAAGACTGGCTGATCGCACAGCGGGGTAAGTGGCGCGTGTCGGCCCTCGCCCAAAATTCGAGCCTCTCCGCGATCCAGCTCGAGAAGTTGATCTCCTACGACGGACGCGGCATGGATGAGGCGGTGGAGGTGCTCAAGCGCAACTTCGGCGCCTCCGAGAGTCGGACCGAGCTTCGCCGGCTGGCCGAGGAGTTGCCACGGCATCCGCCACGCAGCCAGGTCAGCCTGGAGGCGATCGGGGAGTCCCCTGCCAGGACGCGAGCGGATCGCGATGTCGAGGAGTCGGAGAAGAGAGCCCAAGCGGCCCGAGTGGCCCGCGCCGTGTCCGAGGCGCTGGCCGAGCTCGAACGCGATGACCGTTTGTTGCTTCAGATGCGCTTCGACCGAGGCATGACGGTCGCGTCGATTGCGCGGATGATGGACGAACCCCAGCGGCCTCTGTATTCCCGCCTGACGCGCCTCTTCGGTGGGTTGCGCGAGGATCTCGAAGAACGTGGCGTGGGAATCGAGGAGGTGCGTCAGGTGTTGGGCTGGATAGACGGTGAGCTCGACATCGACTACCACGTCGAAGAGGACGCGTTGCGCGACGAAGCGTCGTCCGAGCCGGCCGAAATCCCGCGTCGTTCGTCCGTCCCATCTAGCGAGGGGCGTCGCGCGGGACGGAGACTTCGATGACCTCAGATTCTCGAGACAGACACCCCCCTCCGGATGTCGACTTGACAGCCGAGGCAGGGTACCTGGAAGACCTTGCGGCTCTGGCGGACGGAACTCTGGAAGGCAGCCGCCGCGACGAGGTTCTGGAGCGCCTGGACGGCGACGAAGACGCACTCGCGATTCTGGCCGAGGTCGTGGCATTGCAGGACGAAGCCCGGGAAGTGGCACTCAGCGACGACGTGCCTGCGCAGCAAGACGATTCCGACGATGGCACCGAGGAAGCTCGCGATCCCACACCAGAGGACGTCGAAAGCGAAGGTTCCGGCCGTGTCATCCGCGGGCCATGGCGAACAGGGCGCTTGGCCTGGGCCACCGCGATCGCCGCCGGTCTCGCCGTCGTCACCATCGCACCGCGTGTGCTCGCTCCGGGTGCGCCGACCCCGCAGTCAGTGATCGCGGCCCTGGAGACTTCGCGGCTGACCGTCCCTTCTGAGCGCGAACAGTTCTGGTCGCCGCCCCGTGGCGGCAGCATGGGAGACATCCCTCCTGTCCTGGAGCGCATGAGTGCGCGAGATTCTTTCCGACTCGGGGTCTTGGCGACGGATTTCGAGGCCGCACTGCTCCTGGAGGACGATCCTTGGCGCCAGCGAATCAGCTCCAGAACGCAAAATGTAGTCGACGAGCCAATTCTCGAGTCCTTCTACAGGGAACTTGCGAACTCCTCACACAAGGAGGCTCTTGCAGATCATCGCGATCTTCAAGACGTCGTCCTGAGTGCTGCCGACCCTTTCTTCTACCGCTATGGACTTTATCTGAGGGCCGCTTGGCTGGCGGCTTCATCCGGCCAGCTCGAGTTCTTTGAAGGTCGCGCGGCTCGCTCTTTGGACGCGTTGCAGCCGCCCGACGAGGAGATCGGAAGCGAGATTGACGCCTTGCGGCAGCATATCGACGCAGTAGAGAGCGAGGCTGACCTGGCTGAGCTGGCGAACGAGCTGGATCGGATCGCGAGAAAGCACGCCCGCTGATCGACGCCGGGCCGCGCGACTTGGTAGTCTCGCCGCACGGTCCGCACCCGGCGGCACGTTGCGAAATACCGCATGAAGCTTCTCCCGACTCCCTGGCCCAGGAATCTGACGTGATCGGCCCTCTTCGAAAGCGGATCGCCGAGCTTCTAGATCGCGCTTTGGAAGCCGGTCTCCAGGTGCCGCAAGACACCGGCATGCTGAGTATCGATCCGTCGGCGCTCGAGTCGGTGGTCGTGTTGGTAGACGAGACCATCGACGCGCTCGCCGATGTGGCTACCGCTTGCGAGGAAGAGCTGGAGACCGGTGAGGTGGAAGCCAGCCTGCCCCCCGCGCAGTTGGGTGATCTCGCTTTCGTCGCTCGCTCCGAGTTGGCCGAGATCCGGGACAACTTCCGGAGCGCCATCGACCAGGACTCCATGTGGCAGATCGCCGCCCATGCGGACCGAGCCGTGGGCCGGAGCGTGCGCGCACTCATGCCGGTGGAGTCGGCACTGCGTGAGTACGAAGGTCTCGAGCCCCAGCCGCGGGTTTGGTTCGACCTCGACGACACCCTGGAGATCCGCCGGCGCTTCGTGCGCTTCTGGCTCGAAGTTCACCGCGTCGATTCACCCGGAGGAGACGAGCTCGTGACGGCTCTCGAAAGAGTCGCCTCGATGATCGAGGAGCTGAGGGAGGATTCGATCTATCCCTACCTGCGCTTGGACGATCGTCTCGATTTGCGAGCTCTTCAGAAGAGGATTCTCGCCTGGCTCGAGCGTCAGCAGAAGGACTCGGACGAGATCGAGTCCGGCCGCCGGCTGTGGCAAGACGCCTCCGGATTCTTCAACCTGCTGATGCAGATTCAGCGACGCGAAGAGCTCCGGGAGAACGATCTGATCCAGCTCGGCCGGGCACTCCGCCGCCTGCAAGATGAGGAAGGCGATCGGCTGCTGAAGCCCAAGACCCAAGCCGAGCTCAGTGAGATGCTGCTCGAGATGGCGGGCCGGGAGTCTTCCCTCGACAAGATCCTGGTTTCGGACGATCCGGTTTCGGCAAATACGATGGAAACCGCAGCGAGAAAACTACACGCCAAGTTGCTGCGTCGGTAGCCCGTCCCGGCGAGCGTCTTCAGCCCATCGCCGCCAACCGATCGCGCACCGAAGCCACGGTGGCGCGACAGTCCTCGGCATTCTTGCGAACGCTCTCGACGGCCTTGGGATTCGCGCGGGTGACGAACTGCTCGTTGGCCAGTTGTCGTTCCAGGCCCGCGAGGCGCTTTTCGGTTTCTGCGAGCTGCTTTTCCAGACGGCGACGCTCAGCCTCGAGATCTGCTCGGCCGAGGCGGACCGCAGCCTGGAAGGAGGGGTCGACGGTCATCGCAGCGCCTTCGGCAACCCCTGGGTCGGTTTCGGTGAACGTGAGGCTCTCGGCACGGACCAGGCGCGCGATGATGTTCTCGGCAGCACGCAGCGCGTCGGCGTGAGCCAGTGGACGTATCACCAGCTCGACCTGAGCACCCGGTTCTAAACCCTGCTCGTTGCGCAGGGCCCGTATCGCTCCGACCAAGCGTTCCACCGCGGCCACGCCCGCCGCATCGTCGGCGTAGTGGTGATCCTCTTGGGCCACCGGCCAGGCGCGGAGCATGAGGTGATCGTCGTCGTCTTCGGCCAGAAGGGCGCTCCACAGGTGCTCGGTGACGAACGGCAGATAGGGATGGAAGAGCTTGAGATAGGTCGCGAGAGAGTAGCGCAGCACTTCCGCGGTCTCGCGCAGCTGGTTCAGAGGCTCAACTTTGATGGCTTCGAGATAGAAGTCACAGAACTCACCCCAGAAGGCGCCGCGGATCTGCTCTGCAGCGTCGCCGAAGTAGTACGAGTCGAGCCGTCTCGTCGTGTTCTCCACCAGGTCACGGAGGCGCGCCAGCATCCATCGGTTGACAGGATGCTCTACACGTCCGGGAACGCCGGGAAGCTCGTTCTGTTCTTCTTCCCCGAGGATGCGGCCCAGCGTCAGATCGACCAGCTTGGCGGCGTTCCAGATCTTGTTGATCAGCCGCTTGCAGCCGACCATTCGTTCCGGCGTCAACTTGAGATCTTGGCCTGGGCCGTTGCCCAATACCATCGACAGACGCAGTACGTCCGCTCCGTGCTCTTCGATCACCTCCAGTGGATCGACGGCAGTCTCGGGTTTGGACTTCGACATCTTGTCGCCGTCCTTGTCGAGAATCAGACCGTGGAGGTAGACCGTCTCGAACGGGACCTCGCCGGTGGCGTAGGTGGTCATGAGGATCATGCGCGCCACCCAGAAGAAGAGGATGTCGTACCCAGTTTCCATCACCGAAGTCGGGTGGAACTTGGCGTAGTCGGGAGAGCCGGCCAGTAGCTCCTTCAGGCTCCGCGTCGGATCCTCCGCCAGCTCCGGATCCACCAGTGTGGACCACGTCCAGAGTGCGGAAGAAAACCAGGTATCGAGGGTGTCTTCGTCCTGGGTCCAACCGTCCTTCGCCGGATCGGCCGACGGCGGCAGGTGGCCGACGTACATATCCTCGTCTCCGCGGTACCAGACCGGGATGCGATGTCCCCACCAGATCTGCCGCGAGATGCACCAGTCGCGCAGATTGTCGATCCAATGGAAGTAGGTACGCTCTTGATGGTCCGGCAAGATCCGGATGTCACCGGAGGCCACGGCGTCCCGTAGCACCTGCTTGAGGCTTTGCTTACGCCCCTTCCACAGCACGGCCGGTTCGTCGACATTGATGAACCACTGCTCTTTGGGAAGCGGCTCCACAGGTTTCTTCGACCGGTAGCAGAGCGACATCGGCTGGACGTATTCTTCGACGTTCTCCAGCAGGCCAGCGGCCTCCAACTCGGCGGCGAACGCCGCGCGGCACTCCTCGACGGCCATGCCCGCGTAGTGCTCGCCCGCAGCCTCGGTCATCCGTCCGTCTTCGTCGATCACCTGCACAAGTGGCAGTCCGTACTTCTGGGCGATGTCGAAGTCGACGTGGCTGTGGGCCGGTGTCACGCCGAGGGCACCGGTGCCGAAGTCGGGGTCGACCCGCTCGTCCGCCACCACCTTGACCGTGATCGTCGGACCCTTGGGCCAGGGAATGTCGTAGGTCTTGCCGATGTGCTCCCGCCAACGCTCGTCGTCGGGGTGGACCGCGATGCCGGTATCGCCCAGTTTGGTCTCGGGGCGGCTGGTGCCGACCAGGAAAGGTCCGTAGCGAAGGGTGTAGAACTTCGCAGGTCGGTCTTGGTGATAGATCTCGTCGTCAGACACCGTGGTTTGGAGGTGTGGATCCCAGTTGACGATGCGCGGGCCTCGATAGATCAAACCGTCTCGGAACATCCGTCCGAATACGGCGTTGACACAGCGGCTGAGAGCGGGGTCCATGGTGTAGCGCTCGCGCGACCAATCGCACGACGAGCCCATGGCGCGGATCTGTCGCCGGATGGTGTCTCGCGACTCGGATACGAACTGGGCGATACGCCGGACCAGCTCGTCGCGCCCGAGATCCTGGCGTGGGTCGGTCATGCCTTCCGACTGCAGCGCCCGGATCACCACCGACTCCGTGGCGATCGCTGCATGGTCCGTGCCGGGTAGCCACAAGACTTCCCGCCCCTTCATCCGCTGGTAGCGCGACATCAGGTCTTCCACCGCCAGCATCACCGCGTGACCGGTATGCAGGGTCCCGGTAGCGTTGGGCGGCGGCATGGAGATGGTGAACGGTTCCTTCTCCGAGCTGGGGTCCGCCACGAAGGCGCCGGTCTTCTCCCAGCGTTCGTAGATTTCCCTTTCGTGTTGAGCGGGCTCGAAGTATTTGTCTAGTGTTCTGAGGGCCATGGATTCCATCTCTCGGGTACGAATCTTCGGGTGGCCGGAACGGTACCAGAGTGCATCCCGACGCGTCACGAGAGCATCGCCGAAGGCGGTGAACGTGCGCTTGCGTCCGCTCTGGGGATCGATGTGTCCTGATCGGGCCGTCTACGCAGACGACTCCGAAGCAGAAACCCGAGAGGCTAGCTCTGATGCGGCGGCCGGCTTCCGAGATCTCCGTCGGCTGTCGGCCGAGCCTCCCACGGCTCGGCTCGGCGGGCGGCGAATCGTTGCAACTGATCGAAGAGGTAGGGCGCGACGGGCTCGAAGGCTTCGGCGAGTAGCTCGAGTGCCGACGCAAGGGTCCGTTGGATCGCCCACATCGTCTCGCGGCTGGCCTTCTCGTTTTCGACTGCGTCTAGGCGGCGGACGGACTCGCCAGCGAAACGGGACAGGTCTTCTGCTGCCTCGGCGAGGCGTCGGCCGACGCGATCCAGACGGTCGTCGTTGTAGGCCTGTTCCGCGGACCGGGCTTTTTCCGCACACCGTCCGAGGAGCCAGCGATCCAATGCTGACGGCATGGCGTCGGCGTCTGGATCGGCAGCGCGAGTGCGATGGAAGAGTCCGGTGAACTTGGAGTTGAGGCGCTGGATCGTGCTGCGCGCTCGGCGTAGATGGGACTCCGACGCGGTCGCGACCACCGAGTCGGCCGATTGCAGTGACAGCAGATAGCCGAGGCGGAGGGCGTCGGCACCGAAGCGGCGGACGAGGGTCCCGGGCTCGACCGCGTTGCCGAGGCGGCGGCGCATGGGGCGTCGAGTCTGGCGGAGCACGTATCGCTCCTCGTCGTGGGTCGAAGCACCTGCCTCCGATCGTGGCACCAAAGCCCGACGGGACACGTGCAACGAACCGTGGACTTGAATGTGTCGGAACGCTGGCCGTCCGGTAACGAGCAGCGAGACCATCTGCGAGGCCAAGGCCCACCGTTCGAAGAGCTCGGCATCCACCCAGACTTCGTCGATCGGTTCGGGTTCGGCAGTCTGCGGCCATCCGCTGGCACAAAGCGACCACGCGGCAAGGGAGAACCAAACCGACAAGACTTCGCCGTCCGGTTCTTCCAGCGAAGCGACGGGCATCTCGTGTCCCCACCAGTACTGGCGGGAGATGCACCAGGGCTCTATCGCGTCGAGTGCTGCCAGGGCGCGCTCCCGCCATCGGGTCGCGGAGAACGTCACGGCGCCGACGGAGATCGCCTGGCGCAGTTGGGCAGCCGCTTCGCTGAGGTCGACGAAGGTTTGTTCGGAGGTGCCGAGGTTGACCAACGTCTCCGATCGGCGGGCGCGAAACGCATCGACCCACCAGCTGCCTTCCTCACTTCGTATGGCGTCACCGAAGCGAAGTGTCACGAGGCGTCGCGCTTGTGCCCGTTCCAGCGGGCGCTCTTCCCCGGGTACACGCAGAAGACCGCGGTCGTCGAAGACACCTCGGTGCGTGTCGAGGCCGAACGCTGCAGCCAGCTCGAAATCGTCTCGATCGTGAGCGGGAACGAGGAACTTCGCATCGGTGGCCAGGTCAGCGACCCCGATCACCGGCAACTCGTCGCCGGTGATCGGATCGACGACCTTGCGACCCTCATAGATCGCGTACGTACCGCGGGAATGTACAGCCAGAGCGACCGCTCCGGCCGCCAGCTCGGGGAAGAAGGTCTGAACTTCGATGGTGCCGTCACCGTCGGCGACTCGGTACGAGAGCGTGTAGCGCTCGTGGACCTCCACCTGGGTACGGATCACGTCGGGTGCGATGAGCACGGTCTGCGTCGACGGGTCGTAGAACGTCAGTTTGCTCTCTCTACGCAGCAGGCCTGCATCGTCCAGTGCATGAAACAGGCGGCGCACCACCCGCGAAGTGTCGCGGCTCATGGGATCGACCCAGCGCTCCGGGTCGAAGCCCACTCCGAGCTGATGCAGCTGCTCCCTGACAGCTGCGTCGTTTCGTCGGTGGTGATCTGAGCACAGCTCGAAGAAACGCGATCTGCCGATATCCTCGCGTTCGAACGGCAGCGACCGTTCCACCGCCAGCTGGAGCGCCAGACCACCGGGGTCGCCGCCCAGCACACGGCGCGGGCGCTCGCCGGTGGTCCGTTGGTGATAGCGGGCGCGAACGTCCATGAGCACGGCGGACAGCAGAGTGGAAAGATCCGGCCGGCCAGCCGCCGAAATAGGGGCTGCGGCGAAGCTGCGCCCGCGTCCACGGAACGCGTTCGCGTGTTCCCACCGGACACCTATGGCGGGCTCGTCGGCACCTGGGTCGAAGGCCATGGTGACTTCCGATGTGGGCTTCGCACGTTCGGGATGGTGCCAGCCGTCAGCGATCAACCGATCGACGATGCGGCGGCCTCGGTGCCCCAACATTGGATGCAGCTCACACGCGGCGAGGTCGGCCAGCTGATCGGCCGCTGCGGCGGACGTGATGATCTGGGAGCGGGCGTGTTTCAGCACGCGGAGCGTGTCGGGGTAGACCCTTTCCGCGGCCAGGGCCACGTCTTCCGGCAAATACCCCTGCCATTCGTCGCAGCAATTCGTGATGCCCATCCGATTGCAGAGATAGTCGGGTACATAGGCGATGCCGCGGCGACGTAGCCGATCCGCGTCTTCGGGATCGCGAAGGATGTTGTTGGCCGCACCACATACCAGGCGGCTACGCAACCTCGGGATCGTCTCGATATTGATCACGGCTCCGACGGCACAGGGTGCGAAGATGTCGGCCGGCACGTCATAGATCTCGTCGAGACCCACCCGCTCTACGCCCGGATACTTGGCCTGAAACGCCGCGAGAGCATCGCGATCGACGTCGGTCAGCCAGAGCTTCGCTCCGGCCTCGTGCAGTAGGTCCACGAGCGGACCCCCGACGTTGCCCACACCCTGCACGGCCACCCCGACGCCTGCCAGGTCATCGGATCCGGTGAGGAAGCGCCAGGCCGCCTGCATGGCGCGGAAGACGCCCCGGGCCGTGTACGGGGACGGATTGCCGGAACCACCCAGGTCGGCAGCGACGCAGGTGGTGAAGCGGTTGACACCGAGGACGGCATTCATGTCGGACGTCTTGGTGCCCACGTCCTCGGCGGTGTAGTACACGCCGCCCAGCGAGGCCACGAAACGTCCGTAGGCGCGGAAGAGCTCCAGACGCTTGTCGGTACCTTCGATGCCGTACTCGGGATCCTCCGCCACCGCCCGGGTCTTGACCACGATGCCCTTGCCACCGCCCCACCACAATCCGGCGAGCGCGTTCTTGCGCGTCATGCCCTGGGCCAGACGCAGCCCGTCCGTGAGCAGATCGGCGACGTTCGCGTAGTCCTTGAACCGCAGCCCACCCTGGGCCAGGCCTCTGCGGGTATCGTGAACCGAGGCTAGGAAGATCGAAGGGATGCCTTCTTCGCGGCCGAGGAAGACTCCCTCGTGGTCGGCGAAGTCGTGAGACAGCTCGAAGAAGGCCTGCACCGGACGCAGCAGCTTGGGATGGGAGAGAGTGAACTGGCCGTTCTCCGAGACCACGAAGGCGCGGGTGATGCCCTCCGACTCCATCGCATCGTGGAGATCCTCGACGCTCCACGAGCGAACCTGTCGAGCCAGTGCGCGACGTCGAGTGTCTTGCGGAGTAGGTTCGAACGGACCGGGAAAGGCTGAAGCGGGCATGGGGCTCCGACTAGAGTGAGGGCGGACGGGTCAACGGACGGCGATGATAACTCCCGTCCACGTCCCTAGCGCCCCGAATAGATCTGCCTCCGTGAGAGTAGACTGTCGGCAGAGTCAAGGGGAACGATGATGAGCCTACAGCCTGCACCGGAGCGAATCTCCTACGAGTAAGCCCAAGCGCTTGCTACCTCGCAGCTCTCTCGGGGTATACCGAATCAGCTCGTGGAGGACGCCCTCGTCGCCAGCGGGTTGGACCGCGAGGCCGCTGTGGAGATCGTCTGCGACGCCGTGCCCAGCCTCGCCCAGAGTCCGGAGGAGAAATACTCGGAGCGACTGCGCGAAGGTCTGGAAATGTTGATCATTGCAGTCGTGGGTATCTTCTTCGCCTGGAGCTACGGCCGTACGTTTGTGGAGGAGTATCTGGTGGAACTCCTGATCGCGATGGCACTAGTCATCGGAGCACTGATCGGTCGGCGTCGGAGTTCCGAACAGGCTATCTAAGAGCACCGTCGGATCGTCAGCGACTCGTCCTTGGGGGGGCGATCGATTGTCAGTCGTACGGAAACGAGACGGTGGGTGTGCCCGACCTTTAGATTGGGTCGGCGGAGCTGACATGGGCGCTGGGACACGGCATCATTTCGCTTCTCTGAGCGAGGTCAGGACGGATCAGGGTGCGCGGTTAGTGTGCTGGGTACGCCCCTCAGGAAGGTCCGGCTCTCACGCAGGATGAATCCCCTCTCTTGTGCGAATGCGAAGTTGGCACGTCCTTCCGCGTCCTCTCTCAGGCGTGCTCGATACGACTCGTAGTCCGCCAGACGACTGAAACCGATGATGCCGTAGGCGATGTCGTTGGTGCCTTCGTGGGGAAGGAAGTATCCCAGTAGCTGGCCGCCGCAGCGAGGGATGATCTGTCCCCACCGTTCGGCGTAGGACTGGAACGCCGCGCGTTGTGCGGGATCGATCTGGTAGCGGATGAAGCAGGTCACATACATGGGTTCCTCCGTGAGTGAGCGTTGCGCGACGGAGCGTAGTTGCGCCTCCAGAGACATACTTCGTCTTCGGGCGAAACATGCCAGCCTCGGCTTGGCTACACTCGGCACATGGTGCGTCGTGACGCAGACGAGACTCCCTCTCTAGGGGACTCGTCCGCACGC
>JALCBJ010000014.1:0-46343 GCA_028066595.1 Thermoanaerobaculia bacterium
CGGTGCGCCCTCATTAGGCGGCTCGAAAACGGGGGTTGCCGGCCGGGCCTCTAGGCGCACTTTGATCACGGGAGCTCTGGATTGCTCGAGAAAGGAAGCAGATGATTCTCCGAATGTGGCGAGGACGTGTTCCTCTCGAACGAGCGGGCGAATATTCGGACTATCAGCGGGAAGTGGGCCCTCCGGGCTACCGGGCCGTGAAGGGCAACGAGGGCGTGCTCATGGTAGGGCGGGAGCTAGGTGACGAATACGAGATCACTATGGTCACGCTCTGGTCGTCGTGGCGAGCCGTTCGTGCCTTCGCCGGCGAGCCCTTGGACGCTGCCCGCTACTACGACCGCGACTTCGAATTCCTGATCGATCCACCGGACAAGGTCGAGCATTTCGAGATGCTCTGTGGTTCCGGCTGGGAATGCATCGGAACAGAACGTCCGGAGGCAGGTTGATGGCGATCCGACGCGTATGGCACGGCTGGACCACTCCGGAGAATGCGAGCGCATACGAGGACTTGCTCCGAATGGAGATTGTTGTCGGTATTGCGGCGCTGCGGATCCCGGGCTATCGGGGAATCGAGCTGCTGCGACGGGAGCTCGGTGACGAGGTGGAGTTCGTCACGATCATGACCTTCGACTCGCTCGAGAACGTGATCGCATTCCAGGGTGAGGACTACGAGGTCGCCTACGTTCCCGAGTCGGCGCGCAAGGTCTTGAAGCGATGGGATGAGCGGTCGGCGCACTACGAAGTGCGTGAAACGAGCCGATACGAGGCCCAGGCGATCTGAGTCGGCTGCTCGGCCGGGCCTGTCGTGTCGACGGCGTCGGCGATTCTCTGCGCTACTCTCCGTCGCATGTCGGACTCCACCTCCATTCGCGACTGCCGCACAGCACGCTTGTCGTGCCTGGTGAGTTTCCTGCTTGCCGTCAGCACGGTACCGACTGCGGCCGCGCCGCCGTCGCGGGTCAGCGAAGCGCTGAGACCCTACGTTTCCGTCGATGCACCGGTCGTCGCTCTGGCAGGGGTCAAGCTATTCGATGGCACCGGCAGCCCTGCCAGATCGGGTCAGGTTCTCGTCATCGAGCACGGCCGGATCGTGGATCTCGGGTCGAAGGAGTCGGTTTCGATTCCTGAACGAGCCCGGATCCTCGATCTGAGCGGTCGAACCGTCATCCCCGGCCTCGTCGGCACCCACAACCACCTACACATGCCCGGGATGAGGCTGCTGGCATATACCGCACCGCGCCTCTATCTGGCGAGCGGCGTCACGACGATTCAAACGACCGGCTCCGCGTCCCCTCGAGAGGAGGCGGCGTTGGCCCGTGCCGTCGAGCGAGGTGAGGTTCCCGGGCCGCAGATCGTTCACACCGGCCCGTACTTCACTGGCCCGGGCGGTAGCACGGCGATGCTGCAACCGAAGCATGCCGCCGAGATCGAGCGGGAGATCCGGCGCTGGGCGGGCGAGGGAGTGCGTTGGTTCAAGGTCTATCGGCATATAGAACCTGCTCGTCTGCGGGACGTCATCCGTATCGCCCACGAGCACGATGTCAAGGTTGCAGGACACCTCTGTTCCGTGACGTATGCCGAAGCCGCCGAGATGGGTATCGACGTCATCGAGCACGGCTTCTTGCACGCATTCGATCTGGCGGAAGACAAGGAAACAGGGCGGTGTTCGGGAAGCCGTTCCTTCCGCGACGCCGTAGCCATCGACAGCAAGGCGGTGCGCCAGCTCCAGGCGTCGATGATCGAGCACGGCGTCGCGCTGTCGTCGACCTTGGCGATCTTCGAGGCACAGGTACCGAGCCGGGCGATTGCCGACCGGCGAACCCTGGAGGCGATGTCGCCGGAATGGCGGTCGGCCTACGAACGGCGTCGGCAGAGGATGAAGACCGAGGGCGACAGCTGGACCTTCAAGGAAGCGTGGTTGAAGAAGTCCATGCAGTTCGACCGTGCCTTCCACCAGTCGGGTGGGCTCCTTACCGCCGGTCTCGATCCGGGCCTACACAATCTGCCCGGGTTCGGCGATCAGCGCAACTTCGAATTGTTCGTCGAGGCTGGCTTCTCGGTGGCCGAGGCGATCCAGGTCATGACATCCAACGGTGCAAAGCTACTGGAGCTACCGGACCGCGGGGTGCTGGACAAGGGTCGCCGGGCTGATCTCGTGGTCTTGCGCGGCGACCTCGAGGCGGACTCGAGCGCTATTCGAGCCGTGGAGCTGATCTTCAAGGCCGGTGTCGGTTACCAGCCTGAGAAGCTGCTGGCAGACGTCGAGGGACAGGTTGGTCTCCGGTAGATCTGCCGGAGCTACTCGTCCAGATCCCCCAGGCGCACCCGCAGCGCGTGCAGCTCCGACGTGAGTCGCTCCACCTGTTCTTCCAACGCGGTGAGGCGCTCCAGGCTCGATGGTCCTCGCTCCGCGATGGTCTCGCCAGGCGCGGTGGTCGTGGCCGCGACCTCGGGCTCGTTAGCCGGCAGAGTTTCTTCGGTGCCGACGATGTGAATCCAGCGATTCTCACGCTGCCCCGGTGCCCTGGGCAGCTCGTGGATCAGCCGTTCCTCGCCTGGCTGTGCGAGCTCCTGCAGCGTTTCCTCCACCTCGGCGACCGAAGCGAAGGAGTGCATCCGCTCCGAGCGCGTCTTCAACTCGCCCGGCGTCTGCGCGCCGCGCAGTAGCAGCAGAGTCATGATCGCCTTGCGTGGCGGAGTCAGATGCCAGCGACGATCGAGCCGGTGCTCCCAGCGTTCGGCGCGGGCGCCATCGCTTCGCCAGGTCAAGACGTCGAGCCGGAGGCGATCGAGCGCTTCCACGACCTCGGTTTCCTTCAGGCTCGTCACCGGCTCGCGATTGGTCTTCTGGTTACACGCGCCGATCAGCCCGTTGATGGTCATCGGATAGTGGTCCGGGGTGGTCTGCTCTTTCTCGAGCAACGTTCCCAGGACGCGAATCTCGAACGGGTCTAGCGGGCGTGTGGAGGGCATCGATCGTAAAGCCTAATCTTCCGTTTCGTCCTCGATCTTCACATAGGGTACGTCAGCGACCTTCACGGCGTTGTTGAAAGCGGGCAGCTGCTCGCTCCAGATGGCTTCGAGGGCGGCAAGCTCCTCGTCGATGGCCGAGACCAGATCGTCGCGGACGGCCTTCGCACCGGCGGTGGGACGAAAATCGCCGCGCATGGCAGTGCTGTACAGGCCGGCAAGCTTGTCGTTGAGCCGGATGGGGAAGTTGAGGGGATCTTGAGGGCTCTGGTTCTGGGTCTGGTAGAGGGCCTTCTCGATCTTCTCCAGCGCCTCGGTCAGCGCTTTGGCCTGATCCCGAACTTCGGCGTAGGGATCCGTTTCGTCCTCGGGCGTTTCCGGTAGACGGCCGAGCACGGATTGAATCTGCCCCTTGGCGTCGCGGATCCTGCCGACCTGCTGGTGAGTCTCGGTGAGCTTGTCACGCACTGCGACGAGGAAGTCGAACTGCTCCCGCAGGTCCGCCTGGGAGGCCGACGACCTCGGATCTTTCACCACCTCGATGGGTACTTCCTGCGTCCAGGCGTCGTCGCCCTCTCCTACCGTGAGCCGGGCCGAATAGGTGCCCGGAACGGCGGTGGGTCCAGCAGAAGCACGATTCCAAACCACCATACCCGCGAAGTTCTCGGGACCAGCGTAGCGAAGGTTCCACACGATTCGATGGCTGCCCGGCGAGACGTCGAGGATCGCATCTCGGTTTTTCGGATCAGGCGGGGTACCCTCGGGCGGCTTCGCGGTGAAGGTGCGGACGATGTCGCCGTCCGGTTCCAGGATCTCCAGCTTGACGGCCACGCTTTCGGTCGTCTCTTCGGCGGCTTCCTGGGTTTCGTCGGCTGCCGCGTCGTCGCCATCCTCGCCATCGGCTGGATCCTTGTCGGTGGCCGGCTCGGATTCTCCGTCCTCCAGCGCAGCCATGTGGTACCGCAGGACGGCTCCGGTGGCGGGATCGGCACCCGTTCGGTCCGAGCTGCCGAAGCCTCGGAATCCCGCCAGCCGCAGGGTCGTCCGCGGTGCGTAGAGATGATGATCCGAAGAGGAAGCATCGCCGCCTGCCTCGATCTGATGCAGCAGAGACAGGTCGTCGAGAATCCAGAATCCGCGGCCTTGGGTTGCCGCGACCAGGTCCTTTTCTTTCACCGCGAGATCAGTGATCGGGACATGTGGCAGGTTGAGCTGTAGTGGCTGCCATTCCCCACCGTCATCGAACGACACGTAGACCCCTCGCTCGGTGCCCGCGTAGAGCAGCCCCGCGCGATCAGGATCGGCCCGGATCACGCGGGTGAAGTGGTCGTCGTCGATACCGTCCGTGATCTGGCTCCAAGACGCTCCGTAATCGCTCGTCTTGTAGAGATAGGGACGGAAGTCGTCCAGCTTGTATCGTGTTCCCGCGACGTAGAGTCCACCCGGTTCCGTGGGATGAGCTTCGATCGAGTTGATCTGCATCCACGGCGGCAGGCCTTCGGGCGTGACTTCGGCCCAGTTCTCGCCGTCATCGCGGGAGATGTGTAGACGGCCGTCGTCGGTGCCCGCCCACAGCACACCTTTCTCGTGCGGTGACTCCAGAGCCGCGAAGATCGTCCCGTAGTACTCGACGCTGGTGTTGTCTTTCGTGATCGGACCGCCCGACGCGCCCATCTTCGACGCATCGTTGTGGGTAAGGTCCGGACTGATCACCTGCCAACTCTCCCCGCTGTCGTCGGAGCGAAAGAGGACCTGCGCGGCGGTGTAGAGACGGTTCGGGTCGTGGGGCGAGAAGAAGAGCGGGAAGTTCCACTGGAAGCGATACTTGAGGTCGGCGGCGCCCCAGCCCATGGGGTCGTCCGGCCACACGTCAACGGCGCGAGACGAGCCTGTTCGATGGTCGACTCGCTCCAACTGACCGCCGTAGCAGCCGCCGTAGACGATGTCGGGATCGTCGGGTTTGGCGACCACATGGCCGCATTCACAGCCTGCCGACGGTTCCCACTCGCGCCGATCGATGCCACCGCCGGAGAATGAGCGATGTCGCATCCGTATCGTCGAGTTGTCCTGCTGTCCACCGAGGATGCGATAGGGAAACGCGTTGTCGGTGGACACTCGGTACATCTGGGCCGTCGGCTGATTGCGTTGGGTCGACCAGGTTTCCCCACCATCCTCGGAAACGTTGGCGCCGCCGTCGTTCGACTGGATCATGCGCAGAGGATCGGCGGGATCGATCCACAGGTCGTGGTTGTCGCCGTGGGGCACCGAGATCCGTTGGAAGGAACGTCCTCCGTCCTTGGACCTGTGAAAACGCACGTTCAGTACGTAGACCTGCTCCTCGTCCGTCGGATCGGCGTAGATGCGGGTGTAGTACCAGGCTCGCTGACGCAGGGCTCGCTCCTCGTTGGTGCGGGTCCAGGTGGCACCGGCATCGCGGGAGCGAAACACTCCGCCGTCCTCGGCTTCGACGATCGCATAGAGGTTGTCCGAGTTGCTTCGCGAGACGTCGATTCCCATGATTCCCAGGGTGCCAGTGGGTAGCCCGGGGTTCGCTGTGATCTCGGTCCAGGTCTCGCCGCTGTCGGTGGACTTCCACATCGTCGAGCCTTCGCCGCCCGACTCCAGGCTCCATGGCGTGCGTTTGACTCGCCAGAAGGTGGCGTAGAGCACCCGCGGATTGTTGGGATCGAGCGCCAGGTCGACGCAGCCTGCGTTCTCGTTCGTGTAGAGCACCTTCGTCCAGGTGGCACCGCCGTCCTGGGTGTGAAACACCCCGCGTTCTTCGTTGGGTCCGAAGAGGTGGCCGAGGGCGCAGACCCAAGCCTCGTCCGGATTGCGGGGATGGATGCGGATCCGCGGCACGTGCCGAGAGTCCGCCAGCCCGACGTGAGTCCACGTCTTACCCGCATCCACGGATCGCCACACGCCGTCACCGTGGGAGACATTCCCTCGGACAGTCTTTTCCCCGCCGCCGACCCACACCACGTTGGGGTCCCATTCCGACACCGCTACGGCGCCTATGGAACCGCCGAACGTACCGTCGGAGATGGGGGCCCAGCTGACTCCCGCGTTCGTGGTCTTCCAGACGCCGCCACCGGTAGCTCCGAAGTAGTAGGTCTCACGGTCCTGGGGAATGCCCGCAACAGCAGCCACCCGTCCGCCGCGCAACGGACCGACATCTCGCCAGGCGAGGGATTCGAGATGATCAGGGTCTACGGGATAGACGACCTCGTCGGTCTCCGCCGCATCGGTTTTCGAGTCGGCTCTCTTGGCGATGGCGGTGTCGGTGGGTGCGAGGAAGAGAGCGAGGACGATCAGCAGATGGGGGCGCATGGAGGCTCCGGATCGTTGACGAGGTTGGGTTTCGGCTGGGTTGAACTCCCCCGCAGCTCCCCCTCTCGGAAGAGGGAAGCCAAGGCAGTCTTCGACCCTCCGGTTCGGCCTCTGGGAGGGGGAGAGCCAAGGCAGTCTTGGTGCAGTCTGAGCTTGCGCAGGAGAAGGCAGCATTTTTTGAACTCCCCATCCAACTCCCCCTCTTCTGAGAGGGGGAGAGTCAAGGCAGTCTTCGACCCTTCGGTTCGGTCTCTGGGAGGGGGAGAGCCAAGGCGGTCTTGGTGCAGTCTGAGCTTGTGCAGGAGAAGGCAGCATTTTTTGAACTCCCCCTGCAGCTCCCCCCTCTCGGAAGAGGGGGAGAGTCAAGGCGCTCTGGCGGGTCTTTCGACGAAAAAGAGCCGAATGCCCCCCTTTTTCGAAAGGGGGGTTAGGGGGGATTTTTAGAAACAAACACGCCCTACGCCACACCGGCGAGACCGTCCAAGATCCGTTGATAGGCACTGGGTGGCATGGGTTGGGGATTCGACCGATTCGATCCGTTGCGGACCGCCCACTCGGCCAATCGGCCATGATCTTCCGGACGCACACCGAGAGTGCTGAAGCTCGGGATCTCCAGCCTTCGACACAGGGACTCCAATTCGTCGAGGAAGTGTGCGGCCTTGGCCTCTGCCGGTGTCTCGGGTTCCTGCGGACAGCAGGCATCGTCGAGGAGCGCCAGTCGGTCGACGATGAACGGGCGGTGAAATCGCAAGACCGGCATCAGAAGGATCGCGTTGGTGACGCCGTGGGGTGTGTCGTACAGGCCTCCGATGGATTCGGAAAGGCAGTGGACGCCAGCCACGTCCGCGTTGCCGAATGCCATACCTGCCAGGGTCGACGCTCGCATGACGCACTCGCGCGCCAAGCTGTCGCCTTCGATGTCTCCGGCGGCTCGCTCCAAATACCGGAAGAGGAGGGAGGCGGCCGATAGCGCCAAGCTGTCGGAAACCTCGTTCGCTGCGGCACCGGTGATGGCTTCGATGGCGTGGGTCATCGCGTCCATGCCGGTCCAGGCGACGAGATGGGGCGGCAAGGTCTGGAGCAGGTCGGCATCCACCAAGGCCTGATTCGGAAACATCGTGTCGCCCTTGATCGACATCTTCGAATTCGTCGGCTCGTGGCTGAGGACCGAGACCCACGTCACTTCGGAGCCCGTGCCGCAGGTGGTGGGGATCGCGACGAAGGGTCGGGGCGGCGCGGCGTAGCGGTTCTTACCCTCGTACTGTTCGATGCGTAGTTCGTTCTCCGCCAGCATGGCGGCTGCCTTCCCGGCATCGATGGCAGATCCGCCACCGAGACTGATGACGCCGTCCAGCTCCGCCTGCCGAAGGACGTCGGCCGCTTGGCTCACCGTCGAAGTGCGGGGGTTGGGTTCCAGCTGGTCGAAGACGTGGGTGCGGATTCCCGTGCTCTCGAGTGCTCGCTGTGCGATGTCGAGCCACTCGGTGTTCTCACGCAACCCCGGATCGACCACCAGCAGGCAACTCTGCATGGCACAGCTGCGGGCTACCTCTGGGAGTCTCGTCACCGCACCCGGCTCGACGAGGATGCGGGTCGGCATACGGAAACCGATCATCGATACCCTCCTGACGTCGTGCGACGTCTGATGGACCGTTAGGGATCAAGACTTTACCTGCGCCGCGTTCCCGATTCCAGTCCGGAGGGCTTCGTCTCCCGAACCCTATGAGCGCGAGGCGCGAAGCCACCCGCCCAAGACATTGCCGGGTAGGAGAAGAGCCAGGAAAGGCAGGTGATACCAGAGCGGCATGACGTCCCAGTAGGCCAATTGCACGGCGATTCCGATCGCCGTCTGGACGACCCCTAGCGCGACAGTGTGGGGGACCTCCGCACGTCCCGCCACGGCCGCGGTGACCCAGCCGGCGACGATCGAGTAGACGACGCTGGCGACGAGCAAGAACAGCAGGATACCGGTACTCGATGTGAGTCCCTGGTCGTCGAAAGCGTCCGGGACGATGGCGCGAGCTGCGGCGTTGGACGACAGCCACAAGACGGTCCAGGTGGCGAATCCGGCGACGACGGCGCCGATACTGCGAAGAATGGACTTGACGTTCATGACGACTCCTCTCGATATGGTTCGTTGGGATCGACTTTCGAGTAGCAGTGCGACGGCTCGGGCACAATCCCTCAACCCGTCGACCTGGGAGTCTGGAGCTCAGTCCGTGAGCGGAGTCGCTGCAGACGACGTGGTCACGTCTCGGCCGGACTCGAGCCGGGCGAGGAGCCGCTCGGCCGATTGAAAGTCGCGGTTGCGCTCGCCGAGTTGCACGCGCAAGGTCTCCATGGCAGCGGCGACCAGCTGCCGTGCCTCGCCCTCGAGACCGAGCTCCATCAGGCCGCGGGCAATACGGATTTTGGCGTTGGCCACGTACCAGCTGTCGCCCAGGTGCTGAGCCGACTCCCCGCCCGACACCTGATCCCACGAGCGAAGTCGTTCCAGGTAGGCCTTGGCGACGTCCAGGTGGGCCTCGCGCTCCTCTCCGGTGGCTCCGACGGCGGCCCACACCTCTGCTTCGGCACCGTCGAGCGGTAGCTCGTGCTGCCAAGTAGACGTGAGGCTCAGGGCCAGCTCTGCGAGACGCGGCCGCACCGGGTCTCCGGCTTTGGCGGAGTTCGACCAGGCCACCAGCATCCGGCCGACCACCGCCGTGCGAGGGTCACTGCGGTCGAGATCGCGCGTGGCGGTTTCCAGCTCTTCGACCACCGGCGCCAGGTCCTCGGAGCTCAGCTCGCCCTCCGAGGCGCCGAAAGCGACACCGCCGCACAGGGTGTCCAGCCGATCGAGAATCGGAACGAGCTCGGCGTAGCGCCCGGCCATCACCCAACGGACGAACGGCCAGGGTACGGGCCAGGAAGATCTGGCGCCGATCTCGGCCAGGGCCCGCCGGTAGGGCTCGGCTCTCTGGGGCCGATCCCAAGCGTCGTAGAGGTGAATCAGGCGACCGAACGAGTCGATGGGGAAGACGGTCGCCGGATCGTCGGTGATCTGCAACATCACGGCGTGGCTTTCCACGAGCAAGGGCTCCGCTTCGGCGAACCGGCCTTGCGCCGAGAGGTTCTCTCCCAACATTGCGCGGGTGAAGGCCACCTGGAAGTTGTCGGGCTCGAAGACTTCTTCCATGTCCGCGAGTACCTGGCGCAGCATCTCTTCGGCCTCGGCTGCACGGCCGGAGCGATTGAGAACACCCGCCAGCATGCCTGCCGACTCGCCCACATCGGGGTGACTGTGCGGCAGAACGCGTTTCCGGATGTCGAGGGCACAGCGGAAGAACTCGTCGCTACGCGACTCGTGGGGTGTGAACCATAAGGAGAAGCCGGCGTCCATACATCCGTCGGCTAGAAGGGGCCAGAGAGCGTCGTCGGACGCGAGCTGACCTCGAGCCAGTTCGCTGGCATCAGCCAGCAACTCGTGGGCTCGGTCGATGGGTGTTGGATCGGGGTGATGTACGCCGCTGCGCAACTGGACGATGAACTCGTCGAGCACGGACGCCAGCTCCGAGTGATCCGCGCGCACGATGTCGTGCGCGACCTGGCGGGCGCGATGGGATGCCTCCCGGGCATCAGGACGCTCGAGGCGGTGTAGCACGTGGGTGAGGGTCCACAGGGTGTCGTAGATCTCCCGTGGCGCCAGGCCACCGTGACGGTCCGACAGCTCCACTGCGTCACGTAGTTGGCGCTCCGCGAGCTTGTGCTCGCCGAGGCTTTCGTACGCGCGTCCGAGCGTGGAACGAACGCGTGCCTCGGCTTCGGGTTGTCCGGCAAGGGTTTCGTTGGCTCGGGCTGCGGCGCGGTCCAGCAGAGTCCGGACGGATAGGTCCGGCTTCAGAGCCACCTCTGGGTCGGCGAGTGCCAGCGTCTGTACCAGGAAGTCGGTGGCGGCCTCGGCGCGCCGGGTTTCGACGCGGGCGGCGTCCCGTTGGCGCGACGCTTCCAGCAGGCCGGCGACGGTTCCCAGAGCGCCGCCGAGAATCGCCAGCAGCAACAAGGCAGCGAGCACCGACTGGGCACGGTTTCGGCGAAGGAATTTGCGCAGTCTGTAGGCGGTGCTCGGCGGGCCGGCTGCCACGGGTTCGTCGCGAAGGTGTCGGCGAACGTCTTCCGCCAGCTCCGAGGCTGCGGCATAGCGTCGTTCGCGGTCTTTCTCGAGCGCCTTGAGCACGATCCAGTCGAGATCACCGCGTAGCCTGCGGCCGAACTCACGGGGACCGGCTTGGCGTGACGGCTTGAGTGGCTCGTCCTCTCGGATCCTCCGTTCGATCTCGGCGAGCCCGACATCGGATCCGTCACTCGAGGCCGGGCCGCCGGCAGCGAACGGGGTCGTCCCGGTCAACAATTCGTAGAGCAAGACACCCAGGCTGTAAACGTCCGCCCGGGTGTCCACGTCCACCTCGCCTACCGCTTGCTCCGGCGACATGTAAGCCGGAGTGCCGAGCATGCGGTAGGCAGCGCTGTGAAGCGTTTGGTCGGTGAGCCGACCGTGCAGCGCCTTGGCGATACCGAAGTCGATCACCTTGGGCACCGAGCGAGTGCCCTGGCCACTGTCCGTCGCGGTTCCCGAGTCGGGGTCGCACACGAGGATGTTGGAGGGTTTCAGGTCGCGGTGGACGACGCCTTTTTGGTGGGCGTGCTGCACCGCCTCGCAAATCTCCACGAACAGTTCCAGACGCCGACGCAGATCCAGCTCGCGAGCTCTGCAGAAGATCGTCACCGGCTCGCCGCGTACCAGCTCCATGACGAAGAACGGCCGGCCACCGTCGGTGACTCCACCATCCAGCACCTGAGCGATCGAACGGTGGTCCATCAAGGCGAGTGCTTGACGCTCTGCCTCGAACCGGGCCACGACTTCGCGGGTGTCCATGCCCACCTTCAGCACCTTGAGTGCCACCTCGCGTTGCATAGGGCGCAGCTGCTCGGCGCGATAGACGACGCCGAAGCCGCCTTCGCCCAGAAGCTCTAGCAGCCGATATCGCCCGAGCTCCGTTCCCGCGTCGAGGGCCGTCAGCCCATGGGTCGAAGCCTCGTTCCGCGGCGGAGCCGAGGTGGTGGTCGCAGCGATCTCTGGACGCGGCAACGTCGCATCGTCGGCGTCGGCGATGCGCAGCATGGCCTCCAACTTGGCGCGCAGCTCCGAATCCGCAGGGCTCTCACCCAGCTCTCGATTCAGGAACGTCGAGCGTTCGGCGGGCTGGAGATCGCAGCTGGCGTGGAACAGCTCTTCGAGTCGTTTCAGGTCCATCCGGATCCTTCGTCCAGTTCGGAGCGCAGCCAGGTCCTGATGAAACGCCAGTCGCGCTCCACGGTGCCGACGGAGACACCCAGGACCTCCGCGGTCTCGGGTACCGTCAGCCCGGCGAACCAGCGGAGGTCCACGATCTTGGCTTTCCTGGGGTCCTCGATCTCGAGCTTGCGTAGCGCTGCGTCCACCGCCAGAACGTCGGCCGCCGGTGGTGCGATGGCCAATGCCGGTTCGAGCTCCACCGCGTCGACGTCCATCCGGCGTTGTTCTCCGCCGTGTCGTATCCGCGCCTTGCGTCGCGCTTGCTCCACCAGAATGCGCCGCATGGCCAGGGCAGCCGCACCGAAGAAATGCGCCTTGCTGTTCCACCCCGGATCTCCGCGACCCACGAGGCGTACCCAGGCCTCGTGGACCAATGCCGTCGGCTGCAGCGTCTGTCCGGGGCGCTCCCGCGCCAGGCGGGCCCTGGCCAGCACTCGCAGCTCGTCGTAGAGCAACGGCAGCAGCTCTTCGGCGGGCTTCAGATCCTTCGCCGTGCGCTCGAGGATCGCCGTGACCTCGTTCGAGGAGGAGATTGCAGGCGTCGACATGGCGATTATTCTACGATCGCGTTCCGCCATAGATGCGGCACGACGCCGCTTTGATGACCAGGTAGATCTGTAGGCCCGCGTCGAGACCGAGCTCGTCGGGCGTGACCTCTGTCACCTCCACCGCGAGCTCCGGCAGGTCGTCCGCCAGAAGCGCTGATATCAGACACCTACCGTCGACGTTCTCCACCCGAGTGATGGAGGCCACCAGGACGTTGCGGGCCGAGATACCCGACGGTCTCTCCGTGGCGATGAGGATCTCGTTCGACGGAATGGCGAGATAGAGGCTCTCGCCTGGTTCTTGCGCGGCGCGGAAGGTCTTTAGCTCGAGTCCCGAGCGGCCAAGTGCCAGGACGCTCGTTCCTCCGGCGTGATGGGAGACCCGTGCGGGGATTACGTTTTCGAAGCCGTCCTCGCCAGCCAGCGCGTAGACCTTCGGATCGCGCAGCACCCGTCGCGGCTCGCCATGAGCGATGACGTCGCCATCGCGCAGTACCACGATCTCGTCGCACAAGGCTTGGACCTCGGTGGGGTCGTGGGAGACGAAGAGCATGGGGATGGGGTGACCCGCGAGTCTCCCGATCGATCCCGCAAGCTCCTCGCAAACCTTCTGCAAGACGGGTAGGAGGCGCCGGCGCAGAGGCAGGTCCAACGCGGACAGGGGCTCGTCGAGGAGCAGGAGATCCGGCGCCGAGCAGAGCGCCCGGCCCAGAGCCACCCGCTGACGCTCGCCGCCGGAAAGCGTGGCCGGATACCGCGAAAGCAGGGGGGCCAGCTCCAACACCGACGCAACGTGGCTCAGAAGGTCCTCGTGGTCGACCCCGGCCTGACGGGCTCGACGCGAGCCAGACAGTAAGTTGCCACGCACGTCGAGGTGGGGAAAGAGCAGACCGTGTTGAGGCACATAACCGACACTGCGCTGCTCGGGGGGCAGGCAGATACCGCACGTGGAATCCAAGAACGTGATGTCGTCGAGGCGGATCAGGCCGCGCGCCGACGGGCGTAGCCCAGCGACCGCTTCCAGCAGGCTCGACTTGCCGGCACCGGAGCGTCCGAAGATCCCGGTGACCGGTCCGAGGGCGGCCAGGTCGACCTGCAGATCGAAGCGGTCGAGTGCCATGCGGAGATCCAGTCGGAGCTTCATGATTCCGTACGTCTCGAGCGCGCCTGTTGGGAGTTGCCGAGGGCGGTACCCGGACCGAGCGACTCGGCAACCCAGATCGCCACCAGGCCGAGAAGCAGCGCCACGATCATCAGCAAGTGGGCTGTGCGGTGGTCCCCGACCTGTTGCGCCGAGAAGATCGCTGATGCCAGGGTCTGTGTGCGGCCCGGAATATTGCCGGCGATGGTGACGGTGGCCCCGAATTCGCCGACGGCGCGAGTGAATCCCAGGATCGTCGCGGCCACGAGCCCGCGAACGGACAGAGGCAGCACGATGCGGAGGAATGTCTCCACCGGGCCGTAGCCGAGTGTGCGAGCCATGTGTTCGAGCTGTGGATCGATCGACTCGAATGTCACCCGCACCGTCCGCACGACCAGCGGGAGCGACATGACCGCCGCGGCCAAGACCGCAGCCTTCCAGGTGAGGAGAATCCCCAGGTCGAGCCCCAGGGTGTGACGTCCTAGGGGCCCGTCGACCGCCAAAAGACGCAGCAGGAGAAATCCGACGGCGGTGGGTGGCAGCACCAGCGGTAGCCCGACCACCGCGGAGATCAAACGTTTGCCGGGAAACTCGAAGCGGGCGAGGGCATAGCCGAGCACCACCGACGGTACGAGGACGCCGACGGTGGCGAGGCTCGCCACCTGGAGAGTCAGCAGCAGGATCTCCAGCACGTCGACCTACTGTGTGGGTGGCCGAGACGTGGGCGGCAGAAAGCCGTGGCGCTCCGCGACGGCGAGGGCCGCAGGCGTGCCGAGGTACTCGAGGAACGCCGCGGCCTCGCCATGAGGGGAGTCCTTGGCGACCAGACCGCCCCAGTAGACGATGTCGATCCCGTCTCTCGACGGGAGCTCGAACAGGGTCTCGATCCGATCCGAGGTCGTGGCGTCGGTTCGGTAGACGAAACCCACGAGCGCCGGGTCTGTCTCTATCAGTGCCAACGCGGCGCGTACGTCGAGCGCCGGAACGAGCTGCGATTCCACGCGTTTCCAGAGCCCTTCGGCCACGAGATAAGACTTCGCGTAGCGCCCGGCGGGCACGGCCTCCGGGTCCGCCATCACCAGACTCCGGTCGGTACCGAGACTGTCGGCCAGCGGCTTCAAACCGTCGATCGTCAGCTCTGCATCGTGACGGGCGACCAGGACCAGTTGGTTGGCGAAGACGGTCCGTTGACTGCCGGCCTCCAGCCGGTGTGAGGACAGCAAGTCGTCGACCCAGATCTTGTCTGCGGAGAGAAACACGTCGGCCTGCGGTGTCGCATGAATCTGTTGGGCCAGGACATTCGAGCCGGCGAAGTTCAGCTCCACCGAGACTCCGGTTCGTGAGCGCTCCTCGAAGTCGAGCGCCAGCTCGGTCACCACATCGTGCAGGCTCGCGGCGGCGGAAACGCGGAGCATCCGGACCGATTCGTCTGAGCCGGCGCAGGCGGCGAGGGCCGTCAGGCTCAGGAGCATGAGCCCGCGGGATACTCGCAAGATGTCTGACATATGCCTGTAGCTTAACCTGATCCGAACTTTTTGATCGGCGAGCGAAGGATTTCGCCGCCTCGACGACTCCTACGGGAAATGACTCATCACTTCGAAGATCTCCGACTCGTCCGCCGCGTTCTGCGTGGCGAAGAATCGGCATTCGAAGAGTTCTTCGGCCACTACTTTCCGGGGCTTTTCCGGTTTGCCGCGGCCCGGCTGGGCGACGAGTCGATGGCCGAGGAAGTGGCGCAACAGACACTCTGCGTCGCGATGGGCAAGCTAGCCAGCTACCGCGGAGAGGCCGCATTGTTCTCTTGGTTGTGTACTTTTTGCCGGCACGAGATGTTCCGCGCCCTGCGCTCGAGCGGGAAGGCCGCTCAGCCCGTAGGCCTCGCCGAGGATTTGCCTCAGGTACGGGGAGCTCTGGAGTCCCTGTTCGACGTCTCGGCGATGGTTGGTGGTCCGGATGACGAGCTCGATCGCCGGGAGCTGGCGCGTTGGGTGCGCAGACTGCTCGATCAGCTACCCCGTCGCTACGGTCACGCTTTACGTTGGAAGTACCTGGACGAGCTGTCGGTTCGTCAGATCGCCGAACGACTGGGGATCACCCCCAAGGCTGCCGAATCGGTGCTCAGCCGGGCTCGCGTCGCGTTTCGCGATGCTCTGTCGACCCTGGGGCCCGACGCGGCGGCGCTGCTGGCACGCGCAGCGGCACCGAACTTCGAAGCAAAAACTGGGAATTCGCTGTGAACGAATCATCGATCGATCCGAGCCGGGATCCGGAGCGAGACACGGTCTCCGATCCGCTCGTGCGGCTCCTCCAACTGGCCGAGGCGGAGGCGCCGGAGATTCGTCCCGCGTCCTTCCGCCGAGCGCGAATGGCGGTGGAGTCCGAGTGGCTGCGGACCTTGCGAGCGCGCCGACGGCGGCGCTGGGCCGTGAGGGTGGCCGTCGGGGCGGGTTTGGCGGCCGCCGCCACTCTCACTTTGTGGCTACAGCTGCCCGGCCTGCTGGGTTTCAGATCCGACTTCCCCTCGGAGCCGCTAGCGGAGCTCGTCCGTGGCTCTCTGGAACAAGCAGGCCGGGCAGCCCATGCCGGAGCCAGTATCCTCGGTGGCGCCGAGCTGCAGACGTCCGAACACGAAGGCGCCGCGATTCTGCTTGCCGATGGCCGCTCGCTACGGCTGGCACCAGAAACGAATCTCCGTCTGACGGGTGCGACGAGGATGGAGCTGACGGCAGGCGCGCTGTACGTTGATTCTCCGTCGGAGACCGAGGGCCGATCTCTGGTCATCTCCACGCCCTACGGCGAAGCCCGCAACCTGGCGACGCAGTTCGAGTTGAGAGTCGAGCAGGAGGCGTTGCGTCTACGGGTACGCGAAGGAAGAGTGCGCCTTGCGACGCCTATCCAGGATGTGGTCGCCAGTGCCGGCATGGAGGTGGAGTGGACTCCTGGCAAGTTGGAGACCCAGACCGTTCCCCTTCGCGGTGAGCTATGGCGCCCTTATGTCGAGCTCGCTCATTTCGACCTGGAAGGTGCATCGTTGTCCGAATTCCTCGACTGGGTGTGTCGCGAGACGGGTTGGCAGCTGCAGTGGAGCGATTCGGCTCTGGAGCTACGGTCGCGAGGCGTCGTTCTCCACGGCACCCTCGGCGGTACGCCGCCCCACCTCGCGCCGGATGCGGTGCTTCCCACTGCCGGATTGATTTCGAATCTCGCCGACGACGTGCTTCAGATTTCAGAAGCCACAGCTCAGCACAACGACGGGAGTTTGCCATGAAGCTCACGACCCTCGGCCCGAAGGCCCGCCGCCTTTCCTTCGCCCTCGCCCTCGCCTTGTCCTGGATCGCGGTGGCCGATGCCGGGGCCGAGGTGCCCGAAGACGAGATGCCTCGGTTTGCCTGCATGCAATTGGAAGACGCGCTGGGCGACCTCTCGGCGGATGGGCTCCGACTGTTGTGGAGCGATGGCCTCGTACGTTCCGGCCAGCAGATCCGCCCTTCGGTGGCGGAGGCAGCCGTCGGTGTGGGTGACCGGCGGAGATCGCTCGAGATCTTGCTCGAGCCATTCGGATTGCGAGCCGAAGCAGCAGCCGAGGGAGACCTGCTTCGTATCGTCGATGCCGACGGTCGTTTGGCATCCACCAGGGCCAGGGTCGTGGCGCCGTCGAGCTCGCCGGACGACGGAACCCTGCCGGCATGGACCGACCGCTCCGCCCTTCCGGTCGTCTGGAGCTTTCCGTCGGAGCATGGTGGGGAACTGCCGAACTCCTTGCCGCAGGCAGTGCGGGACACCTCGACCCCTCATCTCATCGTCCGTTTGCGTTCGGAAGCATTCCGGGCGGTCGATGGTGCTGCCGTCGACTGGCAGGGCATGGCGTTCGAGCTCAAAGAACGTCTGGTGGAGCTGGAGTCGTCGCGCCCGGGCCTTCAGGTGGCACTCGATGGCGATCCGGCGCTTGTCGGACGGTTCGTCTCCGAAGGCTTGGCGCCATACCTCGATGCGTACGTTCACCGCGGAAGTCCCTTCGTTCCCGAGCTGGACGCCACCGCTCGGACTTGGTGGTGGGCCGACGGTGCGCCGACGGCACTGCCGGTACTACTCGATGCTTCGCTACGGGGCGACGGTCTGGTGATCTTCGCCGGTCAGAACATCGAGTCGAGCCACCGAGACTTCCTGAACACGATCGACGCCTCTGGCACCGCCGAAGCCGAAACCCCACCGTTCCTCGGCGTGGCGCCCGACCGCGTGCGCTTTCTCATCCATCCGACCCGTGGTGATCTGCTGTTGGCTCTCTATGCGGAGCCCGACGGTCCAACCGAGCTCACCTTCGCCCTTCCAGGTATCGAACGAGTGGAAGCGAGGGTTCCCAGCGCTGCGCGATTCCAGACGCAGCAGACCCAGGAAGGTATGCGGCTCTGGCTCGATAGCGCTCAGGATGGCGGCTCGCGCCACTATCTCTTCGAGATCACCATGCTGAGCGAAACCATGTCTTATCGTGATGTCGAGGTCTCCGACACAGAGTTGGTGGATGCCTACGAGCAGGTCGAGCGAAACCAGGTCTTCCAACGCCGCGAGCGGGAGTCGTTTTACTCCCTCGACGTCATGGAGTACATCCGCAGCACGCCACAGTGGGCAGGAGGCGGGCTGACCGAGTGGACCCACCGTATTCTGCAGCGCAAAGGGAAGCTCACCGAATTCCACCATCTTGGTTTTTCGCTGAACGGTGCGCCGTATCCGGAGGAGAAACTCCTGATGGGACGGCTGTTTCGCACCGAAGCCTTGGTCCAGCTCTACCCCCTGGAGCTGGAATTCGACGAGACGTACGCCTACCGATACCGAGGTATGGAAGAGATAGGAGGCCGTGAAGCCTACGAGATCGAATTCGAGCCGTTGCGGAAGGGATCTCGGGAAGAGGGCTCTCTGGTACGAGGCACGCTGTGGCTCGACCGGCGGACCGCAGCGCACCTCAGAGTGCGCATCCTCCAGAAGGGTCTGGAAGGCAGTCTCGTACAACGCGAGACGACGACCGACTACGGCTGGATCGCGGACGACGACCAGTGTTTCTGGGACTGGCGCCGGCGGACGGGTGTTTCCGTCTTCCACTGGGGCGGACAGACGTATTCGACCCGTCAGGAAGTCGTTCGCGAGGACTTCGATTACAACCGTCCAGACATCGACGAGGTCGTCCGGGCCGGGCACGAGAGCGACGTGATGATCCATGTGGAGACGCCACCGGTCGGTCACCGGTGGCTGATCCGAACCGAGGAGGGCGGGCGCAGAGTTCAGGAAGAGGCGGAACCCTACCCGACGCTGGGCTTGGCTGCGGCTGGCCGTCCCGGGACGGGGTCCGAGGCCCTGTCGGATACCGGCCTGGCTACGACGTCCACCGGTGGTGGCGGAGGAGGGGGTGGGCAACTGGAGGTGAAGGAAGACGTCGACGAGGAGGAGGAGATCTGGTCGTCCAGGGTGCTTGCCGACGTGCACGCGTTCTCGCGCCATGCGCGACTCGACTTCGGCGGATTCGGCTCGCAACGGGGAGAGGATGTCGAGATCTTCCCGGGCCTCGTCCTCACCGACTCGGATTTCCTGCGCAAGGGCATCGACCTGTACTTCGGCCTGTTCAAGGACTACGCCATCGGGACGGTGAACAAGTCTGGCCTGTTCGGTCGCGACGCCGTCTTCAGTGCCCGCGCGGATATCTCCTTCGAGTTCAACCACAACCCGGACTGGGAGGTCCTGGGTGACGGTTCGGAGATCTATACCGGTTTGGACATGCGGCAGCACGAGTTCCGTTTCGATCTGGCATTGCCGATGGCACGAGGTCTGAGCTCTCGCATCGGCTACGGCATCCGAACCCTCGAGACGGAGTCCAACGGTGTGGAGGGCTTCGTCCGGCCTCTCGACACGGCGGAGCATCTGCTGCTCTTGGGTCTCGACATTCGGCGCGGCGCCGGCTTGGCAACGCTGGGTCTCGAGGTCGGAATGCGGGAGGATTGGGAAGCGTGGGGTGTAGACGGAGCTCAGCCCCTGAACGACCAATACACTGTAGCCCGCGCCGCCTACGGAACCTATCGGCGGTTTAGCGAAACCAACTCCGTAGGTGTGGACCTGGTGCTGTCGAAAGGTTGGGATCTCGACCGATTCTCCAGAATGCCCTTTGCCCGCGCCCGCGAGACTGTGACCGGCTTCGGGTCACGCCGAGGCTTCGACGAAGGAGCCTTTGCTGGGGTCACCTGGGCCACGTCGTTGTTTCGCAAGGTACCGATCACGTTCTTCCTCGAAGGTGGTCATCAGAGAATCGAGGGCGAGGAATGGATCGACCGCGTTGGTATGAACGTCCGTTTCTTGGTTCACGGACCGTTCAAGCTCGACATCTGGCCGATCGTCGGATACGGCATTTCGTCCAGTATCGATGGTGAGGCTGGAAACGTTAGCTACGGCCTGATGCTGCGTCGGCGCTATTGAGTGGGTGTTGCTCCCGAAGTCCGGGGGATTCGAGCGCAGATTCTGTCGGGTAGCTCAGTGGGATCGGCCAGCAATCGCTGGCCAGGGCCTGGGTAGACACGGGACCTCGCGCACTACGAGACACCGGACCACGTGGCCGTCGGATCGCACGAACCTCGATCGAGAGGCCGCATCTCGGTATGGGCCGAGTAGCGACGGACACAGGTGCTCCTTTACCGGCTGCGAAGTCGACGGAGTAGGGTCGTGGTTCGCCAAACGAGCCGGCCTCATGTGCGGCGTACTCCAGGCTCTTGGTGAGAGGTCGCCGACCGAAGGTCGAATGACCGGCGGTGAGGCGAGAACGGTGCGTGCGGGTAGACCGTATTCGCCGCGGTGAGACTCCGCTCGGCGCGAACCTACGGCATCGAACGACCGTGGCTCCGGTAGGCCCGGAGAAGGCGAGGCTCGGGTCAGAGCTCGTTTTGCGTCAATCCGCTGCTTCGAAGGCGCGGTAGCTCTCCAGCAACCTCTATTGAGGAGAGAAATTCTCCTCATATAGAGGATTTATTTGAGAATCTCCCTAATTCAGAGATATGCTCTGAATTGCGCAACAAATTCTGAATATGACAAGCCTTCGGTTTGTGCGCAGAGATGGTTTGTGCGCAGAGATACCGAGGGCCGGGAGATTCGCCATGAAGCTGAACCAGCCGACCTACCGTTTCGCCGCTCTCACTGTTCTGTTGCTGTTCGGACTCGCACTTCCGGCTCACGCCGAGCCCGCAGCCGGTAGCGCCGACCTGATCTCCAGTCTGAAGAACACGGTGCTGTCTTGGATCGGGCCGTTGCAGAGCCTGGAGAGCTCAGATTCGGAGGACGACACAGAGGAAACCGACGACGAGGCAGGTGTCGACATCGAGCCCAACGGTTGAACCAGGCCGGCCGGCGTGCTGGGTTCGAGCTGTCGCTGCTCTAGGATCGGTCTGAATGTGAGCGGGACGGTCGAACAGTCGGGTGCCGAGACCGCTCTGCTCACAGGTAGCCCAACTCCCGAAGTTGTGCGTCAGTCTCCTCGTCGAGAAGGACTTCCAACTGACCAGTTTCGGTCAACTCGGGGTGTACGTCAGCGGTCAGCGCGATCGAAGCTGTGGAGCTGTACGCTGGCGGTCAGGCCTTCTTGTCAGGTCGGTGATTGCTCGGGAACGGTGTGAACCGTTGCAATGCCTGGAGATTCCCGCCTACAGGTGCATGAGAACGTGTGCTGGGCGGCTTGGAGTGGACGTCTTTCCTGCCTGGCACGTCCCTTGCTTTATTAGAACGCCGAGAGCGGGCTCCGTCGTGATGGGGTTCCGCGAAGGTTCGCCGAAAGGCGCATCGGGCAGATCTACCCCTCGTACGACACCACGAAGTTGCCCGGTGATTTCTTCTCGGATCACCATCACGACGGAGCATCTTTTTTTTCCGCAGGGTCTTCCTGCGGGACCACGAGGTTCCAGGCTTCTTCCGCTCGCTTTCGTTCGTAGTCCGAGCCGATGAACCGGAGCGTGGCGCGATAGGCGGAGTCCACGGCCGGTCGTGGATTCGACCGAGCCATCGCTACGAGCACTTCTGCCAGATCGTAGTCGGAACCGATTTGTTTCGCCGCCGTCAGTAGCACCCGCAGATCTTCGTCCTCGCGATGGGTTTCTAGCAGTGCCTCCACACTGCGACGCATCTCGTAGTCTGAACCTATCGTTCGCAGCAAGCCAGCGACCCCGGGAGACATCGAGCTTCCAGCCTCCAACTCGTTGGCATATTGCACCACGACCTCGGCGGCGTCGTAGTCGGAGCCGAGGCCTTGGCGTGCGGCATCGAAAAGCGCTTCGGTGAGGAAAGGGCCTGGCTCGGCGTTCAGGAGAGCATGGATCGACCGGCGCATCTCGTAGTCCGAGCCGATGGTCCCCAAGGTTTTGCGGAGGGCCCGTTCGAAGTCGGTGTTCGGCGCTTTGGGATCGCTACTCACGCTTCCTTCGCCGGGCGGAAGGCCCGCTTGCGCTAGGTCCAACAGGAGCTCCGCAACGTAGTGATCCGAGCCGATGCTACGTGCCACGGCGTGGAGCGCCGCGGTCGGAGCCTCGGTCCGCTGGTGACTGTCCGTGTCGAAGGCGGTTCGAGCGTAGAGCGACGCTACCTGGTCCGATCTGATGGCCTCAATTTCGTCTGCCAGCCCTTCGGGGCCCTTCTGTTCGAGGATTCGCCGCGATCGCTCCTCCGCATCCACGCCGAGTCGGCGGAACATCACCATGGCGATTTCGTGGAGCCAGGCTCGAGCGTCGACATCGAGCTCGCGTTCCTCGCCATCGCGCTCGTACACCAACTGGGGAGAGCCACTCTCGGAGCCTCGCACCAGTAGTTCGTGATGTGCCGATTCAGTTCGGTTCTTCACGTGGAGCAGCCCACTCCGCTCGATCCAGGCGATCTGATCTTCGCTCTCGTTCCATCGCAGATCACCGCGGAGGTCGAGTTTCAGTTTGCAACGGCCAGCGCGTTGCCGCAGGCTCAGCCCATCGTCGCGCTCGTTGAGCGTGGTCCATTGGGGAGTCGAGCAACCCTCCTGGTCGTAGCCCATGAGCTTCTGGTGAAGGAGGATGATGAGGAGCGCCATTCCCAATCCGGCGACGACCGCCGAAGATCGGGCTTGGGAGGAGAGAGTCGGCATCGTGTGGTCCTGTGGGTCAGCGGTGGGTCGGCAGCGTGGATGCGGCGGGGTAGGATTCGATCCGATGTGCGTTCCCTCCCGAAGACGCAATCCGGGGCACCAAGGTTCCCTTCTTCCTGGCAGCGGGGAATCGTGACGGAACGGTCCAGTCGCTGGCAACGCTTCTGGAATGTCGTTTCCGAAGTGCCCGAAGGCAAGGTCGTGACCTACGGTCAGGTCGCAGCCCTCGCTGGATTACCTCGGCACGCCCGGCAGGTGGGCTATGCGCTGCACGCTCTGCCGAGGGACAGCGGGGTACCGTGGCAACGGGTGGTGAATGCCCGCGGTGAAGTCAGCTTACGATCCGAGCCAGGGTGGGAGGGCCTCCAGCGTGCGCTTCTCGAATCAGAAGGAGTGAAATTCGACCGTGGGGGGCGGATCGACCTCGAGATCTATCGCTGGGAACCGCTCGACGAATAGGAACGGCGGTAGACTCGTACCATATTTGCCAGCCCCCCTGACACTCGCGGTGCGTCTCGCACGCATTGCCCAACTTACTGGAGAAAGACACCCATGGGTCTGATGAGTTTCGTCAAGTCCGCAGGCGCCGCCATCTTCGGCAGCGATGAAGAAGAAAAGAAGATCGAGGCCGAAGTCCAGGCGCAGGCCGACGCGCAACGCGAAAAGCTCGAAAGGTTGAAGAAGGCCCGCGCGCTCCAGATGAAGGTCGAGGAGCTGGGTCTCGAGATCGAGAATGCCGATATTCGGGTGGAAGGCTCCACCGTCATCCTGGGCGGCAAGGTGGCGGATCAAGCCACCGCGGAGAAGATCTCCTTAGCCATCGGCAATATCAACGGCATCGAAGCCGTAGACAATCGCCTCGAGGTGGAGAACACGGAGCCGGAAGCTCAGTTCCACACCGTTGCAAGCGGCGACACGCTCGGTGCCATCGCCCAGAAGTACTACGGCAAGGCGAGCAAGTACCCGGTCATCTTCGAAGCCAACAAGCCCATGTTGAAGGATCCGGACAAGATCTATCCGGGCCAGGTCTTGCGGATCCCACCGCAGGAAGACTGATCGATTGAGTTTCGGCGGGTGAGCGCGCGATTCGTGCGCTCACTCGTCGCGCAGTGTCACCGCCGGGTCGATTCGCACTGCCTTCCACGCCGGAGCAGCGCTGGCGAGCAAAGCGACGCCCAGGAAGAAGGTGGCGACCCAGGCGAA
Organism: Thermoanaerobaculia bacterium; assembly: GCA_028066595.1. Lineage (GTDB taxonomy): Bacteria > Acidobacteriota > Thermoanaerobaculia > Multivoradales > J023 > JAUIJL01. Next base: position 23,658 of record JALCBJ010000014.1, read on the forward strand.
AGTAGCGGGGCCGGCAGCCCCGGATTGGGCCAGGCCCTGGAGCTGACTGGCCAGGAAGCGAACGAGCAGCCAGCCGATGCCGATTCCTGCCGCAAGGCCTGCGATCGTGAGAACTGCGGCTTGGCGCACGACGATTCCGACGGTCTGGACGGCGCTCGCGCCCAGGGCCATGCGCAGACCGATCTCACGTTGGCGACGGTTCACCGAGTAGGTGATGATGCCGTAGATACCGATGGCTGCCAGCAGAAGCGCAGTCCCGGCCAGGCCTGTGAGGATCCGCAGGAAGACCGTGTTCTGGGTGTCGATATTCTCCATCGACGCTTGGAGCGACTGCATCTGAGCGATGGGTAGCTTGGGATCGAGGTTCCAGACAGCACGTCGGACCTCGTCCGCTAGCTCCAAGGGCGGCGTGGCGGTACGGATCACTACCGAAGCAGCCGGCATGGGGCGTTGTGCCAACGGCACGTAGACCATCGGTCGAGGCCTGGGTTGGCGTAGCGAGTGAGCGTGGCTATCGTGACGAGCCACGATGCCGACGATTCGGCGCCAGGACGGATCGTCGCGACCCGGTGCGTGTAGCCGAACTCGCAGATCGAGGCCCGAACCCTCGACGCCGAACTGCTCGAGGAAGGACTCGGTGACCAGAGCGACCGGCTCACCGTCGATGTGGTCGTTGGCTGCGAAGGCGCGGCCTCGCACGAGCTCGATGCCCAGCGTTTCGAAGTAAGTGGGGCTGATCACGGCGTCGTCGACGTTCGGGGCGCGATCTTTCTCGTTCGTCTCCCGGCCTCGGATCTCCGCGTGGGCGGTACCGGGACCAGGGAACTGCACCAGCGGTAGGACGGTCGTGGTCGAAGCGTCACGAACCCCTGACACTTCCCGCAGGCGTTCGAGCAGGTTGTCGAAGAAGGCGGCTGCCTGATGTGGCTCGGGATACTGATGTTCCGGCAAGCCGATCTGAAGAGTCAGGAGATGACGTGGATCGAAACCCGGATCCTTGTCATAGATGCTTTGGAAGGCGCGGATCAACGTTCCCGCGGTCAACAGCAGGGCCAATGCCAGGGCCACCTCGCCCATGACCAGCGACGAACGCAGCCACCGGCGTCCGCGGCTGTCGCCACTCCGTCCGCCCTCTTTGAGCGCTGCCGCCGGATGGGAGCGGCTGAGCTGCAACGCCGGGGCCAGGCCGAAGATGATGCCGGCCAGGACGGAGATCCCCACGGCATGAAGCACGATCCATGGGTTCATCGTCATCTGGTCGGCGAGGAATCCGATGTTCGGATCGGGAGCCAGCCAGTTGCGCAGGACCCGGATACCCGCCGCACCCACCGCGAGACCGAGAACACCACCCGATAGGGCCAATACCAGGCTTTCCACCAGCAACTGGGTAACGATCCGCCAGCGGGACGCACCCAAAGACGAGCGCAGCGCCATCTCGCGTTCGCGGGCGAGTGCGCGGGCCAAGAGCAGGTTAGCGATGTTGACGCACGCGATCAGCAGCACGAACGAGATGGCTGAATAGAACAGAACGGTCACCAGGGACGTGCCTTGGCGTAGGTTCTCCGGCACCGTGGGCGTCGACAGCGTCCATCCCGTGTTGGTATCCGGATAGGCCTGCGCCAGCCGAGCGGCGACGGCGCGGGACTCGGTCTCCGCCTGCCGTGGTGAAACGCCGTCCGCCAAGCGGCCCGCCACGAAGAGCGCGCGCTGGTCCCGAGGCGAAGCGCCCCGGGTCAGCTCGAGGGGCGTCCACAGCGCCGTGTTCTGGGGACCGAAGAAGAACCCCTCCGGCGCCACGCCGACGATCTCGTACGTCGCGCCGTCGAGATTTACCTCGCCTCCGACGACGTCTTCGCCGGCGAGCGACTGCTGCCAGAAGCCATGGCTCAACACCGTGACGCGGCGTGTGTCGTCCTCCTGTACGAACCCCCGACCCATGGCCGGCTGAACTCGCGACATGTCGAAGAAGTTGCTGGTCACTTCTTGTCCCGTGACGCGTTGAGGGTCGCCGGCACCGACCACGTTGTATTGACGGCCGCGAAACGCCGTCAGTTCTGAGAACACGTTCAGCTGTTCGCGGGCGTCGAGGTAGTCGTCGACCGACATGCCACCTTGCTGTAGGTTCTGCTCTGGATTCTCACCGAATACGAAGGCGACACGCTGCGGGTCTTCGACGGGGATGGCGAGATTCAGCAGCGTGTGAATGATGCTGAACACCGCGGTATTGGCGCCGATGGCGACCGTCAGCGCGAGAACTGCAGCCAGCGTGAACGCAGGTGCACGAAATAGCGTGCGAAGAGCGAAGCGAGCGTCGCGGAGGAGATCGGTCATCGTGGGTCTCCGAGGGTCTTGTCGGTCCTCTCCTTTCAACGCAAGTCTCTGCTTGCAAGTTTCATTCGATGATGCGACCGGACGCTCGCCGTCTGCAGCCCGCCTTCGGGGTGGCCTGCCGTGGTGCTCGATCGAAGGATCCGTCGCAGGATGTGCGTCAGAACCGCCAGCCGATACCGAGACTCGCGTCGCTGGCCACGTTGTCGAAGCCACGCTCGCTCCAGCGGGCGAGATACTCCGGCCGCAGATAGAGGTTGCGAGTCAAGTCGATCTCGGCACCGATGCCGAAGTGGAAGAGCAGGTCGCTATCACCGAAATCGCCTAGATCTTCGAACGTGGTGCCGGGTCCGCCGATGACGTACCAGCGGGTTTTGCCGAAGTCGTCGAAAAAGAACTTCAGCGAGACGTCGAAGAACCACAGCTGCAGCGAGCTGGTGAACTCGTACCAGGCCAGGCGGCCTTCGACCCAGAAGCGGTGGTCCAGGTGGTACGACGCACGAAGTCCGACGCCGGCAACATCGATGTCGGAATCGAAGAGCAGTCCGGTCGCCAGCTCCAGCTGAATGTCCTTCTCACCCCGGGCCGCCGCGGGCGCCGTGCTGGCGAGTAGAGCGACAAGGCCTAAGGAGAGGCCGACGAGAGGGCCAGAGAATCGCCGACGGGTCTGTCGGTAGGAGACGTGTCGAGGCGAATCGAGGACGATCATTGCGAGATATCTCCGGTGGCGTCGCCGCTGGATCGCGGTGACGACAGTAGCCAGCGCAACGGACGTGCCACGGCGACCCTCGACGAGTGGACGCGACGCACCGATACCAGGCGTGCCATACACTTGCCGCGGTTTTCAGGCGATTCCGGCCGATGGCGCGACGGCCTTGGCAGTGGTCGTTGGAACCGACGGCCGTCCGATTTTTCTGACGGCTCCTTGGGCCGACCGGCCGCCAGCCCTTGGAACGAAGCCGAACTCATCTGCGGCTTCGCGTGGTACGCGCTTTGCTCTCCCGAGATCCGATGTCAGTTTTCATCTACTTTCCGACGATGATTCGTTCCCGGAACTGCAGGGCGGCGAGCCGTTCCGGGCGGTCCACCGGAGCCCGGGCGGGGTGGCTCGTGGCGTTGTCCGTCCTGTTTGGGCTCTTGTCGGTGCCGGCCCTGGCCCGAACAGACCCCGACGGTCGATCTGATCTCGACGATCCGTGGAACGTCACCTTCAGACTGGAGACGATCCGCATCGAGGGGCTGCGTCACGTTAGGCAGGAGCTGTTGCTGGCGGAGGCTCGGCTAGAGGAAGGCGTGAGCTACAGCGAGAGCGAGCTCGGCCGCGCCATCGATCGCGTCCGGAGGCTTCCATTCGTTCGTGAGGCGTCGTTCGCGCTGCGCAAGGGTAGTCGCCGAGGACTCTACGAGCTGGTGATCGCGATCGAGGAAACGCGTCGCCTGTTCTTCGGTGTCAGCCTGCTGTATTCCGAGCACAGCGGGGACTCAGACTTCGAGCTGGACGGAATAGACGACGATCGCGAACCGGGCCTCTTGGCCGGTGTCCGTGCATTCGCCGGCCTTTACAGCACCTTCTTCCTGGCGGCGGCCGACGAGAACCGGTTGGTCGTCGGTTATACGCGCAACCGGTTGTGGAACCGGCCCGGCACACTACGCCTGGGCTACGAAGAGAGCGAGTCCAACGCCGCCAGCACGCCGACTTTCGGCGCGTCGGTAGAGCCGAGCTTCGGACCGTGGAGCTTGGATTCCTACGAAGTCTTGACCGCGGCCGTCGACCTGCCGTCGGGAGACACCGATAGCTGGGGCCTGGAGCTGGAACATCGAGAAGCCGAGCGCGGGACCCGGCGGCTGGGCGCTGACCCCGATTCGATCCTGTTCCTGGAAGATTTTGTCGACGATCGCCTCACCACGAATTGGCTGCGTGACACCACCGACGACGCACTCTTCGCGGAACGGGGCCTTCGTCAAGTGATCACCCTGACGTATCGCAGGGTGAGGGCTGATCTGACCCAACCGTTTGTTGCCGGTTTCGACGAGCCCCCCTTCGAGGTCGAGTCTCAATCGTATCGGTTGGGATTCCTCGGCAGCCGATGGTGGACGCCGGTCGATCGACGCACCGTGTGGGGCTCCCTGAATGTCGCGGTAGCCACCACCGAGATCGACGAGCTAGCCGTGACCGGAGTAGGTGACGATGCCGGTACCGTTCGGCGGCTCTCCGACCTGTCGTTCGGCAGCGCCGAGATCGCCGCGGCTGTGGGCTACCGATATCGTTTTCCGGGCGGCCGGAGCGGAGAGGGGACTCGAAGATACGGGGGCGCGTTTCGTGAGATCTACTGGGAGACCTCCTTCGAGATCGCTCGCACCGAGGCGTTCAGCGATCTGGTGGGTGGCGTTCTGGTCCAGTTCGAGGCCAGGACGGGAGTCGTTTGGAGGACGTCGTGGGGCGTTTTCCGCGCTGGGTTTCGCTTTGTAGATGCGGAGCAGTCTTCGTGAGACGAGCCGCCGGCGGAGCGAGCATAGGCACCGTCGTCGCTTTGTTCTGGACGGCGCTGGTCTCCGTTTCGACGCCGCTTGCGGGGCTGCCGAGGCTCGAGATGGAGGGTGGCGTCCTTGTCCTCAGGAGCTTGCCGCCGATCTTGGCCGACGAGGAGGTCCGTTCTCACCTCGAAACCGGGCTGACCACGACGCTCGCCTTGCGCCTCGAAGCCCGCGCCTCCACCGGCCGCGTGGAGGGAGGAGCCGTGGTGACGATCCGATTCGACCTGTGGGACGAGGTGTTTCACGCGGCCGCCGTCGGTGCCGCGAGCCCACCCCGGCGGCTGCGATTCCAGTCCTACGAGGACCTGGAGACATGGTGGCACGGGCTCGACTTGGAGGTGTTGCCCGCCACATCGGCGAACAACACACTGACGCAGGCACGTCTCGTCATCGACGTCGTACCGTTCTCCGCGGCCGAGGCCCAGGACACGCAGCGCTGGTTCTCCAAGACACTGGATGACGCCAAGACCTCCGGTGTAGACGACGCGTCGGCGCAGCAGACCAGCGACGCCCTGAGCCGTACTTTTCGCTTGATGATGGCGACATCCATTCAGCGGCGGGCGATCCGGGTATTCCGCTACGAGCCGGAGATCGTGCGCTCGGCCGAGGAGCCGCCATGAACTGGATCCGGACCGCAGTTTTCTTGACGGTAGCGTCGGTGATCTCGGCGGTGCTCTTCTGGAGCCTTCAACGCGGCCTTTCGGAGTCTTGGTTGACGGTGGGTGTGCATCCCGAGGTGCTCGACGAGCTCGACGCGTCCCTGCAGGATCAGCGACGTTTGGCAGAGCTCGATCCGGAGAACGAGACGGTCTATCGCAGGGAGTTCGAGAGGCGTGCCGAGCTGATGCAACGCCTGCGAGTGCTCCGACATGCGCGCGCTGACGTGGTGCGCCGATACCAGCAGATCCTGCTGGCCATCTTCGGATTCACCGTGGCTTTGGTCATCGGAGGTTGGATGTGGCGTCAACGGCGCCAGGAACTGCGTTTGGAAGCGTTGCGCGAAGCGCTCACCGAGCTGGCTCGGGGCGACTCCGAAGTACGGGTCGCCGAGGCAGGTCGCTCTCGCTGGAGGCATCGCGTGGTCGGACGCGATCTGATCGGACGCATCGCCGCGATGGTGGAAGAGACCTCGCGCGTCATGACGAGTCACCGTCGCCGCCTCAAAGCGCTGGAGAATCTCTCCGCCTGGCAGGAATCGGCCCGGCGCCACGCGCACGAAATGCGTACCCCGTTGACAGCGGCGCGTTTGGAGCTGCGTCGTCTCGAGCGGCTGCTCTCCTCGGACGAGGCGCATTCCGTGTCCGCAGGTGTCGTCCAGGAGCTCGACCGACTCGGCGAATTCGCCCGGCGCTTCACATCCTTCGCCAGGCTGCCTGCGCCTCGTCGGGTACGTCGCGAGCTCGGAGCGCTGGTCCGGGACATCGCCGCAACGTTCGAGGGAGCTTGGGCCAACCTGCACTTGGGGGTCGCACCGTGTCGGGAACCGTTGGAGGCCGAAGTGGACGGCGAGATGTTGCGCCAGGTGCTGGTCAATTTGGTGGACAACGCTTCCCTCGCCATGGCGGCGGAGGCGCGTGCCGGCACCGAGGCGGATCGCCTAGGCGCGGTGGAGATCCGTCTCCACCGCCTGGGCGACGTGGTCTACCTCGACGTATCCGACGACGGCCCGGGGATCGATCGGTCTGTGCGCTCTCGGCTGTTCGAGCCCTACACGACCACCCGGGGTATTGGTGAGGGTATGGGCTTGGGCCTCGCCATTTGCCGCAAGATTCTCCTCGACCATGACGGGGAGCTGGAGCTGGTCGACACGTCGGAACGAGGAACTACCTTCCGTCTCACTCTCCCGGTCGCTTCGGAGTCGAGCCAAGAGCCGGCGCAAAACGTCCCACACCTCGAGGAGCCATGAAGCAGATCTACGTCGTTGAAGACGATCCGAAAATCCGGGCCAACCTCCGGTTCCTGCTGCGCGAGAACGATTTCGAAGTACAGGTCATGGCGCGCGCAGAAGAAGCGCTGAGCGCCCTCGACGAGGCCGTGCCCGACCTCGTGCTCCTCGATGTTCGGTTGCCGGAGATGAGCGGCCTCGACCTGGTTCGTCGCCTGGTGGACGAATCGCGCCTTCCACCCACCATCATCATTTCCGGTGAGGCCTCCATCAGCGAGACCGTGGATGCCTTGCGCCTCGGGGTCCTGGACTTCGTCGAGAAGCCGTTCAGCGTCGAGCGGTTGCTTCAGTCGATTCGTACGACGCTGGAGAACTCCGAGCTGAGGCGAGAGGTCGCGAGCCTGCGGGCGCGGCTCGAAGACGGTACCGGCGAGCCGAGGATCCTCGGCGGTTCTGCCGCGATGCGAGAGCTTCTGGATCGCATCGAGAAGGCGGCCGTCACCGAGGCACGGATCCTGATCCGCGGCGAGAGCGGCACCGGCAAGGAGCTGGTGGCCGATGCTCTGCACCGCGCCAGCTCTCGTCGTGACGGCCCGTTCATCAAGATCAACTGCGCCGCCATCCCGGCCCATCTCATCGAGGACGAGCTCTTCGGCCACGTCAAAGGCGCATTCACCGATGCCCGCCAAGCCAAGCCCGGCCTGTTCGAAGAAGCTCATGGAGGCACATTGTTCCTCGACGAGATCGGTGACATGGACGTGGCTCTTCAGGCACGACTCCTGCGGGTCTTGGAAGACGGCAAGGTACGTCGCATCGGCGACACACGTGACCGGGAGGTCGACGTGCGCGTGGTGGCGGCAACGCATGCCGATCTGGAGGACTCCGTGGCCGAAGGTGGCTTCCGTGAGGATCTCTACTTTCGTCTCGCACACCTGCCACTGGTGGTTCCGCCGTTGCGCAGCCGTGGTGACGACATCCAGCTACTCTTCCATCACTACCTCGAGCATTTCTGCAAGCTACATCGGTGCCGCCCGAAACGGGTCGGTGGCGACGTGCTCCGCTTGTTGGCTGACTACCCTTGGCCGGGCAACGTGCGGGAACTCCGGAATCTATGTGAGCGCTTGGTGGTCTTTGGCGGCGATCCCATCACCCCAGACCAGCTTCCGTCGGCCATCGCACAGGGCAGAATCTCGGCGCCGGAGACCGGGTTGGTACGCCTGGAAGATCGGCCGACTTTGGAACTGAAGGAATTCCGTCGCCGCTGCGAGACCGAGTACATCGAGAGCATCCTTCAGCGCACGCGCTGGAACGTCGCGGCTGCCGCCCGTGTACTGGGTCTTCGGCGGAGCTATCTGCACGAGAAGATGAACCAGCTCGGTCTCAGTCGTCCCGAGCCGGAGATCGATTGAATCCGATCTCGCGTCGATGGAGGACCGTCCCCGGAGCCCATGACTCCGGGGACGAGGGGGAGCTACACGCCCTTGGAATGGCGAGTCACATCCCAGGACTCGACCTCAGGACGAATCGGACCTGCTCGTTCCGACACCTTGCCGCGAGTTCTTCAACTCCCCGACAATCTGCGGGCGGCCTCCAGGTGAACCCGGCCTTCTGCCTCACGGCCGAGCTGCATCAGCAATACCCCGAGATTGTGGTGGGCATCGGCATATGCAGGATCGATCCGGACTGATTCCTGGAATTGCGACAGAGCACCCTCGAGGTCTCCTCGGGCGTGAAGGACGACGCCCAGGTTGTGGACCGCCGGGGCGAAATCTGGAGTCGCCTGCACGGCGCGGCGAAACGCGCTCTCGGCTTCGTCGAAGCGTTCCAGTGCGAGGAGTGAGTTTCCGAGATTGAAGAGGGTCTCGGGCACGGCTTCGAGGAGCACAGCAGCTTGGAAGTGTTCGATAGCTTCCTCGTGTCGACCCAACTGGGCCAGGGCGTTGCCCAGATTGAACCTGGCGTCGGTGAACTCGGGATCGATGCGAACGGCAGCGAGGTATTCGGCGATGGCCTCATCGAGGCGACCGAGGGCCATCGTAGCGTTGGCCAAGTTGTAACGGGCCGGAGCCAGCTCCGGATCGATCTCGACCGCGGCTTGATAGTGCTCGACGGCGGCCTCGACCTTTCCCATGGAAGACAAAGCGTTGCCCAGGATTCCTCGCAGAGTGGCGTCGGTCGGATGTGCCTGGTTGGCGGTCTGCAGAAGGTCGACCGCCTCCTCGCGACGACCGCTGGAGAGGAGTGCGTTGCCGAGGTTGCCTAGGGCCGAGGCCGAATCTGGCTTGATACGTAGGGAGGCCTGGAAGTGCTCGATGGCCTCTTCGAATCGACCCGCGTCGAAGGCCAGGTTGCCGAGATTGTAGTGGGCGTCGGCGTGTGCCGGATCTGCTTGGATCGCTTTGCGATACTCCTCCGCTGCGGTCTCGATGTCGCCGGCTTCCGCGAGGAGGACTCCCAGGTCGTACCGCGCTACCGCGTAGGACGGCACCGCATCAGCCACTGCCTGGGCTCGTTGCAACGGTGGCACCGCGGAGCCACCGACCTCGATGGCGCCGAGAGACAGAACGGGCGCGGCGAAAAGTGCCCAACGTGCTCCATGGACCACCCAGCCCGGAGCTTGGTAGCTGGTGCCGCCCTCCAGACCGAGCGACGAGCGGGTGGATTTCTCACGCACCTTCCAGATGAAGCCGTCATAGTAGAAGTGCAGCAATGTGGAGGCCAGGAGTAGACCCATGAGGGTCCGCTGCAGAGTCTGTGCCTCCGCCAATCCGACCGACAAGTAGTTGAGGGAGCCGTAGGCGAATACCAATCCGACGTAGAGACCTATCAGGGACCCGCTGCGACGGAACAGGAATCTGGCGAATCGGGTCAGCTGATCTCCCGCGCTACCGGCTCGCTTCTCGTTGTAGAGGAAGACGATCGACAGATACTGGACATCGTGGAAGATCTCGAACAGTGCGATCCCCACCAACAGGTTGGCGACCAAGACGTTGGAATACCACCAGAACCCGAAGCTAGTGGCCATCAAGAGAAGCTTGATCGGGCTGGGTGGTGTCCCCTGTCGCCACAGACGTATCGTGTGGACGATGAACACGATGGTCACCGTTGCGACCACGGCGAGTCCGAGCCAGCGCATCGCCTGAACCACGGAGCCGGGGATCAGCGGGCCTCCGGCCTGGTAGTACGTCTGGAGTACGTTGGCAAGGCGCGTTTCAGACAGGAGGACGGCTCCGCCGAACCAGCTCAGGCACATCCACCAGTCGAGCCGACTGGTCGTCGGAGCGAAGGACTTGACCTTGGCGTCGTAGATGCGGACGAAACCGTAGGTCTGCATCATGCCGTGCCACACTCCCCAGATATAGACGGCGAGCAAGATGGCGCTCAGGTCGTAGACGGTGAACGCCACACAGATCGCGGCCAGGAAGACCGGCGCGAGCAGGAATCTCGCCTTGAATCGCTGGAATAGCGCGCGGTCGCCGTAGGCCCGGATCATCCCAGGTAGGTGGTGGCCCAGTGCGCCGAAGGACGCGACGAAGAGAGCGATTTCCTCGACGCTCCATCGCTCGCGGGCTATCCACATGCCCGGAAGGATTAGCAAGGGCGTGGCGACGAAGAGTAGGAGATCCCAACCAGGTCCTAGAATCCAAAGACTCGGACGAGGTTGTGCAGTGGTTTGGGGAGTCGACATCGAAAGAGTGGTCCTGGGCTCTTACTGATTACGTTCGTTGGAATGCTGAAGTTGGACTGCTGGCCCGATCTGGAAGTCATCCCCTCAGGGCGATGTGTCTCCTCGTGTCAGGACGTACCTACGGTCCGCCTTCAGCTGGTTGATCTGCCACTGGCGAGCACCTCTCGTTCCCGCGAGATCGAGCGCCGTGCGCGTCAACTGCTCTGCTTCGTCCGCGAGCCCGAGCTCCGAAGCGGCTCGAGCCGCACCGGCCATGGCTGTGTACGCATTCGGGTGCCGCTCCAGCACTTTGCGGTAGAGATCATAGGCTTCCTGCCACGCCTCTCGACCCAGGTAGTGGGCTGCCGTCGCAGACTGGAGTAGGGGTGTGGAGGACGGAAAGTGTTCTGCGATGGCCGCCTCCAGGAGCTCGATCTGGTCGGCCTGGTCCTCGCGAACGTAGAAGTTGAGCACGTTGCTCAAGACCCTGGGCGGCAAGAGGAAATCGGTATTGCGCAGGCTCTTCAGTCTCGCGAAATGGGCCACCACATCTTCAGCTCCGTCGAGAGCGTAGAACTGGGATGCGGTCAGCACGAAGCCTGCGAATTCCTCGCGCAGGGACGCGCGGAGGCTCGGCAACCCGATGGACCCATGGTTCTCGTCGATGTTCCGTTCGAAGCTCCATTCGAGCCCTGCAGGTGCCTTGCGGTCGAGCAGGTCGGCCAGGGCCAGAACCCCCATGCCACGCTCGTCGGCTACGGTCAGGTAGAGCCGGCTCGCGAGGTCGGTCTTGGTGTCGAGAACCCGCTCTGCCTCATCGACCAGAGCTTGATCCTGCCACCACATGCTGGGGCTGATGGCGAAGAAGACCTGGAAGAGATCGGGCCTCTCGAGAAGAGCCGCGACGGTGAACAGCCCTCCCATGGACTGTCCCGCCAGGGCTCGATAGCCACCGACTCGGTACTTCGATTCCACGTGGGGGATCAGCTCCTCGTCCAAGAAACGGAGATACTTCGACGCGTCGCCTCCCTCGTCGCCCAGTGAAGGAGCCATGTTTCGTCGATAGGCGGTCTTTCCTTTGTCGTCGATGGCCACGAAGATCATCTCGGGAATCTGCTCGCTGATCGAGGACATCTGCTCCAGGAGCCCGGAGACGTAGAGAAAGTGGTAGTCGCCGTCGACCATGTAGAGGATCGGATATCGGCCCGTTTCGTACTCGTGGTACGACGCCGGCAGGAACAGGCGCGCCTCGCGTTCTTCGCCCAGGATCTTCGACGCGATCCGTTCCGTCACTACACCCGTCTGGCCCGAGGCGGCAGTACCTAGAAGGGACCAAGCCGCCGCCAGAAGGCCGAAGGCCATCGCGCGGCGAGAAATCGGGAATCGTATTGTGGTCGTAGATGGCATCGGGAATTCTCCATGAAGATGGGTCGAGGCGGGGCAAGGGTACCGGAGCTCCGGTAGGCTAGGTCGGATTCACCGAATCTTCCCGCGGAGCTCAGTTCATGCGAAGACTACTCGGCCGCTCAGTGCTCGTTGTCTCGGTGCTACTACTTGCGATCCAACTCGTTCCTTACGGCCGCGATCACTCTAACCCCCCTGTCGTGGAAGAACCGGCATGGGACTCGCCGCGGACGCGGGAGCTCGCGGTCCGGGCGTGTTTCGACTGCCACAGCAACGAGGTCCGTTGGCCCTGGTACTCCCACGTAGCACCTGCCTCGTGGCTGGTGCAGCACGATGTCGACGAAGCGCGCCGCGAGCTCAACTTCTCGGAGTTTCATCTACCTCAGCACGGAGCCCATAGGGCAGACGATGAAGTGGCCAGGAAGCAAATGCCGTTGTTCGCATATCTTCTTCTGCATCGGGAAGCTCGGCTCGACGACGCCGAACGGCTTGAGCTGGTCGCGGGTCTGAAGCGCACGTTCGATGAGGACGGGTGATCTCCGTCTCGTCGAATTCGATCGAGGGATGCGCCTCCCGGGATCCGTGGGGGAACATGGGCTAGTCCAGACCCTGAGGCTTCGTCTCGTGTGGTCCGGCCGGCGTTGGTCACGCGATTCCGAAATCGGTGATGCCGGGCGGTTCGTCGAGTACCTCATCGGCCAGCCGATCCATCGCTTCCTCGAAGACTTCCGGGCCGGCGCCAGGACGTTGGGGGCCTTCGGTCAGCATCCGGCGCCAGACGCGGGCGCCGGGTCGTCCGGTGAAGAGCTGGAGCAGGTGCCGCGTGAGCCACGCCAAGGGTATCCCTCCCGACAGCTTGGCCTCCACGTAAGGTAGATAGGCCGTGATCGCCTGCCGTCGGCTGGCGACCGGTGCATCCTGAGCGAAGAACCTCGGGTCGGCCTGTGCGAAGATCCACGGGTCGTCGTAGGCGGCGCGGCCGATCATCACGGCGTCTACGTGACCGAGATGCTCCTCGGCCTGCTGGAGGTTCAAGACGCCGCCATTGATCTCGATCACCAGCCCGGGGAACTCACGCTTCAGACGGTAGACGTCGTGGTAGCGAAGTGGTGGAATCTCGCGATTCTGTTTCGGCGACAGTCCCGAGAGCCAGGCCTTGCGCGCATGGACGGAGAACCGGTCGGCTTCGGCCTCCCGCACCACTTCGACGAACTGCCGCATGTCCTCATATCGATCGAGGTCGTCGATACCGATTCGATGCTTGACGGTAACCGGTAGATCGACCTCCGCCCGCATGGCCGCGACAGCGTCCTTGACGTGCTCCGGCCGAGCCATCAGGCAGGCGCCGAAACGTCCGCTCTGGACCCGGTCACTAGGACATCCGACGTTCAGGTTCACCTCGTCGTAGCCACGCTCTTCCGCCCAGCGGGCGCATTGCCGCAGCTCCTCGGGATCATCGCCACCCAACTGCAGGGACAACGGACGCTCGGCGTCGTCGAAATCGAGGAATCGGTCACGATCGCCTCGCAGCAGTGCGCCGGTGGTCACCATTTCTGTGTAGAGCAGCGTCTGTCGGGTCAGGATGCGCAGGAAGGATCGAAAAAACCGGTCCGTTCGATCCATCATCGGCGCGACGGAGAGCGGGCGAACCTCTCCTCGAAGGGTCATCGCTCGGAACCTACTGGCGGTTGTCGAACCGACGGTCGAGGCAGGTGGGCAGGAGCGGCCCTGAGTCCGTTCGTCGAGCCGCTGCACACGGAAGCTGTCTGGGCTCCGGACTCGTCTTGATGCCGCAGCGAGAGTCGGCCAGGCTGATCGGTGCGGTTTCCCGCTTCATACGAAGCGGTCGCCGACCCGCAACATCTCGCGCTGAGCGAAGCTCGAGGCCGACTCGGGATCGTGCCCGGGCCGCTGCAGCTTGACGACGCCGAACACCGTATCGTCAGCGCAGAGCACCGCCAGCTTGCCCTGGCGCATGCCGAGATAAGTTCCGATCTCTCCCGAGGTGTACTTCTCCCAGCCCAACGGTATACCCGACCAGATCTTCACCGGGCGGCGGTTGCAATGGCAGTGGAGCCCGCCCGGCGTGAATGCTCGCATGCGGTTGAAGACACCCTCCGCGTCCATCGACCACGGCACCTTGCGATATCGCTTTCCCATCCTCGGGGTCTTGGTGGCGATACGGTGGTTCTGCCGTCGACCCTTGGGCAGGCCCTTCTTGCGGTCCATCTTCTTGATCGCCTGGGTCGTCACGTCCTTGGTGATCTTCAGCACCCGCGGCATGACGAGACGGTAGGTCTCCTTCTTGCCGAGGGAATCCTCTTCTTGCACGACGATGTCGCCTGCCCAAGGCTCCTCGTCGACGAGGTAAGCGGTGGAACCGATGCGGTTGTAGCCGTCCGCGATGAGCGCGCGTACCGCATGTGCTCCTCGGTATTTCGGCAGTGTCGACGGATGGATGCCGATAGCACCTCGTTCGGCGCGGGTCACCAGCTCCATCGGCAACGGGCGACCGAAGTCGGAAACCACCAACAGGTCGGGCTCGATCTGGGCGATTCGCTCGTGAAGGCTGTCCTCCATGGCTCTACGGGAGCGCACGCGGGGTATGTCGCGTGCACGAGCCCACTCGACCACCTCGTGATGCTCTTCTTGCTCGTCGAATCCGTCCAGGGGTCGGATGCCCGCCTCCGGACGCGAGACGATGAGCTCGGGAACGAGGCCCAATTCTTCCAGAGCTTCGAGGGACGCGACGGCACTGGCGTGCGTGCCGAAGAAGACGACCTTCTTGAGATGCTTCATTGGCACGATGGTAGCAAAGCTGTGCCGCCGCGCTACGCCCTACGTCTTCCTGTACACGTCCTACTTCTTCTTGTGCTCGGCCACCCAGCGTTTGTGATCTTCGGCATTCTGTACCCAGGGCTTGCGTTCGAAGTAGCTGTCGGTCAGCTTCTTCGTCAGGCCGGAAAGCAGCACCAAGGCCACAAGGTTGGGGAAGGTCACCAAGCCGAGCGCGATGTCACCAAGAGCCCAAATGGTGTCGAGGGAAAGCACCGCACCTACGAAGTGCATGGTCACGAAGAGCACTTTGTAGGGCAGGATCGCCTTCGGACCCCAGATGTAGTTGGCGCAGCGATCGCCGTAGTAGCTCCACGAGATGGCGGTGGAGATGCCGAAGAGCAGCACGCTCAGGAGGACGATCATCCCGCCCCAATCTCCCGGCAGGCCGCGCTCGAAGGCCAGTTTGGTAAGCGGCGCGCCGCTCTCGTAGGCCTTGGTGTGGAGGCTCGCGTATTCGGTGCCGTCGGTGCCGACGATCTTGCTCTCCGACACCAGGATCTCGCCGGAGAAGGGTCGGGTACGCTCGGCGTCGACATAGAGCGTGTCGACCTCGGCCTCGTGCCAGCCCAGTAGAACGTCGCCGCCGGATTGGTGGCCTTCGACGATGACGACCTTGTCGGGTGCCGAGCCCTGAACCGTCATGCCCGACGCGTCCGTCTCCACCCAAGCGACATCGCCGGAGAGGTCGAATTCCGTCGGGATCCGTTCCGACCACACACCGGTGATCAGAATCACCAAACCCGTCATGGTGCAGATGACCAACGTGTCGATGAACGGTTCGAGGAGGGCGACCACACCCTCGGACACCGGCTCGTCGGTCTTTGCCGCAGCGTGGGCGATGGGTGCCGAGCCCTGACCCGCTTCGTTCGAGAACAGGCCACGCTTGATGCCCCACATCATCGTCACCAGCACTGCGCCGGTGCCGGTACCCGCGACGCCGGCGGTCGGGTTGAAGGCCTGCTGGAAGATGTAGGCGAAGGTGGGAGCGATTTCCCCTGCGTTCATCAGAAGGATAGTCAGCGCGCCGCCGACGTAGATCACCGCCATCACCGGCGCCAGGATGCTGGTGACGCGGCCGATGCGGCGGATGCCGCCGAGAATGACGGCCGCGACGAGGGTAGCGGTGACCAACCCGGTAGCCCAGGTCGGCAACGACCAGTTGGTCGCAACGGTGTCGGCCACGGTGTTGGCCTGGACTGCATTACCGGTGAGGAACGAGGTCAGAATCAGGGCCAGCGAAAAGAAGATCGCTACGGGCTTCCATTTCGAGCCCAGGCCGCGCTCGATGTAGTACATCGGGCCGCCGGACACGGAACCTTCCCATCCCTCGGGGTCTTTGTCGTCGAATTCGACCTGGCGAAACTGCTGGGCCAAGGTGACCTCGCCGTACTTCAGCGCCATACCGAAGAACGCCGTCACCCACATCCAAAAGAGCGCGCCGGGGCCGCCCCAGTGGATGGCGATCGCGACGCCTGCGATGTTGCCGATCCCGACGGTGGCCGACAACGCCGTGGTCAACGCCTGGAAATGAGAGACGTCGCCCGGCTCATTCGGATCATCGTATTTTCCGGTGGCGACGCCGAAGCCGTGGGGCAGCTTGCGCAGCTGGATGAAGCCGAGTCGCAGGGTGAAGAGGATTCCTGTTCCCAGCAAGGCGATAACGATGAACGGAATGCTCTGATCGCCGACCGGGATGCCTCGCTCCCAGACCAGTGCGTTGGCCCAATTGACAAAAGCTTCGAACGTCTCCATGGATTTCTCCTTGGCTGCAGGTCTGAGAACAGGCTGGCTGGGAACGGAAGGGAAGGGTCCGTCGCGGGGTGAGCGTGACGTTGTATATCACGCGAAGGCAGGGTCACTCGGTTTCGGTTTCGAGGCGGAGCAGAGCCTGGGCCGCCGCTTGCTGCTCTGCGCTCTTCTTGGAGCGCCCGGCGGCGGAGCCGAGGACCTCACCGTCGAGAATGCACTCGACGCGGAAAGTCTTACTGTGATCCGGGCCAGACGTCTCCACCAATCGGTAGGTCGGCAGGCCCCGGCCTTCACCTTGGAGGAGCTCCTGGAGATGGGTCTTCGAATCTGCGGGTGCGATGCGGCCCCGCGCTTCCAGGCCACGCTCCAAGACGTGCTCGATCAGAGAACGGGCAGCGTCGAAACCACCGTCGAGATAGACCGCGCCGAAGAGCGCCTCGACGGCGTCCGCCAGGATCGATCGCTTGTCACGTCCTCCGGATCGTTCTTCGCCCACGCCTAGCCGCAGCATGGGGCCGAGCTCGACGGCGCGGGCGTAGTCGGCCAGGACGGGAGCCGACACGAGGTAGCTCTTCAGCTTGGCCAGTCTGCCTTCGGAACGGTCGGGATAGCGCAGGAAGAGCCACTGCGAGGTGACCAGTCCGAGCACGGCATCGCCGAGGAATTCCAAACGCTCGTAGTTGTCGTCCCGGTCCTGCTCATTGGCCCACGAGCTGTGGGTCAGGGCGCGCACTGGCAACGATGCATCGCGGAACGCGTGGCCCAGCTGTTGCTCCAGTCCGCGTATCTGGTCTCGTGTCGGTCGCTCTTCACCCGAGGTGCCTTCGTGTAGCAACTCGGCGCCCAGCGGCACGATGTTGGTCATCTCGATTCTCCTCTTCAGCCGCGACGCCCGAACCGTCGCTCCATCTCCGTGTCGCTCATGTGGAGCACCGTCGGGCGGCCGTGTGGGCAGGCGTAGGGCTGGCTACATGCGAAGAGGTCGCTGATCAGGGTCTCCATCTCTTCCTGCGCCAGAGGGCGATGTATCTTGATCGCGGCTTTGCAGGACATGTCCGCCGCGATCTCCTCCAACAACCTGCGGCGTACCCATCGCACTGCCGCCGACGTCTCGTCCGACCGGTCGTCCGTTGTCTCTCCGGACTCGTCGCCATCGCCTGCCGATTCGGACCCGCCGAGATCCTCGGCCGTCGCGAGGTTGTGGAGGATCCTCTCCGCGCGATCTGCCGACAGCCCCTCCGGCACCGAGGTCAACGCCACGGTGGTGCCGGACATGGAGCGCACCTCGAAACCGCTGTGTTCGAGCGACGGCGTCAGCTGTTGCAAGCGTAGCGCCTCGGCGGGCGCCAGCTCGAGCAGCACCGGCTCCAGGAGTCGCTGGCTCGCTGAAGCCTGGGCCGCCATACCGCGCCGAAGTTGCTCGTACAGAAGCCGCTCGTGGGCTGCATGTTGATCCACGAGATAGAGGCCGTCGTGGCCTTCGAGCAAGATCAACGAACCCTTGTATTGGCCGACGATGCGAAACGGCGTCAGGCGTTTGCCGCGTCCGGCGAGAGGCGAATCGCCACGGCGGATCGGCTCGAACGTGGGGCGTGCAATGGAACCGATGGTCGATCCGGCCGGTAGCGGCGGCCCAACCTCGGCGCCGCGGTCCGGCGGTGCGTACGCTTCGGGAGATCCCGGTCGCCAGTTGGTGTCGTATTCGCGGCCCGTAGAGGCGACCTCGTCGCTCTCGTGATGTACGTTGCCGTCGACTCGCTGGCGCCCGCCGAGGCCTTCCCAGGCTGCGGGTAGGTCTGGCAGGCTGCGCGGCGTACCTAGGGGTGCCTCGCCTTCTGCGCGGGCCAGGTCGAGGGTGGCACGCAGCGCCTCCTCGACGCGGTCGACGAACCTGAGATCGCGAAACCGTACCTCGGCCTTCTGAGGGTGGACGTTCACGTCCACGCGCTCGGGAAGTACCTCCAGGAAAAGAAAGAGTGCCGGAAAGTCCTCGCTACGCCACACGTCTCGGACGCTGCGGTAGAACCGGGCGAGCAACATCCGGTCGCGGACCAGACGGCGGTTGACGTAGAGGAAGAGACGTCGCCCACGAGTTGTGGAAGCGTCACCGACGAACCCCGAGATCGCTTCCTCGTCGCCTACGAAGTCCGTCGGGATCTCGTGCAGTTTAGTTGCTAGCTCGCGGCCGAAGACCTGCGTGATCCGCTCCTTCAACCCGGGGATGTCAGGACCTTCCAGATCTTGGTCCCCGGATGCCGAGGGCACTGTCTCCAGCAGCGTCCGATCTTCGTGCATCAAGGAAAAACGCGTACCGGGGTGAGCCAGGGCGTATCCCTGCATGACCTCGACGCAGCGGCGGAGCTCGGTGGCGGGCTGCTTCAGAAACTTGCGGCGAGCCGGCACGTTGAAGAACAGAGAGCCGATCTCGATCGAGGTGCCGCGAGGATGGCTGATGGGCTCCGCCTTGCGCACATGGCCACCTTCGATCCGCACCAGGTTTCCGTCACCGGCGTCCCGAGCCGTGCGAAGCTCGACGCGGGAGACCGAGGCGATCGAGGCTAGTGCTTCGCCGCGGAACCCGAGGGTCGCGACGCGCTCCAGATCGTCGAAGTCGGCTATCTTCGACGTGGCGTGTCGATCGAATGCCAGCAGCGCGTCGTCGGCACCCATACCCTTGCCGTCGTCGCGCACGAAGATCCGGCGTTTGCCACCCGCTGCCAGTTCCACCCGGACATCGCCGGCGCCGGCGTCGAGGCTGTTTTCCACCAGCTCCTTGACCACCGACGCCGGACGCTCCACGACTTCGCCAGCGGCGATCTTGGAGACGAGCCGGTCGTCGAGAAGGCGGATCTCAGGCATCGGTTGCTCTCATCCTCCCTCATCTGTCGAGAGAGATGACAGACAAGGGCCGAATGGGTCGAGCAGCGGTACCTTTTGCCGCGAGTGGGTGGTGACGGTGACCTCAGGCATCCGCGGTTTCTACGTTCATCGCCCGGAGTCGGGCAACCCGCCAATAGAGTCGACGACACTCTTGCAAGATCGCCAGCCGATTGGCCCGCAGACGCTCGTCTTCGTGATGGACCAGTACCTCGGCAAAGAACCGATCGAGCTCGGGTGCCAGAGATAGGACGGCACGCAAGCAGTCGACATAGTGTCGTCGCTCGGCAGCGCTCTGTACGTCGCGACTGGTGGCGAGGGCCGCTCGATGAAGTGCTTTCTCGGCTTCCGCCTCGAGCAACTCTTCGTCCACTTCGTGTTCCGGCGTGTCTTCTACGATGTTGGCGATGCGTTTTGCCGACCGGACGAGGGCCGGGAAACCGTCGTCGTCGCGTACGGACCGCAGAGCTTCCACCCGAAGCACCAGGTCTGGCAAGTTGGCCGTCCCGACGGCCTTGACAGCCTCGATCTCGTCGAAGTCGAAACCTCGATGACCGAGGAAATACGTCAGCCGGTCGTCCAGCAGGATGCGCAGATCGTGAACGATGGCCTCGGCCCCTCGATCGAGACGGTCGCCGTAGAGGAGAACGGCTCGGGCGGCGAGGATCTCCAAGTCGAGCTCCATCTCCGCGTCGATGATGATGTGTAGGAGGCCTGTGGCTCGGCGTCGGAGTGCGTAGGGATCCCGTGATGCCGTGGGGGTGCCGTCCTCCAGGCCGAGGAAACCGACCAACGCGTCCAGCCGATCGACGACGGCCAGGACGCGTCCGGCAGCACCTCGCGGAATCGGATTCTCCGGAGAAGCTGGACGGTACTGGTCGTAGACGGCCTGCCAGACAGGTTCCACGTAGCCTTCCTCTCGGGCGTAGAGACCGCCGACGGTACCTCGCAACTCCGGATCGCGGCGCACCACGTCGGTCGTCAGGTCGGCCTTGAGCAGGGTCGCCGCCTGCCGGGCCGGCTCCAGGGCTGTAGCCCAGACGCCACCTTCGGCTTCCCTGGATGCCAGGTCTCGGATCGCCGCCTGGACGAGCTCTTGGAGCCGCTGGCCCTTGTCTGCCCAGGTGCCGAGGCGTTCGTGAAAGACCAGCTGCTCGAGACGCCGTGTGCGCTGTGCCAGCGGCCGCCGACGATCGTTGTCGACATGAAAGCGCAGATCGGCCAGATGGCCGGCACAGGCACGTTCCAGCCCTGTGCGGATCACACCGTCCGGGTCGTCACCGCGATCGATCGCCGTGAGAAAGATCGGCAGCAGCTCTTCCGCCGCGCCGGCCCCACCCGTCTTGCGGACGGCGAAGGCGTGGAGATCGTGATGCAGGGAGGCGGTCAGCAACTCGTGGGGCAAGGACAGATGCTCGGCATCGAAGGAGCCCTGGACCACGCCGGGGATTTCCACCATCGCCGTCAGTCGATCGAGTAGCTGCTCGTCGGGTACGCATTCGCCTCCCGTGTCGCCGCAGACTTGTTCCAAGCCTTCCTTCAGCGCCGCGCGCCGTTCTGTGATGCGTGGGATGACACCTTCGCGATGCAAGGCCTCCAGATAGTCATCCCAGTTCGAAATCTCCACGGGCTCGGGCTGCAGAAACGCGTGGGCGATGGTGGTAGTGCCAGCTTCGAAGCCGTCGAGGACTTCGACGTCGAACGGTAGCGTCTCGCCGTCGAGGATCGACAGGATGCCCGTCACAGGACGCAGCCAGCGCCGGCTGCCGAAGCGACCTTCCGACTCGCGTACGAGCTCGTTCAGTACTTTCGGGACGATCGTCCTCAGCACCTCGGCGATGGGCTGGCCTTCCACTTCCCGCATCCGCGCAACGTAGTCGCCGCGTTCGGTCTTGACGGTCGTGAAGGAGTCGTCGATGTCCCGTGGAGCGACCCCGACCCTGTCGGCGAAGCCCAGCAGGGCCTCAGAAGGCCGGCCTTCAGGGTCTCTGGCCGAGGCCACGGGCGGCCCCAGCTCCTCTTCCTGCCGGTCGCGCTCGCGCTCCGGCAGGCCTCGGAAGCTGACGGCCATACGACGAAGGGTTCCCGCGGTGACCATCTCGTCCGGCGGCAGGCCGAGACTCATCAGATCTTCGAAGAGACGGGTCGCGAGCCGGCGGAGAAGGGGTAGCAGTGTCTCCGGCGCCATCTCCTGGCTGCGGATCTCCAGTAGATAGTCAGCCATCTGTTGGCTCCTTCCGCGAACCCCTGCGAGGTGGCTTCTTCGGGCTCTTTACTGCTCGCTTCCTGCGCGGCTTGTTCGGAGTTTCTTGTGCTGTTGTCGTCCCAGAATCCTCGTCGTGCTCCGTGGCTCTGGACGATCTCTTCGATCGTGATTTGGTCGATCTGGTCGCCGCTTTCTTCACTGTAGCCGGAGCTACCGGCTCGGTGTCTGCGATCGTCTTTGTTTCCGTGGACTGGCGTTCGAGGTGGATCCTTGCCGCCCCAGCCACGACCTGACGCACTGCGGCGGTCCATTCTTCGCGCTCTCGATCCGTCAGATCGCGGCGAACGTCGAGCACGTCGAGCACGGCCAAGCACTGGATCGCCCGCTCATAGGCGGGGCGTACCATCTCGACTTGCAGACAGCGTCGCGCTTCGCGTTCCAGACCATCGAGAATCTGTCGCAGATGGCCGACATTGGCCACCTCCTCGAGGTAGCGCGATTGTTCTTCCTCGTCGGTACGCCGGAGCTGGTCATAGCGCAGCGCCTCGTCGCCCTGTGAATGCCAGGGCAGGCGAAAGATCGAGTCGACACCGCTCGATACCAAGGCCAGGCGCTCGACGCCGTAGGTGATGTCGACACGATCCTGGGGTAACGGCTGGTCCGCCAGCCGGTCGAGGAAGGTGATACGCCCGATACCCACACCGTCGAGCGTAATTCGCCAGCCGAGGCCGTGACAGCCGACGGCTTCGAGTTGCCAGCGCCAGCTGTCCAGGCGCAGGTGATGGTGGGCCGGATCGAGCCCTAGATGACGCAGGCTTTCTACGACATCATCGCGAATCGTGGCCGGATCCGGCCGCTGCAGCGCAACCTGGAGTTGCAGGTGAAGGCTGGTGCGGAAGGGGTGGCGTCCGCGGCGGCCATCCACCGGTCGGTTCACGGGCTGTGCGATCACACCGCGCCACGGCCGTGGCTCGAGGAGTCGGAAGAACGTCTTGGGATGCAGCAGAGCTGCCGGGATCTCCAGCGAGCACGGCGGCAGCTGGGCGCAGCTGCGCTCGACCCAGAACGACGACAAGGCCTGGATCACCTGCTGGATGCTCGAGCTTCGCGAGGATGTCATGGGCTACCGAGCGTATCTCGCATGACGCGGTAGCTCTTCAATTCGGCTTGCAAAAAGTGACGCCGCACCTGGCCTGC
>JALCBJ010000014.1:46443-98273 GCA_028066595.1 Thermoanaerobaculia bacterium
TCGGCATCGACTCCTCCGAGGAGCGCCTCGATGGTCGTGTCGAGCAGTCGGTAGAGCGCGCTCGAAGGGTCGTCCTCGATACTGAATTCGCTCATGTGCTCGGCGAGGTAGGACGTCAGAAGGATACCCTCCAGGTCCTCCTGAAGCGGCGCCGCCGGACGCAGCGTCTCGGCACTCTGAATGCGCACCAACTCCCGACCCTCCTTTTCGCGCCAAGCGACGCGAAGCTTCGACAGCAGTTGGAGGTGTCCGGCGAAGCGGCTGAACTTCGTGCGCGCACCCTGAGCGACGCCGCGTTTCTTGCCGTGCTCGGCGGTGAGAAAGGTGACGATACGGTCGCGCTCCTGGAGGTCGAAGACGTCGAGGATCAAGGCCTCCGCCTCATGCGCGATCATGCTGCGGCCGACCGCTGCTAGCCGGCCACCATCAGCCGGAACAGCGCGGTGGTGAGGCTGAAGTAGATCAGCACCCCCAGCACGTCGTTGGCCGTGGTCACCAGTGGCCCGGACGCGACGGCCGGATCGAAGCCTATGCGCTGAAATAGCACCGGAATGAGCGCACCGTTGAGGCTTGCCAGAAGGACCGTGGCGAGAAGCGACAGGCTGACCGCGAGCACCAGCTCCAATCGACCGGCCGAGTAGTCGGTGAGCTGAGCGATCCCGAGTGAGGCGAGGGCCACCAGCGCCGCACAGGTGATGCCGAGGAGTGACCCCACTTTGAGTTGCTGCCAGAGAAATGTCCGTATTTCTCCGCTGCCCGGGTTCAGACGACCGGTGGCCAGGCCACGTACAGCGATCGTCGACGTCTGCGAACCGATGTTGCCGGCCATGCCCATGATCACCGGGATGAAGCCCACGAGCACCGCCATGTCGAAGGCCTGTTCGAAGCGCGTGGTCAGGATACCGGCACCCAGGAGACCCACGAGGTTGAACAGGATCCAGGGGAGCCGAATACCGGCCACCTTGAACGACCGATCTTGGTACACCAGCTCATCGTCCGACGTACCGGCCATCTTGTAGAAGTCTTCGGTCGCCTCTTCTTTGAAGATGTCGACGATGTCGTCGATGGTGACGATCCCGGCCAGCCGGTTCTCGCCATCCACCACGGGAATGGCCAGCAGGTCATAGCGCGACGCCAGCTGTGCCACCTCTTCCTGATCGGCGTCGGTATGCACCTGGACGATCGACGCGTTCATCAGCTCGCCCAGCGTCTGACTAGGCTGGGCCAAGAGCAGGTTGCGCAGCGGCGTGACGCCCACCAGGCGGTCGTTCTTGTCGACCACATAGAGGTAGGAAATCATCTCCACCTCTTGCGCGAACTCCCGCACCCGCTCGATCGCTTCCTGGACTAGTGTGTCCTCGGTCAGCGCCATGAACTCCGTGTCCATGATGCGACCGGCGGTGTCGTCGTCGTACACCAAATGGGCCTGGACGTCGGAGAACCGATCCTCCAGATCGACGATGGCGAGCACTTGCTCCTTGAGATCTTCTGGCAGCGAGTCGAGAAGAGAGACCGCGTCGTCGACCTTCGCGCTGTCCAGGAGCTGTGCGACCTGGTCGGGGGTCAGCTGGGACAGGATGCCGAGTCGCGCCTGCGGATCGAGCTCCAGGAGCACGGACGGCGCCGCGTCACCGAAGTCGCTGACCAGGATCTTGAAGATCTCGAATTGCTCCAGCGGCGTGAACGTGCGCAGCATGAACGCCACGTCCTCGGGACGGATCTTCGCCAGAACTTTGGAGATTCGTCCGCGGGCACCCCGGCGCAGCAGGCGGCGGACCGTCCGCCCCTGGAGCTCGGCGCTGCGAGAGGTGGTGGAGACCTCCATGACGGGCGGCAGCGTAGCATGGGAGGGTGCCTGGTGACGGCCTCGCACGATGGCCGGAATGGCCGTTTCGAGACGTAGACTCGGTGACGAAACGAGAGACAGAACGACGCTCGGTGAAGGAGCCGCGATGGGAACCGTCGACGCCTGGGCACAGATCCTCACGGAACGGATGACGAGGCAGCCGTGGATGGCCACGCTGCTGCGCTGGACCGGCCAGAAACGCGAGTCGACGCAGATGACCGTCGAGATGACGCTCCGCGCGATGGACGCCGCAGACGTGGAGATCGCGCTCCTCTCGGCATGGTGCGGGTCCGACGGCTGGCTGATCACCAACGAGGAGGTGAAGCGGCAGGTGGATACAGCGCCAGATCGCTTCCGCGGTGTCGCCTCGGTCGATCTACGCTCGCCCATGGACGCCGTGCGTGAGGTTCGCCGGTGGGCTGGTGAGGAGGGGTTCGTCGGAGTACGCGCGCTACCCTGGCTGTGGGACCTGCCCCCCAACGACCGCCGCTTCTACCCGGTCTATTCCGCCTGCGTCGACGTCGATGTGCCGTTCTGCACTCAGGTGGGGCACACGGGACCACTCTGCCGTTCGGAACCGGGTCGACCGATCCCCTACCTCGACGACGTGCTCCTCGACTTTCCCGAGCTGACGATCGTCGGGGGACACGTCGGATTTCCCTGGATCGACGAGATCGTGTCCCTCGCTCTCAAGTACTCCAACTTCTACGTCGATACCTCGGCGTATGCACTACACCGCTTGCCACCCACCTTTCGTGCTTTCATGAGAGGCCCGGGTCGAAGCAGGGTTCTCTTCGGTACCAACTGGCCCATGCTCTCGCCCGAGCGTTGCCTGGAGGGCCTGGGGGAACTAGATCTCTCCGACGAGGGTCGAGAGGCGTTTCTTTCAGGAAATGCACGCCGGGTCTACGGGCTGGACGCCTTGTAACAACAGGTCCATAGGCGCGTTTCTAGGGACATGTCTCTACGCCGCCTCTGTTTGTCATTGCTCGTTTTCGTTCCGCTGTTCGCAGTCGGACCGCCCGCTTATGCGGAGCGCCTGGAGTTCCGACATCTGAGTCTCGACCTGCCAGCCGCTCCGGCAGTGCTCTTGCCCGTGGACCTGGATGGCGATGGCCGGCGAGATCTGGTGACGGCCTTGGTCTATACCGAATGGGATCAGATCTCCATCGAGGAGTCGACGGAGATGGACGGTGTCGAGGGGCTCGTCGAGGTCCTGACCATTGTTCCTTCCCTGGCCGAACGCCGAGAGCTCAGGGTTTGGTTGGCGGATCCGTCGGCACCGTCGGGCTATCGACCGGCAGGGCAATGGATGGAGCTCGACCGTTCCGTTGTCGGGCTGGAGGCCGGGCCGCCCGGGATTCCGGTGCTGGCGCTCACCGACGAGGGCTTGGCGACTCTCGTACTGGACGACGAGGGGTTGCGCTTCGAGGCGCTCGTAGCCGATCCTCCGGTGCACGCCGGTACGGGGACACTGATACCGAACCTAGGCATCGTGCAGGACGTCTCCGGCGACGGCATCGACGACGTGATGCTCCCGGCACGCGACGGTTTGGCGATCTACCTCGGTACCGGAGACGGTATCGCGCCGGAAGCTGCTTTCCGTCGCGGAATGCCGAGCGACGAGTTCGATACGTTGCGAGGGCGCCGCGTACGTCGCTATCCGTTACCCCAGGTTCGGGATGTGACGGGCGATGGCCTACCGGATCTGCTGATCCCGGACCGGACTACGGGGTGGAGAGACTTTCACGTAGTGATCAACCGGGGACATGGCGTCTTCGATCTTCCGATCGAGGTCGAGGCACCGGAGTCCTGTCGGGAAGAAAAGGACGCAGAGGGGACCAAATCGGAACCTGCTCTCTGTCTGATGGGCCAACCCCGCCATTTCGGCGACCTCGATGGTGACGGCCTGGCTGAATGGATGGTCCGCGAAGACCTCAGCGACCCGGATGCAGGACTCCGCAAGGAGATCAAGGAGGCGAAGAACCCGCCCGGTGTCTTTCGGCTATATCGGAGTCGGAATGCGAGTCTCGGGGACTTCGCACCGGAATCGGAGCACTACGCCGAATTCCGTGCCGTCGGCTATTCCATCGAGATTCAGAGTGACCAGAGCGACGGCGACGACGGATTCCGTTTGCCGGGCGGGTTGGCCGATCTCGACGGCGACGGCGACCAGGACTTGATCGCCGTAACGCTCGACTTCTCCGCTTTCCAGCTGCTGCGTGTGATGACGACCAAGACCTTTGGCATGGGGGTAGACCTCCACCTGTTCTGCCTCGGCGAGGACGGATACAAACCGGTCGCCGGCCTGGACCTGTCCGGCAAGTTTCGGATCCATCTCGACGACATCCGGATGTCTCATCTATCGGTTTTCGAAGGTGACTTCGATGCCGATGGCCGTCGCGACTTCGTCCAACTCGGCCGAGGCAAGAACGTGACGATCCACGGAGGGCGGGAGGGCTGCCGGTATCCCACGGAACCGGACTGGACGATCCGCCTCGAGAAGGAACCAGCAAACCTTGCTCTCGTGCGAATCGAGGACTTCGACGGTGACGAACGCAGCGATCTGGGAGTACTTCAGCCATTGCCTCGACCCGAGGACGGCGCATCGAGGGCGGTCCGTCTGGAGCTGTATTTGAGCAGTGAGCGGTCGACGGAGGCGTCGCGATGAAACCGACCGTTCTCAGAGTTTGCGTCTCGGCCATGTCTGTGGTGCTCCTCGGGGTCGGCTCGTCCTCGGCCGTCGATGACGAACCGCTGGCGCCTGTAGGAACTCAGGTAGCGGACCTGCCTGGGGTACGCGTCGTGGAACGGGTGATCGAAGGGCGATTGCTGGGTGCGGTGGAGCTACCCGAATCGTTGGGCCGCGGATTGGCGGTACTGTTGGTACCGGGAATCGGTGAGGAGAAGGAGAATCTTCACTGGACCGAGGAGCTGGGCGAAGAGGGGGTGGAGGAATACGAAGAGACGCCGCGCCAGCTCTGGGCACTCTTCGCCGAACCGTCGCGCCCGCCGCAGCTGCTCGTCGACGACCTACCGTCGACGCTGCAGGATCTGGAGCTCTTCCGGGGTGGCGAGGGTGGCGAGGACCAGCTATGGCTCGGAGGCGATGGTGTGATCTATCGCTTCTCGCCAGAAGATCAGAAGGTGACCGCCATCCTGGCGGCGCCTGGTCTGGAGCTCAGTGTCCTGGAGCAGACGGGGTTGCTCGAAATGGGCAACGGAGTCGCCGTTCCGGAGCTCGGCCGACTGCGCCTGCTCGATCGGACCTTGCGGGAGACGGCGGTCTATCCACTGCCGGTGGCGGCCGAACGCCGGTCCGGAGGACTGATCCTCTCTTCACCGCATGTGGTGCGACCTCGGGCCGACGCCATGCCCTTTTTCGTCGGACCCGAGGCACGGGGAACGACGCGACTTTGGGTTGGGATCATCGATCCGGGGGCGGACGGAGAGCAGGCCGGGAGCAACGCTCCAGCGGCGGATGCGGCCGACTCCGAGCCGGCCCAACCCGCCGACGCATGGATCCGACTACCCGCACCGGAAGACGTGGAGCGCTCCAAGTTCGTCGTGCTGGACGGCATTCCACGTCTTGCCGTCACCACCACGGACGCCGAGAGGCTGGGGATGCTCGAAGAGCTGAAGTTTCGACTCTTCGCTCTGCGGTCCGATCGCACCCGGGGTGGCGCCGGTCCCTTGTTCCAAGCGAAGACACAAACCAAGTTCTGGTACACCGTGGGCATCGACGTGGCAGACCTCAACCGCGACGGGAAGGACGATCTGGCACTCATCCAGCCCGAAGGTTTGGGTGCCGGTGATCTCCTCATCGAGGTCTACCTGGGCCTCGGCGATGGCCGTGTCTCCATCGCCGGCAAGCGCCGCTCCAAGCTCGACGCCCCCGACGCCTACTGGCACTGGGGTGACGATCTCACCGGCGATGGGGTCCCCGATCTATTCGTCGCCTCCTGGGAGAAAGTCCAGCTGCTGGCAGGGGAGCCGGACCACCGCAGCCGCGTGGTGGAGAAGCGCCCAGTGTGGGCCTGGGAGCCATCCGAGCTCGAGTCCGCCATGCGGCGCGTGGACGGCGAGGATGGTGACCTTCCCTCGGATCACTACGAACGCGCGGAGCAGATCCATGTCCACGATCTCGACGGCGACGGTGATCTGGATCTGACCATGGCCGCGGCGAGTCTAGGTCGGGTGATCGTGCGTTTCGTCCTGCCGCACTAGAGCGAGCGCATCTGGGCGGCTCGATGGTCGCTCCGGTGACGTTCGTGATATTTATCTTGATATCGAGATTCTTGTTATCTAGAATCTCGATATGGAAGATGTGGATCTGCTCGACAAGTTGCGAGACGATTGGCAGCGAGAGCGCCCGGATCTCGAGACGACCTCCATGGGCGTCATCGGCCGACTGGTGGTTCTCGGTGGCTTGCTCGAAAAGCGAGCGTCGGAGGCCCTGGCGCCATTCGATATCGGTTATACCGATCTGGATGTACTGGCCACACTACGCCGCTCCGGATCCCCTTTCGAGCTACGTCCCGCCGCTCTACTGCAGGCGGTCCTGATCCAATCCGGATCGATGACCGCCTGTCTGGATCGGCTCGAGAAGAAAGGCCTGGTGGATCGGGTAGCCACTCCGGAGGATCGCCGAGGACGTGCGGTACGGCTCACCGTACGAGGTCGAGAACTGATCGACCGCGCCATCGAGGTGCGGTTCGCCGACGCTGACACGAGTCTCGAGGGACTGACCGATGAGGAGCGGGTCACCCTCGAAGGTCTCCTGCGACGGCTGTTGAGCTCCAACCAAACGAAAAAGGACTGAATCCATGAATCGGCCATGCTCTGTTTTCCGTCGTGTGCATCGTCTTCCGCGCTTCCGGGCCTCGCTGGTTCCAGCGGCATTGACACTGGGCTGCCTTCTTGTCTCCTGCCAGAGCTCCGGCGAGGACACCTCCGCTCCTACAGCCATCGCGCCAGTGGCCCCCGAGGCCGAGGTCCGGCTCTTCGACGAAACCCTGGAGCTCGAGGATGGCGCCGCGCTGGCCTACCAGCGGGGCGTCGCCACCGTAGCCGTTCGCAGAGACGATCCGTCGAGTGGCACCATGGAGGTGGAGTTCTTCCGCTTCCCCCGGAGCGCCGACGCCTCTGCTGATACGCCGCCGATCTTCTTGCTTCATGGCGGTCCCGGATTTCGCGGTCTGGGACCCCGGCTCGAGCGTCCGGGTTACTTCGAGAACCGGCTGGCCAGACTGACCCGAATCTCCGACCTGATCGTGCCAGGACAACGAGGCTTCGGCTCTTCGACGGCCACTCCCTGTGAATCCGGTGAAACCCTGAGCATGGAAGAAGCCCTCGATTCGGAGATCCGTCTGGGAGCCATTGGCGACGCCGCTGCCGATTGTCGCAAGAAATGGGAGTCCGAGGGTTTCGACCTCACCGGACTCAACGTGGTCGAAGCTGCCGGAGACGTGGTCGATATCGCTCGCCAGTTGGGCTACGACCAGATCCAGCTCCGCGGCGGGAGCTTCGGATCCCACTGGGCCATGACGATCCTCCGTTTTCACCCGGAGCTCGTCGCGCGCGCGACCCTCACCGGTCTGGAAGGTCCAGACCACACCTACGACATGCCCGGCTGGGTCCTGGGCGCCATGGAACGGATCGCCGCCTCGGCGGAGGCGTCCACGGTGTTCGGAGATCGGATCCCCGAGGGAGGTCTCCTGAATGCCTACCGTGAGCTGATCGCTCGTGCTGCCACCAAGCCGATCGCCGTGGAGATCGCCCACCCGGAGACCGGCGATCCCACGGTCATCGAGCTCGACGGAGACAGGCTCAGACGGATCTTCTCCCGATCCACCCGATACACCGGGGTCCGGATCCGGACCGCCCCGTGGCCTCTGATGCTCCTGGACGTGCTGCACGGCGACTATCAGGAAGTGACCACTTCCTATGTGGAGGACCTGCGCGAGATCGACCTGAACGATGCTGCCTTCTACCAGCTGGACTGCGGGTCCGGGATCAGCCGAGAACGGGGCGTCACGCTCCGCAGCGATCCCGCGGCCGAGATGTTGGGGCCGACCTGGCTCTGGTATGACGTCTCTTGTGCTCCCTGGGATGCCGATCTCGGCGAGACATTCCGCGGTCCCTTCGAGTCATCTGTTCCCACGGTTTTGGTTCAGGGGAACTGGGATACTTCCACCCCCTACGAGAACGCTGTGGAGCTGAGACCCTTTTTCCGCAATCATCGTTTCGTCCACGTGGAAGGCGGTTCCCACGGCGCCTTGCGGGAAGCCCTCGAGGAGGTCGAAGGATTCCAGGAGGCCATGGATCATTGGCTGGCCACCGGCGAGATGGAACAGATTCCGGAGTCGGTCGAGCTGCCACCGTTTCCATGGACTGCGGAGCTCGACGAGTCCTGATCTATCGAGAGTCGGGCGTTCGTGCTCGATCCAGTGTGGTGCTCGAGAACGGATCTTTGATGCGATCTAGATCGTCTGAACGCTGGTCTCGCTCGCCTTTGCTGGGCGAAACGCGTTCAGTTCTCGGGAGTCGACCCTTCGCGGTTGCGGTTCGAGTAGCGCGATCAGCTCGGCGACGGCCTCGGCGTCGGCGGGAGCCGAATCGAGTGCGGAGAGAAACGAGCTCTTCATGTCGTCGGCTGAAGCGAAACGGTCTTCGGGCTTTGCTGCAAGGGCTCTGCAGAAGAATACCTCGAGGCGGTCGATTCGATCGCCGCCCAGGGATTTCGGTAGAGGTATCTGTTGCGTGATGCTGACCGTCAACCCGGTCACGTAGGAGCGTCGCAACGTCAGCATCTCGAAGAGCACGATGCCGGCGGCGAAGAGATCGGAGGCGATGCTGGCCTCGGCATCCCCAGACTGGACCTCGGGCGCCATATACGCCGGCGTACCGCGAGCGAGCCCGGGCTCGGTCTGATGCAGGCGCGATTCCGCTCGCGCGATACCGAAGTCGCCCAGTTTCACCTCGCCATGACGACTGGTCAGGACGTTGGCGGGTTTGACGTCCCGGTGGACGATGCCCATGGGACGGCCGCGAACGTCGGCCTGGCGATGGGCATGGCCGAGAGCCGAGAGCAGAGCGACGGCGAAGTGGGCGACTACCGGAAGCGCCAGAGCGCCGCCTCCTTTACGTGACCGGCGAAGGATCTCGTACAGGGACGGGCCGTCCATCAGCTCCATCGCCAGGTAGTAGGTACCGTCGAAGACCTCGATGTCGTAGACCTGCACGATATTCGGGTAGCGAAGCTGGGCGGCGATGCGTGCCTCGTCGAGGAAGTACGTGACGGCATCGGCGTCGTCCTCCAGGTGGGGCAGGATGCGCTTCAGGGCCACCTGGCGTTCGAACCCTCCGGGGCCACGCTTCTCCGCCAGAAAGACCTCCGCCATTCCGCCGGTACCTAGCCTTCCCAGCAGGCGATACGGGCCGACGCGCAGAGCCTCCTGCCAGTCGCGTTCCAGGGCCATGGCGATCTGAGACGCGACCGCATCGAGGAAAACTCGATCGGCGGAGGTGAAAGCATCGCCGCTCCGTTTGCGGGCCACGGCGAGCATGGCCTCGACGCGCCGCCGGGCGAGGATGGGCGCAGCCATGGCGAGGTCGAGTTGCCAGAGCTGCTCTTGGGCTGGTGGATCGAATGGCCGTTCACTCAGGCCGTCCGTGCCGCCGCTACCTTCGTGTAGAGCGCGGATCAAGGGATCGTCGGGTGCCAAAGACCGGGGCCGATCGTCGCTGGTAGGAGGAGTCCTCGCAGAGCCTCTTGATTGCTGGGTGGGCCGCGTGACCGTCGTGTCGGAGCGAATCAAGCCGCTGGCGGCAGGCCCGGGGCCTTCGCTGATCGACGGCACGAGGCCGCCGTTCGCCGACTTCGTCCACAGCTCGCATCGCTCGACGCCGAGCACCAGCGCGGCCTCGACGCCGGCGCGCAGCGCTGCTGGCACATCGACGTCACGTACGGTGTCCGCGAGGGTCTGGAGGATCTGTACCTCCGTTCCGGGGCTCACCGGCTCGCGTTGGAAATAGCGATCGACCCAGCGGCGGATCCGTCGGTAGATCGGCTGGATGACCAGAAAAACGAGTCCGGTGACCGTGGCGACCGCGACCGGCGAGTCCAGCCTGCCGGACTGGCCGAGGAAGGACGGAATCCCGATCACGACGGCACCGAAGCCGATCGTGAGCAGGATCAGCGTCGCTGAATAGCCGACCAACGCAGCGGTGAAACGATCGACGTCGAGTACGTTCCGGCGCACGATGGCATGGCTGGTGACCACAGCGAAGATCACCACTGCGAAGGAGTTGAAGGCCCAGTCGACATCGCGCTCGAAGAACGGCAGAAACTGCAGTGTGGCGGCCGGCAGGAGACCGAGGCCGACGCCAGAGAGCAGGGACTTTGCTCGCGCCATGGCGGCTTCGTCCTCGTCCTGTCGAGCGCTGCGTAGCTGTTGCACCAGGAGCCACACAGACGCCAGAGTCGCCAGAATGGCCGCAATGCGGGAAGCCTGGATCGCGGCGCCCACCTCCGACAGAAGCTCCGTGGACCGGACGAAGAGCAAGACGAAAAGAGATGCGGCCAGCATCGGGACGTACACGACCGCCAGCGGCCATCGTCGCTGGATCAACGAGCGCGGGAACGTGGCGAAGAAATGGACTCCCGTAGCGCAGCACAGCCAGAGCCCCGCGGCTTCGATCACCAAGCCCAGTCCGGGATCCGGCAGAAATGCGAGGTAGCTCAGGAGGTGCACCGCCAGCGTGGCGCAGAATGCGAAGAAGATCCGCGACACTGCGGCCGCCGGCCGTAGCGCTGCAGCCAGTGCACCGAGAAGGATCAGCAGCGCGCCGGTGACCACCCGCGACCAGGTCCAGCTCTGTTCGAGGAACGTGTAGGGGCCGATGACAGCGGAGTCGAGGATTCTCTCGGCACCTCGTCGGGCTTCGACGTGCAAAAGGCGAGGCTCGAGTGCCAGGAAGGCCCGGCGCATGGCCGCAGGGTCCCCTTCCACGTTTTGGCCGTCGACCCGGACCAATGCATCGCCGGGTTCCAGTGCCTGCCAGGCATCGGAATGCCAGACGACGCGGCCCGATAGGGAGCCGAAGCGGAACCCAGGGTTGGCGGCGTCGAGAAAGGCCGCCGCATGGAGCGATGCGGCGATCACCAGGGCCACCAGCCCCAGCGTCGCGAAGCTCAGGGCCGGCAGCCAGGGATCGCTGCTCCGGCGAGCGACGTTCGGAATCGTAGTGCGTCTGCTGAGCTCCGAAGACTCGTCCACCGGTTCATCCTATGCGGGTCCCGTGGAATCTGTCGATAGACTCTCTGTGCCATGGACCTGGGCCGACTCGAACGCTATCGCGAGATCATTCCCGATTGGCAGTCGTTTCTCGATGCCAGTCAGGCGCCGCTGCCGGCCACGGCCTGGGCGAACACGCTCCGGGTGTCCTCGCAACGGGTTCGCGCGATCCTCGCCGCCGAAGGCATCGAGACCGAGTCGCTATCTTGGTATCCGAACGGGTTCCGCACCGCCTACGGCACCCGGCCCGGAAAGACCTTGGCCTACGCCACCGGCGTCTTTCACATCCAGGAAGAGGTTTCGATGATGCCGGTGGCGTTCCTCGATCCCCAGCCGGGCGAACGCGTTCTCGATCTGTGCAGCGCGCCGGGCAACAAGACCATCCAGGCCGCAATACACATGGCCGGGACGGGGTCGATCCTCGCCAACGACATCAACCGCCACCGCCTCGGCATGGTCGTGCGCAACCTCGAGCGACTGGGCCTGACCAACGTGGCGCTGAGCGAGTGGAACGGTAGCAATCTGCCGGCGGAGATCGGCGAGTTCGATCGTGTGCTGGCCGACGTGCCGTGTACTTGCGAGGGTACTTCGAGGAAGAACCCCGATCTCATCTGGCGGGAAGAGGGACAGAAATCCGATCGCTGGAGCGGTGTGCAGCTGGCGATTCTGCGCAAGGCCGTGCAGCGCTGCCGACCCGACGGCCGCATCGTCTACTCCACCTGCACCTATGCACCGGAGGAGAACGAGGAAGTGGTCGACGCCGTCCTTCGCGAGTACGCCGACGAGGTGCGACTGCTGCCGGCTCGTCTCGATGGATTCGTCGGTGCACCAGGTCTGACCGAATGGCGCGGCCAGAGCTTTCGGCCCGAGCTCGGAAAGACGTTACGGGCGTACCCGCACCTGAACGATTCCGGAGGCTTCTTCGTTGCCGTGCTGGAGAAGACCGCAGGCACATTTCCGGAGGATCCGAGATGACCGGAGTGCTGATCGCGGTCGAGGACGCCGTCCAACCCGTGGACGGTATTCCGTATTTCGAGCTCGTAGAAGAGCGATTCGGGATTCCGCGGCGCGTCTTCGAGCCGTACGTCGTGTTCCAGCCGAACAAGCAGAACCTTTGGATCGTCGACCGCGGCCTGCGCATTCCGGATCGGCCTCCTCATCACACGGTTGGAATACCGTTCTTCTACGTCAACATGCGGTTTCCGAGGCTCACCACGTTGGCTGCAGTGAAATTCGGCCACGACGCCGTGCGCAATGTTTTCGATGCTTCAGACGGCGAGACCGCCATGCTGCTGCACCGGCACGAGATTCGAGTCGATCGGGGGAGAGCCGCGTCGATGACGGGCCACGGCTACGTGATGTTGCGTCGTCACGGCCTGCCCATCGGCCTCGGGTTTTTCCATCCGGAAGACGACGGCGACTGGCTTCGAGGGATGTTGCCTCGCTCGTGGGTCGTCCGGACCGGGATTCCGTCGCCGGTCGTACCGGACCTCGAGACCACCGACGGTGCGACCTGGGAATCGGACATGGAAACGGGGCGTTGACCAAGACGGTCATGCGCCTCTTGGTTCTAGGCCGACCAGCCTGCATCTCCGTCTGATTCCGCTTCCGCAAGGAGCGCTGGGAACTCTGGGCCGGGAGAGCGTTCGTGACCTCCGGATCCACTCGCATCGACGGCATTCGCGCGGGTGCTGAGTCGCGCAGTCTGAGTCGTCTGAGCGAGCTTTCTGAGAGACCGACAGCTGGAACGCCGCGAACGGGGAGGGCATGGAAGCCCTCCCCCGGTGGCCTCAGATGCCGCCGCCCCGCGGGCCGCGCCGCCGTTGCCTGCGATGTGGTAGCTCATCTTCGCTGACCGTGCCGTCGCCGTCGGCGTCGAGTCGATCGAAGATCTCGTTGGCTTGGTCGAGAGACACGCCCGGCGCCTCGAAGTCTGAGTCGGTCTGGCGACGAACCTCCTCGAAGCTCAAACGGCCGTCCCCGTCTTCGTCGACAGTGGCCAGGAAAGCCGTCCACTCCGAGGTCGTGATGTTGCGGTCCTCATCGGTGTCCGCCGCTCGCAGCGCCATACCGATCGCCATCTGATGCCGTCGGTGCGAGCTACGGGCGTGCCGGGGCAGCTCGTCGCTGTTCAGGCTGCCGTCACCGTCGACATCGAGCTCATGGAAGTGGGACTCCACTTCGCCGGTTTGCAGCAGACCATCGCCGTTTTCGTCGAGCCGTTGAAGGACATGGGATCGCATCCGATCGCGGTGACGACCGGCTTCCCGGCGTTGATAGCCCGCGTCCGCGGCGCGCGCATCCCGAAATGCGATCATCTCCTCCTCGGACAAGACGCCATCGGCATCGGCATCGACGATGGCGAGAAACGACTGCAGCTCGTCGAGGTTCACGGTGCCGTCGCCGTTCTCGTCGGCGCCGAAGAGCATCGAGCCCGGACCGTGGCCTCCCTTGCCGTGATGTCCGAATCCGCCGTGGGGTTGTGCTTGCGCGACAACGGTCAGCGAAGTGCCGACGAGAAGTGCGATCGAGAGGAACAGCCCGCGATGGAGCCCGTGTCCGCGAGAGCCATGTGGGTGAGTCGTTGATGTCGGTCTCATGCCATTCTCCAGTAGAAGGTTGGTCGTCGATGGTCGGTGTTCAGGAGCGTCCGCCATAGGGCGATGATCAGAGTAGGAGGGGTGGGCGTAAGAGTCTTCAAGGCCCTGCAAGAAGAACATCAGAGATGTAAAAGCGCTTGATCCTGAGGGATTTCTGGTCGTTTCGTCCGAGCCTTGCTCCTATACTGACGGCCATGGCGCAGCCCGACCCATCGGCCTCCGAGAGGACTCGCCCGCTGGCTTCCAGGCGGCGTGAATGGACGCCAGTCCTGCTCACGGCGTTGCTTCTCCTGCTCCTGGCCGTGCTCGCGGCTATGCAACACCACTGGCTGGGGCGAGCCAGTGAAGCCGATCTGCAGCGGACGTCGGCAAGCCTTCAGGCGGCGTCGTCACGTTTCGCGGCCGATTTCAACCGCGAGCTCGCAGATCTGCTGATCGAGGTGATACCGGTCCTGTTTCGAGGACCGGAGGAGGCCGAGGTCTTGGCGGCCGTGGGGCGCTGGCGTGAACGGGCCGCCTGGCCCGACCTGGCACAGGATGTCTGGCAGATTCAGATATCGGATCCTGGACCGGTCGTACGGCTCGTCACGTCGGGGGAGACGACAGGCACGGTTCCAGCGCCCGAGGAGGTCGAGCAACTCGCGATCCGTCTTGCAGAACGTGTCGCCGTCGAAGCGACTCGTTCAGATACCGATCCTGTCTTGGAACCTCCGCGGGTCCTCGCGGCCGAGATCCCGGCCATTGTCTTCGCCCGCCCGCGCGGCCTCCGCCATGGACATCGTGGCGTTCGGAATCCAGACGATCCCCACCCACGGAGACGTCGCTGGCGCCCGTGGCTCGTACCGGCGGAGGGCGAGGGGCCGATCGTGTGGGTGTTTCGCCTCGACTCCGGTGTGATCCTGGGGAAGATCCTGCCGGAGCTGGCCCAGCGCCATTTCTCCGCGGAGCCCGAGCTCGGACTCCGGGTCCTGGGATCCGATCGACAGATCGTGTGGTCCTCCAACGCTCCCGGTGACCGCGGTGCTGCAGTCGCTCGGTCGGAGCTCTTCGGGCCGCTCCGGCCGCGCGGCGAGCGCGGGCTGGGCCATTTCCGAAAGCGTGATCGCCATCCGCCGCTGCAGGACGTGTTGGCCGTCGCGTCAGGCATCGATCGTGGCCAGTGGATGCTGGAAGTGCTCCATCCTGCGGGCAGTCTCGACCGAGCTGTAGCCTCGGCACGGCATCGCAACTTGGTCCTGGGCTTGGTCATCCTGTTGGTCTTGGCCGGCAGTATCGTCTTGCTGGCGCAGGGTGCCTGGCGAGCGCAAGCTCTGGCTCGACGGCAGATGGAATTCGTCGCCGGCGTGACCCACGAGCTGCGCACGCCAGTCGCCGCATTGCGCTCGGCCGGGCAGAATCTTGCCGACGGCGTGGTGGGGCCGGAGCGAGTGAAGACGTACGGTGAGTTGGTCGATCGAGAGGGGAGGCGGCTGGAGGAGGCAGTCGAACAGATTCTCGCCTTCGCCGGGCGGTCGCCCGGAGTATCCGGCGGAACCAACTTGCAGATCGAGACCCTCGATCCGATCCAGGCAGCCAGAAGAGCAGTCGGGGAGCTGTCACCGATTCTCGAAGAATGGGCCGTCGAGGTCGAAGTCAGCCATGCGAACAGCCTGCCGAAGGTCCGAGCCGATGCCGAGTCGCTGGGCCGAGCGCTGCGCAACCTGATCCAGAACGCTGCGCTTCACGGCCGGCCAGAAGCGCCGGCCGAGGCTTGGGTCGGTGTCCAGATCGGGGCAGCCGACGGCGAGGTATTGTTCCGTGTACGAGACCGCGGTCCGGGTATCGATCCGGCCGACCGGAAGCGAATTTTCGAGCCCTTCGTCCGGGGTCTTGGCTTGGCGGCGAGCAACGTGCCGGGTAGCGGCCTCGGCCTGTCCTTGGTGCGGCAGGTTGCCGAAGCCCTCGGTGGGTCGGTACGCCTCGACCAGGACGACGAGCACACGACCTTCACGCTGGCCTTGCCCGCCGCCCATCCGGCCGCCGCCGATCGCGCAGATCCGAGATGAAGAGAATCTTGATCATCGAAGACGAGCCGAGCCTGGTACTGACGCTGAGGGACCGCCTGGAGTCGGAAGGCTACGACGTCGTGGCGGCAGCGGATGGCGCCACCGGCGAAGAGAAGGCAGCCGAGGGAAGCTTCGACGTCATCATCTTGGACCTCAACCTGCCGGGAAAGAACGGGCTCGACGTGTGTCGCGACTTGCGCGGCCGGGGTGTCGAGACCCCGGTCCTGATGCTCACTGCGCGAGGGGATGTGACCGACCGCGTCGTGGGTCTGAAGTTGGGTGCCGACGACTACCTGCCCAAGCCCTTCGACATGTTGGAGCTCCTGGCCAGGCTCGAAGCCCTGTACCGGCGCCGACCCGTCTCCGCGAAGCCGGGGCCGGACGGACAGGCCGCCTTTGGTGACGTACGGGTGGATTTCGACGGGGCAGTGGTCACCCGGGGTGGGGAGGAGCTGGAGCTTTCGGCTCTCGAATGGCGGCTGTTGCGCTATCTCGTCGACCATCCAGACCGTGTCTTACCCCGCGATTTACTCCTCGATGAGGTCTGGGGCTACGAGGCGACGCCCGTCACCCGAACAGTCGACGTTCACGTTTCCTCCTTGCGTCAGAAGATCGAAGAGAAGCCCTCTCACCCGCGCCATATCGTGACAGTGCATGGTCAAGGCTACAAATTCGTGCCCGGTGGCTGAATCCAGGGAATGATCAGCTGTCCGCCAGATCTCGATCGGGCTACTAGGGAACTTGACTCGACCAGTTGGCGAGATTTCCCGACTCGAATCCGTCGGTGAACACGGTGACGTCGGGCGACTGCCGTTGTGCCACCAGGATCGCCGTGTCGCCATCTGTGAAATTGGCGAGGAAGGCAACTTCGCCCCGCTGGTTGAAACTCTTGGGGACTCCGTCTTGGAGGTTCGATCCACCGACGAAAGAGAAGCCTGAGACGATGCTCTCGAGACTTCGCGTATCCGCCGGCGCGATTTGAATCGTGCTGCCCTCCCTGGCCACGACGACGTCTCCGAAGAAGGGATCGTAGATCCATAGACTGAAATCGTTGCCCGCGCCGACTCCGGTCCCGGCCAAGGTAGCGGCGTACGCCACCTGGCGGAACCGGTTGGCGATCGGTGTGCCGTTGAACGAGAAGTACTCGACTTCGGGATCCAGCCCTGGGGCCGGGTCGCCGACGGCGGCCAGCACGCTCGGCTCGACGCCGCCTTGCTCCGAAAGAACCGCCTCGCCAGGCCCTGTGCCCCGTTTGAAAGCCAGGCGGCCGATGGTGTCGGACGTCATGTCCGAGAGCAACAGCGCACTCTCTTCCACAAGCCGCGGTGATCCGCCCACATCGCTGAACAACGCGT
Organism: Thermoanaerobaculia bacterium; assembly: GCA_028066595.1. Lineage (GTDB taxonomy): Bacteria > Acidobacteriota > Thermoanaerobaculia > Multivoradales > J023 > JAUIJL01. Next base: position 63,589 of record JALCBJ010000014.1, read on the forward strand.
CGTTGCCATTCGTCAGAGCCGCCGCAACAGCCATTCTCCCCGGGCCAGAGAAGGAGACGGTCTCGAGCTCAGAGATGGCTGCAACGGTACCCGGGGCCGCGTCACCCTCCGAGATTTGGGTCGCGAGACTTCCCGGCTCTCCGGCCCAGACGCGCCACGCGCCGTCGAAGAATCCGACCAGGGCGAGGGCGCCTCGAGAAGCCAAAGCGGCGCTCCGCACCGCAGTCGAGCTCCCGGTCGCCACCAGCGTGAGGTCCCCGCCCGAGTCGACCATCCAGGCGGTGCTCGCCGGACCGCTCTCCAATTGAACCTGAAAGAACACCGTCCCCGAGTGATTCACCCGGAGGAGGGTGGCTCCGAAATCAAAGAAGCTGCCGGGCAGTAGTGGAACTTCATCGCCCTCGCGGAAAATCAACCTGGGTCCGGAGGCGAGCGTCCCAGCGTAGAGTGCTATGTCGTTGTCGGGGTTCACGCCAGGTCCTTCCAAACGAACGGCGAACGCATAGCCGTCGTCAACGGCGACCCACTCCGAAGGACCGAACATCTGGAGCCCGGGAAGATCGGGAGCGGGATCACCGCCCTCGAAAATGGCCTGTGAGCCACCCGCGCCCCCTGTGATGTGCAGACCGTTCTCGTCAGATGCGACTCGAATCGCTTCGAAATAGACTCGGCCGTCCTCATGGAGTGACCAGGTGACCGGGCTCGCATGAAAGGTCGGTGTCAGCAGGATCGCGGTCCTGGCATCGAACTCGGCGCTGCCGAAACTCTGTGCGAGGAGCGTAGACGCCACCAGTTGCCCCAAGCCCCAGAGAATCCAGGAAGAAAGTCCACCGAGCTCCTGACTCTTCATGTTCGCCCTTCTAAGTCGTCATCAGTCGAATCGTCCTCTCCATATTAGTGCACGTTTGACAATTCCCATCCGCTCCTTTCGGATCGACGCGGCCACAGGCCCGCATCGCCTCTCCTCGAAACAGCTCCACAGGTCCTCGTCGGAGTGCTGTATCGGATCCTCGAGCTCCCGGACCACCTACAGATCCTCATCCATCGTGCGTCGGCCGCTTCTCGGGCCTTGACCTTTGTTTCTAGACCGGAGAGTGGGTTTCTCGTCCCTGCTGAGGTTTTTCCCAGCAACTGAATCCATGCATCCCCAACTGCGAAACCAGCAGGGACCTCCCCGCGGGGTGGCGCCGCTCGGCCGACGGACCGGCTAGGGTCGAAGAGGTACACTCCGAGGCCCCTGAGCGGCAGCCATGCCCCCCAACGACCCTCGTCTCCGCCTGAACCATCCATCCGGAATCGTCATGTCCTTCATTGCCGAAGCCACCGAACCAGATGTCCAGCGCGCCCCGGCTCCTGCAGCGGGCAGCGTGCAGAAACACCGCTACTACTGGAACCACATCGGTGACTTGAAGCGCGAGCTGGGAACGGCTCTGCCGCGGGAGGAGTTGCGGGATCTCCACCGCGCCGCGGCATGGAAGCACTTCCTCGTTGTCGGCCGTCACCTGGCGCTGGTGATGGCCTGCGGTTGGGCCTTGTGGCAAAGCCAGTACGTTTGGCTCTGGCCCATCGCCGCCATCGTTCAGGGCTTCAACATTCTAGGCTTCTTGATCCTGGTGCACGAAGCGGTGCACCAATGCATCTTCGAGAAGAAACGGCCGTTCTGGGAGAGACTCCTCGGACGCCTCTACGCCTTTCCCACCGGTATCGCCTTCTCCCAGTTCGAGCGTTGGCACCTCGACCATCACAACGAGCTGGGCCACGATCACGACGATCCGAAGCGAGCCCACCTCTCACCGAAGAAGAACAGCCGGCTCGTCAAGCTGCTCTACGCCACGCCGGCTCTCTTCGTCATCTACATGCGGGCATCGCGCGAAGAGGCGAAGACCTATCCGCTGCAAGTGCAGAAGACGATCGCCAGAGAGCGCTTGCTCAACCTGGCTCTCCACCTGGCGCTGGCAGGCTCCATCCTGTACTTCGCTGGCGGCTGGGTGCTGTTGCGGGTGTGGGTGATCCCTGTCTTCTTCGTGTTCCCACCGGTCTTCGTCCTGAACCGTCTCGGACAGCACTACGATATCGACCCGACGGATCCAGCCAAGTGGACCACCTTGGTGCACGGCAACCCGATCTGGCATTTCCTCTTCCTGTGGTCCAACTTCCACATCGAGCATCATTACTACCAGCGTGTGCCGTTCTACAACCTGACGAAGTTGAACCGGAAGCTGCGGCCGTTCTACGAGGAACGGGGTCTGCAGAACCGGACGTATCGCGAGATGGTGTGGGGTTGGCTCGTGGACAACAAGGAGGCCCACACAGACTGGCACGCTTGATCTGGGCGGTCTTTGGTCGGTCAGGCGGTGTTGCTTCCGCCAGGAGTGGTCGCGTGCTTTCTCGAAGTCTTTCTCCCTAGCCGGACGAATTCCTCGGTCGGGACCCTCTGCTCAGCCGGTCGTGCTAGCCTCGATGTCTCCGCGGCGGCATCCCATCCCGTTCCTGCGGTCCGCGCCTCCCCGGCGGCCGCCCCGGCAGCGTTCTGAACCCGGGCCCGCAGCCCCTGCCCTACCCGACTACTACCCGTTTGCGGAGATGGCGGTCGAGCCGTTTCCGTACCTCGGAGGTTTCGTATGTCTACCGGCAAGAAGATCATCCACGTCGTCGGCACCGGAACGATCGGTGAGCCGCTCATCGGTCTGTTCACCGACTTCGCTGACAAATTTGGCATCGACGAAGTCACGTTCCACAAGCGCACGCCTCTGACCTACGAGCGAGCGCGCATCGAGCATTTGATGTCGCGGGGGGCCAAGCTGGCCACCGACGACGAGCGGGTGAGTGATTTCGAGGCTCTCGGCCACCGGGTGTCCTACAACGCTCAGGAAGCATTGGAGCGCGCTACGGTCATCATCGATTGCACGCCCGTCGGCAACAAGATGAAGGACGAGCACTACTCCAAGCTCACGAACGCCCAGGGTTTTCTGGCGCAGGGTTCGGAGGAGGGTTTCGGCAAGCCCTATGCGCGTGGGATCAACGAAGAATCGCTGGAGCCCGAAGAGGACCGATTCATCCAGATCGTCTCGTGCAATACGCACAACATCACAACGTTGGTGAAGACGTTGACCCACGAGGATGACGGCTCGTACAACCTCGAACGAGGTAACTTCGTTTGCATGCGCCGTGCAAACGACATCACGCAGACCAACTCGTTCATTCCGGCTCCGGAGGTGGGCAAGCACGGCGACGAGGACTTCGGAACCCACCACGCCAAGGATGCCAACCGGGTCTTCAGCACGCTGGGCCTCGACTTCAATCTCTTCTCTAGCGCGGTCAAGCTGAATACCCAGTACATGCACTCCATCTGGTTCAACTTGCAACTCAACCGCGACGTCACTCTCGACGAGGTCAACCAGCGCTTGCAGTCGAATCCTCGAGTGGCATTGACGGAGAAGAAGAACGCCAATTTGATCTTCAGTTTTGGGCGTGACCACGGCTACTACGGTCGCATCCTGTCGCAGACGGTGGTGGTGACACCGACCCTCCACGTTCGCCGAGGACGCGAGCTCTACGGCTTCTGCTTCACGCCGCAGGATGGAAATTCTTTGATCTCCTCGGTGGCAGCCGCGTTGTGGCGCATCGAGAAGGACTGGGACAAGGTGCGCGAGCGCATTTCCCCGATCCGGCGCTGGGTTTACCACGAGATCTGATGCCGGAAGATAGCGGCCGGGGTGGGCGCGGACGGTCCAGCCGTGGAGGTCGCAGCGGTCGGCAGTCCGGAGGCCGCGGCGAAGTACGCCGAGGTCGGCGAATGCCGTCGGGGCGTGGTTTCGAGCGGTGGAAGAAGCCGAAGCCGGTGGCCTCGAAGGAGGAGGTCGAGACGATCCTCCGGCTGTCGGAGATCGATGAGATCGAGCTGAAGATCGACCAGCTGGTCTTTGGCGGCGACGGCATGGGTCGGCTGGACGGTATCCCGGTCTTCGTACCCCGCACGGCGCCTGGCGACCGAGTTCGGGTGCGCCTCACGGAGCGGCGGCCTGGATACGCTCGCGGTGAGCTCGTGGAGTTGCTCGAGCCTGGCGACGGACGTCGTGAACCGCCGTGCTCATATTTCGAGCGCTGTGGGGGGTGCGATCTGCAGCACCTCGATGAGCCGACCCAGCTTCGCCTCAAGGCGCAGGCGGTGGTGGAGACGTTACGACGGTTGGGTGGCGTGGAGAGGCCGCCCAATCTCAAAGTCGTCTCGAGCAACGCCTTCGGCTATCGGATGCGTACCCAGCTGCACCTGGGAACTCATGAGCGTGGACGTACCGTGGGCTATTTCGCCCGTGGGTCCAACGATCTCGTGCCCGTGGATTCGTGTCCGGTTCTGGTCGGTGATCTGGAACGCCTTCTACCGCGCCTGCCCAGACTCTTGGTCGACGATCCCCATTCCCGGATTGACCTAGCGGTAGGGGATGGCGGCGTGGTGCACTCGGCGCCACCGGTACCTGCGCTACCTCACGGTGAGCTGACCAGGACCGTCGAGACACCTGAGGGCACCTTCGAATATCTGTTCGATCCACGTTGCTTCTTCCAGAGTCACCTGCTGCTGACTCCGAAGCTGGTGGAAGTGGCGCTGGGAGACTTTGCCGATCCCGAGGGTGAGGTCTTCGATCTCTATGCCGGCGTCGGACTCTTCGCGCTGCCGTTGGCTCGCCGCTACGGGAAGCTAACCGCCGTGGAGTCGGATCGCACGGCGGTGCGCTATCTGCGCAAGAATCTCAAGGCCTGCGGGGCCGGCGAGGCGCGAACGGAATCGGTGACCGTCGAACACTGGATCGACGAGCTTCCTGCCGGTGCCGCTCGTGTCGTCGTCGACCCACCACGTACCGGCCTGGCGCGGCGAGTACGCGACGTGTTGTTGGAACGGGCGCCGCGACGGATCACCTATGTCTCGTGCAACGCATCGACTCTGGCGCGGGACCTCAAGCGGCTGCTACTGGGCTACGAGATCGAGAGCCTGACGCTTCTGGACATGTTTCCGCAGACCGGGCACATGGAGCAGGTGGTACAACTGAACCGCAAGTTGGGAGAATCGCAATAGATGTCTTGGCTGGACGAATCCGAAACGCCCTCGCGGGCGGAAGAACCCACGGTAGCTGACGAGATCCCGAAGGCTATTGCCAACGAGTGATGACAAGAAGCACGGACATCGAAGGCGGCATCCAGCCGGGCGGAGTCTTCACGCTCGTCCTGGAGAAGGAGGATTTCAAGTTCTCCTGCGCCCACTTCACTATCTTTGGTCCGGACGATGCCGAGTTGCTCCATGGTCACAACTATCACGTGTCGGTAGAGCTCCAAGGCGAGAAGCTCGACTCCGAGGGTCTGCTCGCCAGCTTTGTCGACGTGAAGAGAGCCGTGCGTGCAGCCTGCGCCTACTTCGACGAGCGGACGCTCGTACCCACGCGCAGTCCTCATGTCGCACTTCGCACGGAGAACGACGAAGTCGAGATCCGTTACCGCGAGCGGCGCTACGTGTTGCCGTCGGCCGACGTGTTGGAGCTACCGCTGGTCAACACCTCCATCGAGGAGATGGCGTTACTTCTCTGGCGCGATCTCGTCGATACCGTGGACCTCCAGGGCGTCGACACCCTGGGGGTCAACGTTTCGGAGACCGCGGGGCAAAGCTGTTGGTACCGGGCCAGGATCAAGACCTGACCCTCGTCGGTCGATTTCGGTCGAGGCGTATCTACGCCGTTTCCAGGACTCCGTCCACCAGTCTCGGAATACCGGCGGGGTTGCCGTCCCGGAGCTCCTCGGGGAGAACATTCTGGGGCGCGTTCTGCCATGCCACGGGCCGCAGGAACCGGTCGATCGCGGCGGTGCCTACAGAGGTGGAGCGGGTGTCCGTGGTAGCCGGGTAGGGACCACCGTGCTGCATCGCGTGGTTCACTTCGACACCCGTGGGATAGCCGCCGAAGAGGACCCGGCCAGCTTTCTGTTGCAGTACCTGGAGCAGCTCGGCGTGAGATGCCAGGTCGTCATCAGTGCCGTGGACGCCGGTGGTGAGCTGGCCTTGGAGGGCCTTCGCACAGGCCAACAAGCCGGCCCCGTCAGGGCAGCGGACGACCAGCGTTGCGGGACCGAAGACCTCTTCGTGTAGCTCCGCGTGATCGAGGAATGCCTGCGACGAGGCGGTGAGCAGGGCCGGCCGTGCTGCGCACGTTCCGCCGCCACCATCTTCGCCACGAGCCGCCAGCTCGACTCCGTCGATCCCGGCCAGCCGGTCGACGCCTTGCTCGTAAGCGTTGCGGATGCCCTCGTGCAGCATCGTGCCGGCGGGTGACGCGGCCAAGCGCTCTGCGGCCGCCGCGACGAGGGCGTCGGCGTCCTCCCCTTCGATCACGAAAACGAGGCCGGGATTGGTACAGAATTGCCCCACTCCGAGGCAGACCGAACCGGCCAAGCCCTCGGCGACGGAGTCAGCGTTTCCGGAGAGCGCTCCCGGCAGCAGGAACATCGGATTGGTGGATCCCATCTCGGCGTAGACCGGGATCGGCACGGGGCGGCGGGACGCTGCATCGAACAGAGCGCGGCCGCCCCGCAGGGAGCCGGTGAAGCCGACGGCACGGATGCCGGGATGCTGCACCAGCGCCTGGCCCACTTCGTAGCCTGCACCCTGGACCAGTGAGAACGCTCCGGCAGGCAAGCCCGTGACACGCAGTGCGTCGGCTATGGCGGCCGCCACCAGCTCGGACGTACCCGGATGGCCAGGATGACCCTTGGCGACCACCGGGCATCCGGCTGCCAGAGCCGATGCCGTATCGCCGCCGGCAACGGAGAAAGCGAGAGGGAAGTTCGATGCGCCGAAGATTGCGACCGGGCCGAGTGGGACCAACATGCGGCGCACGTCGGGTTTCGGGATGGGGGTCCTATCCGGATCGGCGTGGTCGATACGAGCGCCGAGATAGGAGCCCTTTCGCAGCACGTCGGCGAACAGCTTCAGCTGCCCGGTGGTACGCCCTCGCTCGCCCTGAAGGCGCGGTGCCTTGGGCAGCGCGGTCTCGGCCGCTGCACGGTCGAGGAGCGAATCTCCGAGGTCTTCGAGATGGTCTGCGATCGTCTCGAGCAGTTTCGCCCGAGCTTCACGGCCCGCCGCCTCGAACGTGGGGAACGCATCGACCGCCTGAGCGACCGCGCGATCGACCTCGGCAGCCGTGGCGTCGGCAAACGTAGGATCGAGAGGATCCCCCGAGGCTGGCGCGACGGCGCGAAATCCGTCGCCTTGTGATTCACGGCTGCGATCTGCACCGAGGAAATGACGTCCGTCCACTTGGATGTTCTGCAGTGTCATGGATTCAGTTGGCCCCTGGCGAGTTGAAGACAGGTCGGTGTTGGCGGAGAGCGGGCTCCGGACGGCCGATATTGTCACGCATCCCGTACGCCGAAAACACGAGAATCGTCATGGTTGCGCCACATCGCGGGTGTCCGATCCACGGTGTCGAGGTCTGCCCGGACTTCGGGCCGTTCGGACAGGGTCTGGGATGAGCGCGTCTAGACTGTCGTTCTTCAGAACTCAGAAGGGCCAGGGCGGAGATGTCAGGTAGCTGCCGCGGGTGCGGACTCTGAGACCGCGCTCTGCCACCCGGACCTCGACCTCGTGCTTGCCACCGGCGCCCGCTGTGGCATCTGGCAGGTAGCCGAGCACGTACTGATTGCGCAGGTCTGCCAAGATCCAGCGGAACGACCGGTCCACCTCGTCGATGGAGCGGATGGCATGGATGAATCCGCCACTCTCTTCGACCATCTGGACCAAGTCGTCGATCTCCTGCTGGTGTTGCTCATAGCCGCGCCAGTAGGAGTGGTGTTCGCCGAACGGCGGGTTCTCCTCCCAAGCCGGAACGTCGGAGTTCACCAACCGAATCCAGTAGATGACGGGCTGTAGCTGGTGTGCGATCCAGCTGACGTAGCGGATCGGCAAGGCGCTTTCGACATCGATACCGTCGCTGAGGATCACGACCACTCTGCGTCCTTGAACCCTCTCCAAGCGCGCCAGAGCGAGAAACAGGTGATCGTTCAGCGCGGTACCACCACCCGTCTCCACATCCATCAGTGTCTCCTCCAGATCGGTGGATGTAGACGTAAAGGGTGTTTCGCGGACCAGACGGTCGGAGTGCAGGATGACCTTCGCCTGGTCGAGCTCGCGCATTCCTTCGACGAAGGCACGCGCTCCTCCGACCGCGACGTCCAGGCGGCCGCCGCTCATGCTGGAGCTGGCGTCGAGGAGCAAGACGGCGCTCAGCGGGACGTCGCCCCTTTCGAAGGTAGAGATCTTCTGGCGCTTGCCGTTGTCGAAGATCTTGAACTCACCGCGTTCGAGATCGAGAACGCGTCGCCTGGCCCGATTCTCGACCGCGACGTATAGCTGCTGTAGACGCACGTCGAGCACGTCGTCGATCTGGATGGAAGGGCTATCTGCGGAAGACGATGTCCTGTGGCCCGTAGCGTCGTAAACGTGCACTACGAATTCGTGGGCCACGTTCTGTTGGCCGACGTCGACCGTGGCGGACCAGGGTGGTTGGCGAACGGTGGCCCGCCTGCGGCCATCGACGAAGAACTCGACGCGTTCGACGTCGGTGTCCGGGGGATAGATCTCGGCGGTCAGCTCGACTTCGCCGAACAGTGCCACACCGAGTTGCGGCAGGCGTAGGGTCACCTCGAGTGGCGGATCGTCTTGGGCTTCCAGGTGTCCCCCCGAGACCTGGGAGGAGAGGATCGAGATCACGGCCACACAGGTCGCCACGGCAGCCGTCGGGTGACTCGATGCCTGCTTCATGGTGTCAGCGTCCCGGTAGCGATCGACGCCTCGGCGTGCTCTCTCAACCGTTCTGCCAGACCGGTGGGAACCTCCAAGTGCCATTCGGCAAGCCTGCGCCGCGGCGACAGCTCGCCGACTTGATCGGGCCGCGTTTCCACTGCGTCCAGGACCGAAGCCGCGGCCGCTCGCCGGCCGAGGGTGCTGTGTACGAAGGCCAGCAGGAGACGGAGGCGTTGATCGTCGGGGAGTCGTTGGACGGATGTCTCCAATACGTCCAGCGCGGCTCTCGGTCCCTCATCTCGGAGGCGCATCATGGCCAGCTCCTGGTACGCGACCGATTGAACCCAGGGCTCGGGAGGTGACGCGGCATTGGGATCCACCAACGCTTCGAGCGCGCGCTGGGCGGGCCGTTCGCGATCGAGGTGTATCAGGGCCACCGCTCTTCGCAGCGAGGCCTCGCCGTGGTGCGGTTGGATCGGGGGCAGTTGCCCGAAGACGTCGACCGCTTCGGCGGTGTTGCCGAGCTGGTCCAGGTAGATTCCTAACCCCAGTCGAGCAGGTCCGAGCTGTGGATCGAGCTTCACCGCCCTACGAAAGCTATCGCCGCTGGCACTCGACGAACCCGAGGACTGTAACTGGGCGCCGATCAAGGTATAGGCGTCGGCCACCAGCGCCGTGGGCACGCCGGGTGTCGACTCGAGCCGATCCAAGCAGGCGAAGGCGGCCTGGCGTGTCACGGTCGAAACCAGGAACTGGCGGGAGCCGAGTGCTTCGCGCGACACGTCGAAGAGGAGAAGACTCATCGCCAGGAGCGTCGAAGGCTCACCCTCGGTGAGGATCTCCTTCAGTGCTTCGAGACCGCGCAGGTCGTGGCTCTGACCGACGAAGATCGCCAGTTGCAGCATCTGCTGGCGAGCCGAATCCCAGTCGCCAGCGCCGAGGGCGGAGCGAATCGGAGGAAGTACCTGGCGTCCGGCGGCAGCGGCTACCTCCTCGGGACCACCGGCCGGGGCCCCGATCGCAAGGGTCGAATCGATGGAGGCATCGCTGTTCTGCTCGGCGCCAATATTCGGCGAACACACGACAAGAACCGCTGCCGTGAGGCAGCACCGTAGCCACTCTGATCTGCACATGCCGAGATGCTAGACCGACCGTTTGATCTCCCGGGCCGCCGTGGGACGGGTACCGGCCGCCGCGGGATGAATCGCGGCGCGGGCAAGCCGGCCAATACGCAGAGTGTGGTGCTCGCAGGCCTGGGCTGGGTCCCGTCAGGGTCCGGCGCCCTGGCGCACGGGCAACCGGCGACCGTACTGCTGCAGGAGCGCGCGAGCCTGGCCAGCCCGCTGGGTCTCACCGGCTGATTCGAGTTGTCGGATCACCCGTTGCTGCCAGTCGATTGCCTCTTGCCATCGACCGAGCTCTGCCAGTGCCATGCCGACCGTCTCGGCGTAGTCCACCGGCCCACCCTCGTCCAGGGCGGCGCGGGCCAGTTGCAGGGCGAGCTCGCCGTCCCGCACCTCGGCCACCGGCGCTGTCGCCAGCAGCCTGGCGAGAGTATGGCGCAGATCCACTTGATGCTCCGGCTGGGAGCTCGCCAGACCTGTTTCCAGACGCCGCCGCGCGTCGGCCCAGTCTCCGGAGAGGGCGGCGGCAGTGGCGCCGCCGAGCCAAGCCTCGGGCCGCGACGGGTCGAGCCGATTGACCTTTTCGTAGGCCTCGGCCGCCTCGCGGAGGCGGCCGAGCGTGCCGAGGAGATTGGCGCGCCCGAGAAGTGCATCGAGGAGTTGAGCGCGGCTCGCGAGATCTGCTTCGGCGGAAGGATCTCCAATGGTCTCGGCCGCTGCTTCGTAGTGACTGAGTGCCGCCTCCGTAGCTCCGCCTCGGGCAAGCCAATCCGCCAAGAGCAGATGGGCGAGCCGCCGTTGGCTCGTCGAGAGGTCGCGGCCCAGCAGCGCTTCCGTTCGGGCGATCGCATCCCGTCGCCGGCCCTGCTGCGCGTCGAGCCGCGCGAGATCGAACTCGGCATCGAGGGCACCCTTCGCGGCCAGGCCTTGGTAGGCGGCTCGGGCTTCGGCGGCCCTTCCCCCATCGCGTAGCGTCCGCGCCCGTGCGAGCTGGAATCGATCATCGTCCGGACTGCGTTCGATGGCTCGATCGTAGGCGTCGATCGCCTCGTCGAAGCGCTCTCGAGCGCGCAGGACGCCAGCCAGGTTGTACCAAGCCAGGGCCTGTAACGGTTCGATCTCCACCGCCCGTCGCAAGTGCTCCTCAGCGCCCTCGAAGTCTCCGATCTCGACCAGAGCACCACCGAGGCTCATGCGCGCTTCGAGGTGCTGCGGGTCGGTCTCGACGGCGGTTCGGTAGGCTGCGACCGCGCCTCGCCAGTCGCCTGCAATCTGACGCTGGGCGCCTTTCCTGACGTAGGCAGCGGCACCGCGTTCCAGCTCGCTCAGCTCCGCCAGGAGGGGATCAGTGAGCGTGACGTCGACAGTGCCGCTCTGCTCCGCCTCCGCCTCCGCGGCGTCCGCACGGCCCAGGCGAGCATAGGCTCGCGACAGGGGATAGCGCACTCTGGAGGCTTGGGGCTGGATCTCCAGCACGCGCTCGAAACGTTGGACCGCTCGTTGCCATTCGCCAGCGTGGGCATCGAGCTGGCCCAGGAGATAGTGGGCCAATGCCACGTCATCCGTTTCGGAGAGAACGCTCTCCAGTTCTTCGCGAGCTCGCTCGAGATCGCCGAGATCGCGGCGGATCGAGGCCCGGCGAACCCGCGCCGTCAGATTCTCCGGCCGGATCCCGAGGGCCGCATCGAGAGCCGCGATGGCATTCTCTTTCTGGCCGAGCTCTTCCCGCAGTACGCCTTGGAGATAGGCCCAGCGAAACGATTCGGGGTCGAGCTGCCGTGCGTTCGTATATGCGGCGCCGGCGGCCTCGAGAAAGTCGTAGGCGTGATAGGTGCTCGCGAGGGTTCCCCAGGCTGCGGCAGCGCTCGCCGACTCCCCGCCTTGGGTGGCTGCCTGCTGAGCCTCACGGATCTGTTGTCGAACCGAGGGCTCCACGGCGTCGAGCACGGGCTCCGGTACTTCGACCAATGCGGCTGACGAGGTAGGAACTCGTTCGGAGCAAGCTCCGAAAATCGCCAGCGCCGCGATCAGCGTCGATCTGAGGAGGACATGGAGATACCGGCGTGGGGCCGGAGTCATCGAGTCCCCACGTCTTGGCCGGGCGTACCGTCTCCACGTCGGAGGTCGACGTACCGATCGAGCTGCGGTATCGCGAATCGTTCCACGCCGCCGCTAGGCCATGAGACCCGAATGTCGAGATCTTGGGCTTGGACCTGTCCGTGCCCGAGGCCGAACAGCACTCTCGGATCGTGTGCCGAAGCGTAGCCGCCACCGGTCCTCGACGTCCGCGACCGTGAGATGTCGCCGTATCGCAGTTCGACGCGCGCACCGAGTATGGTGCGACCTTGTTCGTCCAACGTACGGAAACCGATCCAGTGGCTGCCGTCGGCCGCCACGTTGCGCAGCAGTCGCGCCGGGCCCGCGTTGTTCACCACCAGGAGATCGTGGTCGCCGTCGTTGTCGATATCTCCCACTGACAAACCGCGGCTGACCTCGGAGCGTTCGAAGGCGGAGCCTCCACAGTGCGTGACTTCCTCGAAGCGAGGAACTCCATCCGGGCCCGGACCTAGATTGCTGAACAAGAGATTGGTCTGGTGCAAAGGGTAGGGGTCGCCCACGCGCTCCAGCTCGGGCAGAACCTTGACGGCCCCGTTCACCACCGCCAGGTCGAGCCGGCCGTCGTTCTCGAGGTCGAAGTAGGCGGTACCGAAGCCGGTGGCGTCGAAGCTTGGCGCACCGAGCCCGGCGCCCGGCGTGGCGTCGTCGAACTGACCACCACCCAGGTTGAAGTAGAAGGTGTTGGTCTCCAGTGTCAGATGGGACAGAAAGAGATCTAGGTCGCCATCATCGTCTGGATCGGCAGCATCGACACCCATGCCGGCCTCGGGAACGCCGTCCTGATTGAAGGCCAGACCGGCGAGCAGTGCGCCGTCGCGCATCGTCAGCGGTTCGGTGCCAGCTTGCAGCCACAGCTGATTGGCAGCACCGTCGTTGGCCAGATAGACATCGGCCCGGCCGTCGCCATCGAGCTCTGCGGCCACAACCCCCAGTGTCGGCCCGGGCGCCGCGGCGACGCCGGAGCTGCGGGAGACGTCGCGGAAACGGACCAGGTTCGGGGTGTCCGTGGCGTTCAGGAAAAGGCTGTCGACGGCAGGCGGATACGAGTGTGGACCGCAGTAGTCGGGAGCGCCGCGATCGGAGCGGCACTGCTTGTGGGCTTCGAGAAAGTACTCGACGTAGTTGCCCACATACAGGTCGAGCCGGCCGTCACCGTCGATGTCAGACAGGGTGGCGGAGACGCTCCAGCGCGGGTCGCTCACACCCGCCTCTTCCGTGGCGTCGCGAAAGGTACCGTCACCCTGGCTGATCCACAGGCGATTGGCGCGAAAACGAGTCACGTAGAGATCGGCGAGACCGTCCCCATTGACGTCACCCGCCGCTACGCCCATGCCATACCCGGCGAGATCAGGCTCATCGAGCCCGCTGTCGGCCGTGGCGTCGCGGAAGCGCAGCCTCGAATCCGATCCCGGCGGAGTCTCGTTGAGATAGAGCCGGTCGGTCAGCGGCAGAGGATGCTGCGGGGCGACGAGGGCGTCTTCCATCGCGATTTGCTGACCGACAAGATCGCCGCCCTGTAGCCGGCCCTGTGTCACGAAGATGTCGAGATCTCCGTCGCCATCGGCATCGAACAGCGCTGCGCCACCACCCACCATCTCGTGGAAGAAGAAACGGCCCGTCATGCCGTTGAAGTGGACGAAATCGAAGCCCGACGAGGTCTCTGCTTCGAGGAACGCGGGCGTGTCGAAATCGCAGGCCGGTCGCGAGTCGGCCGCGTCGGCATCTGCGGCGGAGTCCGCCGTGTCTGGGGTCGACTCTGGCTCCGGCGTGCCACAGGCGGACGACAACACCATGAGCAGGGCGAGTATCAGGAGGTGGAGCCAGGAGGCCAAGGTTGTCTGAGAGTGGGGAGTGAGCGGAGGGCTCATGGGACGAGCAGTCTACTCGACGGTCAGCGGGCGACCGCACGATCCAGGTACGAAAAAGGGGCGGCCGAAGCCGCCCCTCGTAGTTCCGATCAAGATCGGACGTTGAGCGTCAGATCAGAAGCGGAAGCCGACAGTGAACTGATATTCCCGCGGATCGTTGTAGTGGGCGTTGCTCGTGGCGCGGCCGAAGTCGTCGTCCGGGGTGAAGGTCGTCGGAAGTCCGAAGGTCGTGAGCGGACCGTCGAAATTCGCTGAAACGCCATTCTCGCCGTCGATCTGCGCGGACTCGTCGAAGATGTTGAAGACGTCAGCCTTCAACCACAGCTCGAAGTCCTTCACGATCGGAATCTGATAGTTCAGACTCAGGTCGACGGTGAAGACCGAGTCCCACTCGATGTTGCCGCGTTCGCCGAAGAAGATGTCCTGCGAAGCCGGACTGTCCACGTAGAGCGGATCGAGGATGGCGATCTGCTCTGCGGTCAGTGCGATCGTGTCCGTGGTCGACGAGGTCCGCGGCGAGTCGTAGTTGGCGAGCACACCGACGTTCAGGTTGCCGATCCGGCCGAAGTCCAAGTTGTAGTTGGACCACACGCGGATCTTGTGCTCCTGATAGTCGTTCAGGTTGCCCGTCGGGTAGTGGAGGCTCGGAATACGGATCTCCGGGTAGTCGCCGAGGACCGAGGAGATGCCCGGGGTGTTGATACCCTCGCCCTCGAAGTTGCCTTCGTTGGCGATCTGGTAGGTCCAGTGACCATCGAGCGTCCAGTTGTCGGTGACGCGGTAGCGACCGATCAACTGCAGCGCCTCGTAGTCGCGAATCGAAAGATCGCTGTTCTCGAAGAACTCGTTGCTGAAGGTCCCCGCCGAAACGCCCTCGACGATGACCTCCGTACTGCCCGTGGCAACCGTCACGAAGTCCTCGACGAAGTCGCCGTATTCGCGATTGGTGTAGATGGCCTTGACGAAGCCACCGCGCTCGAGCTCCATGCCGGCGGAGAGCGTGATCTCGTCCACCAACGGGGAGCTGATGTTGTCGGCCACGAAGACGTTCTGCGTGCCGTCGGACGCCGAGCGGATCGTGTAGTTGTTGAGATCGTAGGCCGGCGCGAAGTCGTAGCCGCTGCCGGCCGGACCTGCGTATTCGTACACCAGCGAGGCCGGGTTGCCGACGCCGGTGTTCTCGGCGAACTGCGACTCGGAGTACTTGCCCGCGTACTGTGCGTAGGTCAGATCGAAGCGGTACTTGCCGTCGCCGCGGACGTCGTACGAAGCCGCGAGGCGGGGCACGATCGCATCGGTGTCGACCGTCACGATGTTGGTGTTGGTCAGACTCGAGACGTCCTCGTAACGGAAGCCGACGTTGAACGACCACTTGTCGTTCAGCTGCCAGCGATCGTTGACGAAGAAGCTCTTGGTGTTGATCTCGATCTCGGCGCTACGGTCGGCGAGCCAATGGTAGAGGCGAGTCGTGGTACCCGGGATGAAATCCGGGATCACGTCGTTGTCCGCGGTGATGACGGGGTCGCCGTTGGCATCGCGGACCACCTGTGCACTGACCACCCAGCCGGTGGGGGACTGCGAGTTGCCGCCGGTGCGGAAGCTCGAGAAGTCCTCGTATCCAACCTTCACGTCGTGGGTGCCGAGACTACCGGCCTCGAAGAAGCCGGACAGGCTGGCTGCCAGCTGCTCGTTGTCGCGGTTCTCGGGATCCTTACCATCGAAGTACGGCGCGTTGTAGTGGCGGCCGAAGTCGCCCGCGAAATCGAAGAACGGTGAGTTCTCGATCCAGGACTGAGAGCCGACCACTTCCGACGCGTCGAGGCCGTGGGTGTTGTTGAACTGGAAGGTCTTCTCGGAGTATTGCAACTCGGCGAACAGCGACGAGGAAAGGGCGCCGCTGTAGCGGGCCACCGTCAGATCCGAAGGATCGACGCGCGTCCGGCTTGTGTCGGGCGTGGCGCTGAAGCTGAAGCTCGGACGTACCCCGGTCTGGTCGCGGTCGGTATAGGTGCCTTGGACCTGATGGCGGTTGGCGATGTTGACCGTACCCTTGATGGAGTAACGTTCTTCCGTCGTCGAGAGCGGAGACTGCAGGCCGGTGCCGGACAGCGATTCCACGCCGGTGCTCTCTTCGTCACGGCCAGAGCCGAAGAACCACAGCGTGTCCTTCATGACGTAGCCGCCGATGGTTCCCGAGTAGACCTCGGAAATGTCATCGGGCAGCTCGGCATCGTCCTCCTCCTCGACGGGAGTCAGCTCGCGCCAGTCTTCGTTGGTGAGGTCGGCGCGCAGGGTGCCGGAGAACTCGTTACCACCAGACTTGGTGATGACGTTGATCACACCGCCGGTGAAACGGCCGTACTCGGCCGAGATGCCGGAAGTCAGCACCTGGATGTCAGCGATGGCATCTTCGACGTACACCGGGTTGGTGCTGCCGAAGAGGTTGTCGTTGGCGTCCACACCGTCGATCAGGAACACGTTGTCGTATGCGAACGCACCGGAGATGGTGACCTGTCCGCCGTTCGGCGTGTTCGTCGTGAGGCCCGGGGCCAGCGCCGCGATGGCGTCCGGCGTCCGGTTGATCGGCAGGTTGTTGACCTCCTCGAAATCATAGGTGGTCGACACCTCGGAGGAGGCCAGCACGGACGGCAGCTCGCCGGTGACCACGATGGTCTCCTTCTCCGCCGCGACACCCATGGTCACGTTCACCGGAGTGGCCTGACCGAGCTCGACCTTCGCCGCCGACTGCACCGTCGCGAAGCCTTCGAGCTCGAAGGTCACGGTGTAGGCGCCCGGGGGCAGGTTACGGAGCAGCCACTGACCGGTCTCACCGGTCGTCGTCGTACGTGCACCCAGAGCCGCGGGGGACGTCGCAGTGACGAGCACGCCCGGGACGACTGCGCCGTCCTCGAGCTTGACCGTGCCACGGAGCTCACCGGTCAGGTCTGCCTGGGCCAGCAGCGGAGGTGCCACCAGCAGGCAGGCAAGGGCCGCGATCGCGAAAAACTTGATCTTCCTCATGTTTCGCCTTCTTGGTTGTTCGTTGACGGTCGGCCTCCAAACGTACCGACCTGGAAACTCTTCGTACCTAATCTATAAAGCAATAATCGCGCCCGATTTGCAGATCGGCGACATCCGCTGAGTTTCCTAGGAAGTTCCGAGGTCCCCCTAGGATAGTATTTCGTCAAAATCCGGAGAATTGAATCTTTGAGATCCAAGAAACCGGACCGCTCGGCCCCGGATTCGGTCCGTCGTTCCTCGCGCTCCGGCCATCCGTCGCCTCGGCCGAAGCTACTCGTGGGTGTCGAAGCGCACGCGGAGCTCCATCACCCTCGGATTCGACGAGTCCAATTTGTTCGCCGTGCGCATCAAGCCCTTGGCGCGCGATGTCTGGCCCAAATCGAAGTACCAGCCGCCCAACGCGGCCAGGACCTCTGCGTCTTTGGGTGCCAGATCCCGTGCCCGCTCGTAGTAGTGGCCTGCCTCGGTCAGTCGCCCCGCGTTGACTTCGATGTCGCCGAGGATGACGAAGGTCATAGGATTCCGTACGCCGCGGACATCGAGCAATTCCATGAGCTTTTCCGTAGCGTCATGGCGTCCCTGGGAGCGCCAGAGCACCAGGAGATTGTGGTGAGCCGGGGTGCTCCGTGGATCGAGATCGAGGGCGTGCAGGTAGGCCGCTTCCGCTCCGCCGAGATCGCCGCGGAAGCGGCGTACCACGCCGACGTTGGCCCACACCTGGCTGCTCTCGGGCGCCATCTTCGCGGCCAGCGCGAGCTTCTCGTCCGCGTCGTCGAGCGCACCCTCACGCAGCAACTCGGTTCCGCGGTTGGAGTAGAAGAGGGCCAGAGCCTGCACGTCGGCGATCGGCTGAGCGAGGCGATGGTCGAGCCTCGGTCCGAAATCGAATTCGAGAATCGTCTGATCGTGGGGCGGTCCGTAGGAGACGGTGATGTGACGGGTGAGAATCACCAGCGCGCCGCGGCGCTCGTACTGCAGAACACGAGGTACGTCGTGGAACTCCGCCGGCAGACCGAGCTCTCTGGCCAAGCCGACGAACAGCGCCGAGAACGACAGGCAGTTGTAGTGGCCGGTGGAGAAGGTCTCCTGGACCGTGTCAGTGCGGCCGCCGTAGTACTGGAAGTCCGTTTCTCTCGACTCTTCCAGCATCTCCAGCAAGCGCTCCAGTCGGTTTTTTGCCGAACCCACTTCCGGAACCCTCGCCCTCGCCCAGCGGACCATCTCCTCGTTGATCGCGAAGGGCTCGGCCAGGCCTCCAGGCAATCGGAGCCCTCGAAGCTCGGCGGCCAGGCTGCTGGCCAGCGGCCCGGCTGAATCGTCCCACGTCGCGTTGGCGGGCTCGCCGGTCTGGGCCTCCGACGTTGTCGCAGGCCCAAAGGTCGTAGCGGACTCGGACACCCGCGAAGCTTCGGCGTATCCGGCGACCAGAAGAGCCGCGGGGATCAAGAGCTGGCGGGCAGCCAGCATCTCAACGATCCCCGGTCCACCGTGGCGAATCCAGGTAGCTGCCGCGGGTGCGGACATCGAGTCCGCGGCGATCCACGTACACATCGACTTCGTGGCGGCCGTCGTCGCCGGCCTCTGCGTTCGGCAGATAACCGAGGACGTATTGATTGCGCAGATCTTCCAGAATCCAGCGGAACGACGTCTCGACCTGGTCGATGCTACGGATCACGTCGATGCGCCCGCCGCTCTCTTCCACCGTGTCGATCAGCTCGCGGATCTCCGATCGATGTTCTCGGGGATCGCGCCAGAACGACCTTCGATCGCCGAGCGATGGGTCGCTGCTGTCGACTTCGCCTTCCACGAGACGGATCCAGTAGATCACCGGTTGCAACTGGCGGACGACCCATCGGACCTGAGCCATCGACAGCACACTCTCCACGTCGAATCCGTCGCTCAGGATGATCACCACCCGTCGTCCCTGTACGGTCTCGAGGCGCTTGAGGGCGAGATAGAGATGATCGTTGAGCGCCGTACCGCCACCCGCCCGAGCTCCCGCTAGACCCACGGAGAGCACCGATCCGAACGATGTGAAGGGCGTTTCTTGGATCAGGTGATCGGAGTGCAGCACCAGCTTGGCTTGATCGAGCTCTTTCATTCCGGTGAGAAACGACCGGGCGCCTTCCAGAGCCACTTCGAGGCGGCCACCGCGCATGCTGTGACTTGCGTCGAGCAGCAGGACGGCGCTGAAGGGAACGTCACCGCTCTCGAAGGTGATCAGCTCCTGCTGTTTGCGGTTGTCGAGGATCTTGAAATCCTCCCGCTTCAGGTCGAGCACCCGGCCTGCCCGATCGTGAACCGCGACGTAAAGCTGTTGAAGCTTCACTTCCACCACCTCGTCCGTTTTCATGCGCGGTGTCATCACAGTGGAGGAAGCGATGGTGCCTCCGGCCTCGTACACCTGGACGACGAATTCGTGGGCTTTGTTGTCCTGCCCGACGTCGACGGTCGTTTGCCACGGTGTCTCGCGAACCACTGCGGCAAGTAGCCCATCGACGTAGAATTCCACGCGGTCGATCTCGGTTTCGGCGGGGTAGACGTCGACACCCACCTCTACGTCACCGAAAAGGGCAACGCCGTACTCGGGAAGCCGGAGGAAAACCTCGATATCCTCGGTTGCCAGAACGGAGAGCGGTGTCAGCGCCGTCATCGAGAGGAGCGACCACGCGAAGCATCGGGTCCAGAAGCTAGCCCTACACTCTTGTCTCATGGACGGGTACCTCCATCACGGCCTGCGCTCCCCACGGCGGCCGCTCCGCCTCCGGTTCGTTGGAGCGACGCCAGCGACTCGTTGGCCAGGCCGCGTAGGCGGCTTTCGAGCTCAGCCGTGGCATCGGAATTCCACTGCGTCAGCCGATGACGAGGTGTGTAGCCTGCACCCGGTGCGGTGCGCAACTTCATGTCTTCCAACACCGCGGCGGCAGCCTCACGTTGACCGAGAGCATCGAGCACGAAAGCCAACTGAAGATAGAGACGCGGCTCTCGCGGTAGCTCGCGGATCGCGCGACGTAGAAGGTCGCGTGCGGCGGGCGGGCCTTCGGCGTTCAGACGCTCCATCGCGAGCTCCTGAAAAGCCACCGATCGAATCCATGGCTCCCGGGCGCGCTCGACCAGGGATTCGAGCACCGTGCTCGCTGCTCGGCCGCGCGCCAGGCGTCGCAGTGCGATGGCCCTGCGCAGAGCTGCGATCTCGTGGGTGGGCTGCATCTCCAGCAGCTCCTCGTAGGAGCGTGCGGCGTCTTCCGTCAATCCCAGCTGTTCGTAGTTGATCGCGACGCTCAGCCGGGCTGCGCTCTGGCGCGGCTCGAGCTCGATGGCGCGCTGCAGCATGGCGGTGCTGAATCGTACGAGGCCCGCTGACTGCAGCTGGACTCCCAGGAAGGCGTAGAAGTCGGCGGCCAATGTGCTCGATACCCTCGGATCCTCCTCGAGAGATCGAATGGCTGCCACGATGATCTCTCGAGCGTAGGTCGACACCAGGAAGTCGCGCAACCGGCGAGCTTCGCGATACGCGTCGTAGTGCAGGACTGCGACCGGTAGAAGACGGTCACCGCCGAACATCTCGAGAGTTTCACGGCCGAGCTGATTGAGTCCCTCCTGGCCATACGCTGCGCCGACTTGTGCCGCCAGCTGTGTGACTCCGTCGCGTGCGGCACCCCAGTCTCCTACATCGAGGGCATCGCGTAGGGCGGGGAGAGCTTGTCGTGCCACTTCCGTGGCGGCCCGCCGCGCTTGGGCAGCCGTCGGGTCGTGATCCTCCGGCAGGTCAGCCAGCAAGTCGGTGGTGAACGCCGCCGCGCGGTCGGCGACGACCGTCAGCCGAATGGTGGGAGTAACGGTCAGTCCGGACGGCTCGGCACTTGGCTGAGGGGAGTCCGTCTCGGCTCGGCGCATCGTCGAGATATGCCGCTGTTCGCGCCAAGCCGGGCGGCCCAGGGATTCCGGCGTGCTGCTCGTGTTGTCCGCCGCCTGTGCCGACGGCACGTTGCCGGATTGCAAGCTGAGCATCATGGTCCCGACGGGAAAGCCGACCGTGTCGAACTCCATCTCCAACACCCGGACGTTGCCTTCGGACGGTCCGTACGCCAGCTTGGCCGGCACCTGGCCGAGGATTTTGCCACCCTCATCCTGGATCACCGCGCGCCACTCAGAACCGATGCGATCTAGATCCGCTGCCAGTACTTTCACCTGTACCGTTTCGTCCCGCCGTACGACGGGATCGGCCGCGGGTACGCCGCCGAGGCCGGGAGGAGGTTCCGTGACGGGTGCGCCACTTCCCGTGACCTCATAGAGCACCGGACGATCGTCGGCGAGACCCATCACCAGAGGTGGCGAAAGCCAGGCTCCCGCGCTGTCCTGCTCCGAGACTCCGGTGACGACCCGGCCGCCTGGGCCGACGTGCAGCGGCGTCACCCGCAAACCTACGTGCTCTCCGCCGACCCGGACCAGAGATCGAAGGGATACGTCTCCCGACGGCAGCTCCAATCGCCCGACGAACCGGGCACCGGCATCCAGCAGGCACGGGTTCAATCGGTGAGTGTCGACCTCGAACGTCTGGAGTAGGGAATCCCGCACGGCACCGCCTTCGGCGGTGGCGTAGAGCATGATCTCCACCTTGCGCGTACCCCCGCAGGTCGACTCCGTCGGGGAAACTGCCTCCGAGTTGGTAGCAGTCGGTGGTAGCTGAAAGGCCAGAGCATCGATGTCGAAGACGACGATCACTTGCCCCTGGTCGCCACCGGTCGGCATCACCATCGGCAGGATCTCGAATGGCACTGGACCACCTTGCTGGCCGCTGAGAAGGAGCGCCGCTAGCTCCATCGGCAACCCTTGGGTGCGCAGAGGGCGGATGGCGGGCATGTGCTCGGTCGCGGATTGCCCGAATGCAGGGACTGTCAGCAGCACGCCGAGCAGCCAGAGCAGGTTGCGGATGCCGGCCGGCATACTTCAGGGAGCCCCCAGACCGGCGGTTTCGGCCACCGCGGTCACCTGATCCGGTGCATGGACGACGAGGGCTGCCGAAGTGATGTCGGCCAGCTCGTCGCGTACGGTCACCGCCACACGGTGCTCACCAGGACGCATGAGAAGAGTCAGCCGGTAACCGGCTACTTGACTCATGGCGGTCAGCAGTTTGTCGTTGGGTATGCGAACCGGGGCCGGCATCTTCTGGATGGGCGACATGTTGCCATCGGGACCCTGGGCACCGACGTAGATCGACACCTTGCCCTCGTGGAAGTTTTCGCCGGGTACCAACGCCAAGCGGGAGATCGGGAACTTGACGATGATCGGCACCAACCACTCTTTCTTCTTCCCCTCGTTGGGTTGTGGTCCACCGAATTCGACCCGTACCCCGAGCGGGTTCTCGCCGGCGTCGAGCATCAGCGCCGAACGCGTGGCCGATGCCATGCGCTCGTCGGGAGTACGGCGCCGTTGTGTCTCCCGGTGCCGAACCTTCCAATCAGGATTAGAGACCCTCACTTTGATGCGATGGTCCTTGTCGTCCTCGCTGGGCGATCGGTAGCCCAGGGAGTAGAAGCTGTCGAAATCTTCTTTGAGTGCAGTGAGCGCGTCGGCGAACTCCAGCGTCGCCAGGGTAGCGCGGCCACCCGTCGCCTGTGCCAGGATCTCCATCGCGCCCCGTTGGTTGGAGTAGTCGAGGGTTTCCAGTGACTCGTCCCACACCTGACCGAGGTTGGTGGGATCGGCGTAGCTGAAGAAGGCGCTCCGTTCGGCCCCGCTGATGGAGGCGGTACGGCCGCGGGCCAAGATGGTGTAGAAGGTCACACGGCCGGAGTTGGCCTGCTTGCCCAGATCTTCGAAGAAGGGTGTGGCGTTGAATCGGTTCGCTTCCGCGACCGGGTTGATGGTGCCTCCTCCGAACTGGCGGGTGGCGCGTTCGAAGCTCTGGAACAGAGCCTCGGCGGGGCGTACCGGCAGCCCGTCGCTGACGTAGACCAAGGCTTTTCGGCCCGGCAGGCCTGAGAGGACCGAGACGAACTGCGACAAGGAGGCGACGGAGGCCCGGACCTCGTCGTACTCTCGCTGCGCGTAGGTGAGCAGCTCTTCTTCGACACCGGCGACGTCGGCACCGCCCTCGCTGTTGAATCCGATCCCGCCGGTGCCTCCGGTGTTGTTCTCGAGATCGAACTGGCTCATCTGGCGCAGCAGATTCTGCTTGTCCATCACGCGCTGGTGGCCGGTCGGTGAGCCGGTGGCCATCTCCTCGAGACCGCGAGCGAGGCTCTGAACGTCGGCGGAAGGGTAGTTGCGTACGTTGAGGGCGCCGTCGTAGCCCACCAAGGTCACCCGATCATCCGGATCAAGGTCGTAGAAGAGCGACTCGTGAACCGCCTCGAGCACTCGGTTGCGTGACATCGGACTGATGTTGCGGTTGTCGATGAAGAGCACGAGTTGGAGCCGGCGGTCAGCGGAGAACTCGGACGGCAGCTCGGCAGATTCCTGTCCGCCTTCCAGTGGCAAGGTCTGACCCTGGGCGTCGACTGTGGCACGCACCGCCTCACCGGCGTAGAAGTTGCTGATCTCCTGTTTGTCGCCATCCTCGAGGAGCGTGAAATCGTCCTTCGTCAGTCCAGCGATCGGGTTGCCGTCCTTGTCGGTGACGAACACCTCGATGTTGACGATATTCACGTCGATGGCCTCGAAGAACTCCGACATCTGTTCTTCGGCACTGGTGGTCGCCGGATCAGCATCCTGAGCTGGGGCTGAGGCAGTCCCGGCGGCGATCAACCAGAATGTGAGGATTGCGACGCGAAACGTACGTGGGGTCATAGCGCTCCTCGGTTTCCTTCGGGGGGTCGATACCGGCTCACTGCGAATGGGCCGGGAGAGTCTGCGGGTTGTGTGGCCTGGCCAGCGGGATGGGCGGATCGGGGATGGAGCCGAGGCTGCCGCTATGCTACCGACAGCCGGCGCTCCAGCCGGTCCGATCCGTCTCGCCGATCCGCCAACGTCAGCCGATGGGGTTCCAATCGCATGCATGCCCGCCTATCCGATTCTCACACCATAGCGTCAAGAGCCCTCACCGTACGGCAGCCCGGGGATGACCCGGTCCGAAAGCCGGGACGAATGGCTCGTCTAGTGTCACTGTCGGCCACAGTGCTGCTGCTTCTGGTCATCCTCGGAGCCTGGGGCGACAGCGTCAATGCCCAACAGACCCCCCCGACGGGCACCGCAGCGGCAGACGAAGGATTCTCCGAGGTCGTCCAAGTCAGTGTGGTCAACGTCGAGGTCTACGTCACCGACAAGGACGGAAACCCGGTGACAGGCCTGACGAAAGATGACTTCGAGATCTACGAGGAAGGCGACCTGCAGCCGATCACCAACTTCTTCGCCGTCGAGAAGGGTAGACCGTCTTCGGCGATGGAAGGTGTAGCGCCGCTGGACGAGCAGAATCGGGATCGGCCGGGATTGGAGAGATTGTCGCTGCCGCCGGAACAGCGGCTTCACGTCATCATCTACGTCGACAACTTCAATCTCCGCCCGGCCAGTCGTAACCGGACCTTGCGCCGGGTCAGCGCGTTCCTGCGGTCGATGGTCCGTCCTGGCGACCAGGTCATGGTGGTGTCCCACGATCGCTCGCTTCATCTTCGGCAGCCGTTCACGTCGGACATGAATCTGGTCTCGACCGCCTTGGAGGAGCTACAGAAGCTTTCGGGCATCATGGTGGACCGAGATGCCGAACGCATTCGCGCGATCCGCGAGATCGAAGACGCGACCGATCAGTTCCGGGCCATGTCGGAGGCCCGGGCATACGCCGAGTCGGTTTACACGGAGATGGACTTCGTCTTGCGGGCCCTGCGCGAACAGGTCGATCTCCTCGCAGGCCTGGAAGGCCGAAAGGCCGTGATCTACGTCAGCGACGGTATCCCGTCGATCGCCGGCGAAGATCTGTTTTTGATGGTCGATGAGCTCTACCCCCGTACCCGTGCACGGGCCGAAGCCGCGGTGTTCAATATCGATCCCGAGTATCGAGAGATGGTGGCTGCGGCCAACTCTGCTGGGGTGACGTTCTACGCTCTCGACGCCGGAGGTTTGGCCGCCCACTCGTCGGTGTCGGCGGAGTTCGGTGGCACGGAGGCCGGTGGCAGCATGCCCTACGTCGACTCCATTCGCACGGCCAACCTGCGGGAACCGCTGCACCAGATTTCCGACGACACGGGTGGATTCGCCATCGTCGGGACCAACGCGGTGCTCGACAATCTGGAGCGGCTGACCCGGGACTTCCGCAATTTCTATTCCCTGGGATTCGCCGCTTCACATTTCGCCGACGGGCGCTACTACAAGATCGACGTGAAAGTGAAGCGGCCGGGTCTGGAAGTTCGGCACCGTCAGGGCTATCGCGACAACTCCCCGTCGCGGCGTCTCAACGATGGAATGTTGGCCGCGCTCTATTACGGCGCTGAGCGCAACCCGCTGGACGTCGCCGTGGCAATGAAGGATGGCGGCACCCAGGATGGCCAGAGGATGATCGACGTCGAGCTCAAGGTGCCCATCGAGAAGTTGACGCTGGTGGCCCGCACGGAGCACATGGTGGGCTCGCTCCAGGCCGGTGTCGTGGTCCTCGATCAGAAAGGCGGCGTTTCTCCGGTAACCCTTCAGGATCCCGTGACCGTGGCGATTCCCACCGCCGAAGTCGAGGACGCCCTGGGTAAGCACTACACCTACGCCATGACGCTCGCATTCAAGCCGGGCAACTCCCGGGTCGTGCTCGCGTTGCGAGACGGGTTCGGAGGCCGAACGTCGTTCCTGCGGGAAGTGGTTCAAGTCCAATAGTCCCTGCGAACTAAACGACTACGCTCTGTCCGCCTTCAGCGGGTTCCGGGCCGCCCGACCGCTCCCTCCCGTTGCGACGACGAGGGAGCGTCGAGCTCGCGGGCTGTGGGGTGAACCCGACTCCACAGCCATTCGCGGAGCAGCCTTCAGAGGTACTGCATCATGTCCTTGGCCGTCGCGGCGTTGGCGTTGTTCGGGTCCACCTCCAGCAAGCGGGCGAAGGTCTCCTTCGCCTTGTCGACCTGCTCCAGATTGATAAAGCAAAGGCCGATCAGATAGAGCGAGTCGCCGTGATCGGGTTGAATGGCCTGGATCTGCTGGAGGTCGGCGAGCGCTCCCGCTGCGTCGCCTTGGTCGAACTTGTTCTTGGCCGTTTCCATGTAGCCCTTGATCAGGACGGTCGGATCGGCTGCTGCCACGGCTTTCAGGGCTTCCATGGCTTTGGCCTCGTCACCCAGGCCCCGATAGCCGTCGAGGCGGATCTTCATCACCGTCACGTCGCTGGGATCCTGCGCCAGAAACGCCTCGGCGTTGTCGAGAGCCTTCTGCCACTCGCGGAGATTGATGTACGCGATGGCGAGGGCCTTGCGGGCCGCCTGCAGATCCGGATCGATGCGCAGGGCAGATTCCATGCGCTCCGTTCCGCGAACCAGGTCACCCACCTTCAACGACTCGACGCCCTCGTTGTACAGGAAGGCTGCGTCGTCGGTTCCGCTTTCGAGCTTGCCGAGCCGATCCAGTGCCTTGTCGGCTTCTTCGTTGTTACCCAGGGCGCGCTGGGCTTCGAAGACGAGCCGCCAGCCTCGGGGGTTCTCAGGCTCGGCGACGGTGAAGAGCTGTGCGCTCTGAAGGGCTGCTTGGGCATTGCCCGCTTCGAGGTACAACGTCGCCAAAGCAGAGTGGGCGGTATGGAGCTCGGGATCGAGGCTCAGTGCCTGCTGGAACTCGGCACTGGCTGTGGTGAAGTCCTGCCCTTTGTAAGCTTCGACGCCACGGTTGAACGCATTTTGGGCGCGTGTATATGACCGGGTCACCTCGGCGCCGGCTCGAGCTGCTTCCTGTGCCTGCTGCTGCGCTTCGGCGTACTTGCGGAGTACGTACTCCTTTTTGGTGCTGGCTCCGACATTGGGCCTGACCATCGACTTGACGGCCTGGTAGCCGGCCTTCTCGATGACGACCTGGTACGGCACCGTGGCGACCACCAGGCTGAACCGCACCTTGCCCTTCTTGTTGGTGGTCTTGGCTTCGTCGAAGCTGAGCTGATCTTCGTTGACCAGTCGGACTTCTGCGTCCTTGACCGGTTCGCCATCGGAGTCGACGACGTCGATGAAGACGACGGACAGCTGGGCTGAGGCGCTCGCAGCCAGTACGATCGTAGCGACGAACGCCAGCAGTAGCGGTAGGGTTCGGAAGAGGGGAGCTGACTTCATGATCGACCTCGTTGCTGATCTCGCTCGCGCTACATCGATTCGGGCGCGAGTCGTTCTTGGAACCGCTTCGTCTCGGGGGTCGGGGGGATGAGTTGATCGGCGCGCAGGCCGGGGATCGATCCCCGGCCTGCCGAGGTCGAGGCTATCAGGCGGTCGGCGGGCCGGGTCAGCTGCTGGGTCACGCGGCGAAGGCCTTATTGGATGATCTCCATGGCTTCTTCCCGCTGCTGCCCAGGGACGGGTTGAGAGCGCCGAGATACCCGCGGGACCCTAGACAGGCGCGGCTCGATCGACCTTCTGGTTGGAGGGCGGGCTCTGTTCGGAGAAAGTCTCGGTTTGGTAGAGGTCGGTGAGAGTTTGGAGGTCGGTAGGAAACAGAGGTGGCCGCGGCGACTCGGGTACCCAGCCCTTGAGGAAAGCGAGGGCCGGACCGCAGACCCGGGCCTGGCACGGGCCCATGCCGCACCGCGTATTCAGCTTCGCGTCGCGGGCACACCTGGCGGCCGCCAGCTCGGTCCAGGGAACGTCTTCGCAGCGGCAGACGAGAGTGTCGCTTGTTGGCAGCTCGCGCAGCTCATCTCGGAGAGAAAAGGAGGCTTCGAGAGCGTCAGCGAAGCGTCGCTCGCGGTCTCGGCTAGCCATCAGCCGTGCATCGACTCCCTTTCCCGCCGCGTCGAGACCTGCGACGCGCCCTTCTACCAGCGCCTTGTCGACGCCACCGACACCGGTCGCCTCTCCTATCGCATACACGCCCGGTACGCTGGTTCGCTGTCGGTCGTCCACAACGACACGCAGGGCTCCGTCGCCTACCGCCTCGACCTGACAGCCCAGAAGCCGTGGCAGGGAAAGCCGGGGTACGAGCCCAAATCCGCAGGCGAGGAGGTCGCATTCGACGGTTGACTCTCGGCCGTCGGATGAACGGAGTACGACATGCTCCAGTCGCTCGTCGCCTACGGCTCGGATGGGCCAGGTTCCGAAGCGTTTGCGCACCGGCAGCAGCCGGCGGCCGAGTCCCAACCCCTGCCAGAGCTTTCCTGGCCGAACCAGAATGGCACGGGCGAAAGGCAGCAGGGAATGGCGTTCCGCCTGCTCCGTTAGACATAAGACTTGCGCGCCGCATCGCCGCGCCAGGTCTGCAACTGCGAGCAGGAGCGGACCCGAACCGGCGATGACGAGTCGGCGTCCAGCGACGTCGAAACCGCCTTTGATCAGTGCCTGGAGCCCGCCTGCTCCAACCACGCCAGGCAGCGTCCAGCCAGGGAAGGGGAGAAAGCGCTCCATCGCACCGGTGGCCAGAACGATGGCTCGAGCCACGATGCGCACGGGGCCGGTCGGCCCGACGGCGAACAGTACCGGCGACTCTCCTGACCCGGAGGCAGCATCGACGATCAGGGTCTCTTGGAGGTGGTCGACCTGATCGTGCTGCAGCAAGTCCAGGTAGGAGTCGGTTTCTCGTGCCGGCCGGGAGTCCCGCGCCCTCCAGATCTGGCCGCCCACGATCGGCGCATCGTCGATCAAGGCGATCGTACCCGGATGAGTTGTGCTCGAATGCGGGGAACGGTCTCGGGTGAGCGCCTCGATGGCAGCCAGGCCACCCGGCCCTGCTCCGACCACCGCCACGTCGACCTCCACGTGGCGGGTCATCGATGGGGGTGCCATTGGGTGAAACCGTGGTTCGTCGAGTCCGTAGGGCTCGGAGACAGACCCCTTCCGACAACCCCAGTCCGCCCTCGCGTGGCAGCTGGAGAGGAGCGCTCGACCCCTTGATCCGTCCGCAACATCACCCGTTTCCTACCCATCTGGTGGCAGGTTTCGCCCTGGCGAAGCTGGTCGTTCATCTCGTTTCGATCCAGGGCTATGGGTACTTTCGGGACGAGCTCTACTACCTTGCTTGCGCCGATCATCCCTCGTTCGGCTATGTGGATCATCCGCCGTTCTCGATTTGGATCCTGTGGGTGGTTCGGTTGCTGATCGGCGATTCGACCATCGCGATCCGGCTCGTCCCGGCTCTGTTGGGCGCCGCCACCGTGGCTTTGATCGGAGCGATGGCCCATCGTATGGGTGCCGGCCGCTGGGGTGTGACGTTGGCGATGAGTGGTGGGCTGGCAGCGCCGGTATTCCTGGCGCTGGATCATTTCTATTCGATGAACGCTTGGGACCTGTTCTTCTGGGCTGCCGTAGGTCATCTGGTACTCGGCCTGGGCGGCGACGAACAGCCCCGGCCCTCGCGCTGGGCTCTTCTGGGCGGCGTGCTCGGTCTCGGATTGCTGAACAAGATCAGTATCTTGTGGCTGGGAGCCGGCCTCGCTATGGGCATTCTGATCGCTCGTCCGAGGTGGTTGCAGACGAGCGGCCCTTGGATCGCCGGAGGCATTTCGATGGCGATGTTCTCCCCTTATCTCATCTGGCAGGTCACCAACGACTGGCCGACGCGAGAATTCATCGCCAATGCGACCGCACAGAAGATGGTGTCCGTCTCGCCGCTGGCCTTCCTCTCCGGTCAGGTCGAGATGATGCTCGTGTTCGTGCTGCCACTCTGGCTGGCCGGCCTCCTGTGGCTGCTCGCAGCTCCGGCCGCTCGACACCACCGCATCCTGGGCGTTGCATACCTCACGGTGTTCGCGATTCTGATGATGGCGGGCTCCTCCCGCGCCAATTACCTCGCCCCCGCCTACACCTGGCTCCTGGCCGGCGGTGGCGTGTTCTGGGGCAGCTGGCTCGACCGGCCGCGCCTGACCCTGCTGCGGCCTATGGCGATGGTACTGATCCTGATGGGTGGTGCGGTCGCAGCGCCTCTCGCCCTTCCGATTCTGCCAGTGGAGCAACACGTGGCATGGGCGCGGGCGTTGGGGCAAGCTCCCGCCACCGAAGAGCGCAAGGAACTCGGCCGCCTCGGGCAGTTCTTCGCCGACATGCACGGTTGGCCCGAGATTGTCGACACAGTGGCCGGGGTCTACGAGTCCTTGCCCGACATCGAGCGAGGCGAAGTGCGTATCTTCGCTCCCAACTATGGCATCGCCGGTGCGGTGGACGTGCTCGGTCAGCGCCGTGGCTTGCCTCCCGCCATCAGCGGCCACAACCAATACTGGCTCTGGGGCCCGCGGGGCTGGCAGGGTGGAACCCTGATCATCGTCGGCGGCGATCGGCAGGATCTCGAGGCGATCTTCGATCGCGTCGACGAGGCCGCGATCATCGACTGCGGTCTTTGTATGCCGTACGAGAATGGGCAAGCCGTTTGGGTGGCACGTGGTCTCAAGCCGGACCTCGATGCAGCGTGGGCGACGACCAAGCATTTCGAATGATCCGGGGACGCGGCCCGTCATCGCTGATCAGCCGTTCTACCCGTCTCGGTTTCCACTACCATGTCGGCGCGACAAACGATCCGACAAGCCCGCACGTTGGGCATGCCGTCGACCGTGACGCGACACTCGAAACAGGTACCCATGGCGCATAGAGGTTGTCTCGGCAGATCGGTGACGGATCGGCGAAAGACGGCGCCTCGCTCCAGCAGCACCGGAGCCAGATTGGCGCCGTCCGGGACGGTCACGGGCTCACCGTCGACGGTGATACGAAGAGTGCGGTTCGACACGGCCATGAGGCGTCCTATGATGTCGCAGAATCGTCACATCACAAATTCTGCCTGGCGTCCGATTCCCGCGACGTAGGCTAGGCGAATCTCGACCCCTCTGCTGCTTCTGTTGCCGGGGCGAGACGAGCTCATAAGGGTCGAGATGAAGAAAAAACGAGATGAACAGCCAGGCGTCGGAGACGACGCCTTACGGGAATCGCCCAAGGCAGGGCAGCGCACAAGATCGGATCGCGACAAAGATCGGAGCTTTTGGGTCGATTCACTCCACCTGGTCGTGCTGTGCAATTTCGCACTGGCGCAACCGCTCTTCGATCTACTGGGCAGGAAACCGGAATTCTTCGCCGTTCGCCGCTCGGAACCGATAGATCTGTGGATCCTCGTGATCACCTTGGGCTTCTTGGTGCCGGCGCCACTGGTGCTCCTGGAAGGAGTCGCATCCCTCGTCCACCGTAAGGCCAGACGAGCTCTTCACGGGGTGATGTGCACTGCTTTGATCGCAAGCATCTTGCTTCCTCCCCTCGGTTCCTTCGGAGTTGGGCCTTGGGCTGAGTCGGGTGTGGCTCTCGGACTGGGAATCGGAGGGGCAATCGCGCTGGATCGCTGGCGCCGAGCGCGAACTCTGCTGACGTTCATGACGCCTGCGCTGGTGGTCTTTCCAGCGGTGTTCCTACTTCGTCCTGGGGTCAGCAAGATCCTGCAGCCGGAGGAGGTCGAGTCCCGGGCGCCCACCGACGCGACCACACCGATCGTCTTGCTGATCTTCGACGAGCTCCCGCTCGTCTCTCTTCTATCTGGACCACTGGAGATCGACGCCGCGAACTATCCTCATTTCGCGGCACTGGCCGACCGGTCGACCTGGTACCGCCGTACGGCCGCGATCAGTGATTACACCGTGCTCTCCGTGCCGGGTATCCTGACGGGTACGCTTCCCGATGAGTCATACCTGCCCATCGCGCGAGACTACCCGCAGAGTCTCTTTACTCTCGTCGGGGAGAGCTACAGCCTGAACGTATCGGAATCGGTCACCCAGGTTTGCCCAGCCACACTCTGCGCCGACAACCGGCCAGGTTCCGGGTGGCGTGGACGACTCTCGTCGCTCGCTCAGGATGTGGGGATCCTGTACTTGCACGTGTTGCTACCGGAGGCGTGGGCCGATCGTTTGCCACCGGTGAATCAGAACTGGATGCTGTTTGCGGGAATCGACGACTGGCGATCCGATTGGAAACGGCGCCAGCGTGGCAATCGAATCGAGCAGGTGGACCGTTTCGTCGAAGGGATCGGTCCGTCGGACGACCCCGTCCTGCACATGCTGCATGTGCTGCTGCCACATCCGCCCTATTCCTATCTACCGTCTGGGCAACGCTACGGTCCTGCGAGCCATGTCATCGGCCTCCAGAACGACGTCATGCCGGACGATCCGCTGGCTGTGATCCGTAATCAACAGCTACATCTGCTTCAGCTCGGCTACGTAGACCGCATCCTCGGCGACATCATCCAACGTCTGGAGAATGTAGGGCTGTGGGACCGTGCTGTGGTGGTGGTCACGGCAGATCACGGCGCCGTTTTTCGGGCTGGGGAGCACCATCGGCGACTCAACCATCGAAACTACGCGGAGATCATCTCGGTTCCTCTCTTCATCAAAGCGCCGGGACAAACTCAAGGCCGACTGGAGGAGCGTCCGACATCGCTGGCCGACGTGTTGCCTACCATCGCTGACCTGGCAGGTATCGATCTGCCCTGGCAGGTAACCGGCTCGTCTCTCGCACAGCCGCCATCCGCTGACGATGGGCGCCTGGAGTTCCGCCTCTATCGAGAAAAGAAACCCGAGTTGGGGCGGGTCAAGGTCGCAGACGTCGTCCGAAACGAAGATGCGACTCTGACAGCACTTTCCCGTCAGTTCGATGAGTCCGCTGACGGCACGCGCAACCTCTATCGAATGGGTCCAGGGAGAGAGTTGATCGGTCGTCGTTCGTCGGAGTTCCCCATCGGGCCGGCGGCACCGTTCTCGTACTCCCCGCGGATTCCTCCAGCAGCTCTCGACCTGGCTCCGGATGATCTCTTCGTGCCGGCCCATCTGAGCGGGCGGCTGGTAGACGGGGACGTGAGCACTCCGGTGGAGCTGGCTGTGACAGTCAACGGCTGGATCGCCGCGGTCACCCGGAGCTGGACGTTCGACCCCGAATCGTGGTCCGCCGTCGTCGATCCAGAGATGTTTCGCACCGGTGTGAACTCGGTAGAGCTCTTCAGCATCGAAACCGATGCGGACGGCAACCCGGCGCTGATGCGTCGGATCTCCCCGGTCGGCAAGCAGACGGTCTACGGTGTGGTCGAAGTCGGTCTCCACAGCACCGAGAGTTGGGACCTCGGCGCGATACGGTGGACCGATGGCGACGCGAAGATCACGGTTCCCGTGTCCCGTTCGCGTCCACCCCGCGGCCTCCACCTGACCATCGCCGGCTGCAAGCCGGGTGGTAGCCGATTGCGTGTACACGTAGAGAACTCGTTGCGGCTCGATACAGAAGTGGACTCGTTGGGCAAGGGAGAGACCTGGACCACGGTCGTGCCTCTGGACGGCCTCGAATTCGGTGGCGACATGACCGTGGGTCTAGAGAGCGATAGCTTCGTTCCGAGTGAGCGTTCCGACACGTCGGCCGACAATCGGCGACTGGGTGTAGCGATTCTCGAATTCGAGCTGCTTTACGAGAATCTGTAAGCCGGGAACGTCGTGGTCCTGTTCAGGGTCTCGACACGCCGTGGCGGGAGGGTCGGTAAGCTGAAATCTCGAGCTCGGTAGTAGCCGTCTCCGACACGAAGTGCGCTATCAGCTCCGCTGTTCCCGGCGCGGTCGTGATGCCGAGTCCCTCGTGTCCAGCGGCCAACAACACTCGATCGTGGCCCGGTACGGGTCCCACGTACGGAAGATGATCATCCGTCGACGGACGAAACCCGCACCACACGCGAATGGCCTGCAGACGGCCCAGGTCCGGCAGGTAGTGGTGGGCCCGTTCCAGCATTTGGTGAACGATGTCGGGTTCTACGGCCGGCGACGTCGTTCCGAGCTGGCGCGAGGAGCCGACGAGCATCTGTCCGGTCTTGCGCGGCTGGAGATTGAAAGCTACCGAGGGTGCTGAAGGATCGCCGTGGGCCGAGGCGAGATAGCCCAGCTCCACGAGCTGATGACGACAGAATCCCATGGCGCGCTCCGTGATGACGAGATGTCCTTTTCGCGGGCGAATGCTCGCGTTTGGGAGCTCGGCTCGCAACTCCTCGTCGAGGAGATCTAGGGAAGCGACACCGGCGGCGACGACGACGTGACCTGCCACGAGGCTGCGACCGTCATCGAGTCGCACCCTAGCGGACCGGTCGTCGCAGTCGACTCGGTGGGCGGGTGTACCGACTTCGACTGAAATGTCGCGTAGCAGCCACGAGGCTACTGCCGGTGGATAGACCACCGAATCGCCGGGTACGCGGAGCGCACCGGCTAACCCGGGACGCAACTCGGGTTCCGCATCTTCCAGCTGCCGGGCGTCCAGGATCTCCGACCGCACGCCTCTTTGCTCGTAGTAGTCGTGTTTGGCTCGTGCCGCCTCCATCTGGGGGCCGTCCTCGGCGATCCACAACGTCCCACAGTCGTCGTGTTCGGCGGACTGCGGCAGCTCTCCGGCGAGAGCATCCCACGCCAGTTGCGATCGGCGGCAGAGCGCGAATTGGGCTTCCGAATCGTCCATGACCACGACGTGGCCCATGCAGGCGGCCGTGGCCCCGCCGCCGGGTGGTGCCCCGTCGACGACCAGCACGTCGAGGCCGCTGTCGTGGAGCGCGCGAGCGCAGAAGGCACCGACGATGCCTGCACCGACGACGATCACATCGGCCGAAGCGCGCGGCATCTAGTGCACCGTTTGACAAGTTCGTGCGACATTTGCGGTTCGCTCAAGGATTAAGTCCGCGTCGGCC
>JALCBJ010000109.1 GCA_028066595.1 Thermoanaerobaculia bacterium
TCCAATCGCGGTCCGCGCCTTGGACCGTGAAGCCGGTGGACCCGATGATGAGTTAAGCTACGGGCCCGCCAATACTGTCCACACTTTGTGACGAACACTCTTACCCAAGGAGGCTCGTGATGAGCTCGTTTCGTAAACTTGTAAACCAGACTCCGCTCTTGTCCAGCAGATACTTCGTGATCGCCCTCGTGCTGATCGCTCTGCTCGCGATCGCCGGCTATGCCACCGGAGACGGACCGAACGTTCCAGAGTTGATGGGCGAAGATCTCGTGTATACAGCCCTCGCGAGTCAGCGCACCGCGGCCGGTGACTGCTCGGACTTGGTGGACGGGAATGGGATCGCCGTCGAGGCCAAGTGCATGGAATGGTGTTTGCGCTATCAGGGCGGGAATCTGGTACCGCGAGGAAAGTTCTGCTGCGTCGACTCCAATACCGGTCAAACCCTTCAGTGCGACTGAGGGTAAATCAGTGAGCCTCGTCGCGACCGCAGGTAAAGGAGGGACGTCGGTGACCGCTGACGTCACCGACCTGCTCCAGTCCTGGGGTCGCGGCGATGCTGCCGCGCTCGAGAAGGTCATCCCGCTGGTCTACGAGCGTCTCTGCACGTTGGCGTCCGGCTTCCTCAGCCAAGAACGCAAGAATCACACTCTGCAGACCGCTGCGCTGGTCAACGAAGCGTATTTGCGGATGCAACAGCTGGAGCATGTGAGTTGGAACGATCGAGCGCATTTCTTCGCACTCAGCGCCCGCTTCATGCGTCGTATTCTGATCGATCACGGCCGTCGGGTTCGTAGCGACAAGCGAGGCGGAGACGCGCCGATGGTCGGTATCGAGATGGCGGAAGGAGTCGCCTTCGGACGCCCCGAGGAGTTGCTGGCTCTCGACCAGGCCTTGCGCGATCTCGCGGAGCACGACCGCGAGCTGGCTCAGATCGTCGAGCTCCGATACTTCGGTGGCTTGTCTCGAGAAGAGATCGCGACGGTGCTGGGCATCGGTTCGGCGACGGTGACCCGGCGATGGCGCCTGGCACGTGCCTGGTTGTTCCAACAGCTCAAGGTCGATGGTCCGACGTGACGAGTGATTGGTCGCGACTGCGGCAGCTCTTCGAACAGTCCATCGAGCTGGAACCGGGGGAGCGCGCGGAGTTTCTCGATTCCGCATGCGCTGGCGACGGGGAGCTGCGGGCCGCTGTCGAGCAGTTGATCGACGCGGATCTCGCTGCAGGCGAGTTCCTGGACGACCCGATCGTCGGACGGCCGCCGGCCCTGTCGGCTAGCGGGGATGCGGAACATCCCGCGACTCTCGGGCCCTACCGCGTCGTTCGCAAACTCGGCCAGGGCGGAATGGGCGAGGTCTACCTCGCCGTGCGCGACGACCCGTTTCAGCGGCGCGTCGTCGTCAAGGTAGTGCGCAAGGACCTGGAGAGTCCCGATCTCCTGCGGCGTCTGCACGCCGAGAGGCAGATTCTCGCCGGCCTGGATCATCCGCATATCGCGCACCTATACGACGGTGGCACCACCGACGATCAGCGACCGTACTTCGTCATGGAGTACGTCGAAGGCGTTCCCATCGTCCGCTACTGCGACGAGAATCGACTGTCGGTGGAAGAACGGATCGGCCTGTTCCGAAAGGTCTGCGGTGCGGTGCAGTACGCGCACCAGAACCTGGTGGTACACCGCGACCTCAAGCCGTCGAACATCCTGGTGACGGCGGAGGGTGAGCCAAAGCTGCTCGATTTCGGTATCGCCAAGGTCTTGCATCCCGTGGCCGCGCCAGCCCAGGTCGACGTCACCGCCACCTGGCAGCGCATGCTGACGCCGCAGTATGCGAGCCCCGAACAGGTGCGCGGCAACCTGGTGACGACCGCCAGCGATATCTACAGTCTGGGTGTTCTCCTTTTCGAGTTGCTCACGGGTCGTTATCCGTTTTCCTTCGCCCGCCGCTCGCCGCAGGAGATCGAGCGCATCCTCACGGAGGAGGAGCCGCCCAGGCCCAGTGCCGTCGTTCTCACCGACAGCGAGTCTTCGGGCTCTCCCGGGACCACGACCCTGGCCACGGAGCTGGCCCGAGCGAGGGGAACTCCACCCCGGGAGCTCGGTCGTCGCCTCGCAGGCGACCTCGACAGCATCGTGCTCAAGGCCCTGCGTAGCGCGCCCCATCGTCGCTACCCGTCCGCGGAAAGCATGGCCGCGGATCTGGAGAGATTCCAGGAGGGGCTTCCGGTCACTGCCCGACGCGGTACCGCTACCTATCGCCTGTCGCGATTCCTGTCGCGCCATCGCGTGGCGGCCTCGATGACCGCCCTCGTCGCCTCCCTGCTGATTTTCGTCGCGGTGACCAGCTTCAGGCAGTCGCAGCGCCTCGCGGAGGAACGAGATCGGGCGTTGCTGGAGCAAAGCCGCAAGGACACGGTGATGGCACTCTTGCTCGACGTCCTCTCGGTCGCCGATCCGTACTCCGAGGAAGGCGCCAAGCTGACCGTTCGGGAAGCCCTAGAAGCCAGCCGACAGCCCATGCAGCGGCGCCTCAAGGACGAGCCGGCCTTGCGCGCCGAGCTGTTGCATACAACGGGAGTCGTGTTGCGCAATCTCGGTCTCTGGAACGACGCGAAGACCGACCTGGAGGAAGCGGTGCGCCTACGGAGGAGCCTCCATGGCGAGGGCCACCTCGACGTCACGGCCTCCGAGTCGGCTCTGGCACGGGTAATGGCCGAGCTGGGCGAGGACGGCGCTTCGGAGCTGGCGCTGAACGCCTACGAGGCCGTGGCTGCCGATCCGCAAGCCACCACCTCCCAGCGTCTCGATGCGATCAACTCCTTGGTCTCGACGTATTGCATCGTGGGCGACCATCAGTCTGCTGCGCCGTTTTCCGAACAAGCCGTGGATCTCGCGCAACGGGCATCCGATCGTAACCTCGACGCGCTGGCCGTCGCTCTCTACAACCGTGCCTCGGTGTTTCTCAAGTCGGGCGATCACGCCCGCGCTGCGGAGGCGTATCGCCAGACGCTCGCTCTGGAAGAGCAGCTACGGGGCAACGACCATCTATCCTTGGCCACGACCTGGAACAATCTGGGATCGTCGCTGCGCAGATTGGGCGACGACCAGGGTGCGGAGCCGGCCTTTCGTCGAGCACTCGAAATCTTGAGCCTGCATCTGGGCGACGATCACCATCGTTTGGCGGGCGTGATGAACAATCTCGCAGGGGTCGTGGCGCGGCGGGGGGAGCACGGCGAGGCGGTGGAACTATTGCGCAATGCTCGCTCGATCTTCGCATCGCAGGTGGGTGGCCACCACCCAAATGTTCTGTTCCTGGATCTCAAGATTGCACAAAGCCGGATCGCCGATGGCGAAGCCGCAGAGGTCGAAGCTGAGCTGCGAACCATGAAATCGATCTGGGCAGAGCGGTTGGGTGAGACCCACCGCAACGTCCTTCGGATCGGGCGCGTACGCGCCGAGGCCCTGATGAATCTGGGGCACGACCACGCGGCGGAACCATTGCTGGCAGGCTATATCGAGGCTATGCGTGAAGCAGGCCGCACCGCCGAGCTAGACGATGCCACCGAGTTGATGATAGTTCTCTTCGAGCGTCTGCATCCCGGGGGAGATTTCGAAGTGGCGCATCCACGCCGCGTGGCGGCCGCCGAAAGCTCGTGAAGCTCTGTCGCGTCGTCCTTGGCCCGTCTTCGAATCGCGAGATCGGATGGCCATGGTAGGCCGCTGACAACGCCAGTCGAGCACGCGTGGATCCGGCCAGCGGTATTTCAGCGCCGGAGAAACTCGAATCGGCATGGGTTATCAGTGCGGGCGGCGATGGATGGACCGAGCGTCTTGTCGCCTCCGAGAACGGTGAGCTCGATCGTCGAACACGCGGGCCGGAACCCATGCCGCCGTCGACGGGTCCAATACATCGTCAACGAATTCGCGAACGACGAAAGGGGAATGTGATGGCCGACAACGGATGGGCTGGAACGGTGATGGGTTGGATGGACACGGGCGGCTGGGTAATGTGGATTCTGCTTTTGTTCTCCATCGTGGCGCTCGCAGTGGGCGCCGAGCGAGCCATCGTCCTCGGGCAAGCGCGGAAGCAGTCGAAGCGCTTTCTTGCCCGTTTCCACGCCGGTCTTCGCCGGCGGGCACCCAACGCGGAGCTGCTCAAGATCTGCGCGGAAGAAGACGGGCCACTAGCCCGGGTTGCCGAAGCGGGCCTGCGTCGGTTCGACGGGACGCTGCAGCAGGTGGAAGCCACCTTGGAACGTCACGCCGCGCGGGAACTGCGAGCCCTGTCGAAGCGGCTCGGCTTTCTTTCCACGATCTCCAACGCCGCGCCCCTTCTCGGGTTCCTGGGCACGGTCGTCGGCATGATGGCGGCGTTCCTCGCCATCGGAAACTTTGGCCAGGCCAACCCTGCCGCGGTGGCCGAGGGCATCGGTGAGGCCATGATGACCACCGCTGCTGGGTTGATCGTCGCGCTGCCTACCCAGCTCGCCTTCAATGGGCTGCAGGGCTGGGCACACCGGCTGGAGGGCGACCTCGAGGGCGTCGCCAACGCGCTGCTGGAGATGAAGGCTTGAACTGCGCCGCCGTCGGTAGCCTCTTACTACAGCGACTCTCGGACACCAGGATGAGACCGTTGCAGCTCGCGTTCCTGGTGCTCGTGCTTGCTGTGCCGACGCAACCCTCGTTCGGCCAGTCGACGAAGGAGTTGGCGCTCGATTTCGTCGCGGCGTTTGAAGCGGTGCGACAACCCGATGTCGAAGCGCGAGATTTCGAGAACTATTTTGCGTTCATGGCGGATGATGTCGTCGACCATCACGTGGCCTACGGCGTCATGGTCTCGGGGAAGGAAAAGCCCAGGGAGAACCTGAAACGAAAGCTGCCGAACAACATCTCGTTCGACATCGAGATCGAGGACATGATCGTTGGTACGTCGACGGCAGTCGTCGTCCTGAACGAAGACTCGGAGTACAAGAAGGAC
Organism: Thermoanaerobaculia bacterium; assembly: GCA_028066595.1. Taxonomy (GTDB): domain Bacteria; phylum Acidobacteriota; class Thermoanaerobaculia; order Multivoradales; family J023; genus JAUIJL01. The sequence goes on from JALCBJ010000109.1 coordinate 4,975, forward strand.
GGAAAATACAAGCACTTCGTCGGCCGGACGATCCTGGTGCTGGAGTTCAACGAGGAGAGGTTGATTCAAGAGATGCGCCGATACCTCGACTGAGACCCGAGTCAGCGGGAAGGCGCTGATCCTCGTATTATTCTCGTAGATGAGAGTCTCGGAGCTTTGGCGCTTTCTTCTCGGTGATCGGCGTGCGATTCTCGGCTTCGCGTCGGAGCCGCGGACGCTCTGGCTGGCGCTCGTCTTCGTGTTCAGCGCGGCTCTGGCTCGGCGCTACGACGGCGCTGATCTCGTCGCCGAGCCCCATGCTCTGTTTCTGCCGGCGCTGGTGTCGTGGTTCAACGCGACACTGCTCTTTCTCTTGCTGCACTTGCTCGTAGGACGCCGAGCCGATCCACGGCCCGGCTTCATCGCCTCTTACCGTGTGGTGCTAGGGCTCTTCTGGCTCACTGCGCCTTTGGCCTGGCTCTACGCCATTCCGGTAGAGCGGTTCTTCGAACCCTATGGCGCTACCGTCGCCAATCTCTGGTTGCTGTTGGTGGTCGCGACGTGGCGAGTCGTGCTCATGGCTCGGGTGGTTTCGGTGATCTATGGCATCGGCGGTTGGACCGGGTTCTTCCAAGTGATGTTCTTTGCCGATCTGGTGGCCGTCGGCATCATGATCGCCAGTCCGAAGCCGATCGTGCAGCTGATGGCGGGCATCACGCACACCGATCGGGACGCGCTCCTGCTCGAGGTCTCGTTTTCGGTCATCTATGTCGGGATCCTCAGTCTGCCTGTCTGGGCGATTCTGATGCTCGTGAGTGCATTCAAAAACCGCGGCGCCTGGGACCTAGCCCTTGAACGCAGTCCACGGGGCATCCGCGGCCTGTGGCTCTTGGCATCGTTTTCGATCCTCGTCTGGCTGCCGATCCTTCCTTTCACTCAGGCCGAACAGCGCCTCGGGCGGCACATCGACGAGTCGCTCGCTGCCCACCGAATCGGCGAAGCGCTCGATTTGATGTCGACACACGCTCGGGACGAATTCCCTCCCGGCTATGACCCCCGGCCGCATCAATGGCCGGGCCGGACCGAGCCCGATGTGCTGGACGTCGTACCCCAACTCGCCGAACGTGAAGTGCCCGGCTGGGTGCGCGAGGCGTTCCTCGCCAAGCTCGACCGGCGTCTGCGCGATGCCCGCCAACTAGATCCGGCGAAGGCGGCAGAGCTTGACGCTTTGCGTGGACGGATCGAGGGTCTGGAGGCGATTCTCGAACGTCACGCGGAGGTAGTCGAGCCAGCGTTAGAGGGACGCTGAAGCCAGACGAGCCGAGGTCGTTCCCGTCAGAGAACCGGCACGCGCAGACCGAATCCGCGGTCCAGTAGCCATAGACATGCGATGGCCGCCACGGCCGCCGATCCGGCACCGAAGAGGACTCGGCGGTAGAGCCAAGAGTCGCGCAGAGCGAAGGCCAGTGGAAGGAAAAGCGCCACGACGACCAGCTGACCGCACTCCACGCCGAGGTTGAATCCCCCGAGGGCGGCGGCCAGGGCGTTCGCGGGCAAGCCGAGATCCACGAGAACGCCGGCGAAGCCGAATCCATGGATCAGACCCAAGAAAAAGACGATGACCCAGCGCTTGCCTTCGATGATCGGGAACAGGTTGTTGAGCGCGGCCAGGATGACCGTAGCGGCGATGGCGGATTCGACCCAACGAGAGGGTAGGGCCACCCAGCCGAGCACTGCCAGCCCCAGGGTCAGCGAGTGCGCGACGGTGAACGCGGTGACGACGCCTACGACCTCGAGAAACGCGGGTCGGAAGCTCGGGACGGCGCGCCAGCTCTTGCCGTCGCGGTGAAGTACGGCAGGCAAGAGCAGGGTGAGCAGGAAGAGCACGTGATCGAAGCCGATCCAGATGTGCCAGACGCCTTCTCGCCAGTAGTGAGTGAATTGACGCCAGGCGCCGCGGCCCGCAGTGCGAGGCGCGACCTCGAACGACGACCGCGACGGGGACAAGACCGCTGTCTCGACGCCGTCGGAGTTGCGGACTCGCAGCAGGCCCCGGTGTGAAGGATCCTGGTCGAAGAGGAGGCGATAGTCGAGAGTCACAGTGCCATCGTTCGGACAGTCGAGCTCGAACAGCAGCACGCTGTAGGCCTCCTCGACGTGGTGGTCGACGAGTTGATCTCTCACCCGCGGCGTACAGTCGGCACCATCGGATTTCACATCGAGGTGGGTGAGCGCGTAGGCGGCGATCGCATCGTGGCGAGCGCGTAGCTCGGCCCACGTAATGGCCAGGTCACCGTCGGCATCGAGTCCGACGGCGAACTCGAGGTCGCGGAGAGCGATGTCCCAACGCCCTTCGATCGCGTCACCCTGCCACGCGACGCTGAGGTAGCTGTCGCTGAGGCTATGGGCGAACGAAGCTGCAGGTTCCAGGCAGACGAGGAGCCACAGTGCGATGCCGAGTCCGGCGAAGGAGCGTGCTTTGTGGATCATGGCGCCTTCCTGAGAACTGGGTTCAAAGGTAGTTCCCGGATGCGCCGCACCAGCTCGGCCATTCGCACGTCCTCGAGGCCGGTCCGTTCCAGCCACTCGAGTACGCCGTCTGCTCCTTCCGGGCTTCCCGTCGCGAGAGCTGCTTCGAGGACGATGCGAGCATCGACCGGCTCGCGTTGATGCGTCCAGTTGTCCCGCGCGAGCTGTAGCGCGTCCTCGGGTCGATCGAGCAGATGCAGGGCGAGGCGCGCCTCGTTGCCGAGGTGTAGGCTGCCGCCGCGCCAGCGACCGGCAGCGTAGCGTGAGCTCAGAGTTTGTGTGTGCTGGCGCCACTTGTTCGAGCCCAGCCGCCGTTCGGCCAGTGCCAGGCGCAGCAGGAGAGCCTCGGAGCGCACTTCGTCCTCCAGCAGATCGACCACAGCGGCAGGGCGATCCACGTCGAGCAGGAAATCGGCGTAGGCAGCCAGCAGATAGGTATCGCGGACTTTCAGGCTGAGGGCTTGCTCGAAGTGGCTTTCGGCGGCGTTCTCGTCTCCCCGGCGCTGAGCGATCTCCGCCAGGACCGTCAAGGCCCATTGGCGTACTGGTGGGGCAGCCGATGGATTCGCTTCGACGTCACGGTGGAGCAGGGCGTAGGCGCTCGCCGCGGTCCCGCTGAGGCTGGCAGCATTGCTGAAGCAGGCCGTAGACAGGAGCGGATCCGAGCGTCGCACCTGCAGACAGCTACGCATTGACGCGTTGGGCTCGCCCATCACCTGCAGCACCACGGCGCGCGTGAGCCACGCTTCGGAGTCGCGAGGCCTCCGACGCAGCAGGTGGGATAGGTCTTCCAACGCGCCTTCGAAGTCATGGCGGTTCTGGCGCAATACCGCACGCACGTACAACACGTCCGGCGGCGGGACGTCCTGGTTCCACCAAGGCGCCAACGCTGCCTGAGCGTAGCCGTGGAACCTGGGATCGCCCTCGCTTCGGCCGATCTCCAGATAGTGGCGTGCAAGAGCTACCGCCCGCGCGAGATTCTCCGGGTCTTGCCGAAGCTCGGAGCTCAGTTTGCGCAGGACCGGATCCGAGGCGGAGCTGGACGACAGACGTTCCAACACCTGGCTGTCTCTTTGCGGTACGAAAGGGTCGGCAGCGGCCGGTAGGGCTACCGGGCCGAGTAGCAGAGCGACTGCGGCGAGCGCCGTCAGAGAGTGGATCGGGGTCAGCATGGGCTGGGAAGGTCGTCGGGGGAGGCTGGGGCTCCCTCACGACGAGGGCTTCTGTCCTACGGACAGACCCCTGTGCAACCCACCTCGCCGGGATCCACGTGCCGGCTGGTGACACCCGAATGGGCATAGCCGAGGTACGGGAAGGTCTCCCGGTAGTCGGCGTCGTTGGCATTGACGCCGTCTCCGACGCGGTTGTTCGGGAACACGTTGAAGTCCGGGTTCAGAACGCCCAGCACTGCGCGCGTGGTGATGTCGACCACGTCGTCGGACACGCGGCGGCCGTTGGGAAAGCCCGCGGCGTCGCCCGCCAGCAGCCCGAGACGGGAGCGATCCTCCGCCGGTGTCGGCGGCACTCCGGTGTTGAGACGCAGCAGGTCTGCGACTGGACCCGGCGGCGTGCCGTCGGCAGCGATGGGCGGCAGGTACTGCACCAGCGGTAGCAGGTCGAGGCGCGGAGCGTCGGGAACCGGCAGGATGCCTTCGGCGACCGTCGCGTCGTAGGCCGCGTTGAGGACGCGAGCCAGCAGTGGATCGAGCGCGAAATCGGCGAACTGGGCATCGTCGCGCGGCAGGCTCATGGAGAACCTGTCCTTCGAGCCGATGCCGATGAGCAACTCGTTGAACAGTGGGTTGGCCATGCGCTGGATCTGTACGAATCCGCCAGCTGTGGAAGCGGGCTCGCCGGGTCCGTTGTAGCGCTTGATCTTTGGTCGCATGGTGGTTCCCCAGGTGCCGATGGTGGCCAGCGGATCGTCTGCTGCGTGACGCTGGCCGTCGGACGTGATCAGGGTGATCGGAACCTCGATGGCGATGGCGTTGACGTTGAAGCCGGCGACGTCGTCCGGCGCGAAATTGTCGACGTCGTTCTCGTCCTGTGCGTCGCTCAACACACCCGCCACCCCGGTATCGAACGCATCGGGACGCAGGTTGAAGGTGTCGAAGGCGGCCCCGAGATCGATCCAAACGGGTCTTCAACGGTGCCGGCGAACACTCGGACGCCGTCGCCTAGATCGTAGATGCCTTGGTCCGTCAGGGCAGGGTAGTCGGGCATGGTACGCGGACCTGCGTTCGACGGCACGGCGTACAGAGTCTGGCCTTCCGACAACAAAGTGCGGGTGGCACCTACCTCACCACCGCGTAGTAGCGTCACGCTATAGGTCTGGCGGAGCCCCAGGCCATCTGAGCCTGGACCGTCGAGGGCGGTGATGGCGGGAGGAACGATCGGCGTTCCCGGAGGGATGGGCGCGGGCGAGTTGGCGGGTGCCGGTATTCCGTCCCCCGCACCGACCAGACCCTGAAAGACTCCTGGCAGGCGGATCTCGGTCTGGAACCGGAACTCGAACGCGACGTCTCGGATGGCATCGAAGTCGTTGTCGATTTTGATCGTGTAGAGGATTTCGGGGTCGAAAGGAAATTGTGTCGGCCCGTTGGCCGGCTCGAGCAGGGGATCGACGTCGAGGATGAACGTCACCTTGCTGGGGTCGTCATAGCTCACGAAGGCGAAGAAATCCGCAATGTCGGCCTTGTGGTCGAGAGCCGTGATCGGCGCCTCGCGATGATTGGCGGCCTGCGCCGGTGTCCACGCCAGAAGGGCGAGGCTGATTGCCAGCGCAAGACGGGCTGCTACGGGAGGTCGTGACTCGAACATGGTTTCTCCTGTGGTCCTCTCGAAGTCGGACCCTCGGCGATCCGTACGGAGTCCGGCGAGGGTCGACTAGGTTTCGTCGTCCAGCCCTACGCCGATAGCCGAAGAATCGGATGAAACGGACCTGGAGAAATCTGCTTCGGGATGTCTGCCGACGGGTGTCGACCAGCTCCAACGAAGAGAACTTTCCAACGAAGCGCGGAGTTTCCCCCCTTCCGAAGGGGGCTAGGGGGATTTCGAACAACAGTCGGAACGGAGTGCTGAAGAGAAGGCCGCTGTTGCTTGAACTCCCCCTCTAGCTCCCCCTCTTCGAAGAGGGGGAGGACCAGGGCATCTCACGCGCGCAGCTCCGCGGGGCTGTGGGCATGGAACCCGCTCCAACGTGAGGCTGAACCCGGTCGAGCCACTGCAGGCTTCTAGAAGCCTGGTCCGCGTCCCAGGAGGCCATTCCCTTCCGCTTGTTTCGGGCCTTCCTGGCCCTGGACGGCGTTGCTTCTTCTCGAAATAGGCCTGCTATTCCTCGTCGGCGCGCCTTGTCAGGACCAGGAATTCCTCGAATGAAACAGGAAGGCTCCAATCAGCGGTGCGCTAGCGGTGACGATTCCAGGCGACGGCCAGTGGCGCCAAGGCCAGGGGAGCGACGGAGAGCGCAAGGGCGCCAGGTGCAAGGAGTAAGAGGCCTGCTTCGAGAGCGGTGCCGGAGTCGATGATCGTGCGAATCGAATCGGCTCCGCGCCAAGCCAAGACCGAGCACGAGGCGAGCCAGAGGCCAACGGCCCACGTGTACGTCCGACCGGCGAGCAGGCGTCGCCGGCCAGCGACGAGGAAGGCGACCATCGTCAAGACGATGGCACCAAGGCCTATCAGCCACGCGCCAGCTTCGAATAGGTATAGGTTGACGTCGTATTCCGTCAGCTTGGATGTGAAGAACGCGCCGAGGCCTAGGGCATAGGGGAAGACGACCAAGCCCGCCACCATCAGGTTTCGCCCGGTGAGAAACACCGTCGTGACAAGCGCCATCATCGTCCAGCTGATCCATACCAGTCCAACCGCGCCGAGGGCTGAGTCGAGCCAGCCGATGCGTTGAGCGATTCCCCCGAGTATCAGCCAGCCCGCTTCCGCCTGCCCACCACTACCGGTCAACTCGAGGAGGGCGAAAACTGCACCCAACGCCGAGATCGCCGCGATCCATGTCGCGATCACACTCAAGGCTCCCGCCTTGAGGATCGTGTGTGCGAGCTCGGTGTCACTGACCGGACGGGAGGCTCGGAACAGGTCGATCGCCGGGTCCCGACTCGACTGGCTGAACCGTCCCATCAAACAGCCGATCATCAACGGCATGACGAGAAGGAAGAGAAAGACGAGCTTCGAGAGAAGAGGTAATAGCTCGTTCTCGTCGGCCATCGTCACGAACATGATGAGTCCCATCACGGCATTCGCCGGGACGATCCATCCCTTCTCGCGCCATTCGAACCAAAGCTGAGCGGTCGTTTGCGAACGAAACGCTCCAGTCACACCTTGGCGCATACGGTGCAGCCGCGCTTCGAGCTGTTGGCCGAGGTTCGAGAAGCCCAGAGTGGTGCCGCGTCGAGCGTGCACCGTGCCGTAGATCGCGATGGCGAAGGCCGCCGTGAGAAAACCAACGAGAGTTGCCAGCTCGGTTGCCGACACCGAGACCCACATCCTGGTGGCCCGGCCGATCTCGGGCCCGGCGAAGCGGTTGGAGGTCCATGCCATCGGACCCGCCAACATGCCGATCCCGACGATCACCCGTAGGGGCCAGGGGTGCAAAGGCAACCAAAAAAATGCGAGTCCCGCGGCGGTGAAGGTCGCAGCAACAAGCGCAGGGCCGAGAAGGGGCCAATGAGGACCGGTAGCAGCTCCAGGTGTCACGGCCAATGTAAAAGCACTCACGACGAGCCACATGAGACCGGCCGTGACGGTTGGGAAGAAGATCTTCGAGGCTGCAAGTAGCCAGGTCGGGAGAGGCAAGAGAAAGGCTCTGGTGTCGAAGGCCTGACCGTTTTCGTCGAAGTCGCGGCCGGGGACGAGGGACAGAGCGATCAGGACGGCGTCCGCCAGGAAAATCGCGACGAAGAGGTTGAGTTGGGCCGTCTCGGGCAGACCTCCGGAGTCTGGGGTCACCAGGCGATACAGGAGCGCGTTGAGGCATCCGATGCCCACCAAGGCCGAGAGGATGCGTCGACGGCCGAGGCTCCAGAACTCCCAAGCCATGACGGCCGCGACCGTGGAGATGGGGAGTGCTTTCCGCTCAAGCATCGCGCCACGCGAGGAAGATCTCGTCGAGGGTGGGTACCTGCTCGGCAACGAACCTCGCGCCCATCTCGTTTGCCGCCCGCTCCTGGGTGCCGTCGATGCCTGTGCACAAGAACGTCCACTCGAGGCCGCCGCCCTCTCGTCTCAGCTGGCCGGGGAGATCCGGTGGGGTCGCCGGGCTCTCCTGGAAACGAAGCGTCAAGCGTCTGTGATCGTTCTTGATCTCCTCGAGGTCGTCCTCGAGAACGACCCGACCCTGGTGCAGCATCGCCACACGGTCCGACACTCGCTCCACCTCGTCGAGCAGATGTGACGAGAAGAGGATCGTTCGTCCCTCGTCGGCCACGGTGCGGATGATCGCCTCCAGGATGTCGCGCCGGACGACGGGATCGAGGCCTGAGGAGGGTTCGTCGAGGACCAGCAGCTCGGGGCGGTGGGCCAGGGCGATCAGTAGGCCGGTCCGAACGTGCTGTCCACGCGACAGGCTGCGAATCTTCTGTCTCGGATCGAGCTCGAACGTCTCGCAGAGCTGAGTCGCGAAGTCGTCGTCCCAACCGGGATAGAACGCCTTGGTGTAGCGCATGAGCTCGTCGACACGCATCCACTGTGGCAGGCAGCGATCCTCCGAGAGGTAGCCGAGTCGAGCGAGAACCGCCACGGGCTCCGCCACCGGGTCGCGGCCGAAGACGCGAACAGCACCGTGCTCAGCCTTCAACAGGCCCAAGATGTGTTTGATCATGGTCGTCTTGCCGGCACCGTTTTCGCCCACCAGGCCGAAGACGAGACCGCGAGGTACCCTGATCGTGGCGTCGTCGAGCGCCGTCTTCGAGCCGAACCTCCGGCTCAGCTGATCGATTTCGATGATGTGGTCGCTCATTTCGGGTCCTCTGGTTTCGCGAGGTGCCGTTCGCGCTCATGGAGTAGCTCGACGACCTCCTCGAGTCCGATGTTCATCTGTCGCGCTTCGCTGAGCAGCATGTCGATCCGTTCGCTCAGGATCCGCAGCCGCGCAGGTCGAGCCAGTGGCGAGCCGTTGCCGGCCAGGAAGACGCCTGCTCCAGGTCGTGTGACCAGAACGCCCTCGGTTTCCAGCTCTCGATAGGCCCGCGCCACGGTATTGGGGTTGACCAACAGCTGTTCGGCGAGCTTGCGGACCGGCGGCAGCTGTTGGCCTGCCTCCAGGCGCCCCGAGGCCGCCAGATAGCGAATCTGGCGCATGATCTGGAGATAGAGAGGCGCGCCATCTTTGGGCGAAACGTGGATATTCACTGACCGTGTCCGTGTTGTACGCCGCGCGGAGCAGCGCAGCGGGTTCTACTCACCGTCCGTCGAGGTTGTGGATCGGTGAGTTGAAATTGTATCGATACAATAATACAATTTGTGCGACTGCATCAAGCCTCGGAGGCTGATCCCTCCGTTCTGACCGAGCTCGAGCCGACAACGGCGCGATCGAATAGCCGCTGGGCGGCTCTCGTAACAATCCAACCTCGGACGCGTTAGGTTAGGGAAGCAGCCCGTCCCTGCTTCTATAACGGAAATCCCACCGGCTTTTCGCCGGGGAGAGAGGATGACGGATCTCGATGGTCCACGAAGATACGACGACCTCCGATCAGCCCGTTCTCGAGCTCGACGATCTCTGGGTCCGCTTCGGCAGAGTGGAAGCCCTGCGCGGAGTCAGCGGCTCGTTCAGTGCCCGTTCCATTGGGCTTCTGGGGCCGAACGGTGCGGGCAAGACGACGCTGATCCATACCCTGTTGGGCTTCCACCCGCCGTCGCAGGGCAGTGCGCACATTTTCGGCCGCAACCTTCGAACGGAGCCCAAGGAAGCGCGGGCTCAGATCGGCTACATGCCGGAGCGCGATGCTTTTATCGCCGGTCAGTCAGCGGTGAATCACATCCGCCAGCTGGCGGAGCTGTCGGGACTACCGCCGCGGCTGGCGCTCGAGCGCACTCACGAAGCGCTCTATTTCGTGGGTCTCTACGAGGCGCGCTACCGCAAGATCGAGACCTACTCGCTCGGAATGAAACAGCGCGCCAAGCTGGCTCAAGCTCTGGTGCACGGGCCGCGTCTTCTGTTTCTCGACGAGCCCACCAACGGACTCGATCCGCCGGGTCGCGAGCGCATGATCCGCTTGATCCGAGACATCCGCAAGACCGGCAACGTTCACGTAGTCATCTCATCCCACCTCTTGCGTGATGTCGAGGAGTGCTGCGAAGAAGTGTTGATTCTAAAAGAAGGGCAGATCGCCTATTACTGCAACCTCGAAGAGGAACGCAGGGCGGACCGTAAGTTCCTGGAGCTACAACTCTTCGGGCGTGCCGTCGAGGCCTACGTCACTGCGGCGCGCGAGGCGGGGATCGATTGTGCGCCTCAAGGACGTCGGCGGGTAAAGATGGTAGTGCCTCCCGAGCGCAGTATCCGTGATCTCTACCGGCTTGCGGCGGAGCACGAGATACAGATCCGGCATCTCGACTACAAACGAGATTCACTGCAGGACATCTTCGACAAAGCCATGGGCAAGAACACGCCAGAGTTTCGCGAGGATTCAGAGCCGGGACAGGAGGTTGCCTGATGGCGGTTTACGAACGCAGCTACCGACTGTGGAAGGGAGAGCCGACACCCGCTTGGACCCGAGTTCTCACCATTCCCCGCTACGTAGTACGCGACGTCTTCCGTTCGCGTGCTTTGCTGGCGTACTTTGTGGCTTGCTTCATTTTTCCCGTGGGCTGTGCAGCCTTTATTTTCATGGTGAATAACGCGGAACTATTGCAGACGCTGTTCCCTGGCGCCGATGTGTCGGATCTCGTGAAGGTCGATGGGGGTTTCTTTCTATTTGTGCTCCGGCGGCAGATTTGGTTGTCGCTCTTCCTAGCCATCTTCGTCGGTCCGGGGCTCGTATCTCGTGACCTCGTCAACAACGGGCTACCGTTGATCCTGTCTCGGCCGTTCTCGCGGGTTCAGTACGTCATGGGCAAGATGCTCGTGCTCTGCTCTCTAGTGGGTGCAGTCGTCTGGCTGGCCCCGGTACTGCTCCTCGCGCTTCACGTGAATTACCAAGGTCTTTCGTGGGTTGGCGAGAACTCACGTGTGGTTATTGGGGTGCTGTTGGCGCCGTGGCTGTGGATCCTCGCCATCTCTATCTTCGCCCTCGCGATGTCGGCTTGGGTCCGGTGGAAGGCGGTGGCGGGTTTCGGCATGTATTGTGCGGTGCTAGCGGGATATTTGCTCAGTGAGATGATCGATGGCCTCTTCCATACGGAATTGGCTGGCATGGTAAATCCGATCCTGGTGGTCGACCGAGCGATGGCGTCGCTTATCGGCACCGAGTCGCTTTCGCAGATGCCGGCGGCCGCCAGCTGGATGTCGCTGATCGTGTTCATGGGGCTAAGTCTCTTTCTACTGGAGCGCAAGCTCCGTGCGTATCAGGTGGTGCGATGACGCGATCCAAAACTACATCGGCTTCAAGTGCTAAGCCCAGCGAACCGGCGATTACCGCGCATCCGGTGGGTCTTCCTGACGAAGAGACAATCCGATTCGACCACGTGTCGAAGTTCTATGGCGAAGTGTTGGGTATCAACCGCGTCACCCTACGGCTGGAGCCGGGCATCACCGGCCTGGTCGGGCCTAACGGCTCCGGCAAGTCAACATTGATGAACCTGATGACTGGCTTGCTTAGGCCCAGCGAAGGAGAGGTCAGGGTACTCGATCGCTCACCTCGTGATCCGGAGCTCTTCCGTCGGGTAGGTTACCTGACGCAGTTCGACAGCTTTCCGTCATATATGAACGGCTTCGAGTTCATCTACTCGTACCTTCGTGTGCACGGCTACCGCCATGTGGAATCGGAGGAAATGGCGCGCAAGGCCCTGCACGTCGTCGACCTGGAGTTTGCTGCTGACCGTAAGATGGGCAGTTATTCCAAAGGCATGCGTCAGCGGATTCGTCTAGCGCAAGTCATCAGCCACGAGCCGCGAGTACTGGTGCTCGACGAGCCCTTGAATGGTCTCGATCCGCTCGCCCGTTCCTCGGTGATCGACGTCTTCAAGGCGCAGGCGGAGCGCGGGTGCCACCTGGTGATCTCAAGCCACATCCTGCACGAGGTCGACATGATCTCCGATCAGGTCGTGCTCCTGTCGGGTGGATACGTAGTGGCCGAGGGTGATGTCGACGGCGTCCGCTCCGAGGTCCACGAGCGGCCGATCCAGGTGCTGGTGCGCTGCGACAAGGTCGGTTTCGTTGCGGCCCGATTGTTCGAGGAAGACCTCGCACTCGAAGTGACCATGCATGAGGACGGTCAAGGGCTGCTGCTGCGCACTCCCGACGCTGGGCGCTTCTACGACTACATGAACCGGTTGGTGCTGGAGCACGACGTGATGGTGGAGGCGATCACTGTCGCCGACAGTGACGTTCGTGCCGTCTACTCTTACTTGATCGAGCAAGAGGGTGATTCCTGATGAGCACGACGATTCCGGCTACCGAGAAGGTCGATTCCGGGTCCATCGATTGGGAACTCGTCCGGCGTCAGTTCGGCGGTATTCTCCGTATGGAGCTGCGCGGCACGCTTTTGAGCAAACGTATGCTGGCTGTCCTTTTCCTTGCCTTCGCACCGGTCGCGCTGGTCGCTGTCTGGGTGTTCACGCCGATGCCGCAGGCGATGGATGGCGGGCCCATGGATTCGGTCAGGATCTTCTCCGTCTTCTTTGTGCTTTACCTCGGTGTCTCGGTGTTCCTTAGCTGTCTGATCTTGTTCATGAGCATGTTCCGCAACGAGATTCAGGAAAGAACCCTGCACTACTACTATCTGTCGCCGGTGCCACGTGAGGTTGTGGTGGTCGCGAAGTACCTGGCGGGACAGGCGGCGGCATTGGGGACTTTCATAGTCGGTACGGCGATCTTTTACCTGCTGATCGTGAGTCCTTGGGGCCTTGACGAATTATCGCGCCATATGATTCGTGGCCCAGGTTTCGGCAATCTCACCACCTACGTAGGTCTGTCCGTGCTGGGCTGCCTGGGATATGGAGCCATCTTTCTTCTCGCGGGTTTGCTGATCCGGAATCCTGTGGTGGTTGCGATCGTGGTGTGGGCTTGGGAAGGGCTGGTGCCCTTGCTACCGGTCGCTTTGAAGAAGCTCACCATCACTCACTATCTCCAGTCCATGTACCCAGTGCCGGTAGCAGCTAAGCAGTTCTTCGCTGTCTTTGCTGAGCCCACACCTGGATACCTGGCGGTACCAGGCCTGCTTCTGGTGTCGACGCTTCTCCTGGCGCTCTCGTGCTGGCGCGCTCGGGCCATGGAGATCAAATACGGCGGCGAAGACTAGGGCGGGTCAACTCCACCGCGCGTGCCGCGTCACCAAGGCAGCTGGCAGTCGGCGAGACGCCGAGGTCCCAGCGATTGTCGATCCAGCATCCCGTAGAAGGGGGACAGCCTTCCAGGGTTCGCCCTACCCAGCCTCCGCGAGGGGACGCGGCCTGGAGGTCGCGTCGGGATGCCTGTCGAGGGCGTCGGCGATTCGATCGAAGGTGACACCCATGCGCTCTGCCATGACCGCGGCCAGCGAGGTATCGGCTACGCCAGGGAGGAACTGGTACGTGGAGCGCTGGTGACGATCGATCTCGACCTGGAGGAAGTGGAGGTGGTGGATCGGAGGCCGGTCGGCGAGGCGGCGGGCGTAGTCCAGGAAATGAGTCGTGATGTAGGCCGTTGGGCGGACCCGTTCCAGGAGACGAAGGACGAGGGAGAAGACCTCGGCACCTTCCGATGGATTGGTGCCGGAGCACAGCTCGTCGAGGATCACCATCGACGGCACACGCATGGCGTCGAACATGCTGCGGATTCGTTCGAGCTCGCGGCCGAGTCGGCCTTCTGCATGGTCGATGGCCTCGTTCTCGATCAGCGATACATAGAGGCCGCGAACCTGTACTAGGCGCGCACTTCGCGCAGGTACATAGAAACCACCCTGACCGAGAATCTGTGCCAGCCCAATGCTTTGGAGGAGGCGTGTCTTGCCGCCTGAGTTGGGCCCGGTGAGAAGGGTCACCGAGCGCGCGTTTTCCTCGCCGATCGTGCAGGGCACCACGGGGTCGGCGGACTCGGAGGACTGAAGGAGCGGATTGAAGAGATCCTTCAGCCGCAGTGCGCCGTCCTCGGACAGCTCTGCCAGCGACAGTGCCAAGCCTTCCGCCTCGCTACGCTCGCGCCATTGGTGCATTGCGAGGTAGATCTCGAGGTGGCCCAGCAACTGGACGATGGAGAGGATCGACCACGACATCTGATCGTAGACGGATTGGGTCAGTCGGGCGACGATGCCTTCGTCCGTGAGCCGAAACCCCCACCACAAGATCGCTTTCACCTTCTGCAGCCAGCGCGACACCGGCTTGTCGAAGAATCGGTTGTCCTGGTTGGGAGCGATCTCGCGCACGCGCAGGTCGGCGACGCGGCCACCGGCGCCCATGCGCAGATCCACCCGCACGGTACCGCGGTGGCCCTCCCAGTCGAGGAGGGCGTCGAGGGTGCGGTACTCCTCGGTCGTCTGGATTTCGAGAGCTACCCGGCTCAGCGTCCGAAGGTCCGATCGAGCGCCTTCGAAGTCGACCACCATGGCGTCCACCGACTCCTTGAAAAGGCGCATGAGCTCGATGCGGAAGAGGTCGATGTCGAGGCGTGCCATGCGTCCCGGTACCCGAAACATCTGCACCAGGTTCCACAGCCGCACGTACAGTGCCTCGACGCTGCGGTAGATCTCCGCGTCGGTGGCCAGCTCTCGCAGGATCGCTTGCCGGCGTCGTACCACGTCGAGCTCGGGAGGCGGCGATTCCAGCACCCGGAGGAGGAACGCTTGGTTGGTGGCAAAGACAGTGCCGTCGACCGTTGCAGTGAGCGTTCGCTCCACCAGATCGGGCAGAAAGAGGTCGGCCGAGAAATGCTCCGGGTCGAAGTCGCTCTGACGCGGACGGTTCTCGCCAGCGAGAGCCGTATCGAATGCCACCGGCTCGCCGCGGCCGGTGAAGGCCAGACCGAGCAACTCTTCCAACTGACTCTGGTCGGCGTGGAAGGTGGAGTCGAAGGTGAGTAGATCGGGAACAGGAATCATGCGATCTCCAAGGACACGTGAGGCGCGGCGGAAACGGGACAGTTCATGGACCCACAGGTTCGGAGATCGGTTCCCTGATCGAGTATGTCGTTTCGTTGTTTGAAAGTATCAAACTATGATACATTCAATCCATGGTGCGTCGTGACGCAGACGAGACTCCCTCTCTAGGGGACTCGTCCGCACG
>JALCBJ010000110.1 GCA_028066595.1 Thermoanaerobaculia bacterium
TCAGAGTACGCTCGGACCTTGAAGAATGCGTGGTGTCAAAACGGGTAGCAGGTCACGAGGTCACGACGAAACGTGGATTGCGGCCGTACGAGCTGACTTCTGCTTTGCCGACGACTCGACGCGAGCGGCTCCACGTATTGAGCGTCTCGTACTCCAGGTCCTCGAAGAGTCGAATCTTGGGCGCCTCCTCGCTGCGCAGCTTCTCAGCGCGCTCCAGGGTCGGCTTGAGCAGGCGCTCCAGGCGTTGATTCCGCGCCAGACCAGTCACGTATCCGACGTCGTTCTGCTCACACCAGCTCAGAATCGCGTCGCGCGCAAACCCTGAGTCGCTCCGCAGCAGAATCTGGACATCGGGCCAGCGTTCCCGAATCCGCGGGACGAGAATCTCCAGCACGTCCACCGAGCCGTCCGAGGCGTCGCGGTCCGAGGTGCGCAGCTGAGCCCAGAGGAGATGGTGACCACAGAAGACGTACAGCGGCAGGTAGCAGTAGCAATCGTAGTAGCCGTGGAAGAAGCGGCCTTCTTGCTGCCCGTGCAGCGGATCGTCGGTGGCATCGAAGTCGAGAATGATCTCCTCGGGTACCTCCTCGAAGCTGTCGAGGAAGAGAGCAACGAAGAAGGTATTCATCGCCTCGGGATCCAGGGCGATCCGATGGTAGCGGTCCGTCTCGGCCTCCGAGCCGAGGGACCATTCCAGACGGTTCAACGTGCTCTTGCCGGCCAGAGGCTGACCTCGATCCGCTGCTCGCACCCGGTCCGCGCCGGTGGGCTCGCGCTTGCCCACGACCTCCGCGAGGAGCGGGTCGCAACGCAGATCGTCATGATCATTGAGGTCTTCATAGCCCAGTGCCAGCCCGAAGAGCCGTTGCCGAATCAAGTCCAAGACCGAGTGCTCGACCCGCGCCGGGTCTCGTAAGTCGACAAAGCAGGCGGCCAGCCGTTCGGTCAGCGCTGTCTCGTTATCCGCAACCCGCAACAGCAAAGCACCGGCATCTGAGGAGATCTGTCCACCATCAAAAGCGGCGGTCAGAAACCGGCGCCCAGCCGCTTGCAGATGGAGAGGCTGCGAAGTACAGTCTGTCGACAAGGGCTGTGCCTTTCTCGCGCCGTTAACTTGTTTCGCACCAATAGTTTACAGCGCAGGGCACAACCCTTTCTTCATGTCTGGTGAGAAATGCGGGCTAGCATCGCTTCGAGTGAACTGTCGCAGGCTTCTGACGGCGGGATCGTAGGCTCTAGCTGATTCCGAGCAGGTCGCTCTCGACTTCGGTGTGGACGCCGATCTTCAGCCGCAGGGACTGCTGTCGAATCCCGACCTTGCCGAGATGGTCAAGGACCGGTCGAGGCATGGTCAAGTCCGCTCGGCAGGTCCGGCGGCCCGCATCGTCGAAGACGTCTCGATACATCGCCCAGAGAGTGAGGGAGTTGTTCTGGCCACCCAGACGGCCGCACTGATACATACCTTTCAGGCCTTGGCAGATCGGCGCGTCAACGGCGACCAACGTTGCCTTGGCACCGTTCTCGGTCTCCTTCATGGAGATGAGCTGCGCTACCAATTGCAGCTTGTCGCAGCGATAGCCTTCCATCGGCGGCGCTGCCTCCAAGGTAATGGTCTCGCCGTTTGTGGCCACGATGCGAGGTCGAGGGGTCAGACCACCGCGAATCACTTCGCGCAGTTGTTCCCGCTCGGCCAGGGCCACCTCCAGTTCTAGGAGGCGAGATTCCAGCTCGGTCGTGGTCTGCCGCCAACGCTCTTCGGCCGTCGCTCCCTCTGCTTGCCGCTGTTCGAAGTCCTCGGTCAGTTTCGCGTCCATCCCGTCGTCGTGTTCGGCCAGGTCGGACTGGAGATGGACGAGGTCGGCGCGCAGGGACGCGGTGAGCGAACCGAGGGTCTCCTCGGGGCAGGCCTCGCCCTCGGCGCCGATGCACGGCGGAACGCGGACCGACGCGCCGAGGGATTCCAGGAACCCCCTATGCTGATCCGCGGTCTGCGCGAGGGTTTCCAGCCGTTCACTCGACTGTTGGGTGGAATCCACCAGCTTCCCGAGGGATTCCCTGGTGGTCTCTTGCTGATCGATCACGTCGCCCAACTGCGCTTCGACGCGCCCGCGAAGGTCCTCCTCGCGCTGCCACAGATCATCGATCCATCCCGTGAGCTTCGCGCTGTCGGCCATCACCTGGTCGACGACCTCTTCGCAGCGACGGAGCTTCTCCAGATGCTGTCGCTCCGGGGTCTTACAGGCCGCATCGATCTTGCCGGCCAAGAACCCTTCGAGACGATCTTCTTGGCTGGCGAATGCCGCCCGATGACCACGCGAGTGGAAGACCAGGATGATGCCGACCGCGAGGATCAAGATCAACAAACTGATCGTCAGGGTACGTTCGGTTCTACGGGTCATGGGGCGCCTCCGCGGCTGGCGTCGTCCATTGCGGTTGGGGTCCTCGAGATCATCATGGGCTGAAGGCACTGCGGTGGATCACCGGACACGTGCTCGCGTCCGGCGTCGGAGCGGATGCATCGATGAAGTGGATGTCGACGGTCGTGATCTTGTTCGGATCCAGCTGCAGGGGCTTGGTGAACAGCTCCGTCGCTTCGGGGACGAAGGTAGACGCGTCGTCGGGCCAGCGGACGTCGATGCGCCCCTGCCAGTTCTCGACGCCCTGGGCGTCTACGGTTCGCAGTCCGGCGAGCCAGACCTCTATGTCCAAGTCCACGGGCTGGGCCCAGAGTTCATCCGCCTGCGTGGTCGACAGGTACATGACGCCGAGGCGCCAGCAACCCTGGGTGAGCTCTGGGACGTGGATCGCCCGGGGCGGCGAACCCTGGACATCCATTCTGGTGAACTCGACGGGAGCTGCCGGCGGCGCTACACCAGGTGGCGGAAAGAGCACCATGGAGAATCCGGTGGCCGGCTCCGCTGCCTGCACTTCTATGAAAAGTGATGGTTGCCGCGGTGTCCCATCGGGGGGTCGTCCGCCCCGCGGCGGTTGTGCACCGGTCATCGCGATGAACAGGAACAGCAGGATTAGGTTGGCGCCCACCGCATTGCTCAACAGGTCGAGCATGAACATTCCCTTGCTGCGCATCAGTGCACCCGAACACGGATGGGCTGACCCGGTGACCGCACCACGTCGAGCAGGGTTTTCGTGTCCTTCATGGTCACGGGTCCGTCGCCGGAGGTCAGGCGCCGATCGTCCCCCAGGACGGTGAACGAGGCCGGGTCCGCTTGTGGGCCATCAGCGAACGCGAACGTCCACTGCTCGGTCGTGGTGGCGATGGCGGAGAGATCCAGACGCCAGAGTTCCTTGTGCCGTCCGGATCCGTCGTCGGGCGCTCGCCAACGCGCCACGACATCCATGAGCGTGAGCGGAGACGCGCTGACCATCACCTTCGCGTCGGGTAGCTCGGCGAGGACCCAGACGGTTCGCGTGGTCGGAGGCAGTTGGATCTCGCGGCGCTCCGCGTCGAGGGTTCGCTCTTCCCCCACCTCGACGAGTCCCTGGTGGGGCCCGCTCTGCTGCCCGGCGTGACGCTCCATGCCGCCGATGGCGATCTGGGTCATGGAAACCGTTGCCAGCACCAGCACGGCGATCAAGGCGTTGCTCAGGACGTCCTGCAAGAACACCGTCCGGTCACCGCCCTCTTCACGGGTCGGCCGCCGGGCCCTGCGCCGTGCCCTCACGGCGCAGACCCTTCCCGACCGACCTGATTGCGCGCTGCCACCCGCTGCACGGTGTCGATGACCAGTTCTTGTGCCCGGTAGACCGATGGGCGCATCAGGTAGAGCACGATCGACAGCGCCAGGGCCACGAAGGTGGTGCTGAAGGCGAGGGAAAGACTGTCCGAGACCCGCCCCATGGCGTTGACCAGTTCGGGCCCGGGCTCCGAGGCCACCACACCCGCCACCCCCGCCATGGCGGCGATCATGCCCACCACGGTGCCGATGAAGCCGAGCAAGGGCACGATCTCGATGATCCAGTCCACCAACACTGAGCTGCTGCGCGACAACCAGCGAAAATACTGGTCCACCACGTCGTCTGGATCCCTGTCCTCGCAGTCCTCGAGGAATTGTCGATAGAGCCCCTTGCCGTTGGCCACCGCCAACAACTGCCACCTGGCCTGGAGCCACAGGTAGCCGAGCAGGAGGATCGCCCACAACCCGCAAGTGAGGATGCCCCACTGGAACGCGCCGTTGAGGTTGCGCATCCACCAGCGCGGACCCTGGGTGGATTCCTGGAGATGTGTGATCGCCTCCTGGACGGTTCGATCGAATGCCTGGAGTGTTTCGAGCTGCCGCTTCTCCCGCGGACCCTTCGCACGGGCCGGGCTGCGGCTGCCGTGGTAGCGATAGACCGTGCCGTCGACCGCCGCCTGGGGTACCACCTCGCGCAGACCCATCAGATTGTCCGCGAACCCGACGCCCAATATTCGTTGCCTCAGGCAGACCAGCTGGAGCCAGCCAAACCGCTTGCCGTTCTGCGGCTTCTCCGTGCAGACATCGCCTTCTCCGGCGCTTCCAAGTACGCCAGATCCCAGAAGATTCAGGCCTGCCTCGTCGGTCTTCTCCTCGAACTCCTCCACACCCACGTGCAGCGGGTTGCCGTCGTTGTGCGCCTTCAAGACTTCCAGGCTGGTGCACAGCCTTCCCCACAACTTGCGGGAGAACTCACGCTCCCCCATCTCGTCCTTGCCCTCCCGCAGATATTTCCGCAGGTGCTCAGGAATCATCTCGCCCTCGAGCCCTGAGATGTCGAAGGCCTCGACGCCTGTTGCGGGCCCGCACGTTTTGACGTCCGATCCCATGGCGAGCTCGGACTCGATGCGGCCTTCGGAGACTCTGTTGAGCAGGGAATAGAAGGCGCACGCGAGCACGATGGCGGCACCCAGGAACACCGCCGCCATCAGCCGGCCGACTTCGAAGATGGGCCCGCGGATCACATCCGCGCCGCGGAATCCGGACTCCTCTCCGGAGCCACGAGAACGAAACCATCGCGTGATCAAGATGCGTCTCCTTTCGATGGCGGGTGATCTGCTGTCGACATCACGGCTGAATGCACTGGTTGGCCGTGGACGCCCCGGAAAGCCAGATCCCGGGGGATTGGATGTTGTTCGTGCGGCACGGATGGCTCTCGTCGCCGAGACAGCGGACCAGGTCGGCGAAACCGGGAAGATCGGGTCCGAAGGTTCCGAATCCGGCTGCCTGCGCCTCGCGCCGGACGCAGGACCAGTCGTAGGGGCCGACGATCGGAAGGGTCGCGCCGGGCACCGCCTTCCTCGGGAACAGGAGAAACCGCAGGGCACCGTTCTCGTGGTACGCCAGCCCCACGATGCCGGACAGGTCACCGACCTGCGATGGTGGCGAACTGATCAGGCCGAGCGGAGCCAGACGCCGTCGCGGATAAAGCGGTCCCTCCAAGTATCGCTCCATGCTGGCGTAGTGCTGGCGCAACACCGCGTCACATTCGACGGCCGCCCCGGAGCCAGCACCGTGCCAGGCGATGAATTCCAGAGGAGATGCGCCTTGCGGGAACTCTAAGCGCAACTCCACGTGGCATGCCGCGGCCCGAACCGCACCGTCGGAGACTGCCCGCACCATCGACCAGTCGTCACCCAGTCGCAGCACGTCGACCACCGGGTCGAGCTCGGCGGCCTGCTGCAGCGCCCGCAGGGGGGGCGCCATGGGGTGATCCGCTGCATCCAGCTCTTGGTACAGCCGGGCTCGCAACCCCTCGGCGGACGCGCGGAGCGCCGTCCCCCGGGCCCACACCTGGTCCGCATCGAACGGCACCGACCGGCTGGCTGCGTCGTCGAAGCAGTGCAGTACGCCGGCCTGTGCCAACCAACACGTCCGCCCGGAGGCATGCGCGGACGGAGGATCGAGCAAGGCGGCGCTCGGCAGCGCCAGCTGTTCGCCGACCAGGCGACGGGCGGCCTCCAGATCCGGTACCGGGGAGGTCTCGAAGAGCTTCGGAAGCACCGTTTGCAGCAACACACCGGTCGGCAGAAATTGCCACGCCCCCCCGTCCTCGGCGAAGACCCCCAACTGGCCGCCCCGTGTCACCAGGGCACGGTCATCATCGCCGAACGCGATCACGTGGAAATGGCCGGCAGACCGGCTCAGCGCGCCGACCACCCGCTGCGCCGCGTCGGGGTCTGGGGGGTTCGAACGAAGCCAATCCGTGCGAAGCGGCTGCCAGGCGACAAGGTTAGGGTCGAGCTGATCGGACTCACGGTCGAGCGGGTCGGTACGCAGGGAGAGGCAGCGCATGCTCGACAAAGCCGCCGGATCGGCAAAACACCGCGAGGATTCGATGCCGCCACCGGCGAGAGCGTGGACATCACCGACCACGAACGGCCGCATACCGCGTTCGAACCGCAGCAACTCGCGTTGCACGGTGCGCCAGTCACAGTGATGCCGCAGCGTCTCGTCCTCGGGGCAGTCCTTCGATGGAAACAGGTCGTCCTGTCGCCATCCCTCGAGCCGCTCTAGCACGGCCTCGCCGCCCGGCGGCATGTCGCCTCCGTAGACGGCGCCGTCGGCATCGGCCATGAGGACGAAGATCGGCGGTGTGGTTGACATCCCGGCGATGGACCAGGCCTGTCGGCTGGAGAGGCGCAGACCCGGTGCGGGCGCCGCGCCGCCGAGTTGCGCGAGCCAGCCGGCTAGTGGCGCGGTGGTCACGGGCAAGGTGTCGAGCAGGACCAGATCCGCGGCGCCAAGGCGCTCTTCCCACTGCGCCACGTCGAGCGTCGCCCAGGGTTGGCAAGCCCCGGTGGTTGCGGCAGCGGCGTCTCGCTCGGGGGGGCACAGGGCTCCCACGTGGGCATGCTCCGCGCCCGCGTGGCAACGAAAGATCTCCACCACACCGTCGCCGACGAACGGACAGAGGCGACGCTCGGGTGTCAGCATTGCCTTGGCGAGTTCCGGAGTTACCGGGCACGGGACCTTCTCGGGACAATCGCGGCCGTTCTCCTGGAGGATCTGGCAGCGCAGCCGCCGCAGACGCAGGTGGAGACCGGCGATGGACGAGCCCCGGCATTTCTCCGGCAAGGGCTCGAGGCTGTCCAGGGATGCATGGTCGATCTCGGGCGAGCACGACGCCTCGGCCTGGCGCAACATCTCGCTCCAGGACCCGAGGAGGGAGCGGAGGCCGTGTTCGAGGGTCCGGCACTCCCCGTCGTCGACGCATAGCCTCCCGTAGCGGTCCTTGAGCGCCTCTTTCTCTCCGGCCGGGGCATAGGCCACTTGCCGGAGCAGGCGACGACACTCGCTCACCGGGCAGCCGCCGTATACCGCGTCGCCGCACGGAAACTCCTGCTCGTGCACCGGGCACCCGGTCGCGGGATCCGCCGCGCTCGGTGCCTGCGCCAAGGTAGAGGAAGGCAAGAACGCGATCCACACCCATCCGACCCACACGCTGGTCATCATCCGGATGGACGCGGTCAGGGTTCCCCGGGATCTCACGAGGCATCTCCTGCGGCGAGTTCCTGGCAGCGCTTCAGTGGATCGGCCACCGGCTCGGTGCCATCTTCCGGTGGCAGCAGGTTGCGGGTCACGCATTCGCGCAGCCGCTGCCCGTACTCGATCCGTTGCAGCGACCGCAGCTGATTGCGGCGGTCCCAGAGCGGGTCGGACTCCAGGGTCCGGGCGTCGTCGGCCGTCGCTGGCTCTTCGGCCTTTTCGATCGCTCTCCACACAGAGCGGTGGACCTGCTGGAGCGGTGTGGTGGCATCCCCCGTCGCGGATCCGAGCGCCGCCGCGATCCGGTCGCGCGACATCTCTTCCCAGCGGCCGGCCAGAGCATCGCGATCCCCTTCCAGAACTTGCTGTGCGAGCTCGTCCTCCAAGACGAACGTGCCGCCCTTGGCCATGTCCAGGAGTTCGGTGCGCAGACCCTGGAGCGAAGACTGAGCCTGCGTCTCGAGCGAGCAGGGACGATCGGGCTCGGTGCCCGGGCAGACCCGATCCCGCAGGAGCCGCTGGGCCACGTCCCCGGCCCGACCCGCGACGAGATCGGCCACGTCGGGTCCGGTGAGGATCTTCTGGTCCGGAAGTACCTGCTGGAGCTCCCTGTGCAGCGTGGCGGCCGCCCAGGACCGCAGCGCGTTCTCGTCGCAGGTCACCCCCAGGTCCGCCGTCTGGACCGTGACGCGGCAGCCCGCGACCTCCGGGGGCAGAAGCGTCGCCGGATCCGCTGCCGGATGCGCCCGCACCAGGCGGTCGAACTCCTCCTGGAGAAGGGACGCCAAACGCTCCTTAGTGGGCTTGCCACCCAACATCTCGGCACCGATCGCATCCCAAGGCGTGGGCAGCCCCTGCCACAGGCGCTTGGTGAGCTGGGACAGGACCGCAGGACCATCCGTCGCCACAAGGCCCTCGCCCAACGCGGCCACGGCCTGGCGGCGGAGCACGGAGGCCGGATCGTTAGCCGCCACCAGAGCCCGACTGGCCTTCTCCACGTCGCCGTCGAGCCAGGCATCGACCGCTTCCGGTGGCAGCCCCATGGCCTGCCCACCGGCCGTGAGGTCCTGCACACTGCGATGTGCGAGCTGCTGGAGCAGGGACCCGGGAGCATCGCCGGTGAGGTCGAGGGGCGCCAGGCCGAGGGTCTCCTGGACCCGGCCGATCAGAATCGCCTCGAGCCGTTCGTCGAATCCGGCCTGGTCGAGATCCCCCAGCAGAGCGCGGACGTCGGGATCGGATCGGAACGGTTCTGGCAACGCGTCGGGGAGCTTCTCCCAGACCCAGCGCTTTACCTGGGCTTCGAACTGCACCGGATCTCGGCGTTCCAGATCCTCCCGGGCACGCCCGTCGAGGGTCGCACGGACCTTGGCAAGATGGCTGCGGACCGCCTGGCCGAGACTTTTTCCCCGGTCGAGATCCGCGACGATGTCCGGCGGTAGCGCAGCGCGGACCCGGCGCAATGGGATCTCCACCTTGTCCTCCACCAGGACGAGGACCCGCCGCTCGGCGGAGCGCAGGACTTCGTGTTGCAGTTCCTCGGCGGTCACTTTTCCCTGCGATAGCCGCGATAGCAAATCCGCCAGCTCTGGATCCTGGCCCGCCAGTTCCTCGGCTGCTTTCTTCAGCAGCTCCTGCTCCACCCTGTCCCTCACCCCGCCCGGATCAAAAGGCCTACCGGCCAGGTCCTCGACGTGTTGCCGGGCGATCTCGGGTAGCGGTTTGCCGTCGAGGATGGCCTTCGCGGTGTCCTCGTCGAGACCGGTCTCCTCCACGAGCAATTGCGCAGCCCGATTCTCTAGTGCCTGGCGTGGGTCCTCCTCGAGTTGACGAAAGAAGTCCTGCTCCTCCTCGGGAAGCGTTTCCACGGCCTCCTCCACCGCCTTCTGTGCCGCGCCCTGCCAGCGGCCGTCGGCCAGCATCTCCACCGCGTCGGCGTAGTCCCCGGTGACGGCCGGATCGGGAAGTCCGAGGTCGTCCCACAAATCTCGCGCTAGGTCCTCGGCCTGACGCGCGGCCACCTTATCGAAGTCACCGGCCAGGACGTCCTCGACGTCGTTGGGGGAAAGGCCCGTGTGGCGTGCCGCGATCCCGAGCATCGCGCCTTGGGCCAGTTCCGCCGCGCCTTCGGTGTCGCCCTCCAGCAGCCGGAGTGCCGCTTCTCCGTCGAGACCGGGAATTCCCAAGTCCCCGACCACCTTGGTGAGTTCCTCCGTGGCCCGTTGCTCCACCTCTTCCACCACGCGCACCCGAATCTGTTCCGCGGCGGCATCCGAGAAGAGCTTTCCTTCCTGGAGGCCCTCGAGATCGAACTCGGTGAGGACTCCACTCAGGTTCGAGATCTCGCCAAGGTGCTTCGACAGATCGGCGCCCATGGCCTTGTCGAGGTCCCGTTTCAAGTCCTCGGGAAGTTCCTCGATCGAATCGGAGAGGGCCTTGACCACTTCCTGGAAGTTCTCCGAATTCGCTAGGTTCTCGGTCAGGGAGGCGACGCTGCTGTATAGGGAATAGATCTCCTGCACGACTTCGAGCAGTTGATCCAGCTCGTCACTCCGCAGGCCGTCGGTCAGACCCCCGGTCAGATCGGCGAGTTGCTCGAGCAGCTCCGGTTCCAGCAGGTAGATCGCCATGGCGACCGCCTGCACGATGTCCTTGACCCCGAAGTAGGTCAGCACCATCTGGAAGATGTCCGTCAGCCACGGCGGCGCCCCGGAGGGGAGTATGCCGCCACGCCCCTTGCGGTCACTGGTACCGCGTTCCTTGGCTTCGTCGCCCGATTCTTTGCTGCTCTCGGCGTTTGATGCCTCGGTGCCTGCATCACCCCCATCGTCGTGCGCGGGCTGCGTGTCCCGGCCCTGATCTTCGCCGGTGGCCGTCTGGGGCGGACTGGTCGCACCCTGTGTCGATGACTGCTGGGGGGTCACCGTGCCAGGGTCCAGTTCGTTCGCTGGGGCCGACCGTGCTTCGTCCGGAGTGGGAGCCCCCCGCCGGCGGACCAGACCCTCCAGGAGCTCGCCGATCTCCCGTTCGAGCTGCGTCAGCAGGACCTTGCGCTCTGCCTCGCTGGTCGGGTTGGGGGAATCGGAGTCGATGGCTCGACGCAGCTCCTGCAGATCACGCTGCAGGGACTCGACCTCCTCCAGGCCACCCGTCCCGTCCTGGAACCCGACCGGAGTGAGCGTCCGGCCTGCGGCTCGATACGGATAGAAGGTGACGTCCGAGTAGTCCCCGTCGGGATAGGTTTTGCGCAGCCATTCCGCCAGACCCGCCAGACGACGTCCCACTTCTTCGGACCGTGCATCCAACGCCGCGCGATCCTGGGCCGGCTCCCCGGCCTCCGGCTCGCCCGATGCGGGAGGCCCAGTGCGGGGAACGAGCGGCAACCACAGGTCGGCGAAGTGATTCCGCCAGATCCAATAGTCCCCCTCGGCGAGCCAGAAGCCACCCGTCGGTTCGGGCTCTCCGCACCAGACGTCGTACCGCCGATCCGCCAGCTCCGCGAGCAGGGCGTCGAGGGCCTCGGGCGTCTGCCGATCGAGGTCCGCCACACGTTCCGTCAACCGGTCGAGGAATGCCGGATCGACACAACGGATGGCCTGAACCGGGGCTGCGCTGAACCCGAGGGCGAGCAGGGTGAAGATCGCGGTGAGCCGTGTGGACATGAGGGATCTCTCAGAGGATTTCGGTGCAGTCGAGAGGGGTGCCCGACGCGGGGCCTTCGAACGTCGAGTTGGTCGCGTCGCGCGGGGGCAAGTGCAGCAGGAGCGGTACCGAGAAGCGGTGCGAAGGTCCCGAGGCTCCGGCCGCGCACAGACCCTCTAGGTCGTCACGCTGCGGCTCGTTCCACGTGCCGTCGGCGACCACTTGGCCCCGGCAGCGGAACCGCTGACGCTCGCGGTATTCCACGAACAGGGAGAAGTCGACCGTGTCGCCGCTCGTCAGATCGCTGTAGAGGCCGACCGCGAGGCAATATCGCCTCTGCGTCGGCGGCGGAGCCCCGGGTACCGAATCGGCGGTGACCAGCAGGCGCTCCCCGACGCTCGGATAGGGGCCCGATTGATGGTCATCGTCGAGCCAGCCCGGCGACGCGATCTGGTCGTCCGGGAGATTTCTCTCTCCGTAGTAGACGTGGTGCCCCGACGGCAGGAGGGTGTGGAGGTCGAGGTCCACGTCCCTCTCCCAAGTCAGTTCGACTCGCAGTTCGTAGGGCGACGGCATGCAATCTGCGCAGAACGTGGTCTGCTCGGAATCCATGTCAACGAACGGCAAGGGAGAGCTGGAGCCCGGAGACCCCAGCATCCACAGGATCAGCGCGATGACGACACGGGGCATACCGGGATCACTCTCGGCAGGTGCACATCACGGTGTCTTCGAGGACGGTGACGTCACCGACGAACTCGCCGCCCGAGGACGGGATCGAGAACTCCAGGGCGAAGGACGACGTGTTGTTCTCGGTCCAGGCCTCAGACCGGGTCAACGTCTGCACCGAGTCGTTCTCCGGATCTTCGAACGTGAACTCGAAGTCGAACTTGCCACTGGTCACGCTGCAGTCGGCCACCTCGACCTGGAACTGGATCAGCCAGTGGCCGCCATCCTCCGTCGGCGAAGCATCGACGAACGTGACGTCGGCCGCGCAGTCGGTGGCCCATGACGCAGCCGGGGTGATCCAGTCGAGGCAGAAGATCGCGCATAGGGTGAGGAACACTTGCATCGTACGAGTCATCGCGAGTCCTTTCGAGGGTTCGTGTCTGGGGTCGTCTCAGGGTCTTCGTCTTGGGGCTTCGTTTCAGGCTCTTCGTCGCGGGACCGTGTCCGCTCGGGTCGATCGCCCGAGAGATGTGCATCCAGGGCTATGACAATCGGCTTCTTCCTCCGTTCGCTGAAGTGCGGCCCGCGGCAGGGCCACACCACCAAACCTGGTTTGCTTCCGACGGAAGTACGACGACGTTGCCAAGAAGAACTGACTCACCATTTTCGAAGTGGCTCGTGCTGTTATCTGCATCGTGGGTTGCCTCTCGGTCTTCTCGCGCTTCAGGATTCCGGAGCCTCGATCGCGCCCTCGTATCAGTCCTTGTCGCCACGAACTCTGCACTCCTTCGGTTCGCTTGTACCTCCGACGCCAACGCCGTTATCGACGGGACCGGGAAAGGCCCATTCCAGGATCGGCTGGTAGAGGTCGGCCAGCCGCGGATTGGCCCCCTGGCTGGGGCGGTGGTACCAGCGCACTGCGCCGACGTGCGGCTGGAGGGTCGGTTTCCAGCCCTCCTTGTCTATGCCGTGCCGCATCCGCTCCTCAAGATCCTTCCAGTTCTCTCCATGCTCGGCGATGTAGGCGTCGAAGAACGAGCCATACGAAAGCGGCCGCAACGAGGCATACAGCTTCGCCGCCTCCTCGCTCCGATGGGTCTCGGTTCCTTTCACTGCCCTTGCCATCAGCAACTTGACGATGAGGTTCAAGTCGTCGCCAGTATCCGTGGCATTGGCCTTCGCACAATGGAAGCGCGCGGCAACCGCGGCCGGCAGCTCCTCTTCACCGAGCTTGCCGAACTCGGGCCAGGAGATCCTCTGCCGCACCAGGCTCAGGCTAGGGATCGGGAGTCTTGGCAGGTCGAGAGCTGATGTCGGGGCACTTGGCTTCTCTTTCAAGGCGCGACGGAAGAGGTTGATAGTGCTGGGCATGATCAGGTCACCCGTGTGTCCGTGCGTGTTCGCACAAGCCTCCTGCCATACCCACCGGGCCAACTCGCACCGACCGATTTCGGCCGCCTTTCCGAGTTCGCAGTCGACGCGCCTCTTCTCCGCTGTCAGCAGGCGCGCGGGTCGTGTTCGCTCGCAGTCGGCACTACGTTGGCTATCTCTCGCCCTGTTCTGTTCACAGTCTGCGAGTCGTCGAAGGCGGCGGTCGCGATCACGGCGACAATCGTCGGCGCATCGCGCCCTCCTCTGGGGTTCCAACTCGCGTCCGCACCGACCCAGGCACCGCTCGGCTTGGCGTTGCAGTGAACGTGCGCCACGGCCACAATCCCGGATGCCAGGGCAACCCGGGACCTTCTCCAGCGAGCAGTCGGTCCCGGGGTCGCAATCCGCGGTCGGTTCGTCGTTGCACTCGGGGAGGACACCGAGGATGTCAAGGTCCGCGGGGTCCACGTCGTCGGAAATCCGGGTCCGATACTCGCCGTTGAACGAATGCTTGCCGAGCACGCTGAGGGGCAGTGCATTCCACAGCCTAAGAAGGCGCGGGACATGGTTGCCAGGACAAATCCCCATGGCGGCGATCAGGGGTTCGAGCTGGTCGCGCGAGGTCTTCTTCGGGCTGTTCCACTCCAGATCCGTCGGGTGGCGTACGAAGACACCGTCGCCATTAGGCTCAAGAAGGTCGAGAACCTTCTCGAACGTCATTCCCGCTCGATCCACCGGCCAGGGCTCGAGTGCCGGATCGAGATCCCGCAGGCATCTGCCGAACCAGTACCAACCTTCCCGTTGTGCCGTGTCGCCACCGTCCCTCTCGCCCTTGTCGATGTGGACAATCAGGCCGTGCTCGTCGAAATGGATCGGTTGGTCGAATACCCACTGCACCTCGGGAGAGCCCGGTGACGAATGGGCGTCGACCACATTCTGGCCAGGGCCCGGACCTGCTCCACATGCTCCCGGGATCGGCCGAAGCAGGACGAGGAGACTGAAGAGTAGGACAGCTCCTTTGACCTTCCGCATCCCACGTGGCAGACGCACCCCGGCTAGCGGCGTATTCGTAGCGGAACAATCGTCGTGATTCCTCATGAGATCCTCGTTGGGTATCGCAGGTGTAGTAGGGAAGCAACCAACAGCACTGATTCGCCAGATGGGTCGTGGGACTAGCAAGTAGACGGACCGGTTCGGCGTCTTTCCCACCTGGGTGCACAAACTCGGGCAGACACAGTGCACGCCGATAGGTCGAAAGCAATTCATGAACAGGGAGGAACAGTTCACGGCATTCTTGATCCGGCGATACCTGTCCACCGTAAAGGGGCAACCTCAGAATAGGGCCTCTAGCTCTTGCCGGCTCATCCACACGACCAGTTCGGTACCTGCTCTTACGAGTTGGACGCGGAGCGGCCGGCCTACGGCATTCTTCGTGGGGCAACCGAGGCTTTCCCAGCTCAGACCCTCGCTGTCTCCCCAAGCGAGTGGCTTGGCCCGTCCCTGTCTACAGAGAAGTTCGAGGTAGGCCCAAGGTCCCAACACGTTGCGCTGATCCAGGCGAACCTGAAGCGGGCTTGCGTAGAGTTCGATGGGATGGCCGGTGGATTCGATTGCGACCGAGTCGGCCAGGCCAGAGCGAATCAGGTCCCCTCCAAGATAGCGAGCGACTCTCGTTCCAAGCTTCTACGATGCTTTCGCCATCGCAAGGCTGCATCTCAAAGGCGTAACTAAGGCGGCCGTCGCGATTCGGCAACTGGCCGACCTGCTCCGCTCCGACGTCTGAACTTGGCTTGTTTGGGCGTGCCCCCAGCTGACGCTGGGGTCGGGCTTTCTGCTACATCTCCTCGCACGCTGTGCGTGCTGTGGGGATTCCGCGCCAATCCCTCACGTGGTAGCCGAGGACTGTCTACTGCTTGAAGGGTTGGGCTCGTTCCGTTCTCTTGCGCTCCCGGCCTGCGTTGGTTCCCAAAGGTCCGCGGGTGAGACCCGGCATGTCGCCGGGTCCATCCACGACCTGTAGGAGACACCTAGATGAGCCATGGAGCAGACCCAGCAGTCGACGACCAGGGGGCGACTCGACATTGCTCTCGTCCGAGAGAGGCGCTCATGGAACTGGAGATCCAGCCCAAGGCGACGACTAGCAGACGCCGACGACGAGTCACGCGGAAAGGGCGCCGATTCCGCGCCCTCTGCGTCGGCTGGATCGAGGCACCGGGCTTCTTTCTCGCCGAGGACCTGGGACAGCGGACCATCCCCGTCTGGGCTGGAGTCGCGACCACGGACGCTTCACTGACTCCCTTCCTGGCGAACCTACGCGCGGGACGTCGCGCCGCCGAGATCGGCAACCAGGATCGCTGCCTCGTCCTACCAGATGACGCCGAGTACCGGATCGAGAAGCAGTCGGCCCAGGGGCTCACCTCGGCGGCGATCTGGCATCCCGCGATTGAGCTGGAGCCTGCGGCGGGAGAGGTGGTGGCACCTCAGATTCGATTCTTGATGCGCCTCAAGTCGGTTTGGATCGAAGCGCAGGCACGGCGGGAGGAAGAGGTGATCGCCGACTGTCTGTGCCAGTACCTGGGTCGACGCGTGCGCTTCCCGATTCCCGCATCGATCGAGTTCCGCAAGCAGCTCTTCCGGAAGCTCAAGGCCGAGCGACACGTCGTCGACGACCGGTTCACCGTCGTCGGTAGCCCGCCGCCATGTCGCCTGGTGGGCTGCAACATCGAGCGCGGTGCTCTGCAAGACGTCCTGCAGCAACTGACCACGCCCAACTAGAAGCCTTCAGCGACCGCACTCGCGACCTATCGAGCGCTCCCACCGGAGCGCTCGAACTGCTTTGGGCTGTCCGAATCGACCACTTCACGAACTTCGAGGAACCAGAACATGGCTCGTCCTGAATCACGCCAGATCGGCGGCTACTTCCCGACGCCGTCCGACCTACTTCCTGCCATCGCGTCCACCATCACCGTCCCCGACCACAGCTCACTGACCGTCTTCGACCCCTGCGCCGGCGACGGAGAGGCCGTGGTCCAACTCGCGGCCCTTTGGGGCGCCTCCCGGACGGTCGCCTGTGAGTTGGAGGCTTCCCGAGCCGAAGGGCTCGACGCGAAGGACATCAACCTCGCACTCCATGCAGATGCACTACGGCTCACCTGGAGTTCGGCGACCGACATCGACATCCTCTATCTGAACCCTCCCTACGATTGGGATACCGAGTACCAGCGACTGGAGGATCGCTTCCTCGTCCACCTGGCGACGCTCGTCAGCAGGGCGCTCGTATTCCTCGTTCCACGGCAAGCCCTCCGAAGCTGCGCAGAGACGCTCGCACGCGGATTCCGATCCGTTCGAGTCTGGCGAGTCCCGGACCCACACTACGAGGTCTTCCGCCAGGTGCTCGTGGTCGCCGAGCCGTCGACGGTCGGCCTCTTGGACGCCGAGTTGCGCGATCGACTGCTGGACATCGCGGACGGTGCCGAGATTCCGGTGCTCGAAACCTCGTGCTCGGATCCGCTGAAGATCCCGAAACGATTCCACTGGGACTTGAATCGATTCGAGCCCAAGGCGATCCCGATCCGAGCTGACGCCGTCTTCGAGAGCTTCGAGACCTGGGATCCCGTCCCGGACCTTTGTGCCCGACCGCTCGACCATTGCCGCCGGCTTCTCACTCCCTCGGCGAGTCCACCGCACCCGGCGCATCTCGCACTGGCGCTGACCGAGGGACTGTTCAACGGACTGCGCCTCGATCCCGACGATCCCGAGCGGCATCCCTCGATCCTCGCCTCCGGCAGCATCCGGACGACGTCGGTACCGGTCGAGACGAAGACAAACGACGACGGCGAGGTCATCGGCCACATCCATGTCGAACAACCCAGGCTCGATCTCACGATCTACGACCTACAGACCGGTTGCTACCACGATCTCGAACCTTCGTCGGAGCCTTCACTATCCGACGATCCCGCCGAGTGGGTGGCCGCCGACCTGCTTCTCAGCTATCGAGGAGCCATGGTCCAGGGCTTGCGCGACGCCTTCCCGCTGCTGCACGATCCGCTCGATTCCAGCCACGATCTTCAGCTTCCGACCCTCAAGCGTCCGCCGTACAAGAATCAGCATCACACCGTCGCCGCGGCGCTGAAGGTACTCGCCAGCGGATCAGAGCCGACGATCCTGGGAGAGGTAGGAACCGGCAAGACGTTGATGGCGCTCCTCATCCTGAATTCACTGCTCCCGAGTCGGGTCGACGCCACGCGCCAGCAGCTGCAGGAGCAAGGCATGGACGACGCCCAGGTGCCGGGCGTCCAGACGGCACTCGTGCTCTGCCCTCCGCATCTGGTCGACACCTGGACCGAGGAAACGGAGCTCACGCTCAAGGACCAGGTCGACGTCCGGGTGATCGAATCGATCGCCGACATCGAGAGCGCTGCCCGATCCAAGGGGCCGCAGCTACTGATCCTGAGCCGCGAGAAAGCGAAGCTCGGCTATCGAACTCGAGGCGTCGAATCCGAGACGTGCCCTCGCTGCGGCACCAAGCATGGCCGGTTGTCCGCGACGCTCGCGCGACGGCGAATCAAGTGCGAGGCCGAGACACCCGTAGCCTCGAGCTTCGAAGCCCAGGCGGTGCTCCGACTCCTACCGATCCTCCTGGCCTTCGAGAGCCGGCCGTCGCTGAACGGCACGACGGAGATCCCGTGCCGCAAGCTGCCTGGACTCAAGATGGGAGACCTAGATGCGATGGCCCGAGCCATCGTGGAGCGATTCCAGGACGATCTGCTCCCTCTACTCGAGCAAGCCCAGGCCCGCTTCACCCTGGCCGCAGCGGCTGCCACGTCCGACCACGTCGACGAGGTCTTGTCGGCTCTTCGAAGGAAGCAGGGTGTCGAAGGCCAGCACCAGGAATCGATCCGGAAGATGCTGGAAGAACTCGCCGACGCCAAGTCCGCCAACTTGCTCTACTACTTTCGAAACCTGCTTCGCCACCTGATTTCTGCCGCGGAGTGGGACGCCCGCGCCTGCGGTGAACCCCTCTACTACCCCGACGTGCGTCCTTTGGGTGGCTCCAAGAGCACCGGGACGGCCAAGCGACACGCTCGGCCTCGGACCATCGCAGTGGCCGACTACATCCACAAGCGGCATCCCAAGCTCGCTCAACTGCTGATCGTTGACGAGGCACACGAGTACGGCCATCGAAGCTCCGCGCAGTCCCAGGCCATGCAGACGCTCGCTCAGCTGCCAGGCACCCGCACCGTCTTCCTGACCGGCACCCTCACGAACGGATACGCCTCGTCCGCATTCCTGCTGCGCTGGCTCGCGTCGCCCAAGTTCCGGCAGCGATTCGGATACAACGACCTGCGCAAGTTCCTCGACGAGTATGGCTACGCGAAGATCTTCGTCCCATGCGAAGACGACGAACGGGGCGCGAGGAGCAAGACTCGAAAGCCGAGTCGTATCCGCGAAGCGGCCGGCGTACATCCGAGCTTCATCCTCCGGTGGTTGCTTCCCGACAGCATCATCATCCACAAGCGGGACCTCGATCTGGACCTACCGTCCATCGACCGCGCCCAGGTTCCCGTGGGATTCGATACCGACGAAGACGAGGAACTCCAGCAGCACTACGAGATTCTGAAGCGGCGGCTGCTCTCGGCGATGTCCGGTTCGAGGGAGCGGAAGCTCAAGCTTCTCGGCGCTCTGGCGCATCTCCCAAGCTACCTCGACCTGACGTCCGAAGACTGCGACCCCTACGAGATCCGGTTGGAGGGGCGAGTCATCGCCACGGGAGGGCAGACTCCCGCGGATCAGCTGGCGCCGAAGGAGCGATTCCTACTGGATCAGCTTCAGCAGCACCGCGAGAATGGACGGTCAACTCTCGTCTTCTTGGAATCCACAGGAACACATCTTCCAGAGCGGCTACTCTCGAAGATCAAACTACACGTCACGAGGCGCTGCGCGATCCTCGACGCCAAGAAGGTCTCACCCGCCGAGCGCAACCGCTGGATCAAAGACCAGGTGCGCCGAGGCATCGAGGTTGTCCTGGTGAACCCGCGAACCGTCGCCACAGGCCTCAACTCGCTAGTCCACTTTTCGGTCGGCATCTTCTACCAGATCCCGACGTCGCCCACGGTGCTGAGGCAGGCGGTAGGCCGCCTCCATCGACCAGGCCAGTCGAGAGACGTGAAGATCTACGCCAGCTACTACGAGGGCACCCTGCAGGAGAAGCTCTTCGACCTCGTCGCCAGCAAGCTTGAGGCGGCCCATCAGGTGGATGCCCACAGCGTCGGTGAAGCGCTGCGGACCGCGGGTGCGGATTCACAGGACGCCGCGACCTCGGTCAGCATCGGGGAAGCTCTCTACGAATCCCTGACCGGCGACACAAAGCCGGTGGTGTCGACGCAGTTCGGGACGCTCGACGTTCCTGTACCGACAACGATCCCGGAGCTGCAACGCCCGGTCCAGCGTCAACCGACTCGACGACTCGATCCGTCTCGCTTTGATCGGATCGAGATCATCCCGGTGAGCGTAGGTTCTCAGCCGAAGCCGAGTGTGGGGGGCCTGCTCTGAGAATTTCGGACCACCTATGACTTGAGAGAATGGCCTCAGC
>JALCBJ010000015.1:0-87026 GCA_028066595.1 Thermoanaerobaculia bacterium
CACTAGACGCGGATACCGTGGATGAAGGGGTCGGCGGGATCGTAGTGAAGAGTCGATTCGGCAGTGATGAACGCACGTCCGCGGATGGTCGGCAGGACGCCGTGGATGCCGTCCCGCTCCGCCTGAACGATGGCGCCGTCGAAGGCGGAACCGATGACGCTCTCCTGACACCAGGTCATGCCCTCCTGGAGCTTGCCGTCGGCGGCCAGACAGGCCAACTTGGCGCTGGTGCCCGTGCCGCACGGAGAGCGGTCGTACTCCCCTCCCGGGCATAACACGAAGTTGCGCCCGTCGCCGCCCGATTTCGGAGCGCCGTTCACTTCCACGTGATCGATCGCGCCACCGTCGGCGCCGACGAGACCGGCCCGTTCGAAGCTGCGCCGAACGTCCCAGCAGAAGTCGGTGAGCGCAGTGAGATGGCTGAGCTCCAGCTCGATACCGTCCGGAAGATAGCGCTCGTCCACAAGGAAGAACCAGTTGCCTCCCCAAGCCACGTCACCCGCGATGGAGCCGTGGCGCTCGGTCTCGACTTCGACTGCGGCGCGGTGGCGGTAGCTGAAGACGTTGTCCAGTGACACTGTGCCGTCTTCGTGGAGCAGCACCTCCACGTCTCCTTCGGGTGACTCGAGACGATGACGTCCCGGTGCGATACGTCCGAGGTGCTGCAACGTCGCGACGACACCGAGCGTGCCGTGGCCGCACATGCGCAGGCAACCCACGTTGTTGAAGAACAACATTTGGCCCAGCGCTTCGTCGTCTGCTGGCGGAAGCAGCAGGGCGCCCACCATGGCGTCGAACCCCCGCGGCTCGTTCACCACCGCAGAGCGAAACGAGTCATGATGCTGTTTGAAGACCTCCAAGCGGTCGGCGGCCGACGGCGACGGGCCGAGATCCGGCGCCCCGTCGATCACCACGCGCGTGGGCTCGCCTTCGGTATGTGAATCGACGACTCGTACACTGTTCATCTTTCTCGCTCCGGAAGAGGCCGCTGGTGTTCTCGCATCGCGTCGCATCGAATCGCGCCGCGATCGTCCACAGACGGCCGTGGGTTCAAGCCACCATCGATCGATACAGGTCTTCGTACTCCACGACACGTCGATCCCACGAGTAGTCGGCCCGCATGCCATTGGCCCGTAGCGTATTCCAGCTGTCTCGATCCTTCCAGGTGGTGAGGGCCGCTTTCAGTCCCCAGGTCAGGCCGGCAGCCGAGAAGTGGTCGAAGACGAAGCCGTTGCCGTCTCCCGTTTCGGGGTTCCAGAGCTGTACCGTGTCGGCCAAGCCACCTGTCCTGCGTACGATGGGAACGGTGCCGTATTTGAGGCTGTACATCTGATTCAAACCGCAGGGCTCGAACCGCGACGGCATGAGAAAGATGTCGGCTCCCGCCTCTACGCGATGTGCCAGTGGCTCGTTGTATCCCTGCCAGTAGAAGACCTTGTGCGGAAAAGTGCGTTGCAGCCAGTGAAAATGGTCTTGCAGACGATCCTCGCCCGAACCCACGACGACGAGCCGGAGGTCGAGAAAACGCAGAGCCTCGGTGAGAGGATCGAAGGTCAGCTCGAATCCCTTCTGGGCCGTCAGGCGCGACACGATGCCCAGTACCGGCGCACGCGGATCAAAGGGTAGACCCGTTTCCTCCATCAGGGCCCGCTTGCAGGCGGCCTTCCCCTCTGCCACGTCGTCGGGTCCGTAGTTCTTCGCGATATGAGGATCGGTCTCCGGATTCCAGACCGCGTAGTCTGCGCCGTTGACGATGCCGGTCACGGACTCCGCGCGGGCTCGCAGCAGAGGGTCGAGGCCCTCGCCGAATGCCTCGGTCTGGATCTCTCGGGCGTAGGTGCGGCTCACGGTGGCCACCACGTCTGCGTAGAGGATTCCGGTCTTGAGAAAGTTGACCAGTCCGGCACCTAGATCATCCTGGTACAGCTTGTGACTGTATTCCGACAGGCCTAGATTCTGCACGACATCGGCTGGGAACTTCCCCTGATAGGCGATGTTGTGGATCGTGAGAACGGTCTTCGTCTTGCCGAATCGCTCTGTGTCCCAGGCATAGAGAGTTCGGAGGTACAGAGGCAGGAGCGCCGTGTGCCAATCGTTGGCATGGACCAAGCTGGGGCTCCAGCCCATGCGCTGGCAGCACTCCAGTACGGCGCGGGAGAAAAGCGCGAAACGCAAGTGCTCGTCCCAGTCGCCGGTGTAGATGCCGGGACGGTCGAAAAGCTGTGGGCATCCGATGAGATAGAGATCCACAGAGCCCTGGGAGTGGGGAAGCTTGGTGGTGAAGACGCTGAAATGGAACCTGTGGTCACCCAATTCGATCGGTACGTGATGCAGGAAATCCACCGGCATTACTTCATGGCCGGAGAGGTCGGTCTGAGCGTGGAGCGGCATGAAGACACGCACATCGTGGCCCAACTGGCCGAGCCGTGCCGGCAGCGCCGCCGATACGTCGGCCAAACCGCCGGTCTTGGCAAACGGAGCCACTTCCGAAGCCGCGAAGCAGATGCGAAGGGGTTCCATTCAGACCCTTGGCGGCGACGGGAGCGCGGTCCGCATCAGATCACCGTCCCGGGTTGTACCGTCGCCTGGGCGGGTATCACGATGATGCCGCCGCGAATGAAATAGTTGCCGGCGGGGTCGTCGTGTACCTGGACGTTCGATGTGTTCAGCAAACGACAGCCATCGCCCATGCGGGCGCCCGAATCGACGATCGCACGACGGATATGACAATCCCGGCCGATACCGAAAGGTACCTCATCGACGTCGTTGGTCGACTGGTCGAAGCTCGTACCCATGACCACGCAGTCCTCCAGGACCGTCCCACGCCGCACCATCGAGCGGATGCCGATCACCGAACGCGTGATCCTGGCGCCGCGTAGGATGCTGCCTTCACACAGAACGGACTGCTCCACTTCACAATTTCGGATCTTCACTCCGGGAAGAAAGCGCGGGTGAGTGTAGATCGGGTAGTCGCGGTGGTACAGGTTGAGAGGCGGATCGGAATGGGTGAGCTCGATGTTGGCTTCGTGAAAGGCCGGGATGGTTCCGATGTCGCGCCAGTATCCGCTGTAGAGAAAAGCGAAGACGTCCATTTTGCCGATCGAGGAAGGGATGATCTCCCTACCGAAATCGGTCTTCGACGCGTCCTCGAGTAAGGCGGTTTTCAGCGGTCCGGATCGGAATACGTAGATACCCATCGAGGCCAAGAGAGTTCCCGGCTCGGCTTCCAGCCCGAGCTCGTCGATCATCGGCTTGTCGAGGGTCAAACGGTCGAGGACCACCGGATCCGTCGGCTTCTCGACGAATTCGACGATGCGCCCTTTTCGGTCGACGCGCATGATTCCCAGCTGTGACGCCTGCTCACGCGGCACCGGCTTGACGGCGATGGTGAGATCGGCATCGTGATCGCGGTGAGCCTGGACGAACTGCGCCATGCGCATGGCGTAGAGCTGGTCACCGGAGAGCACCAGGATGTCGCGCGGGTTGCCGTGAGTCAGCCGGCCCAGGTTCTGCCGCACGGCATCGGCGGTTCCCTGGTACCACTCGGTGTTGCTCAGATTCTGCTCCGCCGCGAGAATGTTGACGAAGCCCTTCGAGAACATGTCGAACCGATAGGTCTGCGCGATGTGGCGGTGGAGACTCGCGCTGTTGAACTGCGTCAGGACATAGATCTGCTCGATCTCCGCGTGCAGGCTGTTGGAGATCGGAACGTCGATCAGTCGAAATTTGCCCGCCACGGGGACGGCGGGTTTCGACCGGTGCGCGGTCAATGGCCACAGGCGGCTACCCTGTCCGCCACCGAGAATGGCGGTGATCACGTTCTTCAAGTCGGGCGGACCTCGCGTAGGATGATCGTGGGTGCGGCGTTCGGAGGAGTCGTGCGAGAGGCATCTTACCGAGCGCCGGTGGCGTCCACCAGAGGCCCGGGTCCGAGTTTCGGTGCGAGTTTCCGGGCTCGCTCACCCCCAGAGTTCGTCAAGCGACCCAGGTATCCGTCATGAAGCGTGTTCTGTTCTTCTCCCCAGCCTTTCCGGCCGAGATGCCCTACTTCTGCCGTGGGCTTGCCCGGGTGGGTGCGCAGGTCATCGGCCTGGGCGACCAGCCCGTGCCAGCGTTGCCCGACGTCTCGCGACACGCTCTCGCAGACTATCTGCAGGTTCCCAACATGTTCCACGAGGACGGAGTGGTACACGCGGTTCGCGACTACGCGCGGCGGGTGCGTATCGACCAGGTGGAGTGCCTTTGGGAGCCCGGCATGTTGCTGGCCGCCCGCCTGCGCGAAGAGCTGGGGCTCCCGGGCATGACAGTGGAGGAAACCGTGCCGTTTCGTGACAAGTGGGTGATGAAAGAGGCTCTCGATGCCGCAGGAATCCGTACTCCTCGGCATCGTCGGGCGAGCGGCGGCGACGAGATCCGTCAGGCAGCCGCAGAGGTCGGCTTCCCACTGTGTGTCAAGCCGATTGCCGGCGCTGGCTCTGCGGACACCTTCCGGGTCGACGACGAAGGACGTTTGGAAGAGGTCCTCTTGCTGACGCGGCACGTGCCGGAGGTCAGCGTCGAGGAGTGGATCGAGGGTGAGGAGTACACTTTCGACACGATTTGTTCGGCAGGCGAAATTCACTTCCACAACGTGTCGTGGTACCGGCCCCGTCCGCTGGACCAGCGCACACGGGAGTGGATCTCACCTCAGACGATTTCCCTACGCGACACCACCGGGGACCGTCTGGCTCCCGGCATCGAGATGGGGCGTGCGGTCCACGAGGCTTTGGGATTCCAGACCGGCTTCACTCATATGGAGTGGTTCCTGAAAGACGACGGGGAAGCAGTTTTCGGTGAGATCGGCGCCCGGCCTCCAGGCGCTCGTTCCGTCGACATCATGAACTACTCCTGCGACACATGTGTGTTCACAGGCTGGGCGGAAGCAGCCGTGCTCGGCAGTTTCAGCCAAGACGTGGGACGCAAATACAACGCTGCCGTCATCTTCAAGCGCGCGCAGGGCCAGGGCCGGATCCGCCGTGTGGATGGTCTGGAAACCCTGCAGGCCGAGTTCGGCGCCTGGATCAATCACATCGACCTGCTACCGGTGGGGGCGCATCGACGCAACTGGAAGGCGACGCTGATCTCCGATGGATTCGTCATGCTGCGTCATCCGGATCTCGACACCTGCCTTCGCATGGCCGATCGGATCGGTACGGATCTGAAGCTCTACGCGGCCTGAGCAGCCGACCCTCGGATCTCAGATCCGAGCTTGGTCCTCGACTGCGACTCTTCTCTCGCTGGGGGTCGAGCCCGTATGGGTGGTGGCCTGAGGTTCGAAGAGCAGCACATGGCATTCTTCGTCGGCTACCGGTAGGTGTTCCACCCCGGCAGGCACGATGAAGAACTGCCCCTCCTCCAGGTGGACGTCACGATCTCTCAGATGCAGCGTCATGCTTCCCTTCACCACGAGGAAGAGCTCGTCCTCGTGGTCGTGAGCGTGCCAGACGAACTCGCCCTCCAGTTTGGCCAGTTTGACGTACTGGCCGTTCAGCTCTCCGACGATACGCGGTGACCACAGCTCGTCGAAGAGCGCGAGCTTCTCCTTCAGATCGACTTTTTCCAACATAGGTCCTTCCTCGAGGTCGAGTGCCAACGAGTACGTTCGCGATCCGACGTCGGTTCGTCTCGTTCGTGTAAAGGAACGGTCTCGGTAGGGCTCTTCCTTAGACTCGTGCCGTTCTGCTGCGTAGTCTCTCAGCGGTCGAATGAAATCTCGTGACGAGCTGGATGATCTGTGCGAGCCCCATCTGTTCCCTCCCGGATATCGAGACTTCTCCATGAGCTCGGGACACGATGCGTGAGCTGATCGATCGCGCCGCCTGGTTGATGCTCGCCGTGTTGGGCGGCGTGCTCTTCGTATGGGCCCTTCCCAGGGCACTGCCCTTGATGCCGGAGACGCCCACCGTTGGCCCGGAGCAGGCAGAGGAGCTCGCCCGTGAAGCCCTGGCCCAGTTCGCCGGCCCGCTGTCAGAGGGCCTGCGTTCGTCGGTGAGGCTGGAGCACGACTCGGCGCTGGAGCGGCGTTTGATCGGCGATCTCGGTCGCGCGCAGTTGAAGCGTATCCGGAGCGAACGGCTGGGTCGTCTCCTCACGTCGTGGCAGGTTCGGCTCGAGGAGCGGGACGGGCGATTGCACCGCGTCCGGGTCACGTTGCGAGGGGAGATCATGTCTGTGCGCGCGGCGCTCGATGGCGGCGGCACGGTACTGGCCGAGAAAGAGGCGATCCGCGACGCCTACGAGACGCTGGAGCCCTTCGTCGACCTTTCCGTCTTCGAATCGGCCTTCGTCGTCCGGAATCAAGGCCGTCCCGATTCCTTGGAAGTCCGCTTCCCGGTGCTTCAGCCGTCGGCGGCGTTGGACGGTCTGTCCTACGGCATCGGCGTCTACTTCGAAGGCCGTCGGGTAGCCGGTTGGGGCACATGGCTCACGGATACCAGGGCCCACCGCAACGAAACCGATGTCGATAGCTGGAACGTCCTGCACGTCTCGCGACTGGCGACGATCGGCGTCCTCTTCTTGCTCCTGGCGACCTCGTTCTATCGCTACTACGATGCCGGCAAGTTGCGCCTCCGCCGGTCGTTGCATCTGGCGGCTCTGGTCGTGGCGGCTGGATTCGTCTGGGCGTGGACCGCCGAAGTATCGGCGGCACGGCCGATGGGCATGGCCCTCGTAGTCCTCTTCGTCGCGCTGATGGCGTTTCTGACGTTTCTGACGACCGGCGTCGGCGACGCCGTGGCTCGCGGGCGTTGGCACCATCGCCTTGCGGCCTTCGAAGCACTGTGCCGAGGAGACTTTCGCAACGCTACGGTAGCGCGCGCTGGACTCCATGGCCTGTGCGGCGGGATCTTCCTCGGTGGTGCCAGCCTGGCCTTGGCGGTGCCCTTGCGATGGTATGGGGCGGGGCCGCTGGCCGGTCAGGTCTTGGAGCAGTCTTTTCTCGGCACTTGGCCGGGTGTCGCGGCTCTATCGACCGACATCTTCCTGCGGCTGGTGCCGCACTTGCTGCTGCTCCTCGTCCTGGTGCCGCTCCTCATGCACCGGCTCGGCGCCAACTGGGGTTCGGTCGCGTCGCTGGTCGCCTCGGCGCTGATGATCACTCCGCCGGTGCAGCCCGTGCCTCTGGCACAGGCGGTTCCGTGGTTACTCGTGGTATCCGCACTGCCGCTCTTTCTTTTCTTCTACAGCGACCTGCTCGCTTCGGTCGTGGCGGCGGTTCTGGCGCGCATGTTGGTGGTGTCCTGCCCTCTGCTTCTATCCGACAACACGTGGATGAATCTGGGCGGTGCGGCGACGCTGGCGCTGGTGATCACAGGGCCTCTGGTGTCGATGCGCTGGCTCGGTTCGGAGCGCTCCTTCACCTACCAGTTCGAT
This sequence comes from Thermoanaerobaculia bacterium, assembly GCA_028066595.1. GTDB lineage: Bacteria > Acidobacteriota > Thermoanaerobaculia > Multivoradales > J023 > JAUIJL01. Next base: position 7,411 of record JALCBJ010000015.1, read on the forward strand.
CCCGTGTCGGACGTGCCGGGGGACGTGTTGCAGCGTATTCGCGAGCGAGAGCGGCAACGGGTTGAGCTGGAAACAGGTCGCCAGATCCAGGCGGCCATCCTGCCTCAACTGGCCGACGAAGTCCGGGGCGTCGAAGTGGCTCACGCCTTCACTCCGGCGACCGAGATCGGAGGCGACTTCTACCACGTCCTGCCGCTCGACGACAGTCGACGCCTGGCGGTGGCGCTAGGTGACGTCGCCGGCCATGGGGTCGCGTCCGGGCTCGTGATGTCGGCGGTACGCGGTGCTCTCGAGGTTCATCTTCACTACGAGCCGGACGTTCCACGAGTGTTCCGCAGCATCAACCGCCTGCTCTATGAAGGTGGCGGGTTGCGAATGCTGACAACGCTCGCCTACGGAGTCTTGGATCCCGTGTCGGGTGAGCTGACCTTCGCCGGTGCCGGACAGATCTGGTGGATCGTACGAGCGGGTGGTGAGGTGGAGGAGATCCAGCCGGCCGTCTATCCCTTGGGAGTCCGCGCGGAATGCAGGGTCGAGGTGCGGAGCCTTCGTCTCGGCTCCGGCGATGCTGTCTTTCTCGCCAGCGATGGCGTTGCCGAGGCATGCAACGAACGAGAGGAACCGTTCGGCTACGATCGCGTGGTCGAGGCCCTGCGCCGCAGCGCGGGAGGCGGGGCGCGGGACATTCTCGACGCTGTGCGACTCGATGTCGCGGATCATGTGGGTGCCTGTGAAGCCGAGGACGACCGAACGTTCCTGGTCCTGAAGCTGCCATAGCTGTTGAGGCTGCTGCCGGTCCCACCGGATCGACCTCTCGCCGGCACGCGCCAGGGAGGGGCGGTGCCGGCGAGAGGTTGGTCGTATCGTTCCTCTCGCGTGTGGTCTTGGGCCGTCGCTCTGGATAAAAGCAAGGTCGATGCCAACCTGTGGAAGCCGATTCCTGCGCCGGAACAGCCTCTCGGTGACGCTGTGGGCGGCAGAAACCACCGACGACACTGCGGTTTCTGCACTCGTTGGTGCGAAGCTTGCCGGGTTCGACGTTCTGGCCCTCGCCGTGGCCTTGCGACGAGAGATCTCTGCTTCGCGGCGGCAAGAGCTACCCCGACGTCGAAGTGGCGTATACGGACTGCGTGATCGGTGCCCTCCGTAGCCACCGCTCCGGTTGGCTAAACTGCAGGAACCATGAGCCGACGTCAGCGCGCGCTGCTCCTCACCGAGGGTTTTCTGTCTCAGATCTTCGCCAAGACGGCACACGGCATCCTGCGGGGTCCGAGCCGCTACGAGCTGGTGGGGGTCGTCGACTCGGCTCACGCCGGGCAGACGGTGGGTGATGTGCTGCCGATGTTGACGGCGGGTGGTGCACAGGCGGGTCCGGATGGTGGACGATCGGCGACGTTGCCGATCTTTCGCGACCTGACAGAGGCCGCAGCGGCGATAGACGAGGCGGAGGCGGCGGAGGTGCTGATCGTCGGCATCGCCACGCCGGGTGGAACGTTGTCGGAGCCACTGCGGGTCGCCCTCTTGGACGGCGCGCGACAGGGCTTGGTGCTGGTCAATGGGCTGCACCAGCTCCTGGAAGACGACGAGGAGATCGTCGGCGCGGCGCGAGCGTCGGGTGCGGAGCTCGTCGACGTACGAAAGCCGCCCTCGGCCGGCGATCTGAGCTTCTGGTCGGGCGAGGTTCTGCGTTGCTCGGTTCCGCGCGTTGCGATTCTGGGCATCGACTGTGCCGTTGGCAAGCGAACGACCACGAGTCTATTGGTGAGTGAGCTCCGCCAGCGAGGAGTGAACGCGACCATGATCTACACCGGCCAGACCGGTTGGCTCCAAGGTTGGCGCCACGGTCTGATCCTCGATGCCGTCCCCAACGACTTCGTGTGTGGGGAGTTGGAGCGGGCCATCCTGGAATGCGTCGCCGAGGAAGCGCCCGACGTGATTCTCTTGGAGGGTCAATCGGGGCTACGCAACCCCTCGGGCCCCTGTGGCGGCGAGCTGTTGTTGGCCGCTGGTGCGTCGGGAGCGATCCTCCAGGTGGCTCCGGGCCGCCCGGCCTTCAAAGGCCTGGCCTCCATGCTCGACGAAGTACCCGCGGTGGCCATGCCCACGGTGCGATCTGAGGTGGCTCTGATCGAGGCCTTCGGCGTCGGTGTCTGGGGCGTCGGTGTTCATCCCGAAGGATTGGACCCAGAGGCGGCACGGGCCGAGCGCGACCGCCTCGCGACCGAGCTTGGAATTCCTGTCGCGCTTCCCTTCGAAGACGGGGTCGGTGCCCTGGCAGAAGCAGTCGTTCGACACTCGAACGTGCCGGTGAGCCCGTAGATCCGTCGATCTGTCAACGGCACCGCCTGGTGTCTCGGTGGACGCGTATCGTAGCTGTATGCGAGTCCTTTTCCTGGCGGCCGTGACTTCGCTGGTCATGTGCCTTCCCAACGACGCTGCGGCCCAGAGCTGGGCCGGACAGGGTCGCCTGTCGGGCGTCGTTCTCGACGAGCACGAGGAGCCGCTCGAAGGCGCCGAGGTGCGCGTGTCCCTGGGCGACCACGGCGGTCCACCGGCCGTCTCGACCAACCGAAAAGGCCGATGGTCCATGCTCGGCCTGGCGTCCGGTCGCTGGAGTCTGGTCGTGTCGGCGGACGGCTACCTGCAGAGCGATGGTGTAGTCGACGTGGCACCGGGCCCGTCGGGAAGGCTACGCGTCGTCCTGCGACCATTGAGTGAGGCGACAGGCATCTTTGCCGAACAGGCGCAGAGCGTTCTCGGCTGGATCCAGCGCGGCAACAGTCTCCTGGAACAAGGGAAGCCGTTGGAAGCACGGGCCGAGTACGAGAAGTCACTGCCCCACCTCGGAGAAAGTCAGAAGGCGGAGGTGCTGCAGGCCGTCGCGCGAACCCACGCGCTCGAGCGGAACCTCGACGGCGCGTCCTCGGCTTTGCGCAAAGCGCTGGTCTACGCTCCCGACGACGACACTACTCGTCAACTCTTCACTTCGCTGCTCGCCGGATTCGGTCGCGGTGACGAGGCCGCCGAGTGGTTAGTGCGCTTGGACACGGAGGGCGCAGAAGCACTTCGCGAAGAGATGGGATTGGTTCCTGGAACGACGATCCAGGCGCCGACCGATCGAGCTCTACCGGTGGACTTGCCGGTCCTGGACGCCGAAGCACACCGCACCGGTACCTACAGGCTGCGCATCGACGGACCCTCTCCCCTCGGCTCGCTCGATGCTTTTCTGGAGCGCACCGGGAAGGAACGGTCGCAGATCGAGGCAGTGAATCCGGGTGCCGGACCGATCGATCTGGCGGAAGAGTCGTTCGAGGTCTTCGTGCCGGAGGGGTACGAACCCGGTGCATCGGGCTGGGGTCTGATGGTGTGGGTGAGTCCCGGTAACTATGGCGGCCTGCAACGCCCCGACAACCTGGCGACGTTGGCCGACAAGCGAATGATCTGGATCGGCGCCAATTGGGCCGGCAACTACCGAAAAGTATGGGATCGCGTACGGCTGGCACTGCACGCTGCCCACGCCATGGCCAAGCTCTACGATCTGGATTCGAGCCGGATCTACGCTGCCGGCTATTCGGGTGGCGGCCGCATGGCGACTTGGCTCAGCATGCTCTATCCGGAAGTGTTCCATGGCGGTTTCTTCGTCAAGGGCGTCGACTACTATGAGAACGTCGCAATGCCCGACAAGCCTGGAGCTCATTGGCCCGCCGCCTTCGGCGAGCCACCTCGGTCGACCTGGCCACAGGTGAAAGAACGGAACCGCTATGTATTCTTTACCGGCGAGAACGACTTCAACCGCCTGCAGACCAAGACGTTCGCGCGGCGATACGAGGACGACGGGTTTCGTCATGTGCACTACCTGGAAGAGCCTGGGGCCAACCACTACACGGCCTTCGGTGGAGAGATCCTGAGCCAGGTCATCGATATGCTGGATGACCGGTAGCGAGGAGCTGATGAAGATCGAATCCGTACGTGGTTGGAACGAGTCTGTCGGGCTGACCCGGCCCTATTCCATCGCGGGTCGTCGGATCGAAGCGGTGAGTCTGTTCTACGTCGAAGTGGTCACGGAGGACGACGTAGGGATCGGCTCGGCGTCACCCTCGGAGTCGGTCACAGGCGAGTCGGCAGCAGCCTGCGGGGACGCTTTGGCGGTGGCTGCGGATGTCCTACGAGGCGAAGACGTGACCCGCATCGGCCGCCTCCAGCAGTTGCTGGAAACACACCTGGGGGAGACGCCGGCAGCGCGTGCTGCCATCGACATGGCATTGTGGGATGTCTTTGCCAAGGGCTTGGGAGTGCCAGTGGTCGACCTGTGGGGCGCCCGTCGCGACGAGCCCATCGCAACCTCGATCACCGTCGGCATTCAGAGCGTGGAGCAAGCGATGGCCGATGCCGAGGAGTATCTGCAACGCGGCTTCCGCTGTCTGAAGATCAAGATCGGTGATGACTTCGCTGCCGACATGGAGCGCCTTGGGGCACTGCGGGCTCTCGCAGACGAGACGGCCGGGGAGGGCCAGGTGGCGATTCGCGTCGACGGAAACCATGGCTTCGACCTGGAGGAGCTCCGCCGGCTTGCGGACGGGGCGCACCGGTTGGGCGTCGAGCTCGTCGAACAGCCGGTCCCACCGGCCGCGGATGACGAGCTGTGCGCTCTGCCCGACGACACCAGGGCACTCCTGGCAGCAGACGAGTCACTCGTGGAGGAGCGACACGCGGTGGGTCTGCTCCGCGGGATGCCCTACCGACACTGGAACCTCAAGCTCATGAAGCACGGTGGGCCCACCCCAGCTCGGGCTATCGCCCATCTCGCCCATACCGCCGGTCTAGGACTCATGTGGGGCTGCATGGACGAGAGCGTCGCCTCCATCGCCGCGGCCCTCCATGCAGCCTACGCCAGCCCCGCGACCGAGCGTCTCGATCTCGACGGTAGCTTCGATCTTGCTGATGACCGTGCCGTCGGCGGTTTCCGATTGGAGAACGGGCGACTCCATCTGTTGGACGAACCCGGGCTGGGCGTCGCCTGGGCCTAGCAGCCCGCCTATTCGGGCCGCAGCGCGACGCAAGGGTCGGTGCGGCTGGCGCGCAGGGCCGGAGCCAAGGGAGACAGTACTCCAAGAGTCAAGAGCGCGATGGCGGTCGTACCGAGAACCGCCACATCGGCGTGCTGTACCTCGAAGAACAGGCTGCCCGCGAGGCGCGCCAAACCGAGACCGGCCGTCAGGCCAAGGGCCAAGCCGATCGCGCAGAGCCCCAGCCCCTCGCCGACTACCCGCAGCAGAACCTGATTCGAAGTTTCGCCGAGAGCCATGCGGATGCCGATCTCGGATCTGCGCACGGTGATCATGAACGACAGCACTCCGTAGAGCCCGAGGCCGGCGAGGACGAACGCTGTGGCGCTGAAGACCAGGAACCAGACAGCCATCTGACGGGGCAGGGACAGCGAGGCGGCGACGGTGTCGACGAGGTTCGACGGTCGGACGATGGCGACCCGCGGATTGATCTCGACCAGACGGGAGAGGATCGACGGGGCGATGTCCACCGGCGAGTCTCGGTCGGTCTTGATGACCAGCCGCATCTCGCGCGGTGAGTAATAGGCGGATTGGTAGGCCTGGGCGTGGGGCACGTACCATTGATTTTTCCCGGCCTGGTCCAAGCGGCCGTCACGTACGTCCTCCACCACGCCCACCACCCGCAGGAAGGGCGCGTCTTGGGAGAACACGCGGAAGCGCTTGCCGACGGGCTCCTCGCCTTGGAAGAACGACCTGGCGAACGACTCGTTGACGACCGCCACCGGCTCGGAGTCGACGGTGTCCCCGGCTCCGAGGAGCCGGCCGCGAACGGCACGGATGTCCAGAGCGGCGAACATACCGGGCGTGGCTTGTTGGACCTGGGCAAAGGGAGCCGAAGCGATGTTCGACACCGGCTGTCCTTCGAATTCGATGGACCAGATGCTGCCAGAGCCGGTCAGGGGCAGCCGCTGCATGGCTCCAGCAGCAATGACGCCCGGCGTCGTGGCGAGCGCCTGCTCGGCCTGGCGGTAGTAGGTCACGATCTGCTCTGGAGACGGCAGAACCGTCTCCGAGGGCACGACGTCCAACACCAGGACGCCACGAGCCTCGAACCCGGGGTCGACGTCGAGAATGTTGAGCAGGCTACGTACGGTCATTCCGCATCCGACCAGCAGCACGGCGGCCAAAGTCATCTGGCTTACGACGAGGGAGGACCGCAACCAGCGAGAGCTGCCCGACGTGCGTCCCAGGGAGGCCACGCGGCCGAGAAGAGCGTCTTGCCGGGCGAGGCTGCGGAGGGCCGGCCAAAGCCCGAAAACCACGGTGGTCAACGTCGTCACGAGGAGGCAGAAGCCGACCACCCGCAGATCCAAGCTCGGCATTCCGAAGCGGAGCAGTGCATCCGGCAACATCGGCGGCAAGATGCGAGCGACCCACGCAACGACCGTCAGCGCGCCGACAGCGCCGAGCACCGAGACGACGGCGGAGTCGATCATCAGTTCCGCTACCAGCCGTCCCCTGGAGGCACCCAATGCGCGGCGCATGGCGAGTTCCCGTTGCCGTGCTGCGCCGCGGCTCAGCTGAACGTTGGCCAGGTTGGCGCAGGTGAGAAGGAGCAGCAGGCCGACGGATGCCAGAAGGGCTGTCATCGGCAGACGCACGCCCGCGGTCTGGGCGGTGCGCAGGAGCTGGGTGCGAGTCGCAAACCCGTGCTCCTCGTAGAACTCGGGGAAGGCCCGGGCCGATTGGTCTGCAAGGAGCCCGACCGCGGTTGCCGCTTGCGACACCGTGGTGTCGCCGGAGAGCCGGGCGATGACGTTCAGATAGTGATTGTTACGCCCCCAAAGATCATCGCGGTCGATCGGCAGAGGAACCCAGGCCTCGAACTGCGCGACGGGAAAGTGGAAGTCGGCGGGCATGACGCCGATCACCTCGGTGGCCTGGTCGTCGAGATAGATCTTCTCGCCCATAATGTCCGGACTCGAGCCGAAGGCACGCTGCCACAGGCGGTGGCCCAGCACGATCACCGGGTCGGCACCCTCGAGACTCTCACTGGCGTCCGGAAATCTGCCCATGGCCGGCTGGATTCCCAGCATCGGCAGCATCTCCTCCGTGACGTGAGCGACCTGGATCCGTTGAGGCTCCGGGTCCGACGCAAGCAGGACCATGCCCGAACGCCAGGCGCCCACCGCGGTGAAGACGTCGAGTGCGCCGAGATCGATGAACTCGGGTTCGGAGCTGCCATACCAGCCGTCCCCGCCCGTGTTGGTTTCGATGCTGACCAAGCGGTCGGGCTCGGCGAAGTCTGGAGCGCGAAAGAGGATCGAGTCGGCGACCATGAAAACCAGAGTGCAGAGGCCGATGCCCAACACCAGGGTCGCGGTGACCACCGTGGCAGCCGTCGGTGACCTCGACCAGCGGCGAAGCGAGGTTCTCAGTTCGATGGCCAGAGTGCGGAGAGGTTCCGCGGCACTTGATCTCTTGGCAGGCATTCGTTTCTCCTGTGAGCTGAGGCGTGGGTGCAGCGGCCGAATCCAACCGTGGCGGACCAGCCCACCGAGCTGTCGCAAACACCAAGACGCGGTCCGCCGCCGGCCCGTTTCTTCGAGGCGCCGCTGGAATTCTTCGATCAGATCTCCAGCGATGAACTCGCTTTGGTGCGAGGGAATCAGCCGCTCCAGGGCTCCCGCCAGCCAGTGCCGAAACCGTCTGCCGCTGGGCTGAAGAGAACTGGACTCGCGTCGTTCGTTGCTCATTGCGCCCTCAGCGGCTCACTGGAGTAGTCGGTACCCGTGCGCATGGCGTCGAGCTCGTGCAAAGTCCGCTGAAGCGCTTGGTCGCCGAGCGCGGTCGTGCGGTAGTGCTTGCGTCGTCGTCCCCCGCGTTCGGCCCTCGGCGCACTGATCTCGTAGGTCAACAAGCGCCGCGACTCGAGGCGGTCCAGAGTTTTGTAGATGGCGCCGAGAGCGACCTCGCGACCTGTCCGCGACTCGATCTCCCGGCCCATCTCCGCGCCATAGGCTTCGGATCCCAGACGGTGAATCGCCAGAACGACGAGTAACTCGAACTCACTCAGTCGATTTGGTTTTGGCTTCTTGAGTTGCATCCCTGTCCTGTTGGCCGAAGTCCCGTGGAGGTCGACTCCTTATGTACGACATCTACACTAATATAGTTCTGGAAGGGCGCAAACCGCCCCCGGCCAGCATCGGTTGCGCTGATTCCGATTGGCGCGCGTCAGTCCGTCTGAGACCGAGCGAGTTCGCCGACCAGGCGAATGGCGCGAGCGACTGTGTCGGACCAGGGTACGGCGCAGTTCAGACGAATGCAGTTGCCGTAGCGTCCCGAGGCCGAGAAGATCGGACCGGGGGTGATCGAAATATCCTCCGCCAGCGCAGCCCGATGCAGGGCAAAGGCGTCGACGTCCTCGGGCATCTCCACCCACAGGAGGTAGCCGCCGGCCGGTCGAGTCACACGGGTCCCGGACGGGAAGTGCTCGCCGATTTCGGTGATCATGCGCCGGACCAGGTCCTTGAAGGAGCGACGGAGCTTCCGGACGTGGCGGCTCAGCCCTCCTGCCGCCAGGTAGTCGGCGATGGCCAGTTGGGTCGGTGTGGCGGTGGCGAGGGAGCTAGCGTATTTCTGCATCACCACCTCTTTGCGGAAACGACCGGGTGCGATCCAGCCGACCCGCAGCCCGGGTGCGAGGATCTTGCTGAAGGAAGACAGCAGCAGTACATTGCTGCCGGCACCATCCTCTGTAGCCAGCTCTTGGTCGAAACTGTGGAGTGTCCGCGGGCGGGGGCCCTCGAACCCGAGCTCGCCATATGTGTCGTCCTCGATCAGCGGTACCCTCGCTGCGCGCAGCCGCTGCACCAGAAGCCGCCGATACTGGTCGGGCATGCGGTGTCCCATGGGGTTGCCGAAGCTCGACACCACCACCACCGCCGCTAGCTGTCCGTCGGACAGCGCCTCTGCCACGGCGTCGGGACAGATCCCTTCCCGCGGATCCGTGGCCAGCTCCAGGGCCTTGACGTGGAGATTCTCCAGAACCTGAAGAAAGCCGTGGTACGTGGGGGATTCGATCGCCACGGTGTCCCCGGGACGGACCACCACTCGCAGCGCGAGGCTGATGGCCTCTTGGGCGCCGGTGGTGACCACCAGATCGTCGGCTGTGAGGGAGCTTCCGCCAGCCACCGCGAGCCTGGCGATCTGGCGGCGTAGCTCCGGTCGACCCGGGATGCTGTCGTAGGACTGGCTGACGATGGGCTCGCGTCGGACGGCTCTCGAAAGCAAGCCATTGAGGCGAGAGATAGGCAGAAACTCCGGTGCCGGTACCGCTGCTCCAAACGGCATCACCAGCCCCGGCTGACTGGCCTCGCGCACCAGTTGCTCGATCAGGTCGGCCGCGTCGAGCTCCGACGGTGCATCGCAGGTCGGCGTCCGTGCTGGCTCGGGTGGCGCGTTCGCTGCGGCCAGTTTCACATAGTGGCCGCTTTGAGGCCTCACCTCTACAAGACCCCGATCCTCCAGTAGGCGGTACGCTTCCATGACCGTTGTCAAGCTCACCGCGAGGCGGCGGCTCGTCTTGCGCAACGATGGGATGCGTGTTCCCGGTGCCAAAGTACCCTGGTGGATCAGCTGCTCGATGTCATCGGCGACCTCTCGGTAGAGCGGCATCGAGTCCCTAGAGCGTCGGGAAGACGGGTTTTCGGGAGGAGTCATCGGCACGGAAACAGTCTACCCTAGAGAAAACTGTTCTGGTATCACTTCGTATTGTCTGTATCTGTTATCTATCCCCGCGACCTGTCAATCTACCGTCATGCAATCACAGCACTCCAGCAGTTTGTCCTCAGCCCGCACAGCACTCCGCCCGACCGTTCTTCTCGCCTTTGCAGCGATCTACCTCATCTGGGGCTCGACCTACCTCGTCATCCGCTTCGCCATCGAAACCATCCCGCCCTTCCTCATGGCCGGGATGCGGTTCCTCGTGGCCGGAGTATTGCTCTACGCCGTGCTGCGATGGAGCGGCGTCGCACGTCCTACCTGGGCGCAGTGGCGGTCCGCCGCATTCCTCGGCGTCCTGATGATGTGTGGCGGCAACGGTCTCGTGACCTGGTCGGAACAGACGGTGCCATCGGCTTTGGCGGCGCTGATGGTGACGACGGTGCCATTGTGGATGGTGGCGTTGGACGCCCTGTTCTACGGAGGGCCGAAGCCAGGAGCGCGTGTCGTCGTGGGCCTTGGATTGGGCCTTCTCGGCGTCCTGGTACTGGTCGGGCCGTCGGAGGGTACGGTTCACCCGACGGGAGCTGCGGTGCTGCTACTCGCCACGTTCCTTTGGGCTCAAGGGTCCTTGCGCGGGCGCTCGGCCAAGCTGCCACGCTCACCGTGGATGACGGCTGCTCTCCAGATGGTGGGCGGTGGCTTGGTTCTTCTCTTGATGGCCACTTTGTTCGGAGAATGGCAGCGTTTCGATCCGGCCGCCGTCTCAGCGCGTTCTCTATGGGCCGTGGCCTACCTCGTCATCGCTGGCTCGATCGTAGCTCTGTCGGCCTATGTCTACCTGTTGCGCGAGACCGCCGCCGCGTCGGTCTCGACCTACGCCTTCGTCAACCCCGTGATCGCACTCTTCCTGGGTTGGTTGGTAGGGGAGCCGTTGAACGTTCGTTCCTTCCTCGGGGCAGCTCTCGTCATCAGCGCAGTGATCCTCATTCACTGGGCGAAGACCTCGGCGGCAAAGCGTGGATCGAGCCGGGGCGACTCTTCCGAGCCGTCGGCGGAGGATACTGTCCGCGTCCGGGAACTGGCGCCCGCGGCCTGCCCGTCCGATCGGTGAGAAAGAAAGACCCGAGCCGTCCCACCGGCTCGGGTCTTCCTGAGTGGGAGCTACGGAACTAGTTGACGGTCACCGACCAGGCGGTCGTATTGCCCGACTCGAAACCATCGCTGAAGATGGAGTCGGCAACGTTGATCTGGAAGACGACTGACTGACCGTCGGGATTGGTGATGGTCACGCCGACGACGTCCAGAGTGGCACCACTGGCGTCGAGATCGATCGTCAGCGAGGTCGGCGAGTTGAACACGACGGAGTTGACCGTGGTGCCGGGGTCGTTCGTCGTGACCTCTAGCTCCTGCCGACAGCTCGGCATGCCCGTGCTGGGGGTCTGATAGAAGCCGGTGCCGGTGACGTCGACCAGAGTAGAGGCTCCGGAGATTGCTCCCGGAGCGGCGATGACGAACGTCGGAGCGGGAGCCAGGATTCGGCCGAGGGCGGAGCCCCAGTTGCCTCCCGTGGCTACCGCCGGAGTGTCCTGGTATTCCTGAATGACGTAGAAGGTCATGTCGTCACAAGGATCGACCGTGACTTGGGAGTAGTCACCCCAACGCGTAGCGCGCGGATTGGTCTCGAAAGAATGACGCATGTTGCCCGTGTTCGTACCGCTGAGGTAGGCGGCAGGTTCGCTGAACCTGCCGAGCGGGTCGCTGGCCAAGCGCCCGGCCCACATGGCCGAAGGAGCCATGTCGGTCGTGTTGTTGCCGGTTGCGCCGACCACCGCGTGTCCCTGACCATTGACCGCGACACTGCCCATGTAGACGTGGGTCGGGTCATCGTTCAGAGCATTGACGCCGTCGAAGACGTTTCCGTCCTGGATCAATGTCTCGTTGTCGACATCGACCTCGAAGAAGACGACGGAATGGCGGTCACCCGTGGCAGGGAACAGCTCCAGGTCGCCGGACGGGCCGTCCACGGAGCTGGTCATGGCAGTCCACAAGCGACCATCGCGAACCATGTTGCCGCCCAGCGGTCGGAAACCGAGGGGATCGAGGCCCCACGAGGTGCCGGCTCCGGTGGGTGCCGGTACGCCGGGGTAGGGAACGCCGTTACCGTAGCCGTCGTTCTTGTTGCTGACGGTGATGTCGAACCAGGTGAGGCTCGGGGTTCCGGGAGCGCCACCCGGATTCGCGATCTTGCCCAGTTTGAGGTTGGTATCCGAACCCGCATCGTGGGCCAAGATGTAGCCAGTGGTAGCGTTCGGGTCGAAGTTGTCGGTCGGCATAGGCGACCAGATCGGCACGCTGCCCAGCAATCCCGTGAACGCGGTCGTGATCGACGACGCGTCTCCGCCTCCACCCGGCAGCTGGTTCAGCGGGACCACGAAGACCGATGTGTTCGTGCCGCCGCCATTTCCGCAGCCGCCAGGTGAACCGATGTCGAACATGTTGGCGCCGATGTAGATCGCGTTGACGTCGACTCCGAGCATCGGATAGTCGGCGAAGCAGTTGGTGTCCGGAGCTCCGCCGACGGTGTCGCGCGGGATGATGAAGTACTGCGTCCACACCGTGGCACCGTTCAACGTCGGGCCATTGGAAAGCGCGATGAGGATGCGGTTGTTGGCGAGCGCTCCCCCGGCGATGTCGAAGGCGATCAGCACCCAACGGTCGTTGACGCGATCGAAGCGCACTCGCGGATCGCCACCGCCGTCGTCTGCGGGATCCACCGCAGCGACCCAGAAGTCGTTGTCTGCCACGTCGAGTCCCGCCGACGCACCGGTGGTCTTGTCGTGGATTCGGTAGGTATTGTTCTGAGCGGTGAAGAACTCTGTCGGTCCTACCGCACCCATGGTGTCGGGTGGTGTGCTGAAGAAGCCCGATACCCCGGAGGCGTCATTGAGGTCGATGCTCTCGACCGCCAGATCGACGGAGAACCCGACGCCGATCGCGCCGCCCTTCTGCTGCGCGGGACGCTCCCAGGCGTGGCCGACATCGACGGTCTTGTTGCCGCGGAGTTTGCGAAAGTCCTCCTTGTCGAACTCGCCGGAGGGCTCGGGCACCTCTCGCACGATGATTTTTCGGCCTTTCAGGGCCTTGGCTCGGCTGGCGTCCACCAGATCCTGATGGACAGCCTGGAACGGTGAAAGCTGAGGCTCTTTTTCTTCAGCCGCAACGGCGGACGACGCCGGCCAGAAAAGCGACACGAGGGCCAGAGCGTAGGCGATCCGAGACGCTCGGCTGCGAGCGTAGTTCGTTCTACATTGCATGGAGTCTCCAAGAGCTTGGTTGAATAGGGACCGACGAGGATTCCTGCGGTAGAGGCTCCTCCTCGGGAGCAGTAGCGCGGCCGCAGGCGCGGGTTGATCAGAGCATCCAACCGGATCCGAAGATTCGTGGTTCTGGCACAGCGCGCCGGCGAGCTTTCGCAACGCTATATCGAATAGAGACGACGCCAGCGGGGGCCGCGAGGGGCACGGATAGGTGGACGGGACTGAGCAAACAGCGCCGGAGAGCGCGGAGTATGTACGCGTTACGTTATCGCAATTCGAACGGCTCGAGCCTCGAGGCCCCGAGCCTCCGTCAAAACGGCCTGCCGGGAACGCTGTAGCGGAAGACGGTCGACAGGATCTTGTAGCCGGCCAGGATGGTTCCTTTGAACGTGCCCGTGATCTTCGACACGCCGACGCGTTTGCGGTAAGAGACCGGTACTTCCATGACTCGGAGTCCGTGTCGGAGGGCTTTCACCTGCATCTCGGCGGTCCAGCCGAAGTCAGGGTCGCGCATTTGTAAGCGCTCCAGTGCGGTCCACGCAATGGCTCGAAACGGACCTAGATCGGTGTAGCGGTGACGGTACAGCAGCCGGATGAGCCCACAGGCGACCAGGTTGCCCATGCGGGCCTGAGGTAACAGGGCCCCGCGTTCGCGGCGGCCGAGTACCCGTGAGCCGATCACGAGATCGGCCTCGTCTTGCAGGATCGGACGGACGACGTCGGGCAACTCCTCGGGATGATCGGAGAAGTCGGCATCCAGAAAGACCACGACGTCGGGCGAACCGGACCGACGCAGATGATCGAGTCCTGCAAGGCATGCACTGCCGTAGCCCTGTCGTACTGCGGCGACGACCTCGGCATTTCCAGCGCGGGCGACCTCGGCAGTGCGATCCACGGAATTGTTGTCGGCCACGACGACCCGTCGCACGAAATCCCTCGGAATCGCGGCCAGGACCAACGGTAGGGAAGCCTCCTCGTTGTAAGCCGGGATGACGACGTCGATGGATGGCTGGGGCATGGCGTGCTTACGGACGTCGTGGACTCTGGGTTCGGTCGGCAGACGGTGGGCAGTGAATCCTGAGTGAGGTTGGTGGAACCGCGGAGCCGGAGGATATAGTGCCGGTGGATCACCGTCCGCAGTCGAAACCGTCGAGTGGAGCTCGACTCACTAGCCCTGGAGGTCGTCATGAAGCTCTCCGCGCCCACGAAGCCTGTCTTCATCGTTTCCCTGGTCTTTGCAGTGCTGGGTCTGCTCGGTTTCTTCGGAGTCGTGGCACCAGTGGCGGCGCACTCGTTTTGGCTGATGACCATCGCCTACGTGGTGCTGGCCGTCGCCTGCGCTCTCAAGGGGCTGTAGCGCGGCTGTCGATGGAGTCCGAACAGGACGCCTCGGGCTGTGCGGTGGTACTCTTCGCCTCCGCGTGATCGCCCGAACCTCGTCCCGATCGTCGACTCCTCCATGCCTGCCCTTCCGTTTCGAGATCAGAGTCCTCGCTGCGGCGAGCGTGTCTGGCTGGCGCCGTCCGCGGTCGTCACGGGAAACGTGACGCTCGGAGATGACGTTTCGTTCTGGTTCCACACCGTCGCTCGGGGTGACGTGCATTGGATCCGCATCGGTGATGCCACGAATGTGCAGGATGGCTCGGTGCTCCACGTTTCCCACGGTACCCATCCGCTCGAGGTAGGGCGTGGCGTGGTCATCGGCCACTCCGCCGTTATCCACGGATGTACGATCCGAGATGGCGCACTCATAGGCATCGGTGCTCGCGTGCTCGACGGAGCGGTTATCGGTGAGCAGGCCCAGGTGGCAGCCGGTGCCGTGGTGCCACCAGGCATGGAGGTACCACCCGCTACGCTCGCTATGGGCATTCCAGCTCGGGTGCGGCGCGAGCTCAGCGACGAAGAGCGCGTCAACATCGCGGCGATCCGAGACCGTTACGTCTCGCTGAAGGAGGAGTATCGTCGCGTTTCTGGCGACGGCTTCTGACCCCTTCTCGGCCACCCCATCCAGTTCTTCCAGGAGTTCCCATGTCCGTGTATTCCGATTCGTCCTCCCAGCTCGAACGTCGTCCTGCCGGCACCTTGCGCGCAGACGATACGGGTCGGCGGGTCTTGCTGCGTGCTTGGGTGCATCGCCGCCGCGACCTAGGTGGTCTGCTGTTCCTAGATCTGCGCGACCGATCAGGCATCGCCCAAGCGGTGGTGTATCCGGAGGACGCCGCCGAGGTCTACGAGACGCTCGAGGCGGTTCGCCCCGAGTGGGTCGTGGAGGTCGAGGGCGAGGTGGTGGAGCGCGAGAGCAAGAATCCAGACCTGGCCACGGGATTCGTCGAGGTACGCGTCGAGCGTGCGCAGGTGCTCGCTGTTTCCGACACACCTCCGATCCAGGTGGAGGGCCAGGTCGACGCCGCGGAGGAGCTGCGCCTCAAGCATCGCTATCTCGAGTTGCGTCGGCCCGAGCTGCAGGAGAACTTCTTGCTCCGCGACAAAGTCACGTTGGCGGTACGCAACTACCTGCACGAGAACGGTTTCGTCGATCTCGAGACGCCGATCCTCACTCGCTCGACACCCGAAGGAGCGCGCGACTACCTGGTGCCGAGCCGCGTCCATCGGGGCCAGTTCTACGCCTTGCCGCAGTCGCCTCAGATCTTCAAGCAGATCCTGATGGTCGCGGGCTTCGAGCGCTACTACCAGATCGCCCGCTGCTTTCGCGACGAGGACCTGCGGGCGGAGCGTCAGCCCGAGTTCACCCAGATCGACCTCGAGATGTCGTTCGTTTCGGAGCAGGACGTGCAGAGCTTGACCGAAGGGCTTCTGGCAGCGGTCATGCCCCTCGCGGGAATCGACGTCGAGCTGCCGTTGCCGCGCATGACATGGCGCGACGCGATGGCCCGCTATGGCTCTGACAAGCCCGATCTGCGCTTCGGCTGTGAGATCGTCGATCTATCGGAGATCCTGGGGTCGTCTGGCTTCCGAGGCTTCCAGGCGGCGGTGGGCTCGGGAGGCGTGATCCGTGGTTTTGCCGTACCCGCGGCCACGGCTGCTGGCCCCACCGGTGCCAGTCGGGCCAGCAGGAAGCAGGTGGACGGCTGGGTGGAAGTGGCCCGCCGCTACGGCGCGGCCGGCGCTTTGACTCTCCGCCATCGCGATGGCGAGTTGCAATTTCAGGTCAAGAATACGCTCACGGAACACGACATGCGGGCGGCTGCCGACGCCTTGGGCCTGGAGGAGGACGGCCTGGCGCTGATCGTCGCTGGCGACCCGATGACCACTGCCAAGGCGCTGGGTGCGCTGCGTCTGCAACTAGCCGAGGACTTTGGGCTGATTCCCGAGGATCGCCACGCCTTTCTCTGGGTGACGGAGTTCCCGCTGGTGGAGTGGGACGAGGAGGAGGGGCGTTGGTTCGCCATGAACCATCCCTTCACGGCTCCCGATCCGCGAGACCTCGACCTCCTGGACACCGCTCCTCAGGAGGTTCGTTCCCGGGGCTACGACGTGATCATGGACGGCGTCGAGCTCGGCGGTGGCTCGATCCGCATCCACACCCCGGATCTCCAACAACGCGCCTTCGAGCTGCTGGGAATCGACGCGGAGGAAGCCCGCTCTCGTTTCGGTTTTCTTCTCGATGCGCTGCGCTACGGCGCGCCGCCCCATGGTGGAATCGCCTTGGGTCTCGATCGGATGATCATGCTCATGGCGGGCACGCCCTCGATCCGCGACGTGATTCTCTTTCCCAAGACGGCCCGAGCTACCTGTTTGATGACCGAGGCTCCGTCGCCGGTGGAGGCGAAGCAGCTGGAGGAGCTGGGATTGCAGGTCGTTTCGCGGGACGAGTCTCCGGCCGACGGCTCGTCCGACGAGGGTTGACGCTTGGTTCAGTCGGTCGAGCGATTCGAATTGAGAGCTGCCGGTGGTGCCCAGACGGTGCTGCTGTACGGGGACGGTGCACTCGACGTCGCCCTGGACGAGATATGCCCGTGGCTGAAGGGTCGCACTGCGTTCTTCCTTTCCTCCGAGCCGATCCTCGGTCACCAGGGGGATCGCCTTCGCGAGTTGCGGAGCGCCGCCGGCCGCGACGTGTCTTTGCGGGCGGTGGACGGCGAGGCGGCCAAAGACGGCCTCGGCCCAGCGGCAGCCCTGTGGCAAGAGATGATCGCCTCGGGAGGCAAACGGGACTCGCGATTGGTGACGTTCGGTGGCGGCTCGATCGGTGACCTCGGCGGATTCCTGGCGGCTTGTTTCCTGCGCGGCATCGAATACATACAGATTCCCACGACGCTGCTGGCACAGGTGGACGCGGCGATCGGCGGCAAGACGGCCGTGGACGTCGGCGGCAAGAACACGGTCGGCGCCTTCCACCACCCGCGTTGGGTCGTCGGCGACAGCCGTGTCCTCGCGACTCTGCCTGCGGGGGAGTTGCGAGCCGGGCTGGTGGAATCGGTGAAGATGGCGGCGCTCCTCGATACCGACCTGTTTCGACGGTTCGAACGTGATCTGGATCGTCTGCTGGCCGCCGATCCCGGCGTGCTAGGACCGGTGGTGGCGGCTTCGGCACGGGCCAAGGTGCAAGTGGTTTCCCAGGATCCCAAAGAAAAGGGGTTGCGGCGGGTCCTCAACTTCGGCCATACGTTCGCTCACGCCCTCGAAAAGCAGCTCGACTATCGCCACTTGCGCCACGGCGAAGCGGTGGCCTACGGACTGCTCTTCGTGGTCCGACTGGCGCGCGAGCTGAACTTTCTAGAGGACGACCTGGATCGACGCCTTCGTCGGTTGCTGATCCGGTTCGATCTCCCCGAGCTGCCGATGAGGGAATTGCGCGCGGGCAGCGACCGCGATGTGACTGAGCAACTCGTGGCATGGATGCAGCGCGACAAGAAGGCGACGGAGGAGGGAATCCGATGGTGCATGCCCCGCGGCCTCGGCTCGTTCGACCTCGACGTCGTAGCCCCACTCGACCGGGTGGGCGATCTGATCCGCCGATTCTTGGCGGATCCATGGGCCGAGCCGGTCTGACGGCTCGTTCGTAGCCGGTCGTCTATACTTGGCGTTTTCCGGCCGGTACGCCGTCCGCTTGATGCGAGATCCCAACGTGCAGTTTGCCTCGAGGTACAGATACCGCGACGTGATGGACGTCTGATCCGTTGAGCCAAGATACTCCCAACAATCCGGGCCGGCCGGGGCCGTCGTTTTCGGCGACGCATATCGCACGACCGAGCGAGATTTTCCCGACGGAAGGGGGTACCTCCGACTCGAAGCCGACCCCACGGCCACCCGAGGGCGGAGGTGTGGTCGGCAGGAGGCTCCGACGGCTCAAGCTGCGCCACATGCTGTTCGTCCTGCTGCTCCTCCCGGGCATTCTGCCGCTCCTGTTCAGCTCGATGCACCTGTTGCGGCGCAACCAGGAGATCGTCAAGTCGCAGCAGCAGGAGATTCTCGCCAACACCGCACAGAACTTCGTTGGGCAGCTGAGCGACGACCTCGCCCGCCGTAGGGTGGCTCTCGAAGAGTTCGGCTACGGCATCTTGGCTGCTCCGGGAAGCTCCAGCGTGCTGGAACGTGTCAGCGAACCGTGGGTGGCGGAACAGCTCGGACGTTTCAGCACGGACCAAGGGCCGTTCCTGGCGCTCAGCGCCTACGCGGAGAACCGCCAGGGGATCGGCGGCAGCCAGGGCAATTTCAACGCGCAGGTGGACCAGGCACTTGTGGAGGCCTTCGATACCGCGCTCCGCCTCGGCAGGCCTGCCTATACCTTCGCCATGCTGTCGGCAGGCGATCAGCCGGCGGTCGCCGTGGCGGTGCCGGTCGAGAAGACCCGACCACCGACATCCGGCGACGGGTCGGATCAAGAGCCGCCAGAGATCCTGGTGATGCAAACGCTCCTGCCCCTGGAGTTCGGCCGCCCCGGATCCTACGAGTCGTTCGAGCTGGAAGAGTTCTTCATGGTGGATGCCGATGGCAGCCTCTTGTGGTCGGCCGACGGCAGTCCGGACATTGAGCGGGCGCTGCTCGAGTCCCAGATGGTCAGCGACTTCGGACGCGGCATGAAGTTCAGCGTGACCCAGGAGTATCCGCTGGAGGTTCGTGGCAAGACCCAGGCGACTCTGGCTCGCATCGTGCCGGTACAGGAGACGGGCTGGGGTGTGGTCGCGCACAAACCGGCGTCTCAGGCGTTCGAGCTGGTCCGACAGATGGTCATCGACGTCATCCTGTGGTCGATCACCGCTGTCGTGTTGGCCGCATTCATCGCAGCCTTGGCGACACGCTGGTTCAGCCGCCCCATTCAGCGTCTGGCGGAGACCAGTCATGAGATCGCCGCGGGCAAGTTCGACCGGCGAGTGCCCGTCGAAGGGTTGGTGACCGCCGAGATCGCCGATATGGCGACCGACTTCAACCGCATGAGCGAGTACGTCGAGAAATACATCGAGCAGCTACGCCGAGCCGCTGAAGCCAACCGCTCGTTGTTCATCAGCTCGATCCGTGCGTTCGCTGCAGCCATCGACGCGAAGGACCCGTACACCCGGGGTCACTCGGAGCGGGTTGCGGCCTACAGTCGCTCGATCGCGCGCTACCTGGGTCTTCCCAAGGACGCGCAGGAGAAGGTCTGGATCTCCGCTGTGCTCCACGACGTGGGCAAGATCGGTGTTCAAGACAGCGTGCTGCAGAAGCACGGCGTGCTGACCCCGGACGAATTCGAGCAGATGAAGCTGCATCCGGTGATCGGTGCCGACATCGTGGAACCGATCTCGGCTCTCAAAGACATGATTCCGGGCATCCGGTGGCACCACGAGGCCTGGAACGGCACCGGCTATCCCGATCGCCTGAAGGGTGAGCAGACGCCTCTCATGGCGCGGATCATCGGAGTTGCCGATACCTTCGACGCCATCACCACGAACCGCCCGTACCAGACCGCATCGTCGCCGGAATACGCCATCGAGACGATCAAGAAGCTGACCGGTACGAAGTTCGACGCCAAGGTGGTCACCGCGTTCCTCCTCGCCTGGGAGGCCGGGCATATCCAACTGGATCGACAGCGAGCCGAGCGCAGCACGCGCAGCTTGCATACGCCGGAGACGTCACACGCAGTCGCCGGATAGACGCGCAGATTCGAGCGGTTCGTCCGACACGTTCTGCCGATCGACACCTCACCCTGTCGTTGACCCGCAGTCGCGGGAGGCGCGATCGACGTGAACGTTCGGCAGATTGGGTGGAGACGCTCGGGATCTCTTTGCCTGGGCGAGCGTTTCCGCTAACCTTCTGGCATCGGATCGAGATCGCAACGCCCGCGGCGTCCGGCGTGAGGCCGCCCTACGGAAGACCATGTCGTTCGAGTACACCCTTGCCAATCTACTGGCCAACAACGACCGCGCCATAGCTGTCATCTTCGTAGACGAGACGGGTGAAACCGTGGATCTCGCGGTATCCGACTTCACCCACTACGACATGAAGATCATGGGCGCGTATATGGGCATCTACCTTCGGCAGATGCAGGAGCTGGCGACCAAGCTCGAGGCAGGCTTGCCGGACGTCCTACATATCGAGAAGGACAAGATCCATCTCTTCACCGCGCCCTTGCCCGATGGCTACCACTTGGTGCTGGTGCAGCGCCGGCCGGCCAACGTGGGCTTGTCGCGCCGAACACTATTGAAGGCACGGGACGAGATCGCCCGCGAGATCTTCGACTGAGCGGGTAGGCTCGCACGGCATTCCGTTCGACCGGAGCTCCGCGTGTGTCGGTCGGACGGTTCGTGCGCCATACTTGCTGCCGGCGGAGCTCTCCTTCCTCTCCTGCACCGCGACGAGCAGCCGGCAATCCGGCGTGGCCCCTCGCGGTCTGAACGACGTTGCTGCACCTGAGCCGAGACACCGATGAACAAAGACGAGTCACAGATTTCCACCACGGGGCCAGGCGGCGAGCTCCGTTTGGCCGACGAGCGAGAGTTTCCCTTCGAGCAGAAGAAGGGGTTTTGGAAGAAGCTGAAGCGCGGTCTCTTCATGACCCATACCGAGATGCTCGAACGCCTCGATGCGGCGGTCGAGGGTCGAGCGGTACTGGACGACGAGACGCTCGAGTATCTCGAAGAGAGCCTCATCGCGACGGATCTGGGTGTGGAAACGTCGCTCGAGTTGATCGAGAAGCTCAAGGAGCAGATCAAGCCGGGCGAGACGCGCGATCTCTTTCGAATTCAGCAGATCCTCGCCGACGAGGTCTCGGTGCTGCTCTTGGACGCACCCCGTCCACCTGAGCGGCCGGCCACAAACGCGCCCTTGGTCACGCTGGTCGTCGGTGTCAACGGCGTCGGCAAAACCACGTCCATTGCCAAGCTCGGCCGCTACTATCAGCAGCGGGGTGAGAAGGTCCTCTTCGCTGCCGGCGACACGTTTCGAGCCGCCGCGATCGAACAGATCGCCCTTTGGGGGGAACGCCTCGGCATCAACGTCGTCCGGCAGAATGCAGGGGGCGATCCTGCAGCGGTGGTCTTCGACGCGCTGAAGGCCGGCAAGGCTCGCAACGTGGGTCACGTCATCGTCGATACGGCGGGACGCCTGCACAACAAAGAACACTTGATGAAAGAGCTGGAGAAGATCAAACGGGTGATCGCCCGCGAGGCCGAGGGTTGGCCCGTCCGTACGCTTCTCGTGCTCGATGCCACCACCGGTCACAACGCCGTCAGTCAGGCCAAAGAGTTCCAGCGCGCGGTCGATCTCGACGGTCTATTTCTCACCAAGCTCGATGGCACAGCGAAAGGCGGTATGGCGGTGGCCGTCGCCCGAGAGCTTCGTACGCCGATCCTCTTTCTCGGAGTGGGCGAGACACCCGAGGACATCATCGAATTCCGTCCGCGGGAGTTCGCGACCGCGCTCTTCGAATAGTGGATCCGGCGCAATGTCCAGCGCCTCCGAAGTCGGGCCCGATTCGAGACGGCGACCGACAGCGCTTGGCGCGTTGCCTGGAGCTGGCTCTGAACGGTCGCTTCGGCGCCGCACCGAATCCGATGGTGGGCGCACTGGTGTGCGACGCGCGTGGACGCCAGGTCGGGGAGGGGTTTCACCGCGAGGCGGGAGGTCCCCACGCCGAGGTGGAGGCACTCGCCTCGGCACGCTCTGCGGGTGCCGAAGTCGCTGGCGGTAGCGTCTTCGTGAGCTTGGAGCCGTGCTGTTTCCATGGCAAGACACCGCCATGCACGGCGGCGTTACTCAACGCCGGTATCGAGAGGGTGGTGGCCATTCACCGTGATCCCAATCCGCGGGTTGCCGGTGGCGGGTTCCGACAGCTTCAGGAGGCGGGGGTCGAGGTGGCTTGGCTCGCGGCCGACGACCCTTTGGTGTCTCGGGCTCTGCAGGCCAACTGGCGATTTCTGGTGCAACAGATCGCGCAGCGCCCAGCCGTCACGCTCAAGTGGGCCATGAGCCTCGACGGCCGCATCGCAACTTCTACCGGTGAGAGTCAATGGATCTCGAGTCCCGAGGGAAGGAGTTGGGCACTGGAGCTCCGAGACGAGCACGACGCGATCCTGGTCGGATCGGGGACCGCCTTGGCGGATGATCCTCGCCTCACGCGTCGGTCCGGCCGGAGAAAAGGTGCGATCTTGCGGATTGTTCTCGACCGCAGACTGCGCCTTCGTCCGACCGCACGAATGCTGACGGAAAAGGGGCCGGTGCTCGTCTATACGGGGCCGGGAACACCGGGGGACTCGACACGGGACGCGCGGACCGCTACCCTGCGCGCGGCGGGAGCCGAAGTCATCCAGTTGGAAGACCCGTCTCCTGCCACCGTTCTGCGTCATCTGCATGGGCGTGGCATTCAGAGCCTTCTGATAGAAGGTGGTGCCGAGGTTCTCGGTGCATTTGCTACGAACCATGCTTTCGACCGCGTGGCCGTGTGCTGTGCAGCGCGCCTCATCGGCGGTGCCCAGGCACCTGGCCCGCTGGGCGGACGGGGTTTCGAGATCCTCGAACAGACCCCTCGTCTCACGCCCTTCTCCTCCGAAATCCGAGGTCCGGACATGGTCCTCACCAGCTTTCGAGATCGATGTTTACGGGACTTGTACGAGAGTGTGGGCGGCTGACTTCAGAGCCTGAAGATTCCACTACCGGAGGCGTGCTCCTGCGCGTGGGCCATTCCCGGGACTTGGCGTCCCGTCTGGGGCTCGGCGCGAGTCTCTCGGTTTCCGGTGTCTGTCTCACGGTGATCGAGCAGACCGATCCCGAAGCGCCCGAAGGCGTAGCAGCTGCTGGGATCGAGGCGATCACCGCCGTCGAGCTGTCGCCCGAAACCTTGCGCCGTACGACTCTCGGGGCGCTCGAGTGCGGCTCCACGGTGAACCTGGAACCGGCATTGGCGGCGGGTGAGCCCCTCGGCGGCCATTGGGTCCAAGGACACGTCGATGCGACGCTGGAGGTGCGCGAAGTACGACAGCTCGGCGACCACGCCGAGCTGTCGATCGAACTGCCTTCGCAGTTCGCGGCGTACGTGGTAGAGAAGGGGTCGGTGACGCTCGACGGCGTCAGCCTGACGGTTTCCGCACTCCACTCACAGTCCTTCGAGGTCGCCCTGATCCCACATACCTTGCTTGTTACCAACCTCGACCTGCTCACGGTCGGCTCGCGCGTGAATTTCGAGGTCGACGTCCTGGCGAAATACGTTCACCGCGCGCTTGAGACCACCGGCCGGCTCGATTCGGGAATGTCCCGGGGGGTGTCATGACAACGGCGAGCAAAAGCCGAAGTCGTAGCCGGAAGGACGACCTCGATCGTGGGGGCGGGCCGACCCGCGCGGTCCGGCAGCTGCCTGAGCCTGTACACTTCTGGATTGCCCATGCCCCGCGTTCGTGGCGTTTCTGTTCCGTTCTCTGGAGCGATCTCGCGCGCGGCAAGCTCGGTGGCTTCAAACGATCGACCGCCGAGCACGATCTCCCGGAATACGATCTCGACCACCTGGATGATCTCTTTTACGTTCCCCCGGTCAACCGGTCGTTGGCGGGCCGGCGCACCGAGTTGCTCGGTGAGCTCGTCGCGGCGGGGGTTCCGGCACTGGTGCAACTTTGGCCCGGTGAGACGATTCCCAAGAAGCTGATGGCTGCCGGTGAGGGGCTCCTGTTTCCGATCTACGACTTGCTCCAAGCGCTCCTCAAGGGCGAAGTGGAGCAAATCTTGAAGCTGCCGGAAGGAGCCACGGTGGTCTGGCCGCTGATTCCCGGGATCAGTGACCACGTGGAGACCTGGGAAGAGGGCTGTGAGCTCCTCGCGGCCAAGAATGTGGCATCGGTGCAGCCACTGACGCTGTCACTGGAGGCCAAGGAGAGACGCGCCCTGGCGGAAGGCCGTCCTGATCACACGTTCGACGCGCTCTTTCACGGCAGCCGGCCAAGCGAGCACCGGTTCGGCCGGGTAGCTTGCGAGCATGGCCTCTCGCCCTGGACCGCCCGACCTCCGACAGGGCGATCCCGTTTGCTCAACAATCGGCGATTGGCGGCCCATTTGGCGCTGGCTGGCGAGATGTGCCTGCGCCTGGAACGAGTGAGCCAGGGTCAGGGATTGCTGCGTGCCGCCCGCGGTGCGGAATCGACGTCTCACGACTTGGAGGCGTTGGCGCGCGAGGGCAACCTACGTGTGATGGACTGGCTGGACCGGTATGGTCTGGTGCTCGTCAAGGAGCTGGCGGACGAAGGCGAATCCGAGCTCTATACGTCGATCCTGCAACGCTATCTGGGCTTGGTCGACGGCGACGACGAGGAAGAGTGAAGTGAGCGGTGTCGGACCGGTGGATCTCCGTTCGGACACGGTGACCCGCCCGTGTGACGACATGCGCCGCGCCATGGCCTCGGCCGAGGTGGGCGACGATGTCTTCGGAGAAGATCCGACGGTTCGAAGGCTGCAGGAGCTCGCTGCCGAGCTCACGGGAACCGAGGCCGCGCTCTTCGTGCCCTCGGGCACGATGGGCAACCAGGTGGCTCTCAGCCTTCATGCGCAGCCCGGAGCCGAGCTGATTTGTGCGCAGGACAGCCACGTGGTGCTCTATGAGATGGGTGCGATGGCCGTGCTCTCCGGCTTGATCCCGCGCCTGGTCGTCGCCGAAGGCGGATTGTTGGAGGCGGGCGATCTCGCTGCGTCCATCCCTCCCGAAGCTCCCTACCGATCTCGAACCCGCCTCTTGGTGGTGGAGAACACGTTCAACATGTCGGGAGGACGGGTCTACGATCGTGCTCGACTGGACAGCGTCCTGGCCGTGGCCGACGATCGCGGTCTGCGCAAACATCTCGACGGCGCCCGGGTGTTCAACGCTGCAGCGGCGCTAGGTGTACCCGTTGCCGAGCTCTGCCGTGGCTTCGATTCCGTCAACTTCTGTCTTTCCAAGGGTCTTGGCGCCCCTGTCGGATCCCTGCTCTGCGGCGATGAGGGGTTCATCGCCGAGGCCTGGCGGATCCGCAAGATGCTCGGTGGCGGCATGCGACAGGTGGGTGTGATCGCGGCCGCAGGTCTCGTGGCCCTGGAGAAAGGACCGGCCCAACTCGAGGCGGACCACGCCAACGCTCGGCATCTGGCCGACGGTCTGGCCGGCATCCCTGGACTCCACGTGGATCCCGAGACCGTAGAGACCAATATTCTCGTGTTTCGTGTCGATGGATCGTTCGGCGACGGCTCTCTCGAGGAGCCAGGGGATGCGGCGGACCTGGTCGCTCGTTTGGGCGAGCGAGGCATTCTGGCCATCCCCGTGGCCTCCGACGCGGTTCGCCTGGTCACTCACCGCGACGTAGATCGGGCGGACTGCGATCGCGCGCTAGAGGTGCTGCGGGAGCTCGGCGCTCTCCCTCAGTCTGCGAAATAGTCCTCGATTCTCTGCAGCTGTGCGCTGTCGTCGTGAGCCGGCACGGTCGCATCGCCCTGTAGCAACTCCTGACCCGGAACATGCACGTGCTCCGACACGAGGCTCCGGAGATCGCGGATATCCCCGAGAAGCGGGGACAGCTCTCCGACCTCGTAGGAGCGATATCTGTTGCCGACCTCTTCGGGCTTCATCAGATAGAGGTACCGTTTGGCGCGGGTCACGGCGACGTAGAGCAGGCGGCGTTCTTCTTCGTAGTCCGCCTCCTTCCCTAGGCTTTGGAACGAAGGAAACCGACCGGCGTTCATCTGCAGGATGAAGACCGCGTGCCATTCCAGGCCTTTGGCGGAATGGACGGTCGACAACGTGACCCACTCGTCCTCCTGGTCGTCGCTCGGTCCGCCGCGGCCGAAGTCGGGCGGATCGATCGCCAGATCGGCCAGGAACGACTCGACCTCGGCGTATCGGCCGGCGATCACCGCCAGACTGTCGAAGTCGTTGCGCCGCTGGTTGGCGTCGTCGTATTTGCGCTCCATCCAAGGCGAATAGGCATCCAGGACCTGCTCCAGTCGCGCCGATACGCCGACGGAATCGGCGGAGGCGCGTTGCAGCAGATCCGACAAGCTGGAGAGCTCGTTGCCGTATCTCCGGGACGTGAGCTTCGGTTGCACCAGGACCCTTACGTCGCCGTCGCGCTCGATGACGTGATCCGTGATGGCGCGTGCGGTCTTGGGGCCGATCCCCTCGAGCAGCTGTAGTGCGCGAAACCAGGCCGGTCCGTCGAAGGGATTCGCCGTCAGCTTGAGCAGTGCACAGACGTCCTTGATGTGTGCGGCCTCCACGAAACGGATACCGCCGAATTTGCGGAACGGGATGTTGCGTTGTTGGAGCTCCAGCTCCAACTCGGCGGTGTGCCAGGCGGCACGGGCGAGAACGGCGATCTCCGAGAGCGGCACACCCTCCTCGCGTAGCTCCAGAATGCGTCGCGCGACGAACTCGGCTTGGCCGTGGTCGTCGGGAGTGCGCACTAGCGTCGGTATCTCGCCCTCGTCCAGATCGCTGAAGAGCTCCTTGCCGATCCCTTCCTTCGCCGACCGCAGCACGCCATTGCCCAGGTCGAGGATCGGCTGTGTGGACCGGTAGTTCTGCTCCAGTTTCGTGATCTCGGCGCCCGGGAAGATCTTCGAGAAGTCGAGGATGTTGCGCACCGTGGCACCACGGAATCCGTAGATCGATTGGGCGTCGTCACCCACCGCCATGATGTTGCGATGTACCGACGCCAGGAGTGCGGAGATGTGAGCTTGGAGACGGTTCGTATCCTGGAACTCGTCCACCAGTACATGGCGATAGCGCGCTGCCAGCTCCTGGCGGACCTCGGTGTGGTGGCGTAGGAGGTCGCGCAGCAAGAGAAGGAGATCGTCGTAGTCGAGGACGTTCTGTTCTTGTTTTCGGCGCCGGTACCGCCCGAAGAGATCCTCGATCGCACCGAGGTCATCGAGAAACTGGGGCATGTCCTGTTCCAAGAGGTCGGTGAATGGCGCCTGCGTGTTCACATGCTTGGAGAACAGATCGACCAGGGTGTCGGAGCGGGGGAAACGCTTGCCCTGGCCGGCGTAGCCAGCCTCAGAGCGCACGATCCCTACCAGGTCGACGGCATCGGTGCGATCGAGAATGGTGAACCGCGGGTGGAAGTCGAGGCGCTCGGCATAGCGACGAAGAATCAGGTTGGCGAAGGAGTGAAACGTACCGCCCGAGACGCGCCGACAACGCTCGTCGAGTAGACCCGTGGCGCGACGGAGCATTTCCTGAGACGCTCGCCGAGTGAACGTTAGGAGCAAGATCGACTCGGGTCGGATACCTCGCTGTACCAGCCAGGCGACCCGATGCGTCAGCGCCCGGGTCTTGCCGGTGCCGGCGCCCGCGATCACCAGATGTGGACCCTCGTCGGCCGTGACGGCTCGATACTGAGCCTCGTTGAGAGCCTCGCGGAGGTGCTGTTCGAACAGAGGATCGGGAGGTGGCGTCGACGTCTCGCTCGGACGCTCAGCGGCGGCTCTGTTCTCGGGCCCGTCCATCGGTCGACTTTATCCCGGTGGCCGGCACTCTGGTGGCCGGCACTCCGGCGTCCGGCACGAGCGCGTTGGGTGCTCCGACCTTTGGCGCTTCGGCAGCTCCCTTTTCTCCGCTCTCAGCGCCGAGCTCCCGCAGCGCGCGAGCCATGAAGGCGGCATCGTCGCTCCACTCCAGGCCGTGGCGTAGCGTGCGCAAGGCCTCGGGGCGCCGATCGGATTTGAGGAGCACCCGAGCCAGGTCGAGTCGGGGCCGCGCGGCCCTGGGCTCGATGGACAGACTTCGTCGCAATGCCTCCTCTGCCTGCTCGAGCTTCTCTCGCTTCTCGTGAAGTAGCCCGAGCTGCATCCAGCCGTTGGCATGGAGTGGTCGCAGCTCCACCACCGTTCGAAGAGTCGCCACCGCGTCGTCCAGGCGGCCGGCACGGGAATAGACGACTCCCAGGTTGTAGAGCAGATCGGGATCCTCGTACTCCGACCGATCGCGAGCCGATTCCAGGTACTCGATCGCTGCATCGAGGTCAGACGATGCCCGCGCGAGACCCAGCCAGGTCAAGGCTCGAACGTTGCTGGCGTCGCGCTCCAACACTTGTCCCAGGATCTCGTCTGCGCGAGGTGTGCGGCCCGAGCGCAAGTAGCCACGGGCGAGCTGGAGCCACGGCTCCTCGGCGGTCGTCGCTGTCGCACTGAGGGCCAGACCCAGATGCCGGAACGAAGCCTCGTTGCCTCCGATCAACTCGACTCCGAAGGCTTTGTACAGCTCGCCGGTAGCTCCATCGGGCGCCGCTTCCGGTAGATAAAAGTCCATGTCCATCAATGTCGGCTCGAACTGTGTTCGGGGTGCTTCCAGGCTCGTCTCGGGAGCCCCGCCTCCCGGCAGGCGCTGGATCTTGTGATCGGTCATCACCACGTGGATCACATCTCGGGTGCGACGGCGGGGCATGTGGCAGGCCGCGCAATCGCCGGAATCTACGCCTCGCATGTGCAAGGGCAACGTGTTGCCGGCACTCTCGAAGTGCTTCAGGCGGCAGGCCTCTTCGGTGTGGCAGGACATGCACGCCTGCCGGTAGTGCTCGGCCCGCTGGGCCTTCGGCACCTTGCGGTGGGGATCGTGGCAGGTCAGGCAGGACAGGCGTTGCGACGGTTCGTCGGTACCGCTGGCGGAGAAGCAGGTACTTTGCCGCAGTCGATACGGGTGGTGGTTGATCTCGAAACGATCGCTGTGGGCTGCCTCAGCCTCTTCTGGATCGAAGAAGACGATGTAGTCGTCGAGATCTTCTCCGGGGCGATAGGAGTAGACACGTCGGCCGAAGCGCCGGCTGGGCATCAGAGCCACCGATGGTTGCAGGTGGCATTGCTCGCAGACGTCGTCGCGCAGCTTCGGGCTCAGCCGACCCGGATTGACGATCTTCGAGCGAACCTCGTCGTCGAGCCCGCCGATGTAAGCGGCCTCGATGTGCTCTTCTCCCGGACCGTGGCATCGCTGGCAGCCCGTGCCGTGTGGAAGATTGGTGGGAAACAGATGTGGATCGCCATAGCGATCGGGTTGTGCTTCGATGTCGGGCGGGTAGGCGTTGTGACAGAACATGCATTCCCGCTGGACGCGGCGAAGCAGGCCGAGATGCGCGGCTTCGTCGAAGCCAGGCGCCATGTCCCAGTGTTTGCCTTGGCTGTACCAGGCCACCGGCAGTACGAAGAGCTCGCCCCCTGGCTGCTGGAGAAGATAGGACCGGGAGGTATGGCCGGAACCGAGAACCCAGTCCACTTTGGATTCGAAGACTTCCACGGCTCTACCCTCGGAGTCCTCGTGCCAGCGTCTGAACACAGGGCGGTCCTCAGCGCTGCTTCGCCGCATCTCGTACCATCGCTTCGAGGGCTCGTGGAAGAAGCGTCCCGCAGTGGGGTTCTCAGGAGTCGAGTAGATCTCGATCTGCTCTACTTCGGCGGCGTCGCCGAAGGCGCGTGCCATCCCTACCTCGCGGTAGCTCTCAGCTAGGTCAGCGTGGCAGGTGGCACAGGCCGCGTCGTCGACATAACCACCTGTCCGGTCGTCCACAGGCGAAACCGATGGTTGCGGCGCGTCCGCTCGTAATGCGCCCGGAGGAGCGAAGAGCAGCTGACTCAGCGTCAGCACGAGCAGCAAGTTCTCTCGGCTCATGCCTCCAAGTCTACCGGCCGCGTTTCGCCGAAGATCGTGGCGATGTAGACTCCGACACGAACGGCCCAGACCCGTGTCCTACTCGTGACCGCCGAATTCGACTCGGAAGGAACGCCATGAGCCAAGCTACACTCCGCTTCACTTTTGTCCTCGCCGCCTTACTCTTGCTCGCGATGGTGTCGTCGCCGGTCGTCGCGGATATTCTGATCATGACCGACGGCAGCCGCCTCGAAATCGAGGGCGAATGGCGTGAGAAGGGGAGGGTGATCGAATTCACCCTGCCCAACGGAACCCTCGGATCGGTGCGCGCTTCGGAGGTGGATCTGGACGCCAGCAGGGAGGCGACACGTATCGCCAACGAACCGCCGGCTGATGAGGCCGAAGAAGGCGAAGAGGAAGAGAAGCCTGCGCCAGTGGCGGTCTGGACGAACAAGGACATTCCTCAGGCTGCACCCGACGTGATCGCGGGAGCGACGGCCTCGGTGGACGCGCAGGCCGTGCAGGTGACCACGTGGCAAGCTGAGCCGGGCGACGATGCCAACGTGGTCTCGATCATTCGCGGCACGCTGCAGAACTTCGGTAACAACCGCGTCACCGGACTCAGCCTATCGGTGACGATCACCGGCAGCCGCCCTACCGGTACCGATCCGTCCCTGATGCGTCAGGCACGTTTGGACGCCACCGAGTTGTCACCTGGCGAAACCACTGACTTCGTGGCCGAGGTGCGACGCGGTGACGTGGCGAGTGTCGGCTCCGTAGAGGAGTTCGGAAATCCACAGGCTGCATTCGAAGTGCTCTTCGATTCCAATCCACAGGACGACGAGAGTGATGTGGAACTGGACTCAGATGAGCCCTGAGGCCAGACCGAGCTAGACGGCGGACACCCTGATCCTGGCATCGACAACCAGGTAGCCACCGCCTGGCTCCCGAGCGAAGAGCGGGTTCAGGTCTAGAGAAGCTATTTCCGGTACCGCCTCTGCTAGCCGTGAGATGCGCAGCAGGGCATCTTTCAGGGCCTCGACGTCGGCGGCGGGGTGGCCGCGGTACCCTTGGAGCAGGCGGTATCCCTTGACGCCACGCACCATCTCGTGGGCGTCGCGGTCCGATAGCGGCGCTACACGAAACTGCACATCGCGCAGGATCTCCACGTGGATTCCTCCGAGGCCGAAGGCGACCAGGGGACCGAAGACTGGATCTTGGTCGACGCCGATCATGACTTCCGCCGATCCGGTCACCATGGGTTGAACCAACACGCCGTCCATCGCGTCGCGCAGCCCCGCCGCGTCCAGCGATGCAGTCATGCGCTCGTAGGCACGCCGAACTCCGTCGGTGTCTTCGAGGTCGAGGGCGACGCCTCCGTATTCCGTCTTGTGCACAAGCTTCCTCGAGGCGAGCTTGATCGCCACCGGGTAGCCTATTTCGTCCGCGAGCCGAGCTGCTTCGTCCGGGCTATCGGCAAGGCCGCCCGGTGCCAGGTCGAGACCAGCTGCCTCGAAAACCGCCAACGCCTGGTCGATGGCCAGCCAACCGTCGCCGTGATCATCCAGCGCACGTCGGCAGATTTCCCGTGCTCGGGTCAGGTCCTGGTTCGCCGGTTCCGGAAAGACGCCTGGGTCGTCGCGGCGCCACTCCGCGTAGCGTGCGATCTTTCCCAGGGCGCGTCCCATTTCCTCGGGAAAGGCGAAGACGGGGATGGCCTCGTCCTGAGGTGCCTCGAGGCGGTAGGTGACTGCCTCGTCGCCGACGATCGAGGCCAGCACGGGCTTGCGTGGTGCTCCGTTTTCGCGGGTAGCTGCCATGCCTTCCGACACCGCGAGGCCGATCTCCGTCGTACTCCACAGCCCAGCCGGAGTGTAGATCACTGCCACCGCGTCGATCTGGTCGTCGGCGAGCAGGATCTTCACCGCCTTGCGATATTGCTCCGGGTCGGCCGAGGCAATCATGTCGACCGGGTTTCCGGCGCTGGCTTCGGCAGGCAGAAACTCACGGAGTTTGGCTTGCGTGGCGTCCGTCAGCGGCGCGACCTCTAGACCAGAGGCCTCCATCGCGTCCGCACACAAGATGCCCGGTCCGCCGGCGTTGGTCACCACAGCGACTCGGCGCCCGCCCGGTAGGGGTTGATCTACCAAGGCTCGGGCTATGGAGAACATCTCCTCCAGGGTCTCGGCGCGCAGGATGCCGGTCTGCTGGAACAACGCGTCAACGGCCGTGTCCGCCGCCGTCAAGGCTGCGGTATGTGACGAGGCTGCTCGTTGGCCGGCGCGTGAGCGACCCGCCTTGACCACGACGATGGGCTTGGATCGACCCACCCGCCGAGCGATGCGGGCGAATCGGCGAGGATTGCCGAAGCTCTCCAGGTAGAAGAGCACCACCTGAGTTCGTGGGTCTTCCTCCCAGTATTCCAGCAGGTCGTTTCCCGATACGTCGGCCTTGTTGCCGACGCTGACGAAGGACGACAGTCCTAGACCGAGGCGACGGGCGAGGGCGATGATGGCGATTCCGAGCGCACCGCTCTGGGATCCCAAAGCAACGGTTCCGGGCGGTGGCATGAGTGGGGCAAAGGACGCGTTGAGCTGCACGTTCGGATCTGTATGAAGCAGGCCCAGGCAATTGGGGCCCACCATGCGTAGACCATTTCGACGTACGGTTTCGAGCAAGCGATCTTGCGCCTCGCGTCCTTGTTGGCCTACCTCCGCGAACCCTGCTGTGATCACCACCAATCCGTGTACCCCGGCTGCAGCGCACTCATCCACGACTCGTTGGACCAGCCGGGCCGGTACGGCGATCACGGCCAGATCGACCGACGCACCGATGGCAGCGATCGTCGGATAGGCTCGGATGGATCCCACGTGGTCCGCCTTGGGGTTTACCGGGAAGACCGGGCCTTGAAACTCCGACTTCACCAGTGCGTCGAGAATGCGATAGCCCACGCTGGACCTCTTGCGGGAGGCTCCCATTACGGCCACCGACCGTGGGTAGAAGAGAGAGTGCAAGGACGCCGCTGCGTAGACGCGGGTGCTGAGATCGTCGAAGTCTGTTCGGCCGGAGGGCTGAGGCATGGCGCGGGTGGAGAACGTCAAGTGGAGCACCGGGCCATCTCGTTCCTCTTCGACGTCGAAACCGTCGCGCTGGAACAGCTCGACGAGGGGAATGTTGTCCTCGTGGGCCGTTCCCACCATCCGATCGACTCCGTGCTGTGCGGCCAAGACCATCAGCCGTTCCAGCAGCAGGCCGGCGAGTCCTCGGCGACGGCGCTCCGGAGCCACTGCCAACGTCACCGCGGCTTCACGAGGTTGGGAAAGTCGGTACGCAGCGAATCCCCAGATCCGACCTTTGGGGCTGCTTTCCTCCGCAGATTCCGTGCACGCTACGAAGGCGTGTCCCGGCGGCGACGAATCGGTCAGCAGGACGGCGAGGCGACTCGCGGCGTCCTCGACCCCCAGACTGCGCGCGACGTCGGCCTGCTCGGTCCTGTTCAAGCGGCCGAGGAACCGCTCCAGCTCGTAGAGATCTTCCGCCTCCATGGTGCGCAGGGCCAGCCGTGCGCCATCTCGCAAGACCAGTCGCCCCGAATGGCGGTCACCCCAGCCGTCGTCGGGCAGGAAGGTGGGTCGCAGCGTCCGATCGGAGTGGGTCATCGTATGACTCTATCGACGCCGGTTCTCGAGACCCCCACCCGGCGGGGTCGTGCCGAGAACTGAGAGTTCAGGGTAGCTTGCCGGCGCGGAACTGTTCCAGGTACCGTTTCATCGTCGCCACGACCTCTTTTTTTTGAGTCGACAGATCGTTGGACTCCAGGGGATCGTCGATCAGGTCGTACAGCTCGACCCGACCGTCCGAACCTTCGATCAGTTTGTAGCGTGGACCGCGGACAGTGAGGAGCGAGCGCTCGAATGGAGCCGTGTCGCCTGCTGGGATCTTCTTTCGGATGGTCTCCAGGAACGGCTTGGGATAGGCGATCTGAGCAAAGGTCAGAGATGCTTCGGCCGTATCGCTCTCGGGTTCGGAGAGTGGAAGTGTCCTGGCATGGTGTCGGACGCCCGCGAGCTCGAGGACGGAGCCGAAAAGGTCGTGGTTCTGGACCGGCTGCGCGATGCGGCGTGGCTCCGGGAGGCGGCGGGGATTCCACAACAGGAGAGGAACGCGCAACAGCGGTTCGTATACCGACAGTTTGTGGCTGAGCATGTGATTCTCACCCAGGTGCTCACCGTGGTCCGAGGTGATCACGATCACCGTGTCGTCGAGCACGCCCCGCTGGCGCAGGCCTTGAATCAGCTGGCCGAGCATTCTGTCGGTGTAGGCGATCTCCGCGTCGTAGAGGGATGTCAGGATCTCCAGCTCCTGCGGTTTCACGTCCATGAACGGCAGACGCAAGATGTATCCATACTCGCGCGGTGAGTAGAAGGAGCGCAGACGCTGGACCACGTGCGGCTTCGCATGCTCCGGCAGAAAGTGCTGATCGAACGGGCGGGTGGGGCGGTACGGAAGGTGCGGCTCGAAGTAGTTGATGAAGACGAAGAACGGGCGATCGTCCGCTGGCCTTCCGTCGATCCAGGTCAGGACCCTCTCGTTCGTCAGCCTTGCGCCCCGATCAGCCTCTGGATCGTCGACGGAGATGCCTTCGACCCGCGCGTTCTGCTGATGAAACAGCTCCTCGAAGACATCGAACCCCTGCTTGAGGCCGCTGACTTCGTTGGTCCACACGTTGTTGGAGAAGCCTGCGGTTCGGTATCCGCCGGCACGTAGGCGCTCAGCCAGGGTGTCGAAGCGCTCGTCTAGGGTCCACTGCTCGGCATGGGTGTTGTGGTCTCTAGGAAACAGGCCGGTGAACATCGACGCATGGCTGGGAAGAGTCCAGGAAGCGGCTGCGATGCCGTTCTCGTAGACCGTGCCTTCGCTCGCCAGTCGGTCGATGTTGGGTGACGTCTTGCGTTCATACCCGTAGGTCGACAGATGGTCGGCGCGGAGGGTGTCGATGACGATCAGGAGAACATTGGGGGGATTCTCTTCCGTGTCGACGGAAGTGGCGACGTGCAGCGTCCAGACGAGGACGAGCCAGGGCAAGGCGAGACGACGGATGGACATGGTTTCTGAGACCTGTGAGATGGTCCGAGGTGGGGAAGCGCAGGACGCGACGGTATCAGGCTGTCTTCCGGTTTGTAAGATCGTCTCCTATCGGAAGGAGATGTCCGATTCTGGGACGTGGTGTCCCGCTTTCGGACACTGAAATGTCGATCTACCCCTGGTTTTCCAACGAATGTTGTAGTTTGGGCCGACTACGCAACCCGGCGCCGCCGGTGTCGTATCAAGCCGCAGACCGGCCCACCCCTCGGCCTCCCGCCCCCCTGCGTTGATCAACGCAGAGTCGACCCAACCGCCGTACTCGATGTCGCTCTGACCGAATCCCGAACACCCTGAGCGTCGATCAGTCGTCAGGAGATAGCCATGGATGTCGCACGTCCCGATCTGAAACGGAAGAAGCAGCGGAAGCGCATGATCTTCGGCTCACTGGCCGTTCTTGCGGTCATCGCGATCACAGTCGCCGTGTCCAGTCTGGAACCGGCCGCGCGGGAGGTCGACCGGGCCACGGTTTGGACGGATACCGTGAAGCGCGGTGAGATGCTGCGCTCCGTGCGCGGCGCCGGCACACTGGTGCCGGAAGAGATTCGTTGGATCGCTGCCGAGACCCAAGGTCGTGTGGAGCGCATCCTGATCGATCCGGGTGCCACGGTGGAGCCTGAGAGCGTCATTCTCGAGCTATCCGATCCGGACACCGAGCAAGCTGCCGAGGACGCGCAACTGGCGCTGGCTTCTGCCGAAGCCAACTACATCGATTTGAAAGTGCGCCTGGAGAGCCAGGTGCTAGATCAGGAGGCCAATCTGGCCCGCGTGAAGGCCGACTATCAGAGTGCTGTCCTCGACGCCAAGGCGAATCAAGAGCTGTTCGATCATGGACTGATTCCCGACATCGACCTGGAGTCGGCCAAGCTCAACGCCGAGCAGCTGACGGTGCGCTACGAGATCGAGCAGAAGCGGATCAAGAAGTTCGCCGAATCTGTGGAAGCTCAGTTGGCCGTCGAGCGCAATCGTGTCGAGCAGGCCCGGACTCTGGCTACGCTCCGCGGGGCTCGCCTCAAGGCGCTCCAGGTACGCGCCGGCATCCAAGGAGTGGTCCAGCTGGTGCCGGTGGAAGAAGGCGAGCGCGTGGCCCCGGGTACCAACCTGGCCCGCGTAGCTGACCCCACCGAACTGCGTGCCGACGTTCGGATCGCAGAGACCCAGGCCAAAGACATTCAGGTGGGACAGCAGGCCAAGATCGACACCCGCAACGGCATCATCGACGGACACGTGGTACGCATCGATCCGTCCGTACAGCAGGGCACGGTCACGGTGGAAGTAGCTCTGGACGGAGCGCTACCGAGGGGCGCCCGGCCCGATCTCTCGGTCGATGGCACCATTGAGTTGGAGCGGCTGGTAGACGTGCTCTATGTCGGTCGTCCGGTCTACGGCCAGCCCAATTCGAAGGTCGGGATGTACAAGATCGGCGCGGACGGCGAGACGGCACAGCTCGTGCAGGTCCACCTCGGACGCAGTTCCACCACGACCGTCGAGGTCATCGAGGGCCTGCTCGAAGGCGACGAGGTGATCCTCACGGATTCCAGTCAATGGAGCGACGCTGAACGAATTCGCCTCCGCTGACGTTGTATAGGAAGAGACACAGGCATTCTGGGACGAATGGCATTGGATGCAGCACTGGCTGTAACAACTCAGCCCGCATCCCGTAGACAAGTCAAGACCGCGAGAACCAACAGGAGACGGAGCCCATGAGCGACAAATCGTTGATTCACCTGGAAGGCGTGACCAAGGTCTTCTATACCGAGGACGTGGAGACCCACGCCCTGTCGGGCATTCACCTCGACATCTTCCCGGGCGAGTATGTTTCGATTTCGGGACCGTCCGGCTGTGGCAAGTCGACGCTGCTGTCGATCCTCGGTCTGCTCGACACGCCCACCGAGGGAACCTACGTACTCAACGAGCAGCTGGTGACCAACCTCAGCCTTTCGGACCGCGCGCGAATCCGCAACCGGGAGATCGGCTTCATCTTCCAGGCGTTCAACCTGATCGGCGATCTCACCGTGTACGAGAACGTCGAGCTACCCCTTACCTACCGCGGCACGCCGTCTGCGGAGCGTAAGAAGAAGGTCCAGAACGCGCTCGAGCGTGTCGGAATGGCACATCGTATGAAGCACTATCCTGCGCAGCTCTCCGGTGGTCAGCAGCAGCGTGTGGCCGTGGCCCGCGCCGTCGTCGGTGATCCGTCGATCCTGCTCGCTGACGAGCCGACCGGTAATCTCGACTCGTCGAACGGCGAGGCAGTGATGAACCTTCTGGAAGAGCTGCACGAGGCCGGTTCCACGATCTGCATGGTGACGCACGACCCGCGGTACGCCCGCCACGCCGAGCGCAGCATCCAGCTCTTCGATGGTCGCGTCGTCGAGGAGAAGGACGCCGTCGCCACGGCCTGAGCCCTTTTGTAGGAGCCCTCTTCGCCCCCCAAAGGGGGGCGTTCGCTCCTCTCGTATGCTCGGCCGATCCAGCCTACGCGTTGGCCCTCCGGCCCTGTCGGAGGAGGGTCGGGCGTAGCATTCCGGCCCCCTTTCCAACGGGGGCGCTGGAGGGATTCGAATACCGGGTCTGGGACGCATCCACTAGAATGAGACCCATGCCCCAGGAGCTCACATGCCGCTGATCCGAACCCGCAATCTCGAGAAGTTCTTCGAGACCGGCTACGGCCGCACCTACGTTCTTCGCCGCATCGATCTCGACATCGAGCCTGGCGAGTTCGTCACCATCATGGGCCCGTCGGGTGCCGGGAAATCGACTCTGCTACACATCCTCGGCATGCTCGACGGTGCGTGGAACGGAGACTACGAGTTCGACGGCCATCCCGTGCATCGGATGAAGCCCAAGCAGCGTAACGAGCTGCACAAACAGAACATCGGGTTTGTCTTCCAGAGCT
The DNA here is from genome assembly GCA_028066595.1 of Thermoanaerobaculia bacterium. Lineage (GTDB taxonomy): Bacteria > Acidobacteriota > Thermoanaerobaculia > Multivoradales > J023 > JAUIJL01. Next base: position 45,529 of record JALCBJ010000015.1, read on the forward strand.
ACCATTTGCTCGATGACCTGACGGTCTACGAGAATCTGGAAGTGCCGTTGTCGTATCGAAAGATCAAGCGAGCCGAGCGGCAATCGATGGTCGCCGATATCCTGGATCGTTTTCAGATCGTGGGCAAGAAAGATCTTTTCCCGAACCAACTTTCCGGAGGCCAGCAGCAGCTGGTGGGCGTGGCTCGCGCGGTGATCATGAACCCGAAGGTCATCTTCGCCGACGAGCCGACCGGCAACCTGCACACTGCCCAGGCGGACGAGATCATGGAGCTCTTCCAGCAACTCAACGGGGAAGGCACCACGATCGTGCAGGTCACGCACTCCGAGCGCAACGCGGAGTACGGCAAGCGGATCATCCATCTCAAGGACGGATGGCTGGACCGCGACGACACGGCCTGACATTTGTGTCCGAAGCCGAAGCTGGGAGACCGTGAGTCCCTCGGTCTCGGTTCTGCTGCCGGTCCGCGATGCGGAACGGACGCTGCCCACTTGTCTGCGTAGCCTCGAGCGCCAGACCCTGAGAGACTTCGAGATCGTCGTCGTGGACGACGGCTCGACGGACGGTACGCCAACTGTCCTCAATGGATGGATGCGCCGCGAGCCCCGACTGCGCGTCGTGCGGACGGAGGCACGGGGGCTGGTGCCTGCACTCAACGAGGGTCTCCACGAGTGCCGAGCGCCCTTCGTGGCCCGCATGGATGCGGACGACGCCATGTTGCCGGCTCGGTTGGCGAAGCAGTCGGTGCTGCTGTCGAGCGACCGGGACCTGGGCGTCGTCTCGTGTCGTGTGCGATGTTTTCCCAAAGGCAGGATCGCCGGTGGATTTCGCCACTACGAGAGCTGGCTGAATCGGCTCCAGACACCGGAAGAGCATCGTGCGCAGCGGTTCGTGGAGAGCCCTGTCGCCCATCCTTCGGTCATGTTCCGCACCGACCTCGTCCGTCGGGTAGGTGGCTATCGCAGCGTTCCGGAAACCGATCCTTGGCCGGAAGACTACGATCTCTGGTTGCGCCTGTTGGAGGACGGAGTTCGTTTTACCAAGGTACCGGAGATTCTCCACCTTTGGCGCGACCGCGACGATCGCCTCACCCGTAGCGATCCCCGATATGGCAAGGACCGATTCGTCGCCTGTAAGGCTCACTTCCTCGCTCGAGGGCCGCTCTCGGACCGGCCACCCGTCGTGGTTTGGGGGGCAGGCCAGACCGGACGCCGTCTGGTCAAGGCGTTGGCGCGGGAATGCCGAGTCCCCGAAGCCTTCGTCGACATCGATCCAAAGAAAGTGGGCCGGCGCCCTTACGGTATCCCGGTACACCGCGCCGAGGAGCTATCGTCACTGCTACAGCCGCACGCCATCGTCTTGGTGGCCGTCAGTCGTCGCGGCGCTCCAGAGATGATACGTCCGAAGCTCGCTGAGGCGGGTTTGGTGGAGGGCCGGTCGGCGTTCTTCGCTGCGTAGCCGGGAACCGGAGCCGGCAGCTCAGAGGTCCACCGGTATTCGTTCCATCAACTCGATCCGCTGACGTGTGAAGCGCATTCGAAACGCGATCGGCTCGACACCTTTCTCGACGACGGACCGCAGGATGCGTCCGTAGTCGGGATCGATCTCGTCGGCTGGACGAAATCGCGTGCAGTCGGCCCGTCCGACGAAGAAGAACATCACGCCGCGCTCGCCCTGCTCGACTACTCCCGCCAACTCTCGGAGGTGCTTTTGACCTCTGGTGGTCACAGCGTCGGGAAAGGCAGCATGCTCGCCCACTCGCCACGTCGTGTTCTTGATCTCGACCCAGCAACGCGGCCGGCCGCCGTCCGGATCTTCGAGCAGGACGTCGATGCGGCTTCGGTCGTTCTCACCGTAGGGCACCTCACGACGCTGGTATGGGTAGCCTGCCAGCTCGGCGATTCTTCCGTTCTCGATCCAGGCTGCGACGGCGCGATTGGGATTTGCCGTGTTCACGCCTACCCAGGTGCGCCCCATCCGGATCATCTCCAGTGTATGACGCAGCTTTCGCTTCGGATTCCTCGAGTCGGAGATCAGCACCGGCCTGCCCGGCTCCGAGCAACCCTTCATCGATCCCGAGTTTGCGCAATGGACCGTGATCGTTTCGCCGGTGGCCAGCTCCACGTCGGCCAGGAAGCGCTTGTAGCGCCGGATCAGGCGACCTTCGATCAGGTCATCGGGCAGGCGCATGGTACGAGGCCTGGGTGCTCTCAGGCTGCCGGTTCGGGGGAGGGTTCCAGGCGTTGGTCCGCATACTCCGAGCGGTGGACGCCCAGAGCCCGGATTCGCTGGGCCACCGGAGGGTGGGAGTAGTAGAGCGCTGCGTAGAGGGGATGGGGGCTCGGGTTGGTGAGGTTGTCGGCGGCGAGCCGGCGAAGCGCTCGCGCCATTCCACCCGCTTCCGCGGTGTCGGCGGCAAAGCGATCGGCTTGGAACTCGAACCTACGCTGCATCGCCAAGATGAACAGCGACAACACCATTTCGAGGGGGGTATAGAGCAGGCCGAAGAAGACGAGCCCGGCGTGCACCGACATCTGCTCCATGGAGAATGCTTCGAACAAACCGTGCTGCTGGAGAAAGAATCCCAGCAGGAAGAAGAGCACACCGGTGTGTAGCAGGCTCACCACCGTCATCAGCGGGATGTGCCGCCTTCGATAGTGACCTACCTCATGGGCCAGGACGGCCACCAGCTCGTCCTCCGGGTGTTTTTCGATCAGGGTGTCGAAGAGGGCGATGCGTTTGGTCTTGCCGAAGCCGGTGAAGAAAGCATTGGAACGCGTCGACCGGCGCGATCCGTCGATGACGAAAATGCCGTCGAGCCCGAAGCCGACTTTGCGTGCGTAGTCCTCCAATGCCTGCCGGACGCTGCCCTGGTCGAGTGGAGTGAACCGATAGAAGAACGGCAGGATCCAGGTAGGTAAGACGACTTGCACCAACAACGTGACCGCCGCAACCAGTAGCCAGCTCCACAGCCAGGCGTTCTCCACACGTTGGAAGAAAACCAGGATCGCAGCTACCACCGGTCCGCCGAGCGCGGCTCCGAGAGCCAGACTCTTCACGAGATCGAGAACGAAGGTCTTCGGTGTAGTGCGATTGAAGCCGTAACGTTCCTCGATGACGAACGTCGACCAGATGGAGAATGGCAGGTCCACGGCCGCCTTGCCCACGACCAGCGCCCCGATGAACAGGAGGCCCGTCCACAGCTCGGACAGATCGAAACCACGGAGCCAGCGGTCGAGAACGTCGAATCCACCCAGCCACCAGAATGCGAGGAGCGCCGCCAGGTCGAAGGTCGAGGTCCAGAATCCGAAGCGGCTGCGCTCACGGGTGTACTCCTGTGAGCGGCGAAAGCGTGTTTCGTCGTAGACACCTTCCAGCTCCGGTGGCGGCACAGAACGCAGCGCGTTGAGGTTGAGGATGGTGGCGATGCGGCCCAGCGCCCAGGACACGAGGAGCGCGGCCAGGATCACCGCTGAGTAGAGGTTCAGCGATGGCGGATCGATCACGTGCCGTCTCCGACGACGTCGTCTTCCGCGGCCGCGTCAGCTGGAGGCGGAACGGGCTCGGCATCGCGCAACGCCTTGACGGCTTCGAGCAGCTCATCCACTTTTTCCGCGGGTAGCAGTAGGACGACGTCCCGACCCTCGGCGCGGGCAGCGAAGAGTCCCTCGTCCGTAAGGCCGTAGAGGAGCATGTTCTCTTCACCGTCCTCGTTCACTAGGGTGACACGGAGCTGCGGTTCCTCGAGATCCAGCTCGACGGCGTCGGACTCGGCCAGCAACCGCTCGGCTCTCACTTCCGAGAGCGGGTAGAGCACGTTGGACGCTGCGGTGTAGGGCACTTCGTCTCCCGCCATGTCTCCCTCGGCGTTCTCTGCCACACGGGCCGTATCGCCCAGGGTACGCAGCCAGTCCGACTCGTGACGACGAATCGCTAGAAGCTCCTCTCCCACCTGGTCGAGGATGGCCTCGTCGACTCGAAAGACCGGTAGGTGAGTCCAGGCTGTGGAGCGCCAGGATTCGGGAGATGCGACCACGGCCTCCGTCACTGGGCCGGATATGAGTCGGACGAGCTGGCCGTCCTCGCCACCCACGCGAGCCAACGGCTCGGTCGCCTCGAGCTCGGCCAGCTCGAGCTGCCAGGGCGCCTCTTCGTCGGTCATGGTGATCTCGAAACGAGCCTGCGCCGCGAATGCCGAGCGCGCTTCTTCGCCGTCTTCGAAGCTGGCTGCTTCGAGGGCCGCGAGGCTCGACAACAGGCCGCGGACCCGATCTCGATCGGCACGATCCTGGATCGGTTCGTCGAGCAGGAAATCCTCACCGTCTCCGGCGCGGAGCAGCGCCGCGCGGCGGCCGTCGGTGGACATCCAGGCAAGCCGTTGGACGTCGCTCTGGCGACCGAAGAACAGGCGTTTGTCCCGCCAGTCTCCGGCGCTCTGCGCGACCTTCTCACGAAGGGACTCACCGAACCCGGTCTGTACGACTCGACCCTGGGCCGCCGTACCACCGGTCTCTCCCGTCACGCGGACCAAGGCATCTTCGGACAAGGGTACATCGGCGCCCACCTCGAGCGTCGCCTCGTCTTCCGAGGTCGACACGACGATCGAGAAACGGGGTTCGTCGAGGCCCGCGGCTGTCGTGTCCACGTTTTCCAGAGACCGCTCGATCCGCAAACCGATCAGCTCGCCGAGGAAGCCGAGGACCGCCTGAGCATCCGCACGGGCCTTCTGCGGCATCGCGACGTGCCATTCGGGCTCCTGGCTGGCATCGTCCTCGTCGTCGGCGACCTCGGGAAGAACGCGCTCGAGCCTCACCTCCCGCCCCTCGGCACGGAGAGTCACCGCCGTAACGTCGTCGGCCTCCAGAGCTAGGACTTGGGTCTCCAGCTCCTTCTTCTCGTCCGTAGACGGCAGGTCGCGCTCCACGAAGTAGACGAAGGCACCGAGGGCTGCGGTAACGACTGCCAGAATCGCAAGGGTCTTCGGCTTCATGACGATCTGTTCCTCTCGTCTCTACCGCCGTCGGCGCAACGCGATCCAGATGCCCAGGAACAGCGCTGATCCGGGCATCAACAACAGCACGACCGCGCCGAGGGAGTAGATCTCGCCGCTGGCCATCGTCAGCTGGGTCTGCTCGGGCATCCGCCCCTCGATCTCGATCAGCTCCTCGCGCTCCACCAGCCAGTTGAAGGTGTTGACGAAGAGGAGACTATTGGCGCCCTGAGCCAGAAGGGAATCGGTGGCGAAGTCGAGGTCACCGAAGACGACGATACGACTTTCGCCGGCCGACTCGTCGCTCTCGGAGCCATCTGTTTCGGAATTAGCAGCCGTATGTTCGGAATTCCCACCGAGTGCCACTGCGACCGCCAGGCCCAATGGGCCGGAGAGGTCTTCGGCGTCCTGGGCCACGCCCTCTTCCGAGACGTTGGTCTCACCCCAAGCCTGGTCGGTAGTGCTCACCAGCGCCTCGATCTGTGCTCCTTCGGGCCCCTCTCCGGCGTTCACCGACGTTGCGCCGGCGAGCATGACCGGCGCGCGCGTCTGAGCCAGGCTCTCCACCACGGGATGGCTGCCGAACGCATCCGTGTAGATGGTGTCGGGGCCGAAAAAGGCGACGCTGGCACCCGGGTCGATCACCACGTTCCGAGCGGTCTCGATGCCGTAGGCTGCCAGCCACTCACTGAGACCGACATCCTTGAGTGCCGTGGTACCCGCCTCGAAGCTCGGCTCGAGGAATACGAGAAGACGTCCGCCATCGCCAACCCAGCGGCTCAGCGATTCCAGCTCCGGTGGCGTGAAACGCGTCGTAGGGGCCGAGATCACCACGAGGTCGGTTCCCTCCGGAACCGCCGGCTCGTCCAGCGATTGCCAGGTGTCGATCTCGAAATTGTCCCGACCGAGGAGGCGCCGGGCTTCCGACAAGGAGCGCTGCGAAGTGCTGCCTTCGAGGGTCGTCTCGCCGTGGCCGATGGTGAACACTACCTTGGGCTTCTCGGCCTCTACCAGAGACAGGATGGCGCTGGTGATCTCCTGTTCGCCCTTGAACTCCTTGATCTTGGGACTGCCGCCCATCTGGGCGGCCGAATAGTCGTACTCCACCAACTCGTATTGGTTGACGACTCTCTTGTCTCCCTCGCTCTCGATCACCAGAGTGTTGGCGCTTTCGATACCGAGGTCGGCGACGAGCTGCTGGAACTCCAGGGCGCTCTTCGCACGATCGAGGTCGCGTCGCACGATGCGGGCAGGATTGGCGGCGACGTAGCGGTCAACGAGCTCGTCGACTTGTGCGTAGGAAGGTGCCGACGGGTCGAGGAGGACGATCAACTGGACATCGCGATCGAGACCCTGGACGATCTTCTCGGACTTCTCCGACAGCGTGTAGATGTCGCTGCCCGTCCAGTCGAAGCGCTCGTAGTGGCGCAAGCCCAGGTAGTTGACGAGAGCGAACAAGGCCAGCACCACGACGACGCCGGCTGTCAGCAGGCTTCCCTGGGCGATGGCGCCCGGACGTTGAGACTTGGTTTCGTTCGGACTCATCACATCATCTCCACTTCTTCGCCTCGACGGCGCGGACGGTGAGGAAGAGGAACAGGGCCGTGGTGGTCAGGTAGTAGACGAGCCGCCGGCTGTCGACGATGCCCTTGGAGAAGTCCTCCATGTGGCTGAGCAGGTCTGCGTAGCCGAATACCAGTTGGAGCGTTTCGCCCGTCGCCAGGGAACCGAACCACGGCACGAGGAAGAAGACCATCATCATGGCGAAGGTGGCCGCCGCCGCCACGATCTGGTTCTTGGCGAAGCTGGAGCCGAAGAGGCCCACCGCCAGGAACATCGAGCCGAGGCCCAACACGCCCAGGTAGCCGGAGGAGACCGGGCCCCAGTCGACGTCGCTGTAGCGTTCGATGATCAGCGGGTACAGGACGGTCGGCAGCCAGAGGAAGCACCAGAAGATCATCGCAGCGCAGAACTTCGCCAAGACCATCTGGGTTTCCGACAGCGGCGACGTGAGAAGGATCTCGAGCGTGCCACTGCGCCGTTCCTCGGAAACCAGGCGCATCGTGATCATCGGCGTGACGAAGATCAGCGTGATCCAGAAGAAGAAACTGGTGAACAGGATGACGAAGGGTGTGACCTCACCCGCAGCACGCGGGTCCGAGAGGAAGCTGACGATCATCAAGAACGACAGGCCCTGGACGAAGAGGAAGAACGTCGAGACGGCCCAGGCGAGGGGTGACACGAAGTAGGCCCGCAGCTCGCGCTGGAGCAGAGCGAGGAAACTGCTCATTGCGGATCCTCTCCTTTTTCGGCGTTCGCGGGCTCGACGTCGTCGGTGGGCTCGACCTCGTCGGAAGGCTCGGTTTCGCTAGCCACCCCCTCCGACGAGCCTTGCGAAAGGGCTCCGGCTGGTTCCGTCGGTTCTCCCTGCGCTGTCGTCAACTGGACAAAGAGCTCCTCGAGGGAGGGTCTACGTTGGCTCATCTCCAACAAGGTCCAGCCCCGTTCCACGGCGAGTCGGAACACCGACTCTCTTGGGTCGGCGTCGCGGACGTGGCGTGCTCGGAACCGCCCCGTGACGGAACCATCGGCCGAGACGTGCTGCATGCCTTCGAGCGCGGTGAGGGCTTCGATGGCGTCGGCGCCGGTGCCGTCGGACGCCACGAGGGTTACCACCAGCTCCGGTGACAGATCGCTATGGCCCTGTAGCTCGGCCGGCGTACCCTCGGCGATGACGCGACCACGATCGATGATCAGCACTCGCTGACACAGTTGTTCGACCTCGGGCAGGATGTGTGTGGACAGGATCAGCGTACGCTCGCGGCCCAGGTCGCGGATCAGCTCACGGATGGAGATGATCTGTTTGGGGTCGAGTCCTACCGTGGGCTCGTCGAGAATCAACACCTTGGGGCCGTGGAGTATCGCCGCTGCCAAACCGACGCGCTGGCGGTAGCCCTTCGACAGGGTGCCGATGATTTGATCTTTCACCTCGCCGAGCAGGCAGCCGCTGATGGCGCGATCGATCGCCGGCTGGCGCTCGCGTCCCGGCAGGCGGGCGAGTCGGGCTCGAAAGGCCAGATACTCGGCCACTCGCATCTCGGGGTAGAGCGCGACGTTTTCGGGAAGGTAGCCGAGCTCCCGCCGCGCGACGGCGGGTTCGTCCAGGAGGTCGTGACCTGCGATGGTCACCGATCCGTCCGTCGGTGGCAGAAAGCCGGTCAGCATGCGCAACGTGGTGGTCTTGCCGGCACCGTTCGGCCCCAAGAGTCCGAGGATCTCTCCGTCCTCTACTTGGAACGAGACGTCGCGGACGGCCGTCAGATCACCAAAGCGGCGCGTCAAACCGCGTGCTTCGATCATGAGCGAGGCTCTCCTGACAGAGTTACAGTGCGTCGTTGGATGGGTTGCTTGCGCGGGACACGCGAGGACCCGAGGATGGGGTGGGGAAACTCCGGCGCTGCGTCTGGCGACGCGGCCGGACTCACGCCGGAGGCCGCGTGGGCGCAGTGCGAATGATGCCAGGATTCGACGGCCGAATCAAAGAGCCCGGCTTTCGGGAGCGACGACTGCTAATCTTTCGAAACGACTCACGTACACCGGGAGAGCCACTTCATGAAGTCAGCGTACGAACTGGCGCTCGAGCGCCTGGAGTCACAGGGCATCGAGCGACCCGACGCGGCCAAGCTGGGTGAGGACGTCAAGGCTCGGATGGCGGAGATCCGCGCGAAGGCCGAAGCCGAGCTTGCCCAGACCGAGATCTTGCACCGACAGCGTCGAGCCAAGGTGGCGAGCCCTGGGGAGCAAGAGAAGGAAGACGAGGAGTACGCCATCGATCGGCGCCGCATCGAGGATCAGCGGGACCGCAAACTGGCGGAGCTGCGAGGCGAGGTCTGAGATCTGGCGCTGCTCAGCTCTCGACCACCGCTCGTTCTCGGAGCGCCTCCGCAGCCGAGGTCATCGGTGCATGCTCCAGGATGTCCTGGATCCGCTCCAGCGCTTTCACATGATCTCCAAGACCTTGGTAGAGCACGACTTCGCCGTATAGATTCTGTGCCAATGCCTCCAACCGGGCTTGGACCTTCTCGACGTGCTCGCCGTCCGGGTAAGAATCCAGATACGCTGAGCCGTTGGCGAGTAGCTCGAAGCTCGAAGCTACGCTCTCGAGTCGTTGTGCCGCGAGACGCCGGAGCTCTTCGTCCGCCGATTCCTGTGCCAGCTGTTGGAGGCCCACGAGCTCTTCCAGATGTGGCGTGAGATTGCGCAGGCCGCGCAGCGCACGTCGGCCTGCTTCGGTGTCCGGGCCCGCACCACGGGCTCGTAGGTAGTACTTGACCGCTTGCGACTCGCGCCGCGACCGGCTGTAGGCGTTGGCAAGGGCCAGCGCCACGTCGGGAACTTGCTCTACCTGCGGCCAGTTGGACAGGAAGGTCTCCAGGAACGGCGTCTGGTACACGCCACTGTCCCAGATCTCCAGCGCCTTCGGAAACGCTTTGGCCGCCTGCGCATCCAAGCTGCGGCTCTCCGACTCCAGCGTAGCGATCAGAGGGCTGTCCGGCGTCACGGCGCGGACCTCTTCGATCTCTGCCCGGTAGGTGGCGAGGAGCGCGCCGTAGTCGCGGGCCACGTCATCGAGCTCCAGCTCCCGATCGCGAAGACGGTGGAGGTGGGAGAGACGCAACTCGTCGGCGGCTTCGCCACGGGGCCAGGCCGCCAGTGCGCTCCGTTCGAGGAAGATTCGCAAGTCGGTCTGCCAAAAGGGACGATGCTGTTCCTCCGATGGATGGGACGCCGGTACGCGGGAGCGCCGATCGTTCGGATCGCTGCGCCCCGGTGGCTGCTCGGTCACCGCATCGTCTTCCTCCAACTCGTCGCGGAACTCCAGAAGTACGTTCTGGATGCCTCGGCGGTAACCGTCGGCATCTCCCTCAGGGTGGATTCGCAAATTCCCGGCCCGTACTCCGGCCGCTCGTTGGCGCGTGTCGGAGAAGGGATGGGTTCGCCAGTAGCCGTAGTCCTGGTTCGGCGGTAGCTTCTCGTTCATCAGTGCCCAGAGCTCCTGGGCGCCCTTCGGATCGAAGCCGGCGGCTGCGGCGAGGCGTTGGCCTTCGATGTCTGCCTCGTCCTCGAAGCCGCGGCTGAATTTGCGCATCAGAAGCTCGGTGAAGACGATCCCGCTCGCCGCCGCTCCCTGTACCAAGCTGCCTTTTCGGTTGTCGTTGCGACCGTATACGGAGCTCGTCGAGGCCGCGGGGTCGCTGTCGACGCCGATCATTACGCCCAGGAGAGCTGCCTGACTCAGAATGTTGAGAAGCGTCGCCCGGCGCTGCATCCGTTGGCCGTGCCCGTAGACCACGTGGGCCACTTCATGGCCCAGAAGGTTGGCGAGCATGTCGTCGTCGAGGCCGAGGTCGAGCATTCCGCGTGTCACGAAGATCTGCCCTCCAGGCAGCGCGAACGCATTCGGTGCCGGCATGTCGATGAGGTAGAACGTAAACGGAAACTGCCGATAGTCGGAGACCGCCGCCAATCGGTAGCCGATGTCGTGCACCCGGCGTGCCGCTTCGGCATCGTCGTGCTCACCGTAGAAGGCCAGAGCCTTCTGCGCGGCGTTCAGGCTTTGCTCGAAGAGTCTCTCGTTGGAGATCGTGGGTGGCACGTCCGCTGCTGTCTTCGGGGCCGGGTCGGACGCTCCGGAAGCCTGGTTGGGATCCGAGGTAGCGAACGTAGGTACCGAGAAGTGGACCAGGAGGCCGAGGACGCACGTGGCGAGTCGTCGAAGGGCTGGGCCGCGGTAGAGGATCTCCATAGTGAGATCATAGAGCACGTTCCATGCCTGCTCGCGGCGCGGGGAGTAGTGGCCTGTGGTACCTTCACGCGCTATGAGCGAATTGGAAATCAAGGTGGCGACGTCCAAGCCGGGGATGGACGTGATCCGCCCGGACCTCGACGCGGCCCTCAAGAAGCAGTTTCCCGGGGGCATGATGAAGACTTCTTGGGACGGCGACGTTCTGAATCTCTCCGGCCCCGGCGCTCAGGGCACGGTGGTCCTGGAGGGCGGACACCTGTTAGGCCAGGCGACGCTCAAGCCACCGGCGAGCATGATGCGTGCGGTCATCGAAGAGAAGGTGACCAAGGCGCTGACCGAGGCCGCCGGCTGAGCAGGGAGGGACGGGTTCTTCCGGACCCGCTCCTCGCCCTTCGGGAGCGGTCGGATTCACCTCGGCCGTGGTTGTTTTTCCGCGATGGCTTCGACTGGCAATGGATCAGCCATCGCCAGACCGCGGAGTGGGTGATGCGGACCGCAGATGCTCTGGCGGCGGCTCCGACCGCGCCGGTATCGGTGCTCGCCTCGTTCGGAATAGAAACGTTGGTGACGAGGTTGGCGTCGAGACTCGCGGACGTCGGACTCGACCTGGTAGCAGACGTCTCGGATACTTGGACTCCGCCACCGGCTCCGAAGCATTTCGCCGTGGAGCGGGCGCGCCCTCTGCCGGATCCGGCGATCTCTTGCTCCAGTCTCGTGCGAGCGACGTCTTTGACCGACGCCATCGGCCCTGATCCGGCCGGCACGCGACCGATCGTCGTCTCGGCACGGGAAGTGGATGATCTCGAGGCACTCGCTGCGGTGACTCTAGAGCTGGACGCTGCCTGGGCCTTGGAACCCACGCCCGAAGCGTTCGTCGGAACGATCCGCTGGGTGCGGCCGACGATACTCGTCGCTCCACCTCGAGCGCTCGAAGCCCTGGCCGAGGTCTGGGACGGATCGGATCGGAAGTGGTCGCGGCTGCGGGTGATCGTCGTTCGTGGGGGGGAGGACTCCCTGGTCACCGAAGGACTCGACCATTGGAAGAAGATGTTCCACGCTCGGATCGAGTGCTGGACCGGGTCGTAAGCGTCTATCGGTACTATGCCGCTTCGCGTCATTCGGTCGTGCGGTCGAGTTCCTGTACGCTGATTTGTCTCAGGCCTCATGCTGGTAGGATGGGGATCCGCCCTGTGCCGCACTGCGGCGCCCGCCACCGCAGCACCGCATCCGTGAGTGCACCGGCACGCAACGGTCCGGAACGAGAACCGACGACGGGCGGCCCGAACGAACCGAGAGGTACCCATGGCCAATACGACCAGCTCCGACGAGCAGAATCAGCACAACGGAAACGACCTCCTCCAGGTCGCGAAGGAAGAGGTCGGCGAGCGCGCCGATTCGGTTCGCTGTCCCGGTGCACCGGCCATAGCCAAGCGCAAGAAGAGCGCTGTCAAGGCGGGTAGCAAAGGTCGCATCGCCATCGTCGATGGTTGCCGCACACCCTTTACCAAAGCGGGTGAGCACTTCAAGTCGATGGATGTGGTGGATCTCTCGAGCGTCGCCGTAGCCGAGCTCATCCGGCGCTCGGGAATCGACCCCAAGGAGATCGATCTTTCGGTCTTTGGTGTCGTCGTACCCGCTTTGGCGGCACCCAACCTGGGACGTGAGGTGGTCCTACGTACGACACTTCCGAAGTCGATCCCCGGTATCGCGGTGAACCTGGCGTGTGCGTCGTCGAATCGGGCCATCACGCAAGGAGCAGAAGCGATCCTCTCTGGCCAGGCCGAAGTCGTCCTGGCAGGCGGTGCGGAGAGCCTGTCGACCGTTCCGATCACTTACAGTCGTAACGCTTCGCAACGTTTCATCGAGTTGTCCAAGGCCCGATCCGTGGGTGCGAAGATTTCCACGTTGGCGAAGATCAGTCCCAAGGATCTGGCGCCGATACCACCGGCTATCGCCGAATACACAACGGGCGAGAGCATGGGTGAATCGGCCGAGAAGATGGCCAAGGAAAACGGGATTTCCCGCGCCGCGCAGGACGAGATCGCGCTGCACTCTCATAGCCGAGCGGCCGCAGCCCAGGCCGAAGGACGCTTCGATGGCCAGATCGTGCCGACGTTTCCTCAGCCCGACTATGACGCGGCGGTGACCCACGACACCGGTGTGCGAAAGGACTCGTCCCTGGAAGCCCTGGCCAACCTCCGCCCGGTCTTTGACCGAGCCTACGGTTCCCTCACGGCGGGCAACTCGTCGCCGCTGACGGACGGAGCGTCCGTGGTGCTGCTGATGCCCGAGAAGAAAGCGCAAGCATTGGGATTGGAGCCCCTCGGGTACATCCGTTCATGGGCCTATTCGGCGCTCGATCCGAGTACTCAGCTTCTCCAGGGTCCGGCCTATGCGGCACCCCAGGCGCTGGATCGAGCCGGCCTGGGACTGCAGGACATGGATCTTCTCGAGATGCACGAAGCGTTTGCCGCACAGATTCTGTCGAACATGAAGGCTTTCGCGTCGAAGAAGTTCGCCAAGGAGGAGCTCGGCCGAGCCAAACCTCTCGGCGAGATCGACTTCGATAAGTACAACGTCAACGGTGGTTCGATTTCCATCGGCCACCCGTTCGGTGCCACCGGCGGTCGGGTCACCATTCAGCTGCTGAACGAGCTGAAACGGCGGGATCTACAGTTCGGGCTCATGACGGTCTGCGCCGCGGGCGGCAACGGCTTCGCGATGGTGGTGGAGCGGTAAGGCTTGGCGGGGGAGTTGGAGGGAGGTTTGCCATGAACGACTCCTCGCAACCCCTCCACGGCGTCCTCGTCGTCGACCTGTCCCGTCACCTACCGGGTCCACTGGTGACCCGGCTGTTGGCCGATCTGGGTGCCCGGGTCGTCAAAGTGGAGGAGCCTCGCCACGGCGACCCGACTCGTCAAGCTCCACCGTTCACCGATGAAACGTCGAGCCTGTCGGCGCTCTTGATCCACGGCCACGAAAGCCTCGCGCTCGATCTCAAGAAGGATGACGGACGCCGTGCGCTGGAAGATCTGCTGCTACATGCGGACGTGTTCGTGGAGAGCTTCCGGCCCGGCACCCTGGCCCGCCTCGGCTTGGAGCCGGACCGCCTGATGGAAATGTTCCCGCGACTGATTCTGTGTTCCGTCTCGGGCTTCGGACAGGACGGCGAGCTGGCCTGGCGTGCGGGTCACGATCTGACCTATCAGGCCATGGCCGGGACCCTCGCTGCCGGCGGCGGTATGCCTGCCGTGCAAGTGGCGGACTACGCTGGAGCGTGGAGCGCCGTAGCTGCTGTCACCGCGGCACTCTTTCGCCGCGAGGCCGAAGGAGAGGGCGGTCGGGGCTGCCGAATCGATCAGAGCCTGCTCGATGCCGCCGGCCATGCTGCGATCACCTCGTGGGCTTCCGAAGCAGATGGTGCCAAGGGTGTGGGCCAACCGCTGCTGCTCACCGGTGCCTATCCTTGCTATGACCTCTACCGCACCAAGGACGACGGAACCCTGGCGGTGGCGTTCCTAGAGCCGAAATTCTGGCGGAGTTTCTGTGAGGCGGCCGGCCACAAAGGCTTGATTCCCAGGCAGTTCAGCAAGGACCCGAAGGCTCGCCGCGAGGTCGAAGGTATATTTCGTGCCCGCACGCGCGACGAATGGGCGGACTTCGCCATCCGCCATGATCTCCCGGCCGAACCCGTCCTGTCCCTCGAGGAATCGGAACAGCACGGCCAGGTTCGGACGCGGGCTCTGACGAAGCGAGGAGACGACGGTCTGCGGCGGCTCGGCTACCCAGCCATGATCGACGGCCACCGTCCCCGTGGTGCGGATCGCATTCCCGGTCTGGGTGAAGATACCGATGCGCTGATCGAGGAGTTCGGTCTCGCGGCAGATGTCCCGGTGGGCAAACGAAAGCGCAAAGGTATCGGACGACGGCGAAGCGTCAAGGCATGGGCGTCCAAGGTGGCGACACGAGTGATGGCGAAGCTGTCCTCGCCGGATGGTGACTAGCTTGGAACGGCTCTCGAGCCGGCGTGGGTCGCTCGCTGTCGGCAGCGGAGTCACTGCCGGCGACATGGGAGTGTCTGCGGGCTGGTATTGCACTGTGGCCGGCGGGACGCCGGCGCTCCCAGCGAGTGCTACCGCAGGCCGCCGAGAGGTCTTGCTGGGACCGCCGGCATCTTGCCGGCCTGCCTTGGACTCGAAAGCCGTCCAGGCGCGCTAGCCTTGCACGCCGTGACCACGCCTTCCCCGGCCGACAGGCCAGACACCGACTCGCCCTGGACACCCCTGGGTATCCCTGCGTTCCGCGCTCTATGGCTGGCCGCCATCGCTTCGAATCTGGGGACATGGGCGCATGAGGTAGGCGCGGCGTGGCTGATGACGTCGCTGACGTCTTCGCCGACCCTGGTCGCCCTGGTGCAGGCTGCGGCGACCCTACCGATGTTCCTGTTGGCCCTACCGGCAGGAGTGGCGGCTGACCTCTTCGATCGGCGCAAGATCCTGCTGTTGGCCCAGGGCTGGATGGCGGCCTCCGCGTTCCTGCTGGCGGCCTCGACCTGGCTCGAGCTGGTGACCCCGCCGGTTCTCTTGCTACTGACGGCGTCTTTGGCCATCGGCATGGCGCTGTCAGCTCCGGCCTGGCAGGCGATCACGCCCGAGCTGGTGGGTTTCGGCGCGCTGCCCAAAGCGGTGGCGCTCAACAGCATGGGCTTCAATGTAGCGCGTGCTCTGGGCCCGGCCATGGGTGGTCTGCTCTTGGCACTGGCTGGGCCGTGGGCGAACTTTGCGGTGAATGCTCTGTCGTTCAGCGGGGTGCTCCTGGTGTTGTTGCGCTGGCGTCGGGAGCCCGAGCGCTCCAGCTTGCTGCCTGAGGAAGGTTTCCTTGGAGCGCTGCGACTGGGCATGCGCTACGTGTTCAATTCGCCGCGCATGAAGACCGTGCTGCTGCGCAGTGGGCTGTTCGTACTTCCCGCGAGCGCGTGGTGGGCGCTCCTGCCGGTGGTCGCCCGTTTCTCCCTCGACCTCGGCCCGGGTGGCTACGGCGCACTGGTCGGATGCTTTGGAGCCGGTGCAGTCTGCGCTGCCTGGATGCTGCCGCCGATTCGTAAACGCCTCGACGCGGACGCTTTGTCGCTCATGGCTTCCGGCATCTTCGCGGTGTCCCTCGTGATCCTCGCCGTGTCGAGCCGTGGTGCGCCGGGTGGTGCGTTGGCTGCTGGCGGCGCCGCTGTGTTGGGCGGGGGTGGTTGGCTCACCGTGCTGTCAGGCTACAACGTGGCTGCGCAGAGCGCCGTTCCGGCCTGGGTGCGGGCGCGGGCATTGTCGATCTACATGCTCGTCTTCTTCGGTAGCCTGTCCCTTGGGTCGGCGCTTTGGGGAACCGTGGCCGAGCAGTTGGGGAGCTTCGTCGCGCTTCTCGGCGCCTCGGCTGCGCTGCTGCTCGGTTTGTTCAGCGGCAAGCGACGGTTGGGTCAGGTGGACCCGAGCCGGCTGGCGCCGTCACGTCACTGGCCGACTCCGCTGGTCCACATCGAGCCCGAGCCGGAAGGCTCGGAAGTACTGATCACGGTGGAATACCGGGTCGATCCATCGGACGCCGAGGAATTCATGGCAGCCATGTGGGTCGTAGGTCGCAGCCGCCGCCGCGCCGGCTCGGTGCGCTGGGGATTGTGGAACGACACAGCCGACCCCGAACGGTGGGTCGAGTCGTTCGTCGATGAGTCCTGGACCGAATACCTACGGCACCACGAACGCCTCACCGGACTGGACGCGTCGATCGAGGGCCGGGCGACCGCATTCCATCGAGGCGAGGAACCACCCGTCGTCTCACACTACGTCGCGGTTCGCCGGCAGGGGCGCTAGTACGGTATCTGCTCGACACCCACATCGCCTTCCTCACCACACCAGAAGATCGATCTGGGAAGACCGGGAACGCCGCTGCCTCCGGCACCAAGAATGCGGCCGGTTCTGGGGTCGTGACCTACCACTGTCCTTTTCAGCCGATGACCCTCTCGGCATTGGGAGACGATGGATAGGTCAGGATCCCGGGAAAAGTCGGTTGAAGGGAAAACGGCGTAGGTATCCCAAGGATCTGGAGCTGCCGGGCCAGTGACGCGACTAGCTGAGAGACTAGTCGGCAGGCAAACCGAGGCCTTCGACGATCGGGAGACTGACCTGTCGCATCTTTGCAAGCTCGCGATCCATACGGTCCCCAAGCGCTCGGTACTCCGGCGTCTGGTGGAGACGGCGGAACTGTGGATCAGTGCGGTGCATACGCACATGGTTGAATCCGCTTGCAAACGCCTTGTTGAGCCACGCTATAGCGTCTTCATCTTGATGCCGAACGCTAGCGACGGCGGCTAGCACCCACAGCGGATCCCACGATTCATTGTCAGATTCGATCTGCTCTTGAGCCCACACCTCGGCGGCCTCGAGATGTACCTCCGCCTCGTCTTCCCGACCCTGTTCCGCGAGCAGCCAGGCAAGGCGCACAGATACTTTCGGATACGGACTATTGGAACGATCAAGGACCTCTTCGAGATGAGGCAAAGCGGCGTCGAGATTGCCGGCCCAGATTTCGACTTCCCCCAGCTGTCGCCACGCACGGGACCACTCGGGAGAAGCTGCGGTCATTTTCTTGAGACGCACTCGAGCGTCCTCATGATCGCCACGGACCATGCTGAAATAAGCCAGATTCAGTTGGGTAAAACCAGCCAGCGGCTGTTCCGCCAAGACACGCTCGGCGACCGCCCAACCCGCGGCTTCGAATCCGATCTGAAAGAGGTAGAGGGGCAGACCCGAGCGACCCATGCGGCCGAGGTCTCGGCTCTGAAGCTCGAGCGCCACGTCCCAGTGGCCTAGGGCTGAGGCCATGGAGGCAGCGTTGTAGATCGCTTCGTCGAAGTCGGGATCGCGCTTCAAGGCTTCTAGGTTGAGGCGCAGACTTTCCGAAAGGCGCGCGCGGCTGAAGGCGACCATCGCTAAGGCTTTGAACGCCTGGGGTAAATCGGGGTTGAGTGCCAAGGCACGCTGGGCAGCCTCTTCGGCGCGCTGACGCCACTCGATGGGGAAATCCCAACGGATCACCCGCATGGCATAGGCGTTGGCAAGACCGGCTTCGGCCAATGCAAAGCTCGGATCGATGACCAGGGCCTGCTCGAATCTCTGGATCGCCTCCTCATTACCTTTCAAGGTGTGACGTCGGTAAGCCTGCCGGCCTCTGAGGTAGAGCTCATAAGCGCTGGCCTCTGTGGTGGCGAGTTGATTGAGCTGAGCCAGCTGAGAGGACTCAATCTCGGTCTCCAGCGCTTCTGCCACTTGCACCGCGACCTCTACTTGCACGACGAAGAGATCCGCGACCTCCGCGTCGAACTCCCGGGACCAGAGAATCTCTTCGGTATTCGCGTCGATGAGGCGCAGTGCGATGCGCATGGTTGCATCGCCGGTCCGGACGCTGCCTTCGAGAATGCTCCCGGCGCCTAGGTCGTTGCCGATGGCGCCGGCCCCAGCAGTTTGCTTCTTGAGAGCCCGAGTCGACGCTCGTGCGACCACCCTCAGGCCATCGATCTGGGCCAAGACCGACACCAGCTGCTCCGAAAGACCTTCAGCTAGGTAAGCGTATTTTTCGTTGGGACCGATATGACGTAGGGGCAGCACCGCGATGCGTCGATCATCGAGCTTCGACACCGTGGGGCTGGACTGAGGATCTGGCCAAACGAGAAAGCCGATGAGCCCGATCGACGCCAAGGCGGCGAGCAGCAGCGCGACGGCCGGTCGGCTGCGCAGAACTGGTCTTGGCGACGGCGTTGGAAGGTCTTCGGGGGCAGGAGGACTTTCCGAAGCCAGGGGGAGCTCCGCGGCTAGGGGGCTTAGGGGAACTGGAGAATTTACCGCGGCCTGTGGCGACTCTGTGGTGGGGGAATGCGCGGATTCGCAGGCGGGCCTCTCCGCGACTTCGGCGATAAATCGGTATCCCTTACCGTGCACTGTCTGGACGAATCGAGGGGACCGAGCCTGATCTCCCAGAGCGTTGCGCAACCTCGCCGCGGCGCGGGTCAGCGCGTTGTCGGAGACGTATGCGCCGTCCCACACACGCTCGAGGAGCTCCTCTTTGCTGACCAAGCGACCTCGTTCTTCGATCAACACTTGAAGCAGGTTCAGAGCTTTGGGTTCGACGTCGGCGACATCGTCTCCACGCGACAGCTGGACCCAGCGAGAATTGAAGGTCCACTCGCCGAAGCGATAGATCCGAAGCGCCTGGCCAGGCCCAGAGCCGCGGCGAGGATCCTGCTGATCATCAGGCGTCACAGAGGCATTTTACCGCCCTCTGAAGTTGTGTCGTCAGCATTCCGTCCGACTTATTCCCGGCGTTCGTCCGACTTCGTCATGACTCCCAGTGTGTTCTTAGCGACGCTTGCGAGCGCGGAGACACCGCCGATATCCGCGTATCGCCCAGTGTTTCAACACTCAGCAGACCGACGAACCTGGACTGAAAATCCCCCACCGGGAGGTAACGTTTTGGCTTCTCCTTGCTCTCTTTTTTCCGTCACTTCAAGGAAGTGGCTCCGTTGCTTGGGGCCTTCTCGAGGAGTTCTTGGTGGGTCAGTGGCGCCGTTCTTCTGGGCTGTCATTCTGGCTCTCACCGTTCTGCTGACCGGCTCACCAGCGAGCTCACAGAATCTCACCCAGGGGCTTGGTAACGCCAGTCTGCAGATCTCGGGTAGCCGTTTGGCGGTGAGCCCTGAGGCTCAGACGGTCCCTTTCCAGACACCGACGCTAGTGGAGACGCGCCTGGAGGGCCACGACACTTCCTTGGGGACCTTGCCGCCAGATCTGCGGGTTGTCGCAGACTTCAGCGGTCCAGAGATCGACGGCATTCTCGAGCTAGAGACAGTGCCCAACGAGCCGTTCCGGATTCCTCGACTGCGCATCCGAGGCGAATACCTTCTCGACAACATCCGGCTGGTCCAAGGGGACGAGCTGCTGGCCTATGCCGAACCTCGGGCCTCGACGATCCTGGTCACCAAGGTGCTGGTGACCCAGGTCAGCTCTCACGCCTTGACCCAAGATGAGATTCGCAGCTACGGCCTGGTGATCCAAGACGACAGCTATCAGGCCTTGAACCTGACCTTTGGTTTTGGCGTCCACGGCAGAATCGTCGAGTACAACCTGCCGGTGGTCTACCGGGTCTACGGACCGGGCACCTCTTGGGGTGAGCCGGCCAGCACGATCCGGCTGCCAGACCTCTCCGGGACGACCTCCTCCCAACGCTTTAGACCACCGGGCCTGATTCCGTTCAAGGTCGAGGTGGAGCAAGAGTCGGCCGTGGTCGAGATTCCGCGCGGGGGCTGCGATCCGCGAGAGAAATGCCGTCAGAGCGTGCCACCAGCGCCGCCGATGGTCGGAGTCATCCTCTTCCCCGCCGATATCAATCTACTGCACCAATTCTTCTCGGTCGTGCTGACCGTCCAGAACGGCGCCCCGGAGAACGACCCGCTGACCATCCGGGATTTGACCGCCCGTATTTCCGTGCCGTCAGGCCTCAGGCAGGCCGAGACCGAGCCGCCGACTCCCCTCGGCGTGCCGGTCCCGATTCGGGTGCCCGGTCCCGACGGGCGCATCGGTACGGCAGACGATCTGACAATACTGGTCGGCCAGTCGGCTGGCGAGGCCGAGTTTCTTCTAGAAGGCCTGGAGCAGGGTACCCATGTGGTCGACTTCGAGATCGAAGGCTTACTCGACGGCTTGCCCACGGGTTTGCAGACCATCACCGGGCGGGCTAGCGGCGCGGTCGTGGTGCGCGATCCAACGCTCTCGAGCACCATCACCCACCCCGAGGTCGTCCGTGCCTATGAGGAGTACTCGCTCTTCCTGATGCTGAGCAACCTCGGCAACACCCCGGCCAACGACATTCTCTTCAAGCTGCCGCCGTCGCGCCTCGCTGGCGTCGAGCTGGCGCCGGGGGAGGAGGCTGAGAAGAATGTCGGTTCGCTGCTGCCTGGGGAGTCGACGGTGGTCGAGTTCCGCATGGTGCCGCTGCTCACCGGCCGAGTTGTGGCGTCGTCAGCCAAGGCCGGCAGTGGCGTCCGCCCCGAGTTTGAATTTGGGGTCCGAGTCGCGAGCAGCAATCCGCTATCGCCGGAGTCCATCGTGCTGCCGAAAGCCTCCGAGGCCTTGCCAACGGAGCTGCTCAAAGAGCTGCACGGTCTCGTGGGGCTCGGCCATTCCTTGGCGGAAGCACCGGCCACTCTGGTGGTCGGTCGACCCCAGGTCGATCGCCAGACGGTCAACGACCGGATCTACCGGCTGGCCCAGGCCGGCAGGCACCTTGAGCTTGGCGAAGAGCTCTTCGACAGCCTTGCGGTTTTGCTCACCGAATGGAACGGCGCCCGGGACCAGGCCTGGGAATGGGACAGGCTGCGCCGCCAGAGCCAGCGGGGACTGGCCGGTTCTCAGATCATTGGCGACTTGTTGAGCTTAGCCGAGCCCAATCCAATCTTCGCCTTTGAGCGGTTCGCCGCGACCACTCACTTTCTGGCACCGCAGGCCGTGCTGGCTCGCGGCGCAAACTTGATCTTACAAAGCCAAACCAGCGGCAAGGTAGCGGCAGGTTGGGGGGACGACGCCGTGAGGGAGCTGCCCTTTGCCGATCTCCTGCCCCTCGGCGATGCCGCAATGGCGCTTCTCACCGTGCCGGAGGAGGGGGGATATCGAGCGGTGCTGACCTCTGATTCGGCCGCCAGTCCGGATGTGCAGATACTGCTGCCGGCCGCCTCCCCTGGCCAAGATCCCCGACGAGTGCGTTGGGACAACATCAGCATAGCCGCCGGAGGGCGCGCCTGGGTCGACTTCAGCCCCGGTGAACCGAATCTCACGCTCGAGGTCGACGACGACGGCGACGGTGTCGCGGAACGCAGCGTGCCGGGCGCGGAGCAGGCCGTGGCGCGGCGACCTTTCGAAGTGATCGCCGCCGTGCAGCGGGCTGAGGTCGACGACTCGGGCCATGTTGTCGATGTGTTGTTCAGCACCGATATCGATTTGGTTTCCATGGTGCCCAGGGACCCCGACCGTTTCGTCGTCGCCGGCAAGGTGTCGAACGGCGGCATGACACCGACGGAGCAGAATGTCGGCGGTGGCGTACTCGGCCAACCGGAGGTGACGAATCCGCTGCAAGGCATGCGCAACCCACGGATTGTGCGGGTGGTCTTCAACAATCCACTGAGCCCGCTCACCGGGCCGCACGTGATGACCGTCAGCGATCTCGTTTCCGTGGTTGGCGAGTCCTTGTCGGCCCAGGATGTGTCTGTGGAACTCACCGTGTCCGACCAGGCCATTCAGGTGGTCGGCCAGGTGATCGATCCCTATGGCAATCCACTGCCCTACGCCGAGGTCAATTTGGTGGAGAGGGACTTGGCGGGGATCGGCCACGCGGCCAGCTGCGTCGAGCACGTGACCGCTGCGGAGTTAGCCGACGCAGAAGGGCGATTCTCCTTTGACTACGTTCGCCAAGGGGCTTGCGGCGGCTCCTTCAAGGTCAAAGCGCGGGACCCGGCGGAACCTCGCTTCGGCCACGCCGAAGGGCGAGTTCGGGTGGTCGGCGAGACCAAGGAGCTGAACGTGGTGATGGTCGGCCGCGGCATCCTCAAAGGCAACGTGACCTATGAAGACGGTACCGTGCCAGAGGGTCTGCAAGTCTTCGCTCACAATCCGGTTTTTCAGATCTCTCGCCGGGCCTGGACCGATGACAGCGGCAACTTTCGCATGGCCGAAGTGCCGGTGGGCACGGTCACTCTGATGGCGTTTGACAACCTGGGCAATCGGACTTTCAAAGCGGTCGAGGTCCCAGCCGCCGGCGCGGAGGTGGTTCAAGACCTGCTGATCTTGAAAAGGCCTGACGCTGCGGTGGCCAGCCTTCGAGGCACGATTTCCGACCTCGCCACAGGCCAGCCGGAGCCTGACGCCTACGTGGCACTCTATGTAGACGGCAGCCAGGTGGACGTCCAACGCACCGACGCGCAGGGCGCTTACGATTTTGGTGTCGTGCCCGCTGGCGTGGCGCAGATTGAGGCGTTCGACGGATTCACCGGCCTGCGCGGGGCCCAGCTCTTCTTCGATCTGGCACCTGACGAGACTCGGGTCATCGATCTTCAGCTGCGCGATGATCGCGGGGTGATCGAAGGCCACGTTCGGCGCATCCTGGAAGATGGCACCGTCGTGCCGGTGGCCGACGCCATCGTCTACGTTGCGCAGACACCCTTCAATACGACGACGGACAGCGCCGGCTACTACCGGCTCGACGACATTTTCTCAGGCCACCGAGACGTCGTGGCGGCGGATCCTTCGACCGGGCAAGTGACGCAGGTCAGCGTCTCGGTCGACAGCTCGGGTTTGGTCCAGCGGGCCGATCTCTACTTCGAAGACGAGTTTGTGCCCGAGGGCGGGATTTCCGGCGTTGTCCTCGACTACGACGGCACACCGGTGGCCGGAGCCCGCGTGCATCTCGCCCAGGGCTATTGGTCGCGTAGCTGGGCCTACGAAGAGACCACCGATTCCGAGGGCCGCTTCTTCATCGGCGGCGTGAGCCCGGGGGCCTTTGGCGTCCACGCGATCCGCGGATCCGATGGTGGCATAGGCTTCGGCGAGATCCGGTTCCCGGGAGACTCAGACTCCGTCACGGTGAGGTTTCAGCGCGGCGTGATCCGCGGCCGTACTTTCATCGAAGACGACGACGGTCACCGCACGGGGGTGGTTTCACAGATCACCTACCGACATGTCGAGGTCATCTCCGAATGGGACATCGTCGGCGTGATGCGGAACTTCCGCACTCTCACCACCGAGGCCGACGGCAGCTTCGAGATCCCCGCACTCCACGGTCCCTACCAGATCTTTGTCAGAAACTCGTTCCACGGTTCCCAGCGGGCCGAGGGCTTTCTCGACGATCTGCCGGTGGATCTCGACTTCAAGTTCGAGGAAAACGGCGAGATCCGCGGCATCGTCTATGACGTCGACGGCGTCACCCCGGTTGCAGGCGCGGAGCTGGTGCTCAAGGGAGGGCAATTCGAGGATTACCGGATCTATTCCGGCGAGCACGGTGAGTTCAGTTTTGAGTTGGTGCCAGCGGGTCGCTACGAGATCACGATTACCTATGATGCCGGGACCCTCTTCCGTACGCGTCGGGTCTATGCCCGACTGCGCCACGCGGGCGATCTGCTCGATATCGATCTCGTCTTGCCGAACCAGGGCTCGATCGAGGGGCGAGTCGAGTCGTCGACGGGTGAGCCGGTACCTGGTGCGGTGGTCACCCTCAAGGAGCGTGGCTTTCCGTTTCGCCGCCTGACTCACAATGCCGACGAGCTCGGAAACTATCGCTTCGACAACATTTTTGCCGGCGAGATCATCCTCGAAGCCCAGGCGCCGCTGCTCGGTGGCCTCGGTGGCAAGTTGAGCGTCGAGCTGAGCGAAGAAGGGGAAGTGCTATCGACCCTGATCACTCTCGAAGGCTCTGGAGAGCTCGAGGCTCAAGTGTTGAGGCCCGATACCGGTGGACCGGTGGTCAACGCCCGAGTGAGGCTCCATCGAGATGGGCACGGCATCATCGACACGATCAATACCGACGGTGATGGCCGATTCCACATCGGCCTACTACCCCTTGGCCGCTACCGAGCTCACATTTTTGATCCCACCACTGGCAGACGCGGGCGCGGCGAATGGCTCGAGATCACCGACGATCAACAAGTCGTTTCTCAAGAAATCGTGCTGGAGGTGCGAGGCATCGTCGATGGCCATCTCTACAGCCTGCCGGAGAACAGCGGTGTACCCGGCGAGACCATCACCCTCAGGAGTCGGGGCCTGAAATGGTTCACTGTCTACTCGAGCTCCGACATCGACGGCTACTACGAATTCCTCGGCATTCCGGAAGGAGAGTTCGAGCTGCGAGCCAAGGTCGAGCGGCGTCGAGCGTCGGCCACGGGCACCATCGTCGAAGAAGACCAGCGAGTCACGCGGGATCTTTACCTCGAGCGTTTAGGACGTATCACGGGCACAGTGCGCTCTGCCCAGAGGGTCGACGGAACCGGTGGGGACGTGGTCCAAGGCGTCAACGTCTCCGCCACGGTCAGTGGCTCGGGCCTGGTCGACGCATCGCTCGACAATCCCTTTACCCTCGACGGCATTCTGGCGGGTCGGTCGGGCTGGCTGCGTGCAGAGGAGATCAACGGCGAGCGCAAGGTTCTGCAGTGGTTCCGCCTGCCGGAAGGGGAAGACGCCGACTTTGACCTGACGCTCAAGGCGATCGGCGCCCTCGAAGTGACAGTCCTTGATTCCATGGGCGCGCCGGCTCCAGGTGTCGATGTCCAGGTGATCAATCAAGCGGACTTCCGCAACGACGACCGCGGATCTACCTACGACGGCACCCAGCGGATCGTGCTCGAAGCCAACACCGGCGACGACCATCTCGTGCGTTTCAACGGTGTCCGCGAAGGGCGTCTACGCGCCAGCACGACCCATCCTGTCACCGGTCTGCGCGGCTCGGCATCGTCCAGTTTGTCGCTCGACGGTGAGACCGTGCAGATGACCCTCCAGCTGCAGCCCAGCGCTCTGGTCCAGGGTCGGGTCTTCATGCCCGACGGCACCTCGCCAGCGGCCGGAGCGATCGTATCGCTGGACGCCGCGGAGCGGGATTGGCAAAGCGTCCAGGCCGACGAGCAAGGCTATTTCGCCTTCGAGCACATTCCCCTGGGTAGCTACATCTTGGTCGCCACAGAGAGCGACGGCCCGGGTCGCTATGAGCTGCACGATTCCCTCGATATCGACGGTGAGCTCGACGATCACGTCATCGTTCTCGATGCCGAGGAGCCTTACGTCGTGTCGATCGATCCGCCTCTGGGCAGCCGCGATCTGCCGATCGATACGGCGGTCGTGGTGACGTTCAGTGAGCCCATGCGGCCCTGTGGCTCTCAATGCGGCAGCTGGGCGCGGATCCGCAAGGTGGGGGGCGGCGTCTCGCCCGCCCTGAGCCATACGTGGTCAGCAGGTGGCACGGTGCTGACCCTGCAACCGATCCATGGCCTGGCCAGCGGCACGGCCTACCGAGTCGAGATTCGCACCGATTTCGAGGATCTGGCGCGCAACAACCTCGACTGGCAGGTCACCAGCTCGTTCTACACCGCGGATGTCATTCCACCGGCGGTCATCGACGTGACTCCGGGCGATGGCGCCGTCCAGGTCGAGATGAGCTCGCCCATTGAGATCACTTTCAGCGAGACGATTGACCCCGACTCACTGTCCGGCGCCTTCCAGCTGACCGACCTCACCGCTGGCCAGCCTCTGACCACCACGACCCTGATTTCGTTTGGCGATCGCCGGGTGACCCTGACGCCGGTGGCAGATATGGAGCCGGATCGGCTCATGGAGCTGAGGGTTCAAGGAGTTGTAGACACCGCGGGGAATGTACAGGAGGGCACCTTCGTCGCGACGTTCTGGACGCTGGACCAAACCGATCCGACGATCCAGTGGCTGATGCCTTCCTCCGGCGAGATCTTCACCGCGGGCGAGACGATCGAGGTCTCGGCGGCGGTCACCGACAATCGGGCCCTCGAGCTCGTTCGGTTCCAGCTCGGAGAGTGGAGCCAAACCCTGGACCAGGCTCCCTTCACCTGGCAGGTTCCAGCACCCATCGCCAGCAGCGCTGGTCCGGTTGAGATTCTCGCCGAGGCCTACGACATCTTCGGTAACTCCACGACCTCGACCCTGACCATATGGGTCGAGCCCTTGGACAACGCCCAGCCACCGTCGGCGGCGATCCTGTGCCCAGCTCCGGGTGATTTCATCGCCCCGGGTTTGGAGCTGCCCCTGACCTTTGAGGCCGCCGACGACCTGGCGATCGAAAGCTATTGGCTCGAGGTCGACGGCGAGGTGATGGATCGTGTGGATCTGGTGAACCAGTCGGACGTGGCGGCTGCTCTGCACTGGACGCCGTCAGCCGACTCCCTTCCCGGTGATGTCTTCTTGGCGTCGGTCCATGTGCGGGACTTCGCCGGCAATGTCCAAACCCTCGAGCGCAGCCTGAGCGTGCCCGAGGGCCGGTTGCTGATCGGCGACCAAGCAGTCAGCGGCGACGCCGGACCCACCTTCCTGGGCGGCGGGCGTTTCGACCTGCAGGCTAGCGAAGTCTTCGGCGGCTTGACTCTGCTTCACGGCGCCGACCTCGTCGCGGCCAACCCGGCGGATCCGTCGAGCCCCTTCGATCTGGACGTGCTCGGCGAGTTGAGAGTGCAGTGCAACGCCCAGGCTCAGCTGGCCGATCTCGATGCCGCCGACGTGGTGATCGAGTCTCGGGGGCGCATCATGCCGTTGCAGAAGCTCGCTCTCGACGTGACCGCCGATCGGCTCGAGATCGAGACAGAAGCTCAGGTAGACGGCCGCGGTCGCGGCTATCTCGGCCAGAAGAGCCGGGTCGCCGCGGGTGCCGAGGCGCCTGCGTGGATCGAGTTCGCCAAGTCCCGAGAAGGCGGTGCGCATGGTGGCTTGGGCACTTGGAAGAATCCCGACCGGACCCGCGCTGAAGTCTTCGGCAGCCTCTATCTGCCCACCGTGGCAGGCGGCGGCGCGGGTGGCAATGCCTCCACGGGCTTTGCCAGGGGCGGCAATGGTGGCGGCATCGTGCGGCTCGATGTCGGCAGCCTGGTGCTCCATGGCGAGATCCAGAGCGACGGCGACGTCAGCGTCGACGGTGCTAATCGCAATGCGTCGCCGGGAGCAGGCGGCAGTGTGTTGGTCTTCGCTCAGAGTGTCGAGGGTGTCGGCGCGATCCGGGCCGACGGCGGCAGCGACTGCCGCGGCGGCGGCGGCGGCGGCAGGGTGGCCCTATGGGTAGATGACTTCCTGGGTTTCGACCCGGACTCACAGGTGTGGGCACGAGGCGGTGAGCGCAGCTGCGAAGACGAATCCGGTGGCGCCGGCTCGGTCTTTGTCCACACCGCGGGATCGACCTTCGGCAATCTCAGGATCGACAATGGAAATCCTTCCCGGGCGTCCATGGAAACCGTCTTCCCCGAGCTCGGTACACGCGCGGTGACCAGCACCCAAGTGCAGGGAGCTGACCTGCGGTTGACCACGGCACAGACCTTCCACCCGCGATGGTGGGGCACCACGGTAAGGCTGCACAGCGCTGGTGGCGACGACCTTGGCAGCTTTGCGGTGCGGGTTGTCGACGGTGACACGCTTCTGCTCGAGAACGCAGCCGCGGCGGCTTCAGCCACCTCCATGCACGGCTTCTATCGCTTTGATCGACTGACCATCACGGGCGGTGCGCAAATCCAGGGCTCCGATGTGGTGGCGGCAGCGGAGATGTCGATAGACGGTCAAGGTCGCGTTGGCCTACCGCTGGACGTGGCGCAGCTCGAAATTGGCGCTGACAGTCTGTTGACCTTGCTCGAGCCCCTCGACGCGGCGCAGCTGACCATTCGGGCCGGTACGCAGCTGATGCCAGAAGCAGGCGAAGCGCTGGTTCTGCGGGCCAGCGACACCTTGACCCTCGAAGCAGGGGCGGTGCTGTCGACCACCGGACTGGGCTATGGGCCCGGAGGCGTCGGCAACGCCAACCGCGGCAAGGCTCCGACGGGCGTCACCCCGGCGAGTGCTGGGCAAGGCGGTTGCCACGGCGGCTACGGCAACCGGCACAGCGTGAGTGGTCAATGCGAGGTCTATGGCAGCGTCTACTCACCTCAATTCGGGGGTGGCGGCTCGGGTTCCCAAAGTACCAACGAGGGTGGCTTCACCCTCGGTGGCGCGGGCGGCGGCTCGATCCTCATCGAGGCCGGCGAGCTGATCCTCGACGGCCTGTTGGAAGCCGACGGTGAAGCAGGTGAAGGCGACAAATATGGCGGTGCGGGTGGCACCATCAGAATCATCGCTGAGCGCTTGCGTGGTGCAGGTAGCGTGCGCGCCAACGGCGCTGAGGCGGTCCGCGCCAGCGGCGGCGGCGGCCGTATTGCCTACCACACTGAAGACGCCACCTTTGACTTCGCTGGCCAATCCCAGGCGATCGGCGGCGGATTCGGTGGCGGTGACGGCCATGCCAGCGCCGGTACCGTCTACTGGCGTACCGCCACGTCGACCTACGGTGAGCTGTGGATCGACAACCTGGGTCGCGCCTCGATCAAGACCGAGTTGCCGGTGTTGGGTGAGCGCGCCATCACCGCGGTCGAGGTGGACGGCGCGGACCTTTTGGTGAGTGCTGCCGAACCGTTCCTCGGTCGCTGGGTGCAGGCGTGGGCGGTCTTGACCGATGGCTCCGGCACCGACCTTGGCACCTTTGAGGTTGGCAACTTCGAAGGGGAGCAAGCGTCCGCCTCGATCCGACTGCTCGGTGCTGCCTCGGCGGGCCAGGCGCAGACGATTCGAGGTCTTTACCGCTTCGATCGAGTCACCGTCACCGGCGGCTCCCGCCTCGAGGGCACTGACACCATAGAGACCGCTGACCTGGTTTTTGATGCCGACGGTGGCCTCGGCGTGCCGCTTGACACCGATCGACTAGAGATCGCCGCAGGCAGCGTGCTGACCCTGGTGGATCGTTTGTCAGCTCGAGACCTGGTGATTCGAGATGGCGCCACCGTGACCTCGATCGTCGGCCAGCCGGTAGACCTCGAAGTGCCTGGCACCTTGACTCTCGAGGCGGGGGCGCTGATCACCGTCAACGGCCTCGGCTATGCCCCGGGAACGGTCGGCGATCAGCACGGTGAGGCTCCAGATGGCGTCGATCCAGCGCCGCCGGTTCATGGCGGAAGTCATGGCGGTCACGGCGTGCATTACGACACCAGCTCCTTCGGCGAAGCCTTCGACAGTGTCTATTGGCCCGTCCTTGCCGGTGGTGGCGCCGGCTCGGCACGCTCAAGCGGAGGCGGCTTCACGGCCGGCGGTCGGGGCGGTGGCGTGGTCCTGATCGAGGCCGGCGAGCTCGTCCTGGACGGGCGGATCGAGGCCGACGGCGACGCCGGCTCGAAGGGCGCATACAGCGGCGGTGGCGGCACCGTGAGGATCCGGGCGGATCGATTGAGCGGTGTTGGCACCCTCCAGGCCAATGGCGGCGTGGCAGGGCGTGGCGCGGGGGGTGGCGGTCGAGTTTCTTTTTGGATCTCCGAGCCGACCCATTTCGACTTTGCGCAGCAGGCACGGGCTTACGGCGGCTCGATCACCTTCACCACAGGGTATGGCGGCGCCGGCTCGGTGTTCTGGCACGTCCCCAGCTCGGTCTACGGCACTCTTTGGCTCGACAACGGCGCTGATCCCGACACCGGAGCCGCGCGCACCGGAGCACCCGTAGCTCTGCCGAGCCTCGAACCACCAGCCCTCGTGTCGGCGGTGGCTGAAGGAGGACATCTGCGACTGGTGCTCGCTGAGACGTTGCTCAATCGCTGGCACAGGTCCTGGGTCGTGCTGGAAGATGCGGACGGCCTCGAGCTCGGAACCCACCGTGTGCTGGAGCTTACTGACGACGGGGCGCTGGTCGAAGGAGCCGCGGCCCATGCGGCGGCCGTCGCGAGTTTGCGTGGTGTCTATCTCTTCGACGACATCATGCTGGGTCAAGGGGTCGACTTCGATAACGGCTCGAGCGCCGAGGATCTGACCTTCAACGGCAACACCACCATCGAAGGCGATGTCGCGGCCAATCGCTTGACGGTGCTCGCGGACGCGTCGCTGACGGTGACCGGTAGCCTCGACGCCAATCGTGTTGTGCTCGGTGATCGGTCCACGCTGGTCATCGACGCGCTGGGCCAGGCCTCAAGCCTCGAGCTGGGCAGCTACGTCACCCTTCGCGTCCACGGCACGCCGGAGGCCGCCTTGAGCATTTCCGGCGACATGACCAGTCTGGATCACTTGACCTTAGAGGTGGATCGTCTGACGGTCGGCGGGGCGGCGACGTTTGGCGTGGACTCGATTCTTCGAGTGGACGCCATCACCGCTGGCGCGTTGGCGTTGGGAGATCGAGGCTCGTGGACGCCGCGCGCGGGCGGCGCGTTGACCGCCGATGTTGTGGGTGCCATGACGGTTGGCTTCGAGGCGGTGCTCGATGTCACGTCCCTCGGCTACACGATTGGCGATAGCACCGCAGACTACGGTGCCGCACCCGAAGGTATCGGTCCGGCCCATTTTTACGGCGGCAGCCATGGCGGCGGTGGCAGCATCGGTTGGGCGACCGGGGGTCACCAAGGTGAAGTCTACGGCAGCGTCTTTCTGCCGATTGAGGGGGGCGCCAGCGGCGGCTCTTTCAACGAGGCGCCCGGTGCCGGTGGCGGTGTCATGAGACTCGATGCGGGCTCCTTGAGCCTGGAGGGGCAGCTATTGTCCCGGGGTGGTGGATTGACAGACAACGGCTACGGCTCCGCCGGCGCCGGCGGCTCGATCCTCTTGACGGCTGGGCAGCTCTCGGGTTCCGGTGTCATTGACGCCTCCGGCGGAACGGCGACCAACGTCGGCAGCTGCAGCCGAGCCATGGGCGGTGGCGGTGGCGGACGCGTTGCGCTCCTGGTGGATGACCCGAGTGCTTTTGATGCGGCGAGTCAGATCCGAGTCGAAGGCGGCGGCCTCTTTTGCTCGACAACTCTGGAGCACTACGCCGCAGCAGGAACTCTGCTGATCAAGTCCGCAGGCTCGATCTACGGTGAGCTCCGGATTCAGGGTGGCCACGAGGAGGACGGCTCCGAGCGTCGCTTTCTGGCGACTGAGTTGCCGGTCCTCGGCACGGGCACAGTGACCAGCGTGGAGAGCCAAGGTGCCGATGCCTGGCTCGACGACCAGGGGCGCGAGCTGCATCCGCGTTGGGTCGGCGCGGTGGTCGAGCTGCTTGACCAAGACGGCCAATCTCTCAGCAGCCATCGAGTCCTCGAGCTCGACGATGCAGGGCGCCTGCTGCTCGAGGGAGCGGCCGGATGGGTCGCGACGTCGTATCGCGGCTCCTATCGCTTTGACGCCGTCGACCTGGTCGGCAGCGTGGGTTTGGTGTCCTCGGATCCTGTACAGGTCACCGGGGCAACGCGATATGACGGCGTCGACGTGCGAGTGGATTATGGGGTCGTGAGCTCAACAGATGTCGTGCTCAGCGCTGGAACCCGAGTGCATTCCGTGGACAGCGGTCGGATCGAGCTTGACCTGACCGGGACGCTCGAGATCGAGCCGGGTGCTGTGCTCGACGTGAGCGCAGAAGGCTACTCTGGCTCGCCCCGCTCCGGGGATGCCTACAGCGGTGGAAGCCCCGAGGGTCTGCAACCCTCCAAGCGTGCTGGTGGCTCCCACGGCGGAGTTGGCTCCCATAGCGGCTCCGCCGTCGAAGGCGACGTCTACGGCAGTGTCTTCTACCCGCTGTGGCCGGGCTCCGGCGGCGGTAAGCAGACCCAGCGCTACCAAGGCGGGGGTGACGGCGGCGGCGTGCTTGATATTCGTGCCGCTGCAGTGGTGCTCGAGGGTGAAATCCGCGCTGATGGTGACGATGGTGAGACCGACTATCGCGCGTCGGGCGGCGCCGGTGGCTCGATTCTCATCGAGGCCCTAAGCCTGTCGGGTGCTGGCTTGATCCGGGCGGCAGGCGGAAATCAGACCGACCTGAACAACTGTGGCTATGGCAACGGTGCTGGTGGCGGAGGACGAGTGGCCCTATGGGTCGACTCTTTGGGCTCTTTCGACGTCGAAGCTCAGGTGGAGACTCACGGCGGACTCCTGACTTGCGCCGACGGACCGATCCGTCACGGCGGCGCCGGCACCCTCTACATCCGCTCTGCTGCCCACGTCTTGGGTGAAGTGCTGGTCGACGCTTCAGGGCTGCCTGGAGTCGAGGTCTGGCCGACGCCGTTTCCCCGACTCGGATGGGGCACCCTGGGCAGCGTCGAGGTTGACGCGATCGAGCCTGCCCATGCGTGGGTAGAGCCTGCGGATGCCGGGGCCATCTTTGGAGTGGGCGTATCAGGCATGTGGGCGAGGGTCGAGGACGTCGACTATCGAGTGCTTGGCCAGTCGCAGGATCGCCGCTGGCTTCTGCTCGAAGGAGCCGCCGGGGTGGTCGCGGCAGGTGACCGCTACCGCGGTATCTACAAGCTCGACTCCCTGGCAGTGCGGGGCGGAGCCCACGTCACGATCGGAGACTTCACCGCGATTGGCGTCTCGGTTGTCGATGAAAGATCCGAGCTCACGGTAGCGGATCAGGAGCCGCCGATGATCGATGCGGTCTATCCAGCAGACGGCTCGACTTATATCTCGGGTCAGCCTGTGGAGATCTCTGCCTTGGTTTCCGACAACGTTGCACCCACGTGGGTTCGATTCAATTTCAACGGTCAGAGTGAGGTCGATTCCGCGGCGCCTTTCGGCTGGAACACTCCTGCGCCTGCGGTGGTGGAACGCACGAGCTTTATCTTGACAGTGGAGGTCTTCGACGCTGAAAACAATTCGTCGAGCTGGTCTCAGACGGTTTGGATTGAGCCAACGTCGACGGTGCTCGGTGTTAACGAAATCCGACTACCGCTGAATCAATCCGAAGCGGAGGAGGCCTCGATCGAGGCGTTCTTCTACGATCCGGCCGGCGCGGAACCGTACACCGCGACCATCGATTGGGGCGATGGCCAGAGCGCGGTGGGTACCGTCTCGTCCTCCGGTAGTTCAGGCGCGGTGATCGGCAGCCACACGTACGTTCAGGACGGCGACTACACCGTCGAGGTCTGCGTCACCAACGCCGCGAGCGAGATGGGTTGCCGCATCGAGGTTCATACGGTAGCCAACGCCGCTCCGGTCTTGAAGCAAGTTGACTACCACCGCTGGACGCCCGAGACCTGGAGCGTCGGCAATCTAGGCGTCGCGGACTGGGATCTTTTCCCTGACGAAAGCGGCGTGGTGCAGCTCAATTACAGCCGCGGGACCACGATGTACAGCGATTTCCCGATCAAGAACCACCGCTTGAAAGCCAAGGTCAATGGTCGAGGCTGGAGCCCTCACTACATCGGCTTCGGTCTCGGGTTTCAGCCTGGAGATGCGACAAATGACGATTCCGACTATTTGCTGATGCTGTGGCAGCAACGAAACGTCGGAACCAACGTGACTGGACTGAACTTGGTTCGGATCACTGGAGAGGCCCTGATCTCCGCCCTCGACCAGCAACCCGAGATCGAGATCCTCACCCAAGGGATCCATTTCGGCAGCATTGGCTGGCCGTGGCGAACCGAAATTGACTTCGAGATTGAGTTTGATGCCGAGGGCGTCAAGATTTGGGTCGATGGTCAGCTCGAGATTGATCAGCGGGGTGACTTCCCAGACGGCCGACTGAGCTACTTTGCCCATGCTCAAAGGCATGTCGACTACTACGGTCTCGAGTTGACAACTTTGGCCGATGTGGGACGCCCGGCGCGCCTGCACTCGACCTTCACCGACGTCGGCATCTACGACACCTTTTTGTCGGCCACGGTGGACTGGGGCGACGGCTCTCCAGTCGAGGCTGCAACGCTGGACACGGTCGCCCAGAGAGTGACGGCGGAGGGCCATCTGTATGCCATCGAGGGTGAATACACCGCCCGTCTCTGCGTCACCGACAGTGACGGCGGCGAGGGCTGTTTGGACCTTCCGGTGGAAGTGCGAAACGCGGTGCCTGACGTCATTCCCGCAACGGGTCTCGAGATCCTCACAGAGTCCTTGACGATGATGGATCTTGCGACCTTCGCGGATACCGGTTTCGGTGAGACCCATACCGCGACCGTGGACTGGGGCGACGGCTCAGCCGTGGAGCCGGCGACGGTGACAGATCTGGGTTCTGGTCAGGGTGAGGTCTCGGCAGCCCACAGCTACGCTGCAGAAGGGACTTACAGCGCAAGGGTGTGCGTCACGGACAGCGGCGGCGCCGAGGCGTGTCGCGATGTTGAGATCCATGTCGTGTCGACGTTGGCTTCGGCCATGCCGTGGGCCAGTCCGTGGGCCAGTCCGTGGCTGCAATATCCAGCCGCCATGGCGCCCGCTGGCCCACTGCCCGCACCGCCACGCGCTCGGGTGGCCGCTCTAGCCCGGGAGACGCGGGTGCAGGCAGCGCCACGCGCCCTTGAGCCATCGGCCGCAGCTAGGCAACTCCGAACAGACAGGCCTCCGAGACCCGGAGAAGTCGATTGGCCACCGCCGATTTCTAGGGCAGCCGCGAGCCAAGTCCATGGGGGGCCACAGTGATGAGCTCTCCTTGGCCAATCTATCGTCGCCGGCCGGCTCCGACTCTTGACTTCACTGTTCTATCGACTGCTCCTTCTTTGGGTTTTTCTTTTGCCGCTTTCGCCTCGAATCGCCTGTCTTCAGGAGCTGCTGAGATGTCTGTGCGCTTGAACAATTTGCCGACGAACCCGCCGACGAATCTGCCGACCCATCTGCGTCTGTCTAGAGCTGTCCTTCTGTCGTGTTGCTGGCTGCTGTGCTTGGCCGCGGCCTTTGCCACTCCCTGCCTGGCGGCGCCAGCCTTCGTCGATCTGACACCGGTCGACGGCTCGTTGCTGGGGTCGGGCGACGGGCAGATGACCGGACGCGCCACCGGCGCCACCGCGCTGTCGATCGACGGTGAGTCCGTGGCGCTCGCCGACGATGGCTCGTTCAGTTCAGCGTTCTCCCTGGCCGACGGCACCCGCACCTTTGCTCTGGTCGCGACCGACGGCTCAGGAGCCACCGCAGAGCTCAGCCATACCTTGGTCGTGGACACGCAGCCGCCGGTGCTCCAGGTGACGTCGCCTTCGAACTTAGTGGTGACCGCATCTCCGGTGGTCTTCGCGGGCGTCTACCAAGAGCCCCATCTTCAGGCGATCGTGGTTGACGGAGTGGTCGGGGCCGGAATACCGGCGACGGCGGCCGACGGCTCGTGGACGGCCTCGGTGCCGCTGGTCGAGGGTGTGAACACGATCCATGTAACGGCGACAGACAGTCTGGGCCACAGTACAGCGACCACCCTTGCAGTGAGGCTCGATAGTCAGGCTCCGGTGATCGCTATCACAGAGAGCGGCTCGGTCTTCACCGGCGGCCTGATCAACCGACCGGTCGCCCTCGAAGTTGCGTTCTCAGACGCCACACAGCTCGTCACCGAAGTCAGGCTGGACGGCTCGCCATTTCAATCCGGTCAGTCGGTCGTGACCGAGGGCTCTCACGTGCTCGAAGCCGTGGCGACGGACCAAGGAGGACTGACCACCAGCATTGATGTGCCCTTCGAAATCGATCTGACGGCGCCGGTCATTCACTCGATCTTGCCTGCATCCCAGTCTGTGCTCGGAGACGCGTCGGTGGTCCTCCAGGTGACCACAGCCGGCGCGTCCGCCGTGCGAGTCACGGACTCTCATGGGACCGTTGATGGTGTGGGTTCAGGTGATGTCTTCAGCGTCTCGGGTGCAACTCTCGTCGAAGGGCCGCAGACTCTGCGCATCGAGGCCTTGGATTCGGCGGGCAACGTCAGCGAGCGTGACCATTCCTTGGTGCTCGACACCGAAGCGCCGATGCTGGTGATCGATAGCCCACGCTCGGGAGACGTGGTCGCGACGCCGTCCTTGGAAGTCGTGGGCCTCGCCACCGATCCTCATCTGGTCGACGTGCGAGTCGAAGGACAGCTGGCGAATCTCGTG
Source organism: Thermoanaerobaculia bacterium (assembly GCA_028066595.1). Classification (GTDB taxonomy): domain Bacteria; phylum Acidobacteriota; class Thermoanaerobaculia; order Multivoradales; family J023; genus JAUIJL01. The sequence continues at coordinate 81,934 of JALCBJ010000015.1, forward strand.
GGTCCGTACTTCTCAGGCGTCTCCGTGACCCTGGCTGAGGGCACAAATACCTTAGCCGTCGAGGCCACTGACGTCGCCGGCAACCGCCGCACGGAACAGATCATGGTCGAGCTCGACAGCTCAGCACCCACGTTCCAAGTGACGGTCGGCGGCGAAGTGCTGGTCAGCGGTCGTAGCTTTGCTGGACCGGTGACGCCAGTGATCGAGGTCAGTGACCCCACGGCGACCGTGACGGCGACGCTGGACGGCGCGGTGTTCACGTCGGGAACCGAGGTGTCCTCCGCGGGCAGTCACGAGTTAGGGGTGACGGTGACCAGCGCCGCGGGGCAGTCGTCGTCTCAGTTATTGATTTTCACCATTGATTCCCAAGCCCCGAGCTTGACGGTGGTCTCACCAGCGGCGGGTACTGTTTCGCAATCCGCTGAGGTGACCCTGCGCGGCACGGCCGATGGGGCGCGCTGGGTGCGGGTCAGCGGCCCTGGACTCACCAGCGACCTCGCCACCCTCTACGCCGGGGACTGGAGTCTCGGTCCGGTGACCCTGGTGGAAGGGGCGAATACCTTCACCGTCGTCGCCGAAGCCGCCAACGGCCTGAGCTCAGAGCAGGTCCACAGCCTCGAGCTCGATACGACAATCCCAACCCTGTCGATCGCCAGTCCTGCAGCTGGAGCTCTGGTGGGCGACCTGTCGCTGACGGTCAGCGGTTCAGCGAGTGACTCCAATCTCGCGCGGGTGACGGTCAACGGTGCAGAGGCCACGTTGACCGGCGCTAGCGGCCAGACACGGACTTGGTTGATCCACCAGGTGGCTGTGCAAGAGGGGCCACAGACTCTGCAGATCCATGCCGAAGACACCGCCGGTCACCGGGCTGAACGCACTCTCGAGCTGGTGGTGGACACCACGGCTCCGACGCTTCAAATCACGGAACCGGCGCCCGGCACTGTGGTGCCCGACGCGCGCTATACGATCCGTGGCGAGGCAGAAGATGCACACCTCGATCGGGTCCGGGTGGCAGGCTTGCCGGCCACCGTCTCGGCCTCGGTGGGCACGCGTTCCACCTGGTCGAAGGAGGTCGACCTCGAGGAAGGCAGCAACACCATCGAGGTCGAGGCCATCGATCGCTTGGGGTTGCGCGCGACGACCAGTATCGTGATCCAGCGTGACGGCGCGGCGCCGCAGGTGGCCATCGTCGAGCCCCCCGAAGGTAGCTACACCAACGCCTTGACCACCACGGTGCGCGGCACCACCGTCGATACACCCGACGTGACGGTGAAGGTCAACGGCCAGGAAGCCTTGATCGACCAGGGTAGCTGGTCGGTGTCGGAGCTGCCCTTGGTAGAGGGTGTGAACCGGTTGGTGGCCCGTGCTGAGGACAGCCTGAGCAATCAAGGCGTGCATGTTCGCGAGATCGTGGTCGACACGGTAGCCCCGTCGCTGCTGCAGGTAGAACCCGCCTCCGGAGCCCTAGCTCTGCCAGTGCTTTCGAGCTTCCGCCTACGCCTGAGTGAGCCGCCGGGGCCCACCGCGGAAGATCCTGTGACCGGCGGCTGGCGTTTGATCGCCGACGGTGGTGCGACTCTGGCGGCCACCGCCAGCCGCGAAGGTGACGAGCTGGTGATCATGCCCGGCGGACCACTGCCTTCGGATGCCGCGATTGCGCTACACCTGACGACAGAGCTCCAGGATCGTGCCGGCAACGGCCTGGCCAATCCCACGGTCCTGAGCTTCCACACTGTCGATACAGGAGCCCCGGCCACACCGCAGCTTTCCAGTGCGCCACCGGCTCGGCTGTGCGCCACAGACGTCGCGCTCGAGGGTGTCACCGAGCCCGGCGCTACGGTGCGAGTTTCTGGAGGTGCCGGGGCGGCAGAGGTGCGGGCCTCGGACGTCGACGGTGGTTTCCAGCTGCTCGTGGCGCTGCAGCCCAATCGTCTGAACGCCCTCGAGCTGGTAGCCCTCGACGCCTTGGGTAACGCGTCGGCGCCGCGCCGGGTCGATGTGGTGCACGACTGCGACGGGCCGGCGGTGTTGTCGGCAGAGCTCGATACGACTGTACAACCCGCGACCCTGACGCTGACATTTGATGAAGCGATGGCGGAGTCGACCTTGGCCGGAGCCATCAGCCTCGAGCACGATGGCACGCCGATGGCCTTCACCGCATCAGCGAGTGACGCGTCGTTGAGCCTCGATTTGGCCTCCGTGCCGACCGGCGTACTCGTTCTCGACGTCGCGACGACGGCGCACGATCTTGCGGGCAATGCGCTGGCCTATCCGTATCGCAAGGTATTCGGCGGCGCCTTGGGTGAGAGCTTCCTCTCGGGCACCGTTCTGGACGCCGCCACCGGTCGCCCCCTGGTGGGCGCCGTGGCGCAGGTGACCGCCACCGACGGCGTCAGTCTGCCGGATCCAGTGCCACAGCAGACGGTCGGTGCCGAAGGCCGATTCCAGATCGGCCTGACCGCGGGAACCCATGATTTGATGGTGGCGCGTCCTGGCTATGTGCCGGTCTTTCGCACCGTCACCACGCGGGTCGGAGAAGGTACCAACGTTTTCGACCCGCGCTTGCAGCCCGCCAGCCCGACCGAGTCCATCGCGCCGAGCGGCGGCACGCTGAATTCGTCACCAGCAGCGGCCTTCGCTGACGAAGGCGTAGCCAGCCTGGCGCTGCCCAGCGGCGCGCTCGCGTCTGCCGCGTCGGCGAGTCTGACGGTGGTAGGCGAGCAGGCGTTGCCGGCGCTCCTGCCCTATGGCTGGTCACCGCGGGGCGCGGTATGGCTGGATCTCGATCAAGACCTGCTGCAGCCTGCGATCCTCGAAATCCCGGTCGAGTCTCCAGCCGGCAGCGTGCTGCCGGTGGTCCGACTCGAGCTCGCCACCCTGCAGTGGCAGGTTTTGGACCTGGCGACCGTCGAGAGCAGCGGCGGCCAGCACTTCGCCTCCGTGTCGATCGACGATTGGGGTGGATACGTCGTGGTCGAGGCGGACTCGGCCGCCGATGTCGGCGCCCAGGCGCCGACGCCGGCGGTGGTGGGGCAGAACCTAGGTTCGTCGGCGGCTCCTGTGGCCGGCGCCGTCACCGCTGCGTCCATCTCCTTTGACCCCGAAGTGGTGCTGCCGAATCAGCGCAGCCAGGCCGACGTCACCTACACGCTGGCGTCGGCAGCGCCAGATGCCGTGGTGAGCGGCGTGCCGCTGACGCTGTGGATTCGTGAGGAGCTCGAGCTGCTCGACGGTACCGTGCGGCGGCAGGCTCCGTATCCCGCCGATCTCGTGCTCTATCGCTCGCCCTCGGGCGACGCCCGCTCGAGGTTCTGGCTGGAACCGTCGGAAACCGCCCAGCGTTTGACCCTGCGCGCCGGTGAAGAGTCGGTGACGGTGCATCCCTATGGAGAGGAAACCGTGCGCGGCGACGTGCTCGGCCCGGCCGGTGGCAGCCTTTCGAATGTCGACGGTGATCGCGTGGACATTCCCAGCGGCGCATTGGCTGAGCCCACGGCGGTGGCGCTGATTCGGCGCAGCGAGCAGGATGCGCCGCTGGCGGCGCCGTCGGGCGCCCCTTCGACCACGGTGCTGGGCGCCCTGGAGCTCGATATGGGCGGGCGTGAGCTGCTCACCGCGGCCGAGCTGACGCTGGTGCCGACGAGCCCGCCCGCGGCCGGGGCCAGCGGCCTCCTGCTCCACGCCACCACCCTCGACGGCGATCCGATCTGGCGAGTCGTTGCCCAGCTAGAGCCCGAAGGAGGGGTGTGGACCACCGCCGCCATCGCTCCTGCGGATCTCGCGTGGCCCGGCGTGCGCCAGGGCGGTTTCTACCTCTTCGTCGAGCTCAACGAGCCGGTCAGCTACCTGCGCGGCGTGATCACCGATATCGATGGCATTGAGCCCCTCGTCGGTGCCGTCATCGCCAGCCCGAGTGTCCCGTGGATTCAGCTCTCGGACGCCCAGGGCCGCTATGTGCTGCCTTTGCCGCTGTCGCCAGAGGCTCAGGTGATCAACATCACCAATCCGGCCGACGGTAACCAAGTCTCCCTGACCGTGGTGGCGGCGACCCCAGATGGGCGCGTCGACCAAGACGCGGCAGTGCAGATCACCGGCGCGCAGGTGCTCGAGGTCGTCCCGGCGGACGGCGCCGTGGGCGTCCCCGCGGGTTTCGAACCGACAGTGCGTTTCAGCGAGCCAGTGGAGCGGGGAAGCCTGAGCGCCGGCCTCTTGCTCTTCCAGGACGAGACCGCCGTTGCCATCGATCTCGAGCATCAGGGCAACCTGGTGCGAGTGATTCCGCGGGCCTCGCTGCTGCCAGGGCATAGCTACGAGCTGCGGATCACGAGCGCCATCCAAGATCTCCAGGGTCATCCCCTGGCCACGCCCATGGCGGTCACCTTTAGGACCCAGTCGGCCGAGGAGTCCTCCGGAGGCTTAGACCGCGATGGAGTGGTGCTCTACGCGCCCGACTCGAACAACCTCGCCAGAGTCGTGGGCGCTGCCGGCACCGTGGCCGGAGGCAGCCTGGTCTACGTCGAGAATCAGACGTCGTTGGTGGCCACGGAGTCCGTCACCGCGGCCCAGGACGGCAGCTTCGAGATCTGGGTCCAATCGACCCTTGACGACACCTTGGTTCTGCATGTCTTGGTCGAGGGTTCCAGTGAGCAGCTGATGGTCTTGGGTCCCTTCATGGACACCAGCCGGAAGCGAGCCTGGATCCGGACCGACCGACCCTATGCGCTCGAAACCTCCGAAGGAGTGCAAATCCTGGTGGAGGAGGGTGGTTTCGATCGTCCCACGTGGGTCGGTCTCGAGCTCACCGACCCCGACACACCGGCCGCGGCCGTGCCGGCCGACTTAGAGACTGTCTATGCCTTTGAGCTAGATTTCGGCGGCGCCGAAGCGCTGAAGCCTTTGCAGTTGCGACTTCCGGCGCCGTCGGAAGCTACCGGCGAGGTCTTGCTCCTGAACCGACTGGTCGAGGTAGCGGGACGCCCGGCCTGGATGATGATGGATCTTCTCGGTCGAAATGGCGACTGGCTGACCACGGAAAACCCAGAGAGCCTGCAGGAGCCGAGCCTTGGCTCTTCGTCGCAGGCGAGTCTCAAGCG
>JALCBJ010000015.1:87126-97236 GCA_028066595.1 Thermoanaerobaculia bacterium
CAGAGAGCCTGCAGGAGCCGAGCCTTGGCTCTTCGTCGCAGGCGAGTCTCAAGCGTCACGATCTGCGAGTGCTTTCGCAGGTCTCCCAGGAAGAATTCGAGCAGCTCGCACGGAGTGGGGTGGCGAAGAGTGTAGGCACGGCCGTACACAAAGCCGTCGTCCGGCCGAGGGACTACAAGAGGTATGTGGCGGAGACTGTATTTCCCGGCGCTTACCACGTGGAAGACCCGCTGCGTGAGCTCGGTTTCATAGCCATGCCCACGCCGAGCGCGGTCTATATCAATCTGATAACGAGCGCCTTTGATGGACTGGTGACGCGTGTCAACCAAGCGATTTCTCAGTTCCTCGAATATGACGCCGTGTTGATCCCGGTGTGGGTGGGACAGCCGTTCGAACTCGAAGTGCGAGAACTTTCGACTGGTTTTCTCATGTTCTCGGGCGCCTTCCAGCCGCCGCCCCAGGACGAGCTGACGATTTTGCCCTATGACACCTGGGGCGATACGACGGCACCGGTGCCAATCGAAGGCTCGCCGTTACGCTTCCACAACTTCCTCTTCACCGAGTCCGCTTCGGGTGAGCTGGAGCCAGGAGTCTCCTGGAGCTTCGACGGCAACCAGCTCCGGATTGCGGCTCGAGCTGGGGCATTGAGACCCGGATCCGAGATCGTGCTGCTCGATGCCGATGCGTCGACACCGTCGGTGCGAGCCGACGTGAGTACTGACGGCAGCGTGGCTCTTCAGGCTACAGGCGTCGTGGAGCACCGCTACGTGCTAGCCATCGGCGGCACGCTGGCGCCCAGCACGCCTCTAGAGCTCGGTTTCTCAGAGGGACTCGATCTCGAGTTCCAAGGCTTTGAGGTGCGCGATGGGCAGAACACAAGAGTGACGCTGAACCCGCAGCCCATCGGCACGTCGGCAAGGGTTCGGCTGGTGCCACGCACCCATTGGCGAGCCGGTGACAGCTATCGGTTGGTTCTTGGGCCCGATCTGCAGGACGGTGCCGGCAACGCCTGGGGGCGCACGCTCTCCCTGCGTTTCGACATCGAACAGGGACAGGTTCTCGACACCTATGAGCTCCCCGAAGTCCGCGATGTCGCCCGTCTAGGGAGTTGGCTGCTAGTCGCCGCGGGTACCGACGGTGTGCGAGTTCTCGACGCGGCCGATCCCACGAATCTGCGGAATGTGCTTCCCGGCGACCTCGGCTTCCCGTTTCCGGGAGGAGATCAGGTCATGGGGCTAGACATCGACCCCCATGGGCGCGTGGCGGTGGTTGGCGGTGGCACATCGGTGCCAGGATTGCTCAAGATCTTCGATCCCCTCGCCATGGACCTCGACGCCATCGCCGCTGATCCAGACAACCTCGAGCTGCGCAACGCCGCCTTCAAGGGATCGACGGTGATCTCCGACAAACTAGGCGCCATCGGCACCCAGCTGCCAGCTGGTCGACCCCTGCGCGTGTCGATCCTGTCCAACGATCAGCGGGACACGTGGTTCGCCGGCCAGCCTGGACCCCAAGAGGTGACCGTGGGTCCAGCCAGTTTTGGCCGCTTCATTGTCCGAGTCAGCGGCCACGTAGCCGCGGGACAGAACATCACCCTCAATGATCTAGATAGCGGTGCATCCGTTCTAGTACCCAGCATGCCAGACGGTTCGTTTGGCCTTGAGCTCGAGGTCTTTACCGGCGACCTGCTCGAGCTCGCGGTCGGCGACCAACCGGTCAGCCAATGGCGCGCCGGTAGGGTGCCTGCTGGGCCATTTCTGGTGGATAACTCAGCGGCCCCGGGGCCTCAGCTTCTGACGGTGGATGGCACCGCCAACGCCAACCGCCCGGTGACCCTCAAGAATCTCACTCGCGGCAGCTGGACCCGGGTCGATTCGGATCTCACGAGTGGGGATTTCAGCGTTTCGCTCGAGGCCTCGCCTGGCGACCAGCTCGAGCTGATTCAGAACGTCGACAGCTTGGCCTATGTGGCCACTCAGGGAGCTGGCCTTGAGGTTCTCGACATGAATCTGATCTACAACCAGGAACCCACTGCGAACGCGCTGGCATCCAACGTCATGGGGATCTTCAATGGTCGAGGTGAAGCGCTCGAGGTGTGCTCGGAACCGATCGATGATTTCTCGAGCTCGCTGCTCGAAATCGGCACTCTCTTCGACGCTTCCAACACTCATCCCTTGACCATCGTGGGCTTGGTGGGATTCCAAGGTCTGGTGCTGATTGAAAGTAATCTTGAAGCCGCGGGGGAGATGTCAGCGCTCAACACCCAATGCGTGGTGAGCGATGGCAATCGCAACATCGCTGGGCTTGAGGTCATTCAGGACTTTCCCTTCGATTTCAACGGCGATGGTGAACTTGACGAGTCGGAGAATCGTGATTGGGCGCTGGTCGCTCACCGCTCAGCTGGTGTGTTGGTCTTCGACGTCACGGACCGCGAGCGCATCGAATTCGCCGGACACTTCGAGATGCCTGTGCCGGTGGCCGCGCTGACGATCGACCGTGAAAGCAGACAGCTCTTTGCCTCGGCCTACGGTTCTGGTGTCTATGTGCTCGATTTTGACGCGCCACCGGAGGGATACCCGGAGGATCGGGTGCTCGAGGTTCTGGAGCTGGGTGGCAACACCAACGCCCCCGTGCTAGTGGTGCCAGAGCTTGGCCTCGCCGTCGCCGGCGGCCTCGACCGTGGTGTTACCACCATGGCAGTGGCGGAGCCGGCGTTTCACGTGGTTGCTGAGTCTTCGAGCTCCTCGGCTGATGGCGTACTCCAAGCCTTCGATCGATTGGCGCCTCTTGGTGTGCCGTCCCATGACGACTCGCCAGGGCGTTTCCAACTGCAGGCATTCTTGCCCGGCGTCTCTGGCCAAGAGGTCACGGTGGAGCTGGTGGCGGTGGGCCCGGGTGGCCATGAAATCGCGCCTCTCAGCCATCCCGCGGGTTTCGATGGGCTGCCCCCAAGTCGGCTCGAGATGACCCTCGAGCGTTTGGCCAGCGAGCCGTGGCACGAGGGGTACCAGCTCTATCGATCAGCGGAGGTGACGGCGGTCGCCGATCTTCGGGCGCTTGCCGGCTACTCGGTTACGGAATTCGAGCGGCAAGCATGCGAGCGCTGCGGCGGAGGGGAGGGCTCGTTCGAGAACGGCTTCGAGATCTTGTCTGGAGATCGCCTGCAAGTACGGCTCACTCCGGCGCTGCAAGCCGAGCTGCTGCCAATTTACGGCGAAGACCGAGTTGAGCGCTCAGCCCTCGAGCTTGACAGCGTGCGTTGGGAGGTGTCGCCCGCGGTGCGCCAAGAGCCCGCGCAGTCGCCATCTTTCGGCCAAGGCGATGTCGCTCCAGGAACACTGCTGCACTCCGGCGAGGTGTCGAATACAGCAGTCGACTTCACCATTGCCGGCCGAGGGCTCAACTTTGCGCTAGTTCGCACCTACCGCAGCCAGACCTTGGGGTCGGGACCGCTCGGGCCAGGCTGGGATCACAACTATCGACAGCGTCTGCGGCTCCTGCCCACCGGAGACGTCGACCATTTCGATGGCCGCGGCCGGCGCGAGACTTTTCGATTGCAGCCTGACGGTAGTTACGTTTCGCCGATCGGACGCTATGACCTGCTGGAGCGCACGGCTGCAGGCTACACCATGCTCGACACCGAGCATCATTTGACACGCTTCGATCGCCATGGCCGTTTGGTCTCGATTGCGGATGCCAACAAAGTCTCGCCCGATACCGGCAACGAAATGCACTTCTTCTACGATCCGGAATCACGCTTGGTGCGTGTGCGCGACAGCCTGGATCGGGCCATCGACTTCGAATATGACGACCACGGCCGGCTCACCGAAGTGCGAGATTTTACCGGCCGCACGGTGCGCTACAGCTACGACCCTTCAGGTCGACTGGAGTCGGTAAGGTCGCCGGCAATTACGGTCGGTGAAGCCGTTTTCCCGGACGGCTTGACCACCCACTACGCCTACAGCTCTGGCAGCGTCAGCCTCGAAAGCTGGTTAACCGAGGCGGATAACTTGATCTCGGTGACTGACGCGCGAGGCATGACACCGATTCGTTACACCTACACCGATGCCGACGGTGACGGGCGAGACGACGAGGTGACAGAGCAGATCTGGGGCGATCACGGCCTCTCCCTGAGCTACGACTTCGACGCTCGGCAGACCGAGGTGACAGATCGACGTGGAGCCACTCGGATCTATCTACACAATACTGCAGGGCAGCTGCTGCGCTGGACCGATCCCTTAGAGCATACGACGGTCATGGCTTATGAGGACGATGGCCGGCTGCGTCGGATTGTGCGGCCGTTGGGTAGGGAGACCACGTTGACTTACGACAATTCCAGTCAACGGAGTCAGGGAAATGTGATCGAAGTCGCAGAGACCCCAGACACTCGAGGGTCCAACAGCAGCGAAGCCAATGCTTGCAGCCCAGCGCAAGAGGCAGAGTGTAGGCAAGATCTTCAGATTTGTGGATGCGCCTTTGTCACGCAATCAACTATTGCCTACGACGACCGCAGAAATTTGCCTGTGAACATCATCGACCGCCGGCAGCAGGTCACGTCCGTGGAGCGTGACGACCGCGGTCTTCCAGTGCGCGTGAACCGTCCAGAAGATAGTTGGACGACCCATGAATACAACGACTACGGTCAGGTGGTGAAGACGACCAATGCCCTGGGACATGAGACCATCTACCAGTACTTCGAGAGCGGGCCGAGTCGAGGCTACCTGCAAAAGGTGACGACTGGTGGGCTGGTGACGCAGGTCTATGAAACCGACGCCCTAGGCCGTGTGACGGCGATCACCGATGGTCGAGGCGTGCGTCATGAGCAAGTTTGGAACGAAATGGGTTGGAAGGTGGAAAGCCGTTGGGCGGTCAGTGGGGCAGGGCAGGACGCTCCGCCCTTGGGCTACACCCACCGCTACGTTTACGATGCCGTGGGCCAAGTCATCGAGCAGCAGATCCCGTATGGCGACTCGGGTCTCGAGTCCACACGCTCTTGGAACGTCTATGGCGTGCTCGGCGAGCTTCTGAACAGCAGCAGCGAGATCGAACCAGGCGGTGGCATCGTCAGCGTGGCTCGAAGCTATGACGAGAACTTCAACCTCATCGCTCACGCGGATCCTTTGGGCAAGCTTGGCACCTTCACCTACGACCTGAGAAATCTCAGGATCGGGGCGAACCTGGGCAACGGGCTTGAAAGCGAAACCTATAGCTACGACGCTGAGGGTGGATTGATTCTGCGCGCCGATGGCCGCGGGCAGACCTGGGCCACGCACTATGACGGCAAGGGGCGTCTGCGTCGAGACGTCGACCCTCTGGGGCACGCGACTGCTTACGTCTACAACGATTCTGACCAGCTGACAGAGGTCCGTAGCTACGATGCCGCTGGCGATCTGCTGGCTTTTCACGAAACCGAGTTCGACGGCCTCGGGCGCCTTCAGGCTCAGCACGAGCATCATCTTGAAAGTGGCGACGTGCTCTCGACGTTCTATCGCTACGATCGAGCCTCTAACCTGGTCGAGGAAGAAGACGCAGAAGGGCGCGTCACTCGGTATGACTACGATCTAGCGGAGCGTCTGATCCGCGCTGAGGACCCCGCTGGCAATGTCATGGAGTTTGCACTCGACGCCAACGGTAACCGGACTCGGGAGCGCCTCGTGCAGCAGCTACCTGGCGGCGGCACTGCGCCCATCGAGACCCATTACACGTTTGATGCGCTGGATCGTTTGACCACGCAGACCGATGCTTTGGGAAATCGTCAGCAAAGCACCTACGACGCACGTGGCAACCTGCGTTTCTCCATCGACGCTGAACAGCACGTCACCGTGCAGCATTGGGATGGGTTGAACCGCCTCGTGCGCGCCGAAGGCCCCGAGTCGTTCGCCATCGATTACGTCTACGACGCCAGCTCGAATCTGATCACCTATCGGGACGCGTTGGGCCAGGAGACGCACTACACCTATGACGATCGCAACCGTCGGATCGGTGTCCTCTATGCCGATCTGACGTCGGAATCCATGGTCTATGACGGCAACGGCAACCTGACTCAATGGACCGACGCCAACGGCACGGTCGTCAGCAGGGTCTATGACGAGTCCAGCCGCATGGTGCGTCTCGAAGCGATCTTGGCTCCGGGAGTCGAAGGCACGACGCTCGAAACCGTGGAGTGGGATGGCCTCAACCGACCGGTGCGCCAGCAGTCGGGGAGCGTGGTGACCGAGTTGAGCTACGACTCGCTGTCTCGTTTGCAGTCTGAAACAACGCTGGGGCGTGAAGTGAGCTACGGCTATACCGCGACCCACGCGGAGTCGAATCGCACGTATCCCTCGGGTCTTGAGATCACCAAGTCGTTGGACCCGTTGGACCGAACCCTCGCGATTCAACACGTCGGTCAGCCGTCATCGTCTACCAGCTACACCTACCGAGGACCGAGCTCGATCGCTAGCCAGACGTGGAGCAATGGCGTCACCAGTGTTCGTGAATACGACGCCATCGAGCGGCTCATAGGCGTGGATCTGCGCAGTTCCGTGGACGAGAGCCTGTTTTCCCAGGCGCTGACCTGGAGCCCGCGCTCGCTCAACGTTGGCATCGAGCGTGGAGATTTCGCGGAGTCCAGCCGAGTTTTGGCCTACGACGGTCGAGGCCGGCTCTTGGAAGCGGGGCAGGGTGCCTTGAGTCTGGCGGCGAACTCGGCACCGGAGGTGTCGACGGTGGCGGATTTCTTGGAGGGATTCAGTTTCCGGTACGACGAGGCCGACAACCGACTCGAGAGGACGATCCGCAGCGCGGGCGGCGCTGACGTGCAGCCGAGCCCGCCAGACAACTCCGGCCGTAATCGACCCGCAGAGGTTGATGGAGTCCCCCTCAGCTGGGACGCCAACGGCAACATGATTCGGAAAGGAGATACCCACTACCACTACGATTTCCGTGACCGTCTGGTCCGCGTGTCCGACGCAACAGGCGACCTCGCTACCTACGAGTATGACGTCCAGAACCGTCGAGTCCGTAAGGTCGCCCAGGGGCAGACCACAGAGTATGTATGGTCGGGATGGCAGAACCTCGAGGAGTATCGAGACGGCCAGCTGGTCGCTCGCCGAACGTTTGGCCTGGGTCTGGACGATCAAGTGGAGATCGAGCGCGATCTCGACGGCAATGGCAGTCTCGAAACCCGCCACGTGCCGTTCTTCGATCACACCGGCAACCTCGTCATGTTGAGCAACGCAGACGGCAAGCCGTTGGAGCGCTACGACTACAGTCCATTCGGCGAGCGTCGAATTCTGGTCGATTCCGTGCCGCCCGAAGTGGCGCAAGTGCGGGTGGTCGGCGGTGCTTTGTGGGTCGAGCTGTCGGAAGAGGTTATGCCCGCGTCCCTCGAAGCGGCGGTACAGTCCGGTGGGTTGGAGTGGCGAGACGAGGCTGGCCAGGCGCGGCCGATCCATGTGCACCAGCCAGTTTTGACGGGTCGCCAGGCGCGCAAGCGGTTGGTCATCACCACCACCGATCCTCCGACTCCGGGTGAAGCCTCGAGCCTGCATCTTGCAGCCGGCTCGCTCCAGGATCCGTTCCTCAACCGCCTGGCCGTCGCCTACGACCTGCCATTCTCGTGGCCCGCGGGCGATGCTGTGCTCGCCGATCAGGCCAGTCCCGAGGTCGTGCGTATCGCCGTCGATCAAGGCAGGGTTGTCATCGAGCTCAGCGAGACCGCGGATCTGGCCCACGCTGCTGCCGCCATCAGCCTCGACGGTCAGCCGACCTCGTGGACCCTGCGAAGCGACGGCTACACCCTCGAGTCGGTCACGACCGTGAGCGTCGGCAGTCATCTGCTCGAGATCGAGGCCAGTGCTCTAGATCTCGACGGCCAGCCTCTAGCCCAGGTCTTCCAGCTCAGCTTCGATCTGGCGCCCTCGGTTGCCAGCCAGGGGCTCTACGCCAGGGTAGATCCGCGAGAGGTCCTCACGAGCACCGCCAGCAACCCCTACGGTTTCCACGGTCGCCCCGAGGATGCGGAAACCGGCCTGGTCTATTTCCGCAATCGGTACTACGACCCGGAGCTTGGGCGCTTCATTTCTACCGATCCCTACGGCTACGCGGATAGCCCGAGTACCTATCAATTCGCGCTCAATGATCCGGTTAACAATTCCGATCCTACTGGCGAGCTTGCTGTTGTCGACAATATCGCCGGCGGTCTGTTCAGTGTGGTTGTCGGTGGCTTGTCGACATGCCTCACGGTGGGCTGTGGTGAGTATTCCTGGAGCGATGGTGCGATCGACTTCGGATTGGGCTTTGCCACCAGCGGTCTTTCGAGCTTAGGGAAAGTCAAGCGCCTTGGTGCGCTTGCACGGGGATCACTGCAAGCCGGTGCCGAAATTGGCCTAGACACAGGTGCCGCCTATTTGCGGCACACGATCGATAACCCAGGTGAGGATTACAGCTTTACCCGATTGGCAGTCGATAGCGTCTTGAACTACGGGATTAGTCGGGCTGGAGCCTACGCCTTCCGAAGCCTAAGAGCAGCACGCTTCTACGATGGTCCACGTCACCGGTCTTCGTCGACAGATAGCTCAGCGGGTGGCGAGTTTCTGGATGCTTCTTCGAACAGATCTGTTTCTGCTGGAACGGCTGCTGCAGTCCCAGGGGAAACAGTAGGTTCAAGCAGATACGCTGCCTTTCGCAACATCCACGGCCAGAATCTGAATATTTATCGCCAGGTGGGAATCAATCCGATGCGTTCCTTCCGCCTGAGAAGAGCGATTCAGGAGTCCTCTATTGGGCGGCGGGTTTTGGAGGCGGCCGACAACCACATCATTGAGCTTGAGATCACGGGTAGCCGGATTGCGGATAGGGGCCTGCTCGGTGAAGCGTTTGGTAGGAATGCCTATGTCTACGCTTTCAACACTCAGAGCTATTCTCGGACCGCGGAGATCGCGATTCACGAGGGTGTTCATGCATTGGGTGTAGGCGGATCTCGTCGCGCTGAGGCTTTGGCTCGTCTAGCCGAGATCAGCCATCGAGGAGGAACGATAGACCGAGCAGCAATGCGACGAGTGTTGATGGATATGAGGGGCAACTACGACCATCTCCGGTGGAGAGTCGGTGGTAGCTCTCCCCACTTCCCAGGGCTGAGTTTCTGACTGGAGGTAGATGTGTGGAAGAGGTCCGAGGTAGCGGATGGCCACAGATACCGGCTGGCGCTCTGTCAGAGCAGCGACAGGAGGCGGAGCTTTTCCCTGGTGGATCTGAGCATCGGAGCTACTGCTGGTGAATACGCTGTTCTCGAAACTGAAGAAGTGCCCGTTGATCTACTGAAGCAAGGGAACTTGATAGAGATTGCTGATTCGGTCAAGCTGCAGTCTGGTGCCAGGTTCTACGTAGACGCGCATGGGATCTGGTTTACAGAAGACGAGATCCGGGATTGGAAACGCGGCGGCACACCTGATGAGGTTCAGTGGTCTACGGAAGCGCCACCTCGTCTTCCGCCCAAGTGATTGCTGGCCTGTCCACAACAGTGTCCAGTCCACAACAGTGTCCACACCTCGCTGGTGCGAAACGAGCGGCGCAGAAACGGCGCCGGTTCAATGGTGCCGGTTGCGCAGAAACGGCGCCGGTTCAATGGTGCCGGTTCAATGGTGCCGGTTCAATGGTGCCACCCACCCTTTCTGGGAAGAGCATTCCGGCCTGTCGCGATAGACGGATTCGAGTGGCCGAAACGGTTAGGGCGGGTCGATTCGGTCCTATTTCCCCCAACAACTCACTCGATCGCGGCTCGGAAGGTTCGTTCGCTCGGTTCGATCTAGTCTGGGAAGACGCATCAATCCATCGCTCTCTCGAATGAGGAAGCCATCTTCGGCGAAATGTGTGAATCAGAGGCCGGTGACGCTCGACTAGGCAGGTCGTGAGTACGGCAATCTCGCAGGAAAGCAGTCCGGTGGAAACGCAACAGACCGCACCCCCGCCTTCACTTGCTCCGCGGCGCACCGATACGCCGACAGAAACAGGCTGTGAGCCTCCCTCATCGCGGCCCGCATCGAGCTCGTCGCCGCATGAACCAAAGGAGGTGGGGCAGAGGTGCCTGATTTCTTCGGACCAATCGTAGCTTGAGTATGGCCGGTGGTT
>JALCBJ010000111.1 GCA_028066595.1 Thermoanaerobaculia bacterium
AGCTCCATGCCCCGAGCATACTGGAATCAGGTTCACTTGTGTTAACACGCCCTAGCCAGGAAGCAGAAGATGAGAAGGGCAAGGACTCTGAAGGCCTTTCAGCTCATGAAGAGATCCGCGCGATCATTGACTTGTACCAGAGCATGGAGCTCAAAGCTGACGCGGCCATCAAAGCCGTCGCTCCAGAACCACCCGCCGCGGTGGTCGAAGTGGCAGCGCCGGAAACAGCTGAAACCGTCGAAGATCTCGCCGGTGATCCGCCTTTGGCAGCGGAACCGGTGATGAGCCGCGAAGTACCAAGGCCAGACCATGCGCGATCAGAACGGCCGCGTCATACCGAGGAAAGCCGAGCTAATCCGCTAGTCGATGGCGAGGAAGCCGCACCATCGGTCACACACGACGCGATCGAGCCAGGGCCGCCGTCGAAACGATCGCCGTCGGGATCAGAGTCGCAGATGAGCTTGTTCGACAGGCCAGCACCGAGGCCGTCGACGCAGATACGGCAAGCGACCAGCGCCCGCCAAGTATCGGTGACCCGCCAAACACAGCGCGACACACCCGGGAGATTCACCGCGATGATCGGCCAGCAGCTGTCCCTCCCCGCAGGCTCACACCCTGGGACTCGAAGATAGTCATACCCAGGATTCCGAACTCCGCACCTATTTCTACCTATCCCGCCGTCTTGGTGGTGGATGCTGTGGGAAACGCGCTCTCTCAGGCCGCCCGCGGCGTGTTTTCCAAGGGACAGTGGGAAACCTATGGGAGACACGTTCTCTGCCAGAGTCAGCGGGGTGTTTCCAAGCGAAGCGTCAGGTTTTCCACGGGCCCGTCAGCCCCGGCTGATTCCACGCCCTCTGCTGTGCCAGGGGGCTACAGGTCTGAATGTGATTCGTTGAACCTCGAAATATCGCTGGTAGCGCAACGCTAGGTGCGACAAGGAGCAACTACAACGCGCTGCCCATGCATTGAGGAAGTGATCGGCGGTGTTCATCTGACTCTCCAACACTGTCGACGAGTCGCTTGGTGAGAAAATGTTGCTCGACGCGTTGCAGCGCTGCGACCGTATTCATGAAGGAGTTGCCAGACCTATGGCACGGACGATCCTGGTTCCCGACACCAACGTCTTTCTCCACTATCCTCCGCCCTATCAGTTGGACTGGCTGGCTTTCGCTCCCAACTCCGATGGCGCGGTCACTGTATTGATCACGATGGCTGTTGTCCACGAGCTGGATGACAAGAAGATACATCCACACCTGGGTCGACGAGCGACGGACCGGCTGCGGTACCTCAGGGGCGCCCTAGGAACCGAGATCCGGCCTGGCGTCCGGCTTGAGATTGAGGTGCACGAATGCCTAAGCCGGGAGTTCATTGACCACGTCTTGTCGTTTGATCGACCTGACGATCACGTCTTACTGCGAGCGTGGCAGCTACAGGAAGCCGGCGAGACGGTCGTCGTTGTCACCGACGATACGGGCATGGATCTCAAGGGCGAGACGCTGGGACTGTGTATTGCCGATCTGGATAGAGGCAAGCGGCTCAAGGATCCGGAGTCGGAACAAGCGAAGAAACTACGCAGAGTAGAGGAGGAACTCGCCCAGTTGCGCGCAAGGAAGGCCGACCTGCGGGTGCTCGCCTCAGTAGATGACGACTCTGAAGCAACAGACCGTTTGGAGATTCAGAAACCAGTACCCCGTCTGGTGAATCCGGAGGAGGCGATAGCGCGGATTCAGGGCAGATTCTCGATGCTCCCCAGCCCAGGAAAGCCTCAGGGTTACGAGATCATGCGTCCTCGAGTGACTGACGATCAAGTCCGCTCCTACAATGCCAACCTCGAAGAGTACTTTGAGCAGTTGGAGCAATACTACCCGGAATACAATCGATTCCAGGAACAGTACGTACCGCGCTTGGTAGAATTTGATCTTTGGCTTGAGAACAACGGCACGCTTAGGAGCGAGGAGATCGATGTCGATGTCTTCGCTCCAGATCCGCCCGTGCTGATGGCCGCCAGAGTCGCGCGGTCGTCTGACCGAAAGCGCTGGGTGAGTCCTCCAGCAAAGCCATCCCCTCCGAAGGAGCCCGAACCACGAGATCCGATACTGGGTTCGTTCGATCCTACTCAGTACGTGACGCCCTTCATCCCAGAGCCCCGCAGTGTAGAGCCGCCGAGGGTCACACGGGGACATCCGAGACCGGTAGATGGGGGTTGCAGTTGGAGGATTTCAGTCCGCTATCTACGACATGGTGACTGTCTGAAGCTTGGGCGCTACGCTGTTCTGTTCGAGAATCACGACTGGCGGGGATTTCAGTTGAAGTGCTCGATCCGAGATACAACAAACCCAAGCGAGATTGCTAGCGAAGTGGTAATTCGTAGTCGGTCCGATTTAGAGGAAGCAGATGATAGCGACATTGGAGACTGACGCTCATTGTCAACTTCTCCAGTAAGGTGAGGAGAAAGCTATCGAGAGATGGCTGAACTCGCTATCGCCCGGTGATCGCATCGATACAGACAACGCACTCGACAACGGCCACCTGGTCTCTCGGCGGCGTGCGCAGCTCAGTCAGGTACAAGTAGCGATGTCCTTAGGTGTGCCGCAGCAACACATCTCACGGGTGGAGACGGGAGACCGACGAATCGATCCGGCCGAGCTTCAGGCCTTTGCACTCCTCTATGCGTTGCCGATTGCCGATCTTCTTGGCAACGAAGAGGACGAGTAAGGTCGGCCAGGGTATCGGGATCTCAACGTGCGCAGTACGGCGTCGGAGGTAGCAAGAATCCGATGCGCTAGGATCGCGGCTCGTTGCAGCGAGCGGCGCTGCACTCCCCCACTACTCCCCCATGACAGTCAGATCTGTTCTTGGGGAAGTACTCGAACCGAAGCGGTGCTCGGAGGTAACACCTGGCAGGAAGGGACTTAGATGGCGGAGGGAGTGGGATTCGAACCCACGGACCGCGTGAACGGTCAACGGTTTTCAAGACCGTCGCTTTCGACCACTCAGCCATCCCTCCGCAGGGAGGCCTATCTTGTCAGCTCTCGTTGGTGGGCGCTTCGATGCGCTCCAGGCCGCCGAGGTATGGGCGGAGCTTCTCGGGAACAACGACGAAGCCGTCTTCCTGCTGGTAGTTCTCGAGGATCGCGATGAGGGTGCGTCCCACAGCCAGGCCCGAGCCGTTCAAGGTGTGGGCGAGCTTGGGTTTGCCGCCTTCCTCGGGGCGGTAGCGCAGGCGGGCGCGGCGGGCCTGGAAGTCGGTGCAGTTGGAGCAGGAGGAGATCTCGCGGTAGGCATCTTGGCCGGGCAGCCAGACCTCGAGGTCGTAGGTCTTCGACGCAGCGAATCCCATGTCGCCGGTCGAGAGGGTGACGAGGCGGTAGGGGAGCTCGAGGAGCTGCAGCACCTTCTCCGCGTGGCTGGTCAGCTGCTCAAGGGCATCCCAGCTCTGCTCCGCCGTCGTCACCTGCACCAGCTCGACTTTGTTGAACTGGTGCTGGCGGATGAGCCCGCGGACGTCGCGACCGTGGGAGCCGGCCTCGGCACGGAAGCACGGTGTGAAGGCGGTGTAGCGGAGTGGCAGCTGATCCGCGTCGAGGATCTCTTCGCGATGCAGATTCGTCACCGGCACCTCGGCGGTGGGAATGAGGTAGAGATCGCGATCTGTGATGTGGAAGAGATCTTCCTCGAACTTCGGTAGCTGACCCGTACCCTCCAGGACCTCGCCCTTCACCAGGTAGGGTGGCAAGCACTCGGTGTATCCATGCTCGGTGGTATGGAGATCGAGCATGAAGTTGATCAGGGCTCGCTCCAAGCGGGCTCCGGCACCCAAATACGCGGTGAAGCGGGCTCCTGCGAGCTTGGCTCCGCGCTCGAAATCGAGAATGCCCAGCTCCGGGCCCAGGTCCCAGTGCGCCTTCGGCTCGAAATCGAAGGCCGGCGGCTGGCCGACGCGGCGCTCCTCGCGGTTCGAGGCTTCGTCGGGCCCCTCGGGAACCGACTCGTGAGCCACGTTGGGAAAGCTCAGGGCATCGCCGTCGAGAGAAGCTTCCAGGTCCGTCAGCCGACCCTCGATCTCTTCGATGCGCCCCTTGATCTTGCCCACCTCGGCGATCTGCTCCGCAGCGTCGCCACCCTCGCGTTTGACCTGCCCGATCTTCTTCGACTCCTCGTTGCGACGCCGCTTCAGCTCTTCCACTTCTTGCAGCAGCTCGCGCCTCTCGGCATCACGATTCACCCAGGAGTCCAGGTGAGTGACGTCGAATCCGCGGGCGGCCAGCAGGGTGCGCAGGCGTTCGGTGTCGTTGCGGAGCAGATCTCGGGACAGCATGGCGCGCAGTGTACCGGCGTGCTTCCGGCACGGTCAACGAGCCCGGGCCCTGTCATCGCATCTCCATTGGATCGCCTCCAGATCGGCTCCTGGCTGCTGCGGAGCGCCGGTACAATCCGGCCGATGACGGTCGATCTCTCCCCCCAGGACCAGGATTCGCCGGTCGACTCGTCGAGATCGGAGAACCGCCGGCGACCGGACCGCGCGAACTCCCTGATCGCCCAGCTGATGGAGCCGTTACTGCCCTTCTTGCTGGCCGCGGGAGTCGCGGCGGCTACGCTTGCCCTGGCCGTCTCGCAGGCCGATCCGACCGAGTCGGCGGAGGGAAGAATGCTGGCTCTGCTCGCCGCCGGTGTGATGGTCTGTGCCTCGTTCGCCGCACGGCTGGCGGGTGGCAAATGGATGACCGGGCCTGCTGCGGGCTCGATGCTCGTGGTGGTCTGTTTGTGGATGCTGCACCAGGGTCCGGGCCGCGGCGGTGCGGTGGTGATGGTCCTGGTGGTGACTCTGGCGGCCGGGCTCGCGCGTTCGTGGAACCATCTGGAGACAGGACCGCCCGAGAGCCGACGCAGCGCGTATCTCGTCTGGACCACGGCGTTGACGATCGGCCTCCAGCTCCTCGTCCGCCCCGATCTCTTCTTGCCTGCGCGAGTGAGCGCCGGAGGGGCCTTCGGACGACTGTGGCTCGAAGGCATCCTCCTGCCAGCGGTATTCGGTGTCGGACTCGGACTCCTCGCGGCCGCCATGGGACGCTCGGCGCTGCTCGTGGGAATCGCCATCCTCTTGGCAGGACCGGGGGTCGACGTACCGCGGTTGACGATTCTCGGCCCGGCTTTGATCCTCGCCTTGGGCGCTGTCGGTCTATGGCGTCGATCTGGCTTCGACGCACGCTGGCCCGTAGGCGAGCGCTTGGAAGTCCTGACGGCACGGTGCTTGCTGCTGCTCGGGGCCGTGGTCGTGGTCGCGTCGTCCTATCCGTGGCTACGGCCTTCGCCTTGGACGAGCGCGCGCGAGCTCCTGACGCCGCCACGGGTCGCCACGGTGGCCCATGCACGGGGCATCGTCGTGCTGAGCGCCGCCACGCCGACGTGGCACCACGAGCTGGCCGAGCCGGTCGCCGCCTCGGAGGTGACGGTCGACTCGTCCCTCGTTCACGGAATCCGCGCCACCGGCAAACCGGTCGCTACGGTGAGCGCTTGGGACTCCACCGGCAGTCTCATCGCGCGATGGCCACTGGTGGGCGGCGACGACACCGCCGAATGGGCGGCTGCACGGAACGACCTCCAGAACCTGGAGGGCTTTCGTGCTCCTGCTCCCTGGAGCCGCTGGGTACCACCGGGAGGCGGATTCTTCGCCAACCGCTATCGAACCAGCTTTCGGATCAGCGGGTCGCGGGAATTCGCTGAGCTCGAAGTCCGGCTCGAGTCCGACGGAGAGTCCGCGCCGTGGGAGCTTCACCTGGCGCGTCTGGAGCTGAGGCGTTGAACGCTGAGCTGCTTCGACTTGCGGCGGCCACGCTGGTGGGCGGCATCCTCTACGTCGCCTGGCCATGGATGGCACCCGCCGACGATTTGTTTCGGAGCACGATCGCCGTGGTCCCGGCGGTCGCGGCGGCTCTGGGCTGGCTCGGGCGCGACGCGGCACGTCGTAGCGGCCGGTCACCTTGGCGAGCGTCGTGGCTGGAATGGGCGTTGCTGCTCGCCACCCTGTTCAGCCTGCCGTTTCGTCACGGCCTGGGGTGGAGTATGGACGACGGTCCTTGGGCGGCGGCGTTGGCGCTGGCCCTCGGCGCAGCCGTTCGGCGACGCTTGCTAGATCTGCGCCCACTACTCGGGAACGGCGGCGGGGCTGCGTCGAGAGCCGTACCCATTCAGTTCTTTCTGCTACCGCTGATCGTCTATTCGGCCATTCAGCCTTGGGCCTTGGCCACCCGCCCGCCGGACGGCGACGAGCCCTACAACTTGTTGCTCGCCCACAGCTTGGCCTTCGATCTCGACACCGACCTTCGCAACCAGTACGAAGACGGCGACTCTTTGCGTTTCATGGATCGTCGCCTCGAGCCACAAGCAGGGGATCCCGTTGCCCGGGATGGGAGCCAGCAATCCCGTCACTCCGCCTTGCTGCCGGCCGTGATCGCAATTCCCTATCTCGTGGCCGGACGGGTCGGTGCCGCGACCTTGATGGCCCTTCTCTCGGCCGCGTTGGCATGGCAGTGTCTGCGGCTGGCTCGCCGCGTCTACAGAGCACCGGGCTCGACGGAAACCGGGCCGTTCCTGGCATGGGCCGTCCTGGCTTTCCTGCCGCCGCTCTTGCTCTACGCACACCAGATCTGGGTCGAAGTGCCGGCAGCTCTCGTCGTGGCACTGGCGCTCGATCTGATCCTCGGAGCACAGCCCGAGAAGAGCCACACCCGGCTGCAACGTCGGCGGGATCTCCTGCTGGCGGCTTTGCTGGCGATCCTGCCGCTCCTCAAGCTCCGCTTCCTGTTCCTCTCGGTCGGCCTCCTGTTGGTGGCGCTGGGGCGATTCCGTCACGGAGACCGCCGACTCGTCCGACTGGCCCTGCCGGGCGTGGCGGTGACCGCGGCACTGACCGGTCTTTGGTGGTGGCGCTACGGCAATCCGCTGAAGCTCTACACCCGCGGCGAGCTCTCGACCTTGACCGGACCACCGTGGCACTACATCCGTGGGTTTCTGGGCCTGTTCTATGACTGCGCCTTCGGACTCTTCGCTACCGCGCCGCTGTGGGCGCTGCTGCTGCCCGGCATCTTCTGGCTGATGCGTTCGCCGGCCGGGCGGCGGCTGGCCGGTGGACTCGCACTGTGCTCCTTACCGTACCTCCTCGCCGTCGTGCCACGACTCGAATGGTATGGCGGCTGGTCGCCGCCGTTTCGCT
Organism: Thermoanaerobaculia bacterium; assembly: GCA_028066595.1. GTDB lineage: Bacteria > Acidobacteriota > Thermoanaerobaculia > Multivoradales > J023 > JAUIJL01. The sequence goes on from JALCBJ010000111.1 coordinate 7,214, forward strand.
ACGCCGTGGCGCTCCTGCCGGTGTTGATGCTCCTGCTGTCCAAGGCGCTGTCGGAGCGACGACTGGACGGGCTTCGCCTCTTGGTGGTCTTGCTCGGCGTGCCCACGCTCTTGCTGACGCTGCTGTGGGTGGTGTCGCCTCCGTGGACCTACAACCTGGCCGACGGCTATTCCGATCTCCTACAGCTGGCCGGTGGCCTTCTCGCTGCTGACGTGGGTCGATTCTTTCCCAGCCTGGTGCGGCCACGCATCGCCACCTGGATCTGGATCGCCGCGAGCCTCGTTCTGGTGCCCGTCGCCGGACTAGCCAGCGCTCGGGCCCAGACCCGACGCTGGGCCGGCACCGTGGGCTTCTGTCTGCTGCTCGCCTTCTTCACCCTGCTTCCACTGCTCACCCACCGGGTGCCCACCGGGCGCGTGGAAGTGGAAGATCAGTGGGTGGAGAAGCGCGGCGGGGTACGTCACCCCGGGCCGTGGCGACAGCGCCGGCCCGAAGCTGCCGGTGGTTGGCTCATCGGTCGTGGCCACCAGATGGTGGTGCGAGCGGTACCGGGCGGCCCGCGGGTTCGTGCCGAGATTCGCCTGATGCGTTTCGGGCTGGGCGCCGACACACTGCACGCCGACCTACTGCTGCCCGACGGCCGGAGGCAGACCGTCGGGTCCTGGAAAGCGAGCGAGGAAGGGGAATGGCGCAACCTCGATCTCGGCCCGGTGGACTGGCCAGCGGGTGCCAGCCTCGTGCTCTACCATCCCGGGCGGTATCGCGAGACGCAGGCTGGTTTGGTGGTGGATTGGATCGACTTTCGCTGGCTGGCGAGCGAGGGGTAAGTAAGATGCGGGCGTGAGCCAAGCGCCCCCATCGTCGGAGATCTCCCTGCCCTCGGAAAGCTGGCTGGCTCTGGTCCCGACCTTGGGCCACAGCCGTCACCTCGCCGACTCGGTAGCGGCTCTGCGCCGCGAAGGCGGGCAGGTTCTGGTGATAGCCCCTCGAGGCGCCCTGACCGATCGAGACTTCTCCGACGATCCCGGGGTAGACATCGTCGAAACCGATGGCCCGCTGGGCTTTGCCGCGGCCAACCTGGTCGGCCTCGCCGCGGCGCCACGGACTGAGTACCTGGCCCTGGTCAACGACGATGCGGTGGTCGAAACAGGCTGGGCGGCCGCGCTCTTGGCCGAGCTAGAGGCTCATCCTCGGACCGCGGCGGCCCAAGGGCTAGTCGTGACGATGCAGGACGAGCCCACGGTGGATGGTGCTGGTCTGGCGTGGAACCATTGGTGGCAGGCCGTGCAGGTGGGCCGAGGCGATCCGGTGGACACCTGGATCGCGGAACCGGACATCGTCTTCGGTGTCTCCGCGACGGCGGCCATGTATCGACGCGCTGCCCTGGACGAGATCGGTCCGCTCTTCGAAACGCGTCTGGACAGCTACTACGAAGACGTCGACCTGGCCCTGCGTCTCCGTGCCGCAGGCTGGTCGGCTCGACGTGTGGCCGGAGCTCGTGCACGTCATGCCGGCTCGACCACCGGGCGACACCTGGGCGCAGATCACCTGGTTCGCCGCAACCGCTATTCCGTTCTGGCTCGAGCTCTCGGTCCGGCGCTGCTGCCCAGGCTGCCCAAAGCCGTGCTGCGGGACGCGATCGACACGGCGCGCGCCTGCCTTCGGCTCGACCTGATGGGCGCCGGTGCCATCGCCGCCGGCACGATCTCTGGACTTCTGCGGTTGCCGGCAGCACTCGGCCCCGCGATGATGCCGCCGAACGAGCTGCAGCGATGGATGGAGGGGCACTCCGGGTGTCGCAGCGAGCTCTGATCTCCGCCTTGGTGGTGCATTGGGGTGATGTCGCTCCGCTGCGGAGGCTTCTGGCCTCCTGGCCCGACGATCCTCGCTTCGAGCTCGTGGTCGTGCTCAATCAAGCAGTCGACGCGGCGCAGGAGAGAATTGCCTGGCCGGAGCGCACGGTCGTCGTGGAGCCGGGTGGCAACTTGGGGTTCGCTGCCGGCGTGAACGCTGCACTGCGGCAGGCGACAGCGCCCGCGGTGCTGCTCCTCAATCCAGACGCCCGCCCTCTGGGCGACGCCCTCGATCAGTTGGCCACAGCCCTGCCCAACTACCCCGATGCGGCCGGGCTCGTACCGTCGCTCGTCAGTCCTGACGGTTCCACCCAGCATCGCTGGCAGCTTCAGCCCCTGCCGACGACATTCGATCTGCTGCTACAGGTGTTCTTCCTCGCCGGGCGCCGTGGGCCAACAGAGCCTCCTGCGTCGGGCACCGAGATCGAGCAACCGGCAGCCGCGGCACTCCTCCTGCGTAGGTCCATCTTGGAGCAACTCGGCGGTCTGGATGCTGGCTTCTTCCCGGCGTGGTTCGAGGACGTCGACCTCGCGCGCCGGCTGAGGGATCGCGGCGAGCGCCTGATCTACCTGCGCGAGGCACGGTTCGAGCACGAGATGGGCTCGTCGGTGTCGTCACTGGGCTACGGCCTGTTCCTGTGGATCTACCTACGCCATCTCGCGCGCTATCTACGCAAGCACCATGGCCTCTTCTGGTCCAGGCTGGCGCGGATTCTCGTACCCGTGTCGTGTTGCCTGCGAATCCTGGCCCTTCCCGTGCGCTCCCCGCGACGCGCCCGCAATCGATTCGATGCTGCGACGGGACTGGTGCGGGTCGCGATCGGCGCAGTCAGCGGTTGGCGGTGGCCGGTATCTTGGGCTCGACGCTTCCGGGACGCTTCGACGCGATGAATCTGGATGTCTGCATCGTCACTTACGATTCGGCGGCTGATTTGCCTGGCTGCCTACGCTCGGTCGCGGATCTCGAGGTCGAGGCGCTGCAGGTCTCTATCGTCGACAACGCCAGCCGCGACGACAGTGCCGATGTCGCGGCACGATGGGCGCAAGAGCTGGACCTGCCGGTGAAGATCCAGAGGCGGTCGGCGAACACGGGCTTCGCCGCGGGAATGAACGACGCCATCGCAGCGACCGGGGCGCCGTGGGTGCTGGTGCTGAATCCCGACGCACGCCCGCGGCCCGACTACGTCCGGCGACTTCTGGCCCGGGCGCAGGCCTGCGACCGAGCCGGGCTCCGGGTGGGAGCATTGACCGGACGCCTGATCCGTCCGGAGAATGGTGGCGTCACCACCCTCGACGCTTGCGGCATGGTCCTGCGGCGTACATGGCGGCACCTCGACCGCGGCTCCGGCGAACCCGACGACGGACGCCTGGCCGAGGCACAACAGGTCTTCGGCGCTACCGGAGCCGCGGCTCTCTACCGTCGCGAAGCGCTCCTGGATGTATCGATCCGGGACGGCGACGAGGTGCTCGTTTTCGATCCGCTCTTCCATTCCTACCGCGAAGACGCCGAGCTCTGCTTCCGCCTCCACGAACGCGGTTGGAGCGTCGTCTACGAGCCTGCGGCACGCTGTGAGCACCGACGCGCGGTGTTGCCGGCCAACCGCCGACACACCTCGGCTCGGGTCAACCTCCACTCGTTGAAGAACCGATATCTCCTCCGTGCGTACCACGAGACCGGAGCTACCCTCTGGCGGACGCTGCCGTTCGCGCTCGCCCGCGACCTGGCGGCACTTCTCTGGGTCCTGGTGGCGGAACGCTCCTCCCTGGCGGCCTACGTCTGGCTCTGGCGTCAGCGCCGGAGGTGGTGGGCTCGTGCACGTTGCATTCGCCGACGGCGGATAGTCTCTACCTCGGTGGTCGCACGCTGGTTTTCCCACCCATCCCTCCCACTACCCGATCCTCCGAATCCACTGGAGCCGACATGAGCCCCTCACGACTTCGACTCGCTCTCACCCTCTGTCTCCTTCCCATGTTGCTGTGCTCGTTCGGAGCCGCTTTTGCTGCACAGCAACCCTGGACCGTAGACGATCTCCTGAATCAGGAGTCCCTCGGGACGGCGGCGCTCAGCACCGACGGCAAACTGGCGGCCTACACCGTGTCGCGGTGGGAAGCCGACAAGGAAGACAAAGGCAAGAAACGTCGCGCCCATCAGCTCTACCTCGTGGACCTGGAATCAGGTGCTGCGGCCTCCGACGACGTCACAGCGACGAAGCTGACCCACGGCGGTGAGCGGATCGGTTCCATCGCGTTCTCTCCCGATGGCATGTCCCTGGCGTTCACTTCGGACCGCGACGTCCCAGGACCCACGAAGACGAAAGGTTCGCAGCTCTGGCTGCTGCCTCTGTCCGGCGGCGAAGCACGCCCACTGACGCGGTTTTCCCGCGGGGTGCAATCCTTCGATTGGGTCGACGACGACTCCCTGCTGGTCGCGCGGGCCGAGTCTGCCAGCGGCCTCGAACGTCGCCGCAAGGGCCTCGGCGACACGACGAGGTCGGTCGACGATCCGCTGGATTCTCCACCGGTAAGGCTCTGGCGGGTACCCCTGGACGGCCGGCCGGAACGGCTGACCCTCAACGACGACTGGATCCAACAGCTCGACGTAGACCCGGCGGGGAAGCGAGCGGTGATCTACGCCAGCAACAGCCTCAGCTACGTCTTCGACTCCAAGGTGCCGCCGACGGCCTGGATCGTGGACCTGGAAACGGGCGAACGCACGGCTATTGACCTCGCCGGTAGCCGTTCGGCGGGTGGATTCCGCTGGTCGCCGGACGGGGGGTCCGTATGGTTCAGCCAGAATCATTCCACCCACCCGATCTACCGCAGCGCCACCATCGCCAGACCGGTGCGGTGGGACGCGGCTTCGGGACGGGCCGAGGTGCTGGACACCGGATGGAGTCGCGGCCTTGGAGGCTCCCCGATGCCGGTCTCCGGCGGCGCCCTCGCGGTGTTCGACGACGGAGTCTTCGCTCGTCCGGTGCTGATTCCCGAAACGGGCGGCCACCGTCCCCTCGACGGAGAAGCTGCCGGGGAGGACCTTCGCTACGGCCATCGGATTCTGGCGGCCTCCGACGACGGTCGTTCCGTGCTTTGGGTCATGTCCGCCTCGGACCGTCCGACCCAGCTCTACGCCGCGCGGCTCGACACGGCGCGCACGGGCGTAGAAGCGATGCAGCAGCTGACGAAGCTGAACGAGAGCTTCGAATCCAAACCCATGCCGCGGGTCGAGGTGCTGCACTTCCAGGGAGCCGAGGGTGACCAGGTCGAGGGACTCCTGCACTATCCCGTGGGCTGGCAGGACGGCGATGCTCCGGCGCCCCTGGTGCTGGCTCCACACGGAGGCCCTGCCAGTCACGATCGCCACGCGTGGGACTTCCGCTGGTCCTACCCGAACCTCCTGTTACAGCAGCGTGGAGCCTTCGTCTTGGAGGTCAACTACCACGGCTCCGACGGCTACGGCATCGCCTGGGCAGAGTCGATCGAGACACGGTACTACGAGCTCGAGATTCCAGACCTCGAAGCCGGTGTCGACCACGTGATCGAGCGCGGCCTGGCCGATCCCGAACGGCTGGCGGTGGCAGGCTGGTCGAACGGTGGCATCCTGGCGGCCAAGTTGATCACCGTCACCGATCGCTACCGAGCGGCCATCATCGGAGCTGCCGACGTCGAGTGGGTGAGCGACTGGGCCAACGTGGACTTCGGGGGATCGTTCGACAACTACTACTTCGGCGGCCCACCCTGGGAGCGGCTCGACCACTACCTGGAGAAGTCACCGTTCTTCCAGCTACCGGAGGTGACGACTCCTGCCCTCGTCCATACCGGCACCGAAGACCGGGCGGTGCCACCTCACCAAAGTTGGTCGATCTTCCGCGTCATGCAGCAGGTGGAGAAGACCGACGTCAAGCTTCTACTCTACCCAGGGGAAGGACACGGATTGCGCAAGTTGGGTCACCAGCGACGCAAGGTCGAAGAAGATATGGCCTGGATGGATCGATACCTCTTCGCCACGCAGGACGAGGGATCCGCTGCCTTCGAGCGTGTCGTGCCCGAAGATTCCCTGTTGGCAGCTAAGCTCGCCCGGGGCGAGGCGGCGACATCGAACGGCGTCTTCGGGCGCCTCGCCGACGGCGTGCTGGTACCGGAGCTGGTGCCCCTGAAGGTGGGTGACACCTTCCTCGACGTCGGTCGCTTCGAGGTCACGCGGGCGCAGTGGGCCGCCTTCGACTCAGATTATGCAATCGCCCCCGGAACCGACGATCACCCCATCACGGGCCTGAGCCTCGAGGAGGCCAAGGGCTACGTCGAGTGGCTCGCAGCTCGTCTGGGTCGTGAGCTCCGGCTTCCGACGACGGCAGAAGCCGACAAGATGGCTGGCTCCGGTGGTAACACCCTGGATCGCTGGTTGGGGCACAAAGCCAATCCTGACGACGCGACGTCGATTCGCCGGACGCTTTCCCAACGCGGCATCTCGCTCCTGGAGAGCGTGGGCTCGGGCTCGCCTCGCCGCGATCACGACGCTGCGGCCGCGGTCTTCGATCTCGATGGCAACGCCGCCGAATGGGCGACGGACGACGATGGCGGCCGGGCCGTGGGCCCGAGCGCCGATCGATCGAGCAACGAAGCGCTCTTCGAGGGAGGGGAAGGCCACGAGGCCAACGAGCCACAGACCGACTACGTAGGACTACGGGTCGTGGCCGAGCCCGCTGTCTGAGGGGCTCTCGGGCTCCGACTCACGCCAGAAGAGATCGGTCTGTTCGCGATACCACTCGAGGGAGTGGCGCAGGTCGATGTCGTCTACCTTGCCGTCGCGGACGCGTACTCCGGCTGCAACGTTCTTCCTCGCGATTCTCATCGAAGCTCGCAGGAGTGCTTGGTGGCCCTGTTCGTCGAAACGGAGCTGACCGAGGATCTGGAGATCCTTGTCAGCTTTCTCACCCGCTCGGTCGTGGATCCTGACGTCGCGCAGCTCGACTCCGTCGTCGCGAGTCCGGAAGATGCCCTCGAGGTCGAGGTCCTCGAAGGTGAGCAGTCGCTCGAACCACCGGAGGCTTGCGCGTTTCTCGACCAGCAACGCGAGGAGAGGGCGGCTGTCGGCGAGGTCCGCCGCGAGCTCGGCGTCGACGGCGCTCCGAACCACCGAACCTTCTTTCGGCATTTGCACCGAGCCTCGCGGCACCTTGAGGTCGGCCCACCAGGACGGCGGCTCTTTTCCCGATCCGTCCGCGGTCCCGGCACTCTTCATCCGCACGTTGTGTAGTTGAAGGCGGCTACCGTCGATGGTCAGCCTGCGGGTCGCGAGGTCGCCGTCCGGAACTCGAGCCTCCAGCTCGACGTCCGCCACGATCTCGCGGCCCTGCACCCGTACGTCGACGCCGTTGCCATGAATCTTCACGGATCCGGACACCGTCCCGTGGAGGCCCGCGGCTGCCGTTGCGTCCGGTTTCGGGTCGGTCGTGGCCAGCTGGCCGCGCGCGCTGAGCAGGCCGCTGCCCCCGACCAATTCCACTCCAGCGTGGGCCGGAAGGAAGTCTTGAAGCTTGGCGAGGTCGGCAATCTCCGACTCCGGCAGGTCGGCCATCACCTGTAACTGCGGACGTCGTACGGCGAGATCGAAACGGTCGGTGGTGGCGACCAACCGGGCGTCTCGACTCACCACCAGGCTTTCCGTCACACGGTTCAGGCCCAGATCGACCTCGTCGAGGGCGACTTCGAGGGTCGTTTCCCCGTGGTTGCCGACCTCGCCCTGGAGACGACCATTGCCTTCGCCGCGCCAGCCCAGGTAGGACACGGATACGCTGCCGTCGTCCACGGACAGGTGGCTCGCGGTTTGTAGCACGCCACGATCGAGGTGAAGCCTCGTGTCGAGCCGGCCCGTTCCGTGCACCGAGGCGGGTGCTCCGCGAAAGAAGTAGTCCACGAGCCCCAGTCCGCCGCCAGAGGTCGCGGCCTCGAAGGTGCCGCTGACCCGGCCGAGGATCGCGACCCCACGCACCTCCTTCGGCACGAACGAATCGAGGCGGCCCGCGAAGGCGAGACGCGTCACTTCACCGAGTATCTCCGATCCGCCTGATGCACGGCCCGGGCCCAGCTCCACATCGGCCCACGGAACGGCCAGAGGGCCACGCACCCGACACCGCAGCCGGCCCTTGATCGCACCCCCTGCGTTCTCGTTCGCGAGGTAGCGCAGTGGCCCGAACCACAGCTCCCGCACTTGGCGGATCGATACGCGGTCGAAGTCGAGGCGCCAAGGCCGGCGAACGGCGCGCCGGGCCGGTTCGGGCAGGCCCTCGAATCCTTCGATCGTCGGCTGATTCTGGGGATCCTTGCGATCCATGCGGACACGCGTCTCCAGACCTTCGGCGGCCAGCCAGCGGACATGGAATCGGCGGCGTAGGAGGTCCAGGGGCGCGATCCACAACCAGGCCGCATCGAGCGAGCCCATCCACGTCACCTTGGGGGTCCTGCCTCGGACGTCTACGTTCTGGACCCGCACCAGCCCGGGCAAAGGCGTCCAGCCGCTCTCCCAAGTGATCTGCAGCTTCTCCGGCCTGCGACCGAGCAGGGAAGCCCCCCACGACGTGCGCAGAAATGCGTTCCCCGCCACCAGCCAGATCACTTCCAGGAACACCAGCAGCCATAGCAGACGCCGGACCCAGCGACCCGGTCCCGCGTCCGGAGGTGCTGCATCCTGCTCTCCGACAGGCGAAGCTTCGTCGGCCATCACGACATTCTAGAAGCTTGCCGTGCTCAGCGAGCTCCCGCCGGCCTTCAGAGCGCTACTTCGCGACAGCAACGCGGTTCCGTCCGGCTTTCTTCGCCTTGTAGAGCGCCTTGTCGGCAGCCTGGAGCACCTCTTCGGGGGAAGAGCGTCTTTCGTTCCGATCTGCGACACCTGCCGATACGGTGACCTTCAATCTCTTGTCGCTCCCACCCGAACCGCGCTTGGCTCGTCCCTTCTGGGGTTTCTTTGGTCGCCCGGGTGAGCGTACGGTAAAAGGCTCGCCAGCAACCGCCTGCCGCACGAGCTCCACCGCGGTTTCGGCCTCCACTGCGATCTTTCCTGGAAACACCAGCGTGAATTCCTCTCCGCCATAGCGGAAGGCGCGTCCTCCACGGACCTTCGCCAGACGCGCGGCCACCTTGCGCAGCACCTGATCACCCACCTCGTGACCGTGACGATCGTTGAGCTTCTTGAAGTGATCGATGTCGACCATGGCCAGCGAATAGCTGCCGCCGATCTGGGCCAAGCTCTCCTCCAAGGCACGCCGCGCCGGCAAGCCGGTGAGACCATCGTCGAAGGCCAGCCGAACCGCGTTTTCCACCAGCGCGACGCCCAGCACGAGTACGGCTGCGCCAAAACACACTAGAGTCAGATCCGCTCGCAGCGTGGCGGGGAATATCGCGACCAGAGCTCCCAACAAGCCCGCCTCGACTGGAGTCCTGCGAATCCGGAGTGCCCAGGCCACGGCTACGGCGGCTAGGACGAAGCTTCCGAGCCGGAGTACGGGCAAAGCATAGGCATCGAGAGTCGCGTCGTTACCGATGAGGCCGGGAAGAACCCATCGTGGCCAGCGAGCCTCGATGCCGAGTCGGACGCCCTGCAGTGCATCCGCCACCATCTGCCATCCTCTGGCACTGACGACGAGAAACGCCAGCAGGCCGACCTCGGCCGCCAAGACTCCGAAGCGCACCAAGCCGGCCCGGCTCGCGACCCACCACTCCCCCAGCCAGGCTGCTGCGGCCAGGTGAAGCGGCAGGAGAACCGCCGCGGCAAGACCCACCACCAGGGCTTGCTCCAGTGGTGCGCCGCCGTAGCTTCCGAGGCTGCGTAGCGACTCAGCTACCAGCCATGCGGCCGCCGTGACCCATGCCAACCGCCCACGGCGCAGGCGCCAGGCCAACGCAAAGACCAATGCGACCAAGACGCGAAGCGCCTGGAGGAGTCTAGGATCTTGCCGCCAAGAGACGCCGACGCGGGACGTGAGGTACACGTCGAGCGCCAGAACCGCGAGGAGAAGGAAGACCGGAGCGAGAAGTCGCCGGATCACGAGAGGAATGCCACGGTCCGAACGGTTGTTAGGAAATATGAGGGCAACAGACTAAGATCTGGGTTCCGCAGCCCTTCCGGGAGAACCGGCGGAGGAGACACTGCTTTGGAGTACAAAGACTATTACGCCGCGCTCGGCGTCGACAAAAAAGCCTCGCAGGACGAGATCCAGAAGGCCTATCGCAAGCAGGCGCGCAAATACCACCCCGACGTCAACCGGGCGGCTAGTGCTGAGGACAAGTTCAAGGACATCACCGAGGCCTACGAGGTCCTGAAGGACGACGAAAAACGCCGTACCTACGACCAGTTCGGCACGACCTGGAACCAGCGAGGCGGACCGCCGCCGGGCTGGCAGGAGATCAACTTCGACTTCGGTGGCGGGGGATCGGGCTTCAGCTCATTCTTCGACGCGCTCTTCGGTGGCGGACGTGGCGGCTTCGGGGGAGGAGGCGGCAGTCCTTTCGCCGGCTTCGGTGGCCAAGGATTCTCGGAGCAGGGCTTCGGCAGATCAGGACCGCACGGCAGTCGTGGTTTCGGTATGGGCCTCGACCAGGAATTCACGCTCGCCTTGACTCTCGAGGAGGCCGCCAAGGGAGGCAAGCGAGAGCTCTCGTTGCACGAGCCGGGTTCGGGAGAGCGGAAGAGCTTTACCGTCAGCCTGCCGGCCGGCGTCACGGACGGGAAGAAGGTGCGTCTCAAGGGCAAGGGCGCGACCGCTCCCGACGGCCGTAAAGGTGACCTCTACCTCAAAATCCAGCTCCGGCCCCATCGTCGCTTCCGCCTGGAGGGCCGAGACCTTCATGCAGAACTCCCTGTTTCTCCCTGGCACGCCGCCCTCGGCGGTGAGGCGTCGGTGAAGACCTTGAACGGGACCCTCAAGATCAACATCCCGGCCGGCTCGTCGAGCGGGCGCAAGATCCGCCTACGCGGCAAGGGCTTCCCCAACCCCAAGGGCCACGACGGCGACCTGTTCGCCGAGATCAAGGTGATGGTGCCCGAAACTCTCACCGACCAGGAACGGGAGCTGTTCGAGAAACTGCGCGACGGTTCGAGCTTCCGTCCCAAGTAGCCGTCCGAGCTACCCGGATCCCGCACATATCCGCCTCCCGAACGAGACCGCCTCGTCGCGGTGCTATCGTTTCGCCCGCAAAGGAGGTGGCCGATGAGCGAGTCGGACAACCAGAATGGCTCCGGGAACGAGAGCTGGATCGACCGGGCTCGTCCGATCCGCGCCGGGGAAGAGCTGGACGTCCGATCCCTCGAGGACTACTTGCACGACAAGCTCGGCGGCACCCTGGGTCGGCTGACGGTGGATCAGTTCCCCAGCGGCTACTCGAACCTCACATACCTGATCCGGCTCGGAGAACACGAACTGGTCCTTCGGCGCCCACCGTTCGGCAATCGAGTCGCCACGGCTCACGACATGGGGCGAGAGTTTCACGTGCTCTCCAATCTGTCGAAGGTCTACCCTCCGGCACCACAGCCCTATCTCTTCTGCGACGACGAAACGGTCATCGGCGCCCCGTTCTACGTCATGGAGCGTCGCCGCGGAATCGCCCTTCGCCGACACCTACCGGAGGGCCTCGAGCTGAGCCCGGTCATCGCAAGAAGACTTTCGGAGAAACTGGTCGACAACCTGGCTCGACTCCACACCCTCGACTACCAATCTGCCGGGCTCGGCGACCTGGGCAAGCCCGAAGGTTACGTGGAGCGCCAGGTCCACGGCTGGCACGATCGCTACCAAAAGTCTCAGACCGATGGCTGGCCGGCCTTCGACCAGGCGGGCGCCTGGTTGCTCGACTCGATTCCCAGCGAGTCCGGAGCGGGTCTGGTGCACAACGACTACAAATACGACAACCTGCTGCTCGACCCCGATGACCTGACCCATATCGTGGCCGTGCTCGATTGGGAGATGTGCACGGTCGGCGATCCACTGATGGATCTCGGGACGACGCTCGCCTACTGGGTCGAGGCCGGCGATCCGAAGGCCTTTCGCACGGAGGCCTTCGGACCCACGGCCGTGCCCGGCAGCATGACCCGCCGAGAGCTGGCCGAGCGCTACGCCGAGGTAACAGGGGCTGACCTGGGGGATCTGACCTTCTACGTCGCGTTCGGGCTGTACAAGCTCGGAGTCATCGTGCAGCAGATCTACTGGCGCTACACCCAGGGCCTGACCCAGGACGAGCGCTTCGCCCAACTGAATCAGATGGTGGGACTGCTCGGCCGGATGGCCGTCGGCATGATCGAACGGGACAAGGTCTAGGAGTGTGTTGCGGATAGCCCTGGAAAGGTCATCGCAACTGCGGTCTACTT
>JALCBJ010000112.1 GCA_028066595.1 Thermoanaerobaculia bacterium
GCTGAAGGGATTCCGGAGAATCTTCTCCCGGTTCGAGAAGCTCGATGTGAGGTACATGGCCTTCATCAACTTCGCGCTGATCGCAGATATGCTAATTAGCGTTAACACGCCCTAGTCGGTACGTAGCGCGTAGAGTCTCGTTCCGGTCGTGACGTAGACGATGGCTTCGGCGAGAGCTACGTCGTAGGCCGGATCTGGGGTTTCCAAGCGCCAGAACTCCTGACCGTTGATCGCGCCTACGGCATGCAGTGCTCCGTCCGTCGACGCGGCGTAGGCGATTCCCAGATCGAGCGCCATGCCACCGCTCACAGGGCCGCCCGCCGCGAAGCGCCATCGGGTGCCGCCGTGGAGGGCGGAAAGAGACCACAGGCTGCCGTCCTCCGATCCGACATAGATGCTGCCCCCGAGCACGAGAGGCCGACGACCGGGCGCGCCTCCCAGGGAAGATCGCCACAGCTCGCCTCCGATCACCGGGTCGAGGGCGTAGACGTGACCTCCGGCGTCTGCGACGAGCGCCACCTCCTGACCACTCGCTGCAGTCTCGACAACGATGTCGGTAGCCACGCAGTCTTCGGTCGGGAACTGCCAGAGCTCTCGGCCGTCCTCGACCGCAAGGCCGTACACCACACCGTCGCAACCTCCGGCAATGACGATACCGAGGCCCGAGCCGGCGGCGACAGCAGGGCGAGAGGTCATGACACCGCCGGTGTTGCGCTGCCAACTCGTCGAACCACTTTCCATTTCCACGGCGACAATCTCGGCTCCGGCGGTACCGAAGATGGCCAGGTCGTGCCACAGAGCTGGGATGGACGCTACGTCGTCTTCGACCTCCGCGCGCCACCGCAGCCGGCCATCGCCTAGATCAAAGGCGGTGACCGCTCCCTTCCCGTTCTGATCGGCGCGACTCGGTGCCAGGACCAGCCGGTCGGCAAGGGCGGGCGTCGCACTGAACGGCCCCGAGCCTCGAGCTCGCCAGATTTCCCGGCCTGTGTTTGGGTCGAGTGCCAGGAGCTGTGGTCCGGCGGCCGACACCAGCAGCCCCGAAGTCACCGCCGGCGCGCCCGCCGGGCGTGCGGGGAGCTCCTTCTGCCAGAGGATCTCGGGTGGATCGTCGTGGAAGGTGGGCTCGATGACGATACGTGGTAGCTCGGGACCCGAATCGGTGCGCGTCGGCCTGGGGGCCAGCTCTTCGGTCACCAAACGCAGCGGAATGCCATGAACGCTGCCGTCTGCGGTTGCGAAAACGAGGCGTTTTGGCCCGTCGACGACCCCCACGATCCGAGGAGATGCAGAGACCCAACCCTCTACCGCGAACACGTGCAGCGGCTCGCCGTCCGATGCGCGGACTGCTGCGACGTAGTGCTCGCCGGCAGCCATCCACAGGGTGTCGCCGTCGGCGACCGGAGTGCCACGCACGGGTTCTGCCAAGCGGCGGCGCCACAGGCCGATCCCACTTCGCAGGTCGAAGGCCCAGAGCGCGCCGTCTCCTCCACCGACGAACACCCGGCCTTCCGCCACGGCCGGTGTCGAGCCGACGAATTCACTGGTACGGGACCGCCATCGCTCTCTGCCCGTCGCCAGCTCCAGGCAGTAGATCGAGCCATCTCCGGCAGTGATCAAGACAAAGCGGCCGGCGAGGGCCGGCGATGTGGTGATCTCGGCGCCCGCATCGAAGGTCCAGATCTGGTTGCCGCGAAGTGTGTCGACTGCCACGACAGCACCGGTCCTGGTGCCCGCGACGGTCTTGCGGCTCGACACGGCTGGAGCCGCCACGATGGCGCCCACGGGGGTCCGCCAGGCGACGCGACCGCTGACGGTTTCGAGTCCGAGGAGGCCCTCCGCGGTGCCGACGACAATCCGGTCGTCGGGAGATCTGGCATCGTTGGCGGCCACAGCAGTCGTCGCCGAAGCGCGGGTCCGCCAGAGCGCCTCGCCGGTTGTGACGTCTGCGGCGTGGACCTCACCCTCGACCGAGGCCCACACGACGGTTTGGCCCAGAACCGTGGCTCGAACACGCAGGGCGCTTCCGGTGTCGAGGTTCCAGCGTAGCCGCCCGCTGATCGCGTCGAGCGCGTACCCTGTGCCGTCGTCCGATCCCACCAAGACGAGGTCGTTTGCGGCAACCGGCTGGGACCAGACTTCTCCGGCGGTCGCGAAGCGCCAGGGGGATGCGGGGTCGACGTCGGTGGTCTCGTCCTCCGCCGGGGAATCACCGACGGGCTCGGGCGACCGAACGGGAATGTGACCCTGTCGTGGCGTGCCTTCCCGGTCGCCGCCGGGTTCGCGTACATCAGAAAACCGGCCACCGATCATGGGGAGCAGAACCAGCAAGGCGACGGTCGCCGCTACGATCCACCGCTCGCCGAGACCTCCTCGGGGTTCCGACCGTTTCTTCTGTGGATGGTCCTCAGGTGTCATCGAGACGCTCCATCAACAAGAAGCGGTTCTCGTGACGGGGGAGCGGTCCGCGGATCCGGCCATCGTCAGCCGATCAGATTCTCGGGGTTGAGGGCCTCTAGGTCGGGATGAACGAAGATTCCATCCTTGCGCACGAGTTGCTCGTCGAAGTAGATCTCACCACCACCGAGATCCGGGGTCATTCGCAGAACCAGGTCCCAATGGATCTGGCTCTCGTTGCCGTTGGACGCTTCCTCGTAGCAGCTCCCGGGCGTCAGGTGAATCGAGCCGGCAATCTTCTCGTCGAACAGAATATCCTTCATCGGTTCTGTCACATGGGGATTGAAACCGATGGCGAATTCTCCGATGTACCGAGCACCTTCATCCGAGTCGAGGACCTGCTCGAGGGATCGGGTATCCGAAGCAGAGGCCTCGACAATCCTTCCTCGCTCGAAACGGAAGCGGACGTCCTCGTATGTGATGCCGTGGTAGATCGAAGGAGTGTTGTACTGGATGACGCCCTCCACGGAATCGCGTATCGGGGCGGTGAAGACCTCTCCGTCGGGAATGTTGTTGCGCCCGTCGCAGGGAATGGCCGGGATATCGCGAATGGAGAAGCTCAGGTCGGTCCCGGATGCAACCAAGCGGACCCGGTCGGTCCCGTTCATCAGTTCCACCAGAGGTTCCATGGCCCGGCTCATCTTGGCGTAGTCCAGGGTACAGACGCGAAAGTAGAAATCCTCGAAGTCCTCAGTGCTGGTGTTGGCCAGCTGCGCCATCGACGGATTGGGCCAACGCAGCACCACCCACTTGGTGTGAGGTACCCGGATGTCGCGGTGTACCGGTACCCAGGCGTGGCGCTGGTAGAGGGTCATCTTGTCCGTCGGTACGTCGCTCCATTCGGAGACGTTGGGATTGCCCCGAATGCCGACGTAAGCGTCCATCTCGCGCATCAGCGCCGCGTCCACCTCCCCGAGGAGCCTCATCTGCGCCTCGCTGGCCACCAGGAGAAGATCGCGGATGATCTGATTCGAGCGCTGCCAAACGAACGGTACGCCGCCAGCTCGATCGACCCGGCGAATCAACGACCGGACGAGCTCGGAAGGTGTGTCGATGGCCTCGATGAGGATCTTCTCACCACGCTGAAGGTCGCAAGAATAGCCCACCAGCAGGTCGGCCAGGTCGTCGATTCTGGGATCGTGCATAGGTTCGAAGGAGTCCCGGTGGATTTACGTTGGTAGCTAAGTTCCGACGATATAACGCCTAGCGCGACGGCGCCACGAGCTCGGCGAGCTTCAGCCCGGAGCCGAGGTCTACCGCGCCGCGTCGAAGTCAGCGACCTGGATCGGAACGGACGAACGGATCAAGTCGTGGGAGTTCTCGGTGCCTTTCCCACAACGGCGTGCAACTCGGCGAGCTCCTCGGCGGCTCCTTCCGGTGGTTCTGTCAGCAGACTGACCGTGATCGTCGCCAGCAGACCGGCGAGGAAACCCGGGATCATCTCGTAGAGATCGTAGAAGCTGGCTTTGAAGAACAGTACCCAGCCGATCGTCACGACGATGCCAGTCACCATTCCGGCAATCGCTCCAGCGCGCGTGGTGCGTCGCCAGAACAGAGCACACAAGACCACCGGCGCAAAGGCACAGGCGAGGCCCGACCAGGCAAAGAGAACGAACCAGAAGATCATCCGCACCTCGCCGATCGCCAGAGCCGTTGCCACCGCACCGAGGACGACCGTGGTCGCCTTGCCGTAGCGGGACAGAACCTTTTCCGACAGATCGGGTGAGATCACCTGCTGCAAGAAATCGCGTACGACCGCGGAGGACGCGAGGATGAGAAGCGAATCGACTGTCGACATCATCGCTGCCAGGACCACCACGAGGAAGATGCCGGTGAACAGGGCCGGGAAGAGCTCCGTTCCCATCATGGGATAGATGGCCTCCGGGTCTTCGAGTCCGGGGAAGAGAGCTCGTCCGGCCATCCCCGCCACCACGGCGCCGACGTCGAAAACCACGATGCACACGACGGCGACGAGGCTGGCCTGGTGGATCTGTCGCCCGTCTCGTGCCGCGATGAAGCGTGTGAGGAGTTGTGGCGAGCCCAGAAAGGCGAGGCCGACGCCAGCAAACCCCAGAACGCTTACCCAACCCACCATACCCATTCCCAGGCCGCCCATGGGCTGAAGCAGAGCTGGATCCTGACTTTCCAGCTTTGCCATCGTTTCGGTCCAGCCGCCGGCTGCGACGATTCCGACGATCGGCAGCGCCAGCAAGCAGACGAACATCAACACACCTTGAAGCAGGTCGCTGTACGCTACCGCGCGGAAGCCACCGACCGTCGTGTAGAAGAGGATGATGACGGCGCCTACGATGACCCCAGTGCCGTAGCTCAGGTCGAGGAACGAATGAAATGCCTTGCCGGCGGCCGTGAGCTGTGCCGCGGTGTAGGCACCGGTCATGCCGAGGATGATGAGCAAGCTGACGATGCGCAGGACGTGGCTGCGATCCCGGAACCGCGCTGCCAGGTAGTCGGGGACGGTGATCGACTCGTAGCGATCGGTGGCCTCCTTGAAGGGGCGCGCCACGAAAGCCCATGCCAGCGCAACCCCCAGAACCTCGCCGAGGACGATCCAGAAGGCGTGGACGCCCACGAGATAATCCATACCCGTGAGGCCGAGGAGGAGCCATGCAGATTCCCCCGTGGCATTGGAGCTGAACGCGATCACCCAGGAAGGCAGTCGCTTGTCGGCGACGAAGTAGCCCGACAGGTCGTCCGATCCGCGTCCGCCCCATATCCCGATCCCCAGCAGGATCAGCAAGTACGTCGCGACGACCGCGAGAATGGCAGGAGACGTCATCACTCCTCAGCTCCCGGCCCGGTCCGAGGTGAGACCTTCTCCGGATCCCGCGCGGACCAGCGTAGTAGAACCAGCATGGGGCCGGCCAGGACCGACGTAGCGATCAGTAGCCAGGCGTCGAGTGGTAGTCCAAGCATGAGAGGCCCCATTTGAACCTGTTGGAGGTCGTGCCGTGGCCACCGTTCGGTGCTGCCCTTACAGCCGGCACGGGGTCTGCGTGATTGGGTTGTGCTGGAGACGTCCTCCTCGGCTCCCAACCACCTATGGGCCACCGCCTGCAGGGAGCGGTCGCAGTGTTGAATCCAAAACGAAAACGCCCGCACGCTGGGCCCGAGTGTATCGGTGCCAGCGGCGGGCGTTGCGCGGGGAGGGTAGAGCCTCCCGCAGACTCAAAGCGCGAGGATGCAGTCGGCGGTACCGAAACGGTTGGGCACGAACGAATCGGCTTCGTCGTCGTTCTCCCATGCCTCGCCGTCGAGCAGGTAGCGGAACCGATACTCGCGGCCCGCATCGAGAGAGATGGTGGTGGAAAAGCTCCCGTCCTTACGCTTCTTCAATTCGTTCGTTTCGGGGCTCCAGTCGTTCCAGTCGCCCAAAACGGCGATCTGATCGGCTTCGACATCCGCGACCTTGAAGGTCACTCGGCAGCTACTGCCTGTCTTGGAATAGGTCTTCTTCAGCATGGGAATCTCCTGAGGGAAAGGTCGACCTGCACCCATACCAGGCGATCGGCAGGCAGCGGCGGCATCGGCGAATCCGCTCGAGCTCGAAGCTGCTGCGTCGCGCGTCGGATGGACTGTTCGCGTCGGAGCGGGGTAGAGAGGGTGCGGCGGTCGAGGTTCGTCTGATGTGACCCTGTCGGGGACAGTGCACATCGCGAGAGGACGCACGGGCGTCTACGGGAAAAAACTAGCACAATTCACTGCCTATCGCAGGGCTCGAGGCCTGCTCCTGCTACACTCCGCGCCGGATGGCGAAGCTCGACCGAACGCTCGGACTGACCGGGCTCGTGGCAGTGTCGATCGGGGCGATGTTGGGAGGGTCGATATTCGTGCTGCCGGCGGTGGCAGCGCAGATCACCGGCCAGACCCTATGGCTTGCGTACTTGCTGGCTGCATTGTTGGTACTGCCAGCCGCGCTTACCAAGTCGGAGCTGGCCACGGCGCTTCCTGCGTCGGGTGGTAGCTACGTCTATATCGAGCGTTGCCTCGGGCCGCTGGCAGGCACCATCGGCGGTATCGGATTGTCGGTGTCCCTGCTGTTGAAAGCGTCGTTCGCACTCCTGGTCCTCGGTGCGTACCTCAATCTGTTGGTCAATGCGCCGGTAAAACCCGTTGCGCTCACCGTGTTGGCCATGGTGGTCGTCCTCAATCTGGCGGGTCTACGCAAGCTCGGGCGAGTGCAGACAGTGATCGTGACTGTCTGCATCAGCGTGCTTCTTTTTCTGATCCTCGGCGGGCTCACGCGCATTTCTTCGTTGCCGGCACCCGAGGGTCCGAAGATGCCCGGTGGCCTGGGTGGCTTGATGGCTGCGGTAGGGCTCGTCTTCTTCTCCTACGCCGGCGTCACCAAGGTAGCTGCGATCGCGGAAGAGGTGGAGAACCCGTCGCGCAACATCCCCCGGGGCATGATCTTTTCTATCGGTCTGATCACCCTGGTGTACACAGGTATCTCCTGGGTGCTCGTACGTATGTTCGACGTGCCGTCGCTGGCCGAGGATGCGACCCCCATCGCGTCGCTGGCCGAAGCGCTGCACGGGAAAGCCGGGATGGTGGTGCTGTCGGTGACTGCGGTTCTGGCGCTCGCGGGTATGGCCAACACCGGCATTCTGGCGGCATCGCGGTTCCCCTTCGCCATGAGCCGGGACCGACTGCTACCTCCGATCCTGATGAAGGTGAACCCACGGAGCGGCGCGCCGGTAGCGTCGGTGCTGCTGACCGGTGGGTTCATGGCAGCCTCGATCCTCTTTCTCGACGTGGTCAAGGTCGCGAAGTTGTGTAGCTCCTTCAAGATCGCCGCCTTTGCCGCCAACCACGTGGTACTCCTGGTGATGCGCGAAGGGCGTCCGCAGTGGTATCGACCCGGTTTCAAGGTACCGCTCTACCCCTGGCTACCGATTTTCGGAGTTCTCACGGGTCTCGTGCTGCTGGTGGCGATGGGAGGCGTCGCCTTGATGGGACTGGGAGCGGGCCTGGCGGTCGGCACCGCGGCATATTTCTTCTACGGACGCCACAAAGTCACCCACATGGGCCTCTTGCGTCAGTTGCTTCATCGCTCTGACCTGGTCCAAGCAGGCGAGGTCAACGGCAGCTTGGCGGACGAGGGAGTTGCCCCGGACGGCTTGCCGGAACCGTTTGAGAACGGACTGGTCGAAGCCCACACGACCGTCGCCCTTTTTGATCGCGAGCCGTCGGCAGAGGCATTGGTGCACCTCGGTGCGACGCTGGCGGGAAATCGAACCATGGAGGTTCTTCGCATCGAAGAGTTGCCCGAGCATGGTGAGATCTTCTCCTCGTCGCTCGATCGTGACGACAGGATCCGTTCGTTGGAGCGAAGGGTGCTGGCGCTGTCGGAAGAGCGTGGCGTCGATGTCCATTTCGACGATGTGCTGTCGCGGGATGTTCGACGAACCTTGTACGAGTATGCCAGCCGGCAGCACTCGCGCTGGGTCGTCATGGCCTGGAATTCTTCTCAGCGCCGAGGTCTTCATCTGCGCGATCCCTTCGCGTGGCTCCTCGGCCACCTGGAGTCCAACGTCGCCCTGCTGAAGGATGCGGGAATCCGCACCTATCGCAAAATCTTGGCGATCGCCGAGCCCGGCCCGCACGACGCGCTGGTGATCCGTACCGCCGATCAGTTGGCGGAGCTGTTTCGAGCGCGTATCACCCTGGGACGCTATCTCCCGTCCTCGGCTGGCGAGGCCGAGGAGGAAGTAGTTCGCACGTACCACGGGGAGTTGGCGAGTCTCTGCTCTCACGTCTCGGGCGCCGAGGTGTTGCGGGGCGACGACGAGGTGACCACCGTGGTGAAGGCTTCAGCCCGCTTTGACCTCCTCGTTTTCGGGGCGCCGCCCGAAGCGGCCCTCCGCGACATGTTCTTTGGTTCGCGCCAAGATCACATCATGGAGCAGGCCCATTGCGCTGTACTTAGGCTGAGCACCCCGCGCGCCGAGACTCACAAGGCCTTGGAGCCGATTGCGAAGAAGGACAGCGGCGAGTTCCCCTTCGCCACATTCGTCGAATCCGGCGCGCTCGAAGCGGCTCTCGAGGCCTCGCGCAAGGAAGATCTCTTCGCGGCCATGGCGTCGTGCTTCGCCGAGTTGACCGAGGATACCGAGGCCGCGGCCATCGAGGAGGCCTTTTGGGCGCGCGAGAAGCAGCAGAACACCGCCGTGGGCGACGGCGTCGCGTTGCCCCACGCCACCGTCGACAGCGTCCAGAAGACCCATCTGGGTATCTTTACCCTGGCCCGCCCCGTTCCCTACGGAAACGCAGATGGCGGGGAGGTCGACGTATGCCTGAGCACTGTCGGACCTTCTACCGATCGAAACACGCATCTCTACCTATTGTCCGCTGTCGCTCGGCTGATCCAGGAAGGAGATCTACTGAGCGATCTACGGCGTGCGGCTTCGAGGGAGGATATCGCCGACGCGCTTCGTCAGGCCGCGGCTCGGTTGACCTAGGCGAGGGTCTTGGACCAGAGGACTCGGCGTGACTGGCCCTGAGTCTTGACATCCTGTTATGCTCACATGTAGCATAAACAAGATATGAAGAGCCGACGCGGTCGGTTTTTATCAGCCCACAGATATCCTCAGTTTGAGCATAAGACCGGAAGGACACGCCATGAGCTTTCAGACATCCCCTTCCCACGCCACGAGCTCCCTCCCGATCTACACACCGGAGGTCGCTCACGCAACCGCACCGGTCTTCGAGCGCCTCAAGGGCGTGATTCCGGACGTGGAGTGGCCGGTCCACGCACCCTACGTCCATGCGATCCGGCGGCTCAAGGAGGAGCGCGATGCCGTAGTCCTCGCGCACAACTACATGACGCCGCAGATATTCCATGGGGTAGCGGATCTATCCGGTGACTCCTTGGCTCTTGCGCGCATGGCGACCGAGGTGGATGCCTCGACGATCGTGCTCTGCGGTGTCCACTTCATGGCTGAGACCGCAAAAATCCTCAATCCGGACAAGCGGGTACTGATCCCAGACCTGCGTGCCGGGTGTTCGTTGGCGGAATCCATCACTGCCGCCGACGTGCGGCTGCTCAAGGAGCGCTATCCGGGTGTGCCGGTCGTGACCTATGTCAATACGTCCGCCGAGGTAAAAGCCGAGACCGACATCTGCTGCACGTCGTCGAATGCGGTCGAGGTGGTGGAGAGTCTGGGAACGGACCGTGTGATCTTCCTGCCGGACGAGTACCTCGGTCAGTATGTGGCCTCGCAAACCGATGTCGAGTTGATCCTCTGGAAGGGGCATTGCGAAGTGCACGAGCGATTCACCGGCGAGGAGATCCGCCGCTATCGCGAGGGGCACGACGATCTGGTCGTGCTCGCCCACCCCGAGTGCCCCCAAGATGTCCTCGCCGAAGCGGACTACGTGGGCTCGACCTCGGGCATGATCGGATATGTGGGCGCCTCGGGCGCCCCGAAGATCGTCTTGATCACCGAGTGCTCGATGTCGGACAACGTTGCCGTCGAGCATCCCGATGTCGAGTTCGTGCGCCCCTGCAACCTCTGCCCGCACATGCAGCGCATCACTCTGCCGAAGATTCTCGAGTCGTTGCAAGAGATGAAGCACGAGGTTGTGGTCGACGCAGACGTGGCGAAGAGAGCGCGGCGCGCGGTGGAACGCATGCTCGAAGTCGGTCCCGGCAAGAACACCGGAGGCGCGTGATGGCCGGCGGAGTGGGTGCCGGCGGACTGGTTTCCCTCGATGCGTCGAGCCTGGCAGATCAGGTGCGCCATACTGATGCAGTGGTAGTCGGGACGGGCGTCGCCGGACTGACGGCGGCACTCGGCCTGACAGCGCCCGGTCGCCGGGTCGTGCTCTTGACGAAGACCCAACCCGGGGATTCACCGCTTCGAGGCAAGCATTTCGGAGGCGGTTCGAGTCCCTGGGCCCAGGGAGGGGTGGCCGTCGCGCTGTCCGGTGAGGACTCGCCGAGCCTCCATGCCGAAGACACGGCCGAGGCGGGAGCGGGAATCGCCGATCCGTCGGCTATCCGTGTCCTTACCGGCGAAGGCCCGGATCAGGTGCGCCGACTGATCGAGCTGGGTACGGCGTTCGATCGAGATGCCAAGGGCGACCTGAAGTTCGGCCGCGAGGCGGCCCATCGTCGCCGGCGCGTGCTACACGCAAACGGAGATGCCACAGGCGCCGAGTTGGTTCGTAGCCTGGTGGAGGCTGTGCATGCCAACCGCCGAATCGAGATCGTCGAGAATGCTCGAGCCACCGATCTCGTGCTCTGCCGTGGCGCGGTCGTGGGCCTGCTGGTCAGGCAGCACGACTCAGCGGACGCCAGCACCACGCTCTACCGCGCTCCGGCAGTCATCCTGGCGACCGGCGGATTAGGACAGCTCTATCTACACACCACCAATCCACGGGAAAACACCGGTGACGGTCTCGCGCTGGCAGCTCGTGCCGGAGCTCATCTAGCCGACCTGGAATTCGTCCAGTTCCATCCCACGGCCCTCGACGTGAAGTCCGATCCCCTCCCGTTGGCGACCGAGGCCCTGCGTGGCGAAGGGGCGCTCCTAGTGGATGAGACGGGGCGCCGGTTCATGGCGGAGATCCACCCCGACGCCGAGCTCGCGCCCCGCGACGTGGTGTCGCGCGGCCTCTTTTTCGCGCGACAGAACGGTCACCGCACGTTCCTCGACGCCAGAGAGGCCGTAGGAGCCGCGTTCCCCGACCGCTTCCCGACTGTCTGGCAGCATTGTCAGGATCACGGAATCGACCCACGTGTAGAGCCGATTCCGGTCACGCCGGCCGCTCATTACTCCATGGCCGGCGTCGTCACGGACCTTTGGGGTCGGACGTCACTCGATGGTCTTTGGGCCTGCGGAGAAGTGACGTCTACCGGAGTGCATGGGGCCAACCGCCTGGCCTCGAACTCGCTGCTCGAAGCGCTGGTCTGGGGTGATCGCGTGGCGCGCGACGTAGGCGATCGGCTACAGCGACCGATCCGTTCGATTCCCGGTCGACTGGAGGTTCGACACGAGGCTCTGATCCCGGCTGACGATCCCTCCACCCGAGAGCTGCTGCGGCGCTTGATGTGGGCACACGTCGGTGTCGTGCGCGATGACGAGGGGCTGGATGAGGCTTCACGACGACTCGACGAACTGTTGATGTCGGCTCAGCAGGCCGACGCACCGGGAGAGCTGGCCAATCTGCTGACAGTGGCTCGTCTAGTGGTGACGGCTGCGAGGTATCGACGGGAGAGCCGCGGCGGCCACTACCGTAGTGACCACCCGCAGAGCGATGTGGCCTGGGCTAGGCGGATGGCCTGGGTCTACAAGCCAGGGCGGCCCGATGGAACGTGTCTCGAACCCGTGCTCGATCAACTGGAATCGAGTAGGACCTTCTCCGCGCGTCGGCTGGCGGTGATGGCATGAGTGCGGTAGATCGTTCCTCCTTGGCCCCTTTGCCGTCGGTCATCTACGAACCGATTCTCGACGCCGCCTTGCGGGAAGATCTGGGCCGAGCCGGTGATCTCACCAGCGACGCGATCGTCCCGAGGGAGCTGCGAGTGACCGGCGAGCTGCGGGCCCGAGAGGAGGGTCGAGCTGCTGGATTGGATGTGGCGTTGGCCGTGTTCCGTCGGCTCGACCCGTCGGTGCGAGCGGACATCCACATTCCGGACGGCGCTGACGTGGCCGCCGGGCAAGTGATCGCCAGCGTAGAGGGCTCGGCTCGCGAGATGCTGAGCGCCGAGCGCTCGGCGCTCAATCTGCTGGGCCGTCTCAGTGGAATCGCCACCGTGACGAGGCAGATCGTCCGCGCCGTCGAAGGCACCGGGGCTCAGATCGTGTGTACCCGCAAGACCACACCCCTGTTGCGGGCGCTGGAAAAGCGTGCCGTGCGTCTCGGAGGTGGAGCGAACCATCGTTTTGGCCTCGACGACGCCGTACTGATCAAGGACAACCACCGCGCCATCGCTGGCTCGGCTGCCGAAGCGGTACGCCGAGCCCGAGCGCATGCGGGCCATCTTGTGAAGATCGAGATCGAAGTGGACGACCTGACCGAGCTGGAAGACATCCTCGCTCTCGGAGTCGACGCCGTCCTCCTCGACAATATGGATGCCGCGACCTTGCGCGAGGCCGTCGGTATCGTCGATGGCCGGGCGATCACCGAAGCGTCCGGGGGTATCACCCCCGCGACCGCCGCCGATAAGGCCGGAGCCGGTGTCGACCTGCTGAGCATCGGCTGGCTGACCCACTCGGCGCCTTGTTTCGACGTCGGGCTGGACGTCGACTTGGGCACAGTCTGATAGGTCCGGCTAGCTCAAGACTCCACCCGATACGCAGGCCAGTCGTAGATCTCCGCCAGGCCTGCCAAGATCTCGTCGGTCAGGGCACTTGCATCGGGGTGATCCGCGATCACCACGGCACCGTGGCCGCTGTAGACGAAGCCCACGAAGCGTACGACGTGAGTCTCCGTCCGATCCGCGCGCTCGAAGTGGATGGCTTGCCCCTGTCCTGCGACTCGAAATCCCAAGTCGCGGACGGGCTCTACTGCTCCGTGGGTGCCGAACAGTACCTGCGCCTGTTCCTGGCGAAGTCGTCGTGCTGGTTTGCCGGCGTGGGCCTTCTGAAGGTCGGTGACGATCTTGCTCAGGTCCTCTGCCGTGGATAGAAGTCCAGCTTCCGCGATCCGCGTTCGGGTCATCTCCAGGGGCCCGAAGATCTCTTTCTCGAGTTCCTCGTCGCCGTCGCTCGCGGCGTCGTCTGCTCGAAGAGCCAGGAGACCCCGAGGGATGTCGATCAGCTCGCCAACGGCAATTGGTGTATCGGCATCGGCTTCACCTTCTGCGGCGAGAGCACGCACCCAGCGCAACTCACCTTCGTTGACCAGCGCGATCGTCACGATCCCGACCCCGAGCTGCTCCATGCGTTCGTACAGACGCAACGGCTCGGAGGATTGGGCGGATCGGAGGCCGATCTTGAGGTCCGATACCTCTTTCTCGACGAGGATGTCTACCGCTGGCTGGGACGGTGGCACGACGCTGCACGCGGCGAGCAAGCCGCCGATCAGTATCCAGGCGCGAGAGCCGGCTCGTCGGCTCACGAACCGGCGAGCTCGTCGAGAATGCCGACGAGGTACTTCCACGAGTAGACCACCGAGGATTCCCAGGTGCGCTCGTCGGGGCTGTGGGCTCCTTCGATCCGTGGTCCGAGCGACACCATATCGAGACCTGGAATGCGAGCGCCGAGCAGGCCACATTCCAGGCCTCCATGGGTGGCTTCGACCAACGCCGTCCTGCCGAAGAGATCCTCGTGCACCCGCCGGCATACCTCGAGGACTGGCGAGTCGAGATCGGGCGCCCACCCTGGATAGCGCGAATCCGTCTCGTGGCGTGCACCGGACAATCGCGCGACGGCGGCGATACGGGAGATCGTTTCGTCGAGGCGCGATTCGATCGAGCTACGGCTCAAGCACACGGCCTGGACGATCTTCTTCGACGCCGTGGTTTCGGTGGCGAGGATTCCGAGGTTGTTGGACGATTCGGTCAATCCCTCGATCTCCCGATGCATGGTGAGGACCCCATGGGGTAGCGCGAGTAGCGCATCGAGGAGCCGGCTGGTATCGCCCGCCGTCAGGGCTGTCGCTTCTTCTATGCTTGCCTCGCTGACCTGAACTTCGAGCTCCGGCTCTTGGGATTCGACACGGCCTAGCCCTTGAAGCTTCGCTGCGGCGTCGCGGAGCGCATCTCCATGTCCGACGACGATGGCATGGCCTTCGCGGGGAATGGCGTTGCGTTTGCTGCCAGCTTCCAGATGGACCAGGCGAAGCTCGCTCTGGGCACTGGCAGCGGCGAGAGTACGGGCGAGGATCTTGGTCGCCGCTCCGCGGCTCTCGTGGATGTCGCCACCGGAATGGCCACCGCGCAATCCGCGTACCTCGATCCGCCAGGTGGGTCCTGGTCCTGCTACGGGTTCGGCGTCGAACGTCCACGTCAGCTCTGAATCGCAGCCTCCAGCGCAGCCTACGGTGAGGATCCCATCTTCTTCGGTATCGAGATTGAGCAAGGTACGGCCGGTGATCTTGGAGGCATCGAGCCCTATCGCCCCGGTCATGCCGGTTTCCTCGTCGACCGTGAACAGGAGCTCCATCGCCGGATGGCGGACGTCGGGGTCCTGGGCGGCAGCCAGAGCCAGGCAGACACCGATGCCGTTGTCGGCTCCAAGAGTCGTTCCTTCTGCGCGTACCATTGGGCCGTCGTCACCGTCTTCGACGACGAGGCGGATCGGGTCGACGTCGAAGTCGTGATCGGTTCCGGCGTTCTTCTCGCAGACCATGTCGAGGTGCGCCTGCAGGACGATCGTCGGAGCATCCTCGGAGCCCTCGGTCGCCGGTACCACGACGATCACATTTCCGGTTTCGTCCTCCAGGGATTCGAAGCCGAGTCGCTTGGCGATTTCGTGGGCCCAGGCGATGATCCGCTCTTCTTTCTTGGATTCACGGGGAACCTCAGACATGGAGGCGAAGTGAGTCCAAACGTGGCGGGGCTCGAGCTCGTCGTATTTCTTGCTTGATGGCTTCATGGGCCGGCGAGCCTACCACCCGCTTCGCCGGGTCCGGTTCTACCGCCAGGCGTCGCAGCGGATTTGCTATGGTCGCCCCTCGGGGCCCGATCGGGCCTGCCGACCCTGCCGCCACCCCCGCCCGCTCGCCGGCCCGGCGCACCGTTTCCGTTTCCAGATCGCGGAGTCATCTATGCGTGACCGTCTTTCGGCCTCCAGCTACGCCTTTCGCCTCGGTTTCACCTTCCTGACGACCATCTTCCTGGTGGCCGCCGCCGTTCCCGCAGCGGCGCAGGATGGGGCTGGAGATCGTCCGAAGACAATCGTCCTCGGATTCGATGGCGTCGATGCCGACCTGACCGCCCGATGGATGGACGAGGGCGAGCTGCCGAACCTGGCCAAGCTGCGGGACCAGGGGACCTTTTCGCCGCTGATGCCCACGATCCCGTCTCAGACGCCGGTGTCGTGGTCGACCTTCGCTACGGGACTCGATCCCGGTCGACATGGCGTCTTCGACTTCCTGCGCCGTGACCCCGACACCTATCGGCCACAGCTGGGCTTGATCAACGAAGGCCGCAAGCCGCTTCTTTGGGGTGAGCGCAATCCGCTGATGCTCGGAATCGCCGCCGGATTGGTGTTGACCGTGCTCCTGCTTCTGATTGTGCGGCCGCTAGGGAAGAGTGGACGCCGGAGGTCGGTAGCGCTCGGTGTGACCCTCCTGCTATCTCTCGGCTCCGCGGTCGCCGTGTCGCGCGCAGTAGATGCCTGGATCCCCGACGAGTTGCCGACCGCGGAGAATCCGCGCCAGGGCGAAGCGTTCTGGCAGCTGCTGGGCGACGCAGGAATTCGTGCCCGTGTGCTGCGCTTGCCGCAGAATTTCCCGCCGAAGCCTTTCGAGAACGGCCAGCTCCTCACCGGGCTGGGCACCCCCGACCTTTCGCTCCGGGTGGGAAAGCCGTTCTACTTTACGTCGGAGCTATTCTTCCAGGCCGAGGGGGGTGGCGACTTCTCACTCGAGATGGTGGAGTTGATCGACAACAAGGGTGAGATACCGACCGAGATCAAGGGTCCGCCCAACAAGCTGTTCCCGGGGGAGAAGCTCAGCTATCTGACCCTCCCAATGACACTGAACGTGTTAGAGAGAGAGAGGAAGCTCCGTATCCGCGTGGGCGAGGCGGGTGAGCAGGTCGACATCACGCTGGCTGCAGGCGAGTGGAGCGACTGGGAGCACTTCGAATTTGCCTACAACCCGCTCCTGTCAATGGCAGGGATCGGACGGTTCCATGTACTTTCGATCGAGCCGGAGGTTCGTCTCTACCTGTCGCCGATCCAGTTTGATCCCCACAACCTGCCGCCGAGCTTCCAACTGTCTCACCCACATGAGTTCGCCGCAGATCTGACGCAGCAACATGGTTACTACAAGACCATGGGCTGGGCGGTCGATACTTGGTCACTCGACGAAGGCACGATCGACGAGGAGTTGTTTCTCGACGATGTGGAAAAGACCGTTACACGCTTCGAACAGATGCTTCAGGACCAGCTGGTGCTATCGGACTGGGATGTCTTGGTGCACTATTTCGAGTTCACCGATCGCGTGCAACACATGATGTTCCGCCTCTTCGACCCGGAGCATCCTCGGTACGACGAGGAACTCGCAGCGAAGTACGGAGACTCCGTTCTGAAGGCCTATCAACGCATGGACGCCATTGTCGGCGGCGTGATGGAAGCGGTGCCGGAGGCGAGGCTGTTCGTGGTGTCGGATCATGGGTTCTCGTCCTGGCGTTGGTCGATGAACTACAACACGTGGCTGGTGAAGAACGGATACATGCGGCTCAACGGGCAGGACGCGGAGCGCATGAACTTGGAGGACCTGTTCGACCAGGGCGACTTCTTCGTCAATGTCGATTGGTCCCAGACCAGAGCCTATGCCTTGGGCTTCGGCAATATCTTCATCAACCTGGAAGGCCGTGAGAGAGACGGTATCGTCCCCCAAGAAGAGTACGAAGCACTACGAGATGAGATCCGCTATGGTCTCTTGAACTTCGTACACGTGGAGACCGGGCTCAACCCCGTGGCTCATATCTTTTTCCGCGAAGAAGCTTACGAAAGCTTCGACCGGCGGGTGATGCCGGACATGATCGCTACCAACGCGGACTATTATCGTGCCGGCTGGCAGGACACCCTGGGTGGGATCGCTACCGCGATCGTCGAGCCCAACAACAAACGCTGGAGTGGTGATCACTGCTCGCTGTATCCACCACTGGTGGAAGGCATCCTGTTCAGCAACCAGAGGTTGGACCTGGGCGACGGCCCGTACATGGGTGACATCGCGCCGACGCTC
The DNA here is from genome assembly GCA_028066595.1 of Thermoanaerobaculia bacterium. Classification (GTDB taxonomy): domain Bacteria; phylum Acidobacteriota; class Thermoanaerobaculia; order Multivoradales; family J023; genus JAUIJL01. The sequence continues at coordinate 17,341 of JALCBJ010000112.1, forward strand.
CTGTCGATGTATGGCGTCGAAGCCTCGGTCGAGTTGGACGGCAAGTCGCTGCTGCGGTGACGGAGCTCGATGCCTCGGTTTGCCTCCGTCGCCGGGGTGGGGCGCTCACGCCGATCCGGACGGTTGGCCGAAGTGATCTGAGCACGGAGTCTTCGAACGTGCAAGACATCGTGGCACGAGCTTGGGCATGCCTCGCGATCGGTGGATCTTCGAGGGCGATGCCGGGATGAAGACGAATGTCCTGGTCGGCGTGATCGTGGGCTTGACGGAGCTGCTGCTGCTCTGGTGTATGGATGTGACTGGAGTCTTGCGCTCTGATCTGGGTGCGCGGCTGCTCCAGTTCATGCTCTTCGTCCATGCGCTAGGGCTGATCGTAGTCATGGTCAGGCTGCGCCAGTCGGAGCACACGGCAGGCTTTCCCAAGCTGCTGGCCGCGGGTCTCATGGTGTCGTTCCTCGCGGCGCTGACCGCGGGGATGGGTGTTCTGTTCTTCCTCGAGTTCGTAGAGCCCGGCTATCTGAGCTGGGTCATCGAGGAAACCCGCCAGGACATCACCGACTGGCCCGACGACCGTCGCATCGAGGCCGAACAGCAGTTGGCGGCCACCACGCCGATGGTCTATGCCAGTCGCGGCGCCATCGGCTATCTGCTTCGGGGTCTACTCTTGAGTCTGTTGCTGGCGGCGGTCCTACGGCTGCAGATCTTGCGTTCCGCCAGCGATCTCGACGGCCAATGAGACAGCGCGAGCTTCGCGTCGACGCAGGTGACGGGACCTCTTTTGGCGCGACGGTCTTCGACCCCGAGGCCGATATGGGCCGCCGGGTCATCTTGTGTGGCCCCGCCATGGGCGTGCGTGCGACCTACTACCGGCCTCTGGCTGAGGCCTGGAGAAACCTCGGATACCCTGCCGTGACATTTGACCTGCGGGGAATTGGCTCCAGCTCGGTTCGAGCTGGGCGCAGAGTCGACTTCGGATACCGCGACATCGTCGAGATCGATCTGCCGGCCATCGTCGAGACCGTGCGCCGTGAATTTCCTGGACGACCCATCGTTTTCCAGGGTCACAGCCTCAGCGGGCAGCTCGCATGCCTACACGCATCTCGCTGGCCACAGAGCTTCGAGCACTTGTTGCTGGTCGCTACCTGCTCGGTCTACTACAAACCCTGGGGCGCTCGCCTTTGGCTATTCCTGCACCTGGCGAGGTTCCTTTCCAGAGTTCTAGGTCATTTCCCAGGAGACCGCCTGGGATTCGCCGGGCGTGAGGCCCGCACGCTGGTTCTGGACTGGTCGCGCCAGGGGTTCGACGGAGCCTACGTCTTGTCCGGTACCGACTTCGACTACGAATCGTGCCTGGCAGATCTGGTCACGCCGGTGTACGCGCTGCACTTTTCCGACGACCACCTCGCGCCCCCCGCTGCGGTTCGGCATCTGCTGGACAAGATGCCCGGCGAAACCACATCGCGACACTGCATCGACCCGTCGGAGATCGGAGTCGATCGACTGGGCCACTTCGAATGGGTCCGGTCGAGTGAGGCCCTGGTCCAGCAGCTCGCCGAGCGTCTACGCTAGTGTGCCGATTGACAAGTTCAGGGAATAATCAACGGCCTACCGAGGTTCTCACCGCAAACAACTGGGAGACCTGACGATGGGCCGTGGACGTCCGAAGAAGCCGCTGGAGTTGACCGAGGATGAGCGAAGAACACTGAGCTCTTGGGCGAGCAGACCCAAGAGCTCGCAGCGGTTAGCGCTACGCTCGAACATTGTGCTCGCGTGCGCCGAGGGGATTCATAACACGGAGGTGGCCCAGCGCCTTGGAGTGACACCCACCACCGTGGGCAAGTGGCGAGAACGCTTTTGTCCAACGTCAACTACTTTTGTGCGTGACGACAATTGGATTTGTGCATGGTTGT
>JALCBJ010000016.1:0-19945 GCA_028066595.1 Thermoanaerobaculia bacterium
TTTAGTAAAGCGTCCACGGGTGTCACGGTGCTCGTGTTCGGGGTGGGCGTCCACCGTCTCGGCGCCGTCGCCTGAACCGTTGTTGCTGAACGGCGAGTCAGGCATCCGAATATCTACTGCTCATCGAGTGGAGAGCCGAGAGGGTAAGAGATTGCAATGGATTCTTCGCACCCCCTTCGTTCCCCGTAAGGAATTCCGTATGAGATCGAGTGCACCGTCTGGGCGATATGGAGGTGGAGTAGGGGAGCGTCACGGTTTGAGAAGGCCATCAAAGATTGCAGCTGCACGAAGAGCTACACGGTCGGGAATCGCGCGCTGACCTAGCTCGTAACTCTTGACCGTGTGAGGCGACTTTCCTAGACGTTCAGCAAGTTGCTGGCGCCCCAGCCCACTCGCCGCCCGCAACGACTTCATAGCTTGCGGCGTCATCTCATGTCCTCTTGCATAAGGTTTCCAGGTCTCTTTCCTGATCTGTTGGTGACAGCCTGTCGAATCCCTATCTTTGTTGTTCTCAAGCACGATCCCAAACGTCACCAGGATACTATATGTACTCGGCCAAAGTCAATGTTTTATCGGAAAGTGAGTCAGAATAATGTGGTTAATTGATAGCCTGTCAAAAGGTTGTCAACGGCAGACTGTCACGCCACCGCGGTAGGACGTCACCTGGTTCCACCACCGTGTCTCCTCGGCTTTCGTCTGCGGGTCCGAGGGACTGATAGGCTTGAACCAGGACAGCAAAACTCTTATGAGACAGCCCCCTCGTCGGGGGCGGAAGGGAAGATGTATGCGTCTATTCTTGACGTTCCCGAATCAGGGTGCAGATATTTGCCGAGATCTCGACAGGAGGGCCTGGATCTACCTCCGATTCGGACTAGCTTTGACAGTTGCCCTGGCCCTCGGCTGCACCGCGAGCAAAGTGAGCACCAGCGACCCGTCTGCGAGCGCTTTCGCACCAACAAATGAAGTCGAAGCTACCGCAGAGATCAGCTACTGCAATGCCGGCGCGAAGTCCGTTAAGAACGCCCGCCGAGAGGACGCCTACAAGAAGATGCACCAGACCTGTGGTGGCAGGTACGAGATTGTCCAAGAGGAAGACCAGAAGGCGGCGCTCTGCAAGTCGCAGAGGCGGATCTGGTTCCGGTGTCTGGACGGGGAAGAGGACTCGTAGCCTTAGCCCGCTTGGCTCGACGCCGTACCTCTCGCACCCCTTCCGCACCCTCTTAGGGATGCGGGAAAGGTGCGGTGCAACCGTTCCGGGAGCGCACCTTTCCCGGGTGCGTTAGAAGGTCCCTGTATTTTCAATTGATTGCGAGCGTTTGCGACCAAGAGCGCACCCGGGCCGCACCTGGGGTGGGTGCGGAAGGAGCGCACCTTTGCCGGGTGCGCTCTGATTTGTAAGATTTTCACTCACTATTCCAGTGCTTTCGGACGTAGGAGTCGGAGCACGTCTTCCCGGTCTCCGTGGCCACGAGATCTGCAATCTCTTTGGCCGTCATCTCGGGGTGTTCTTTGCTTAGACGGATCACTTTGTCTTTCTTCGTCTCGGTATCCACGACGGCGTATCTCTCGGCCTCTGGGTCGTAGTCGACCTTATAGTCATCGAGCTGGTACCGGCCGGTGACACCGATCACACGCGTCGTGGCCTGTTCTTTCTTCACGGTAAGAATCATGTCTACCGACGCGCCGATCGCCGTGCTATCGCGATACTCCGCGGCGTCCTTCCGGCTGTGCGTCAAGATCAGGCACGCTGCATCTGACAGCTCAGCCGTCTCACGTATCCGGTCCAGCATGAGAGCCCAGTGAGACGCATTCCCCGAATCTGGCGCCTCTTTCAGCACCAGATAGCTAAGGGTGTCGATAACGATCAGGTCGGGCGATCTCCGAACGGCCTCTTGGTACAGTTCCTCCAAGCGGTCCTCGCTCCTCGGTTTGAGGATAGAGAGCCGGTCGGGGTCGATGCCCATCCGGTGACTCTTTCGGACCACATCGCCGAGATGCTCCTCGCCGACCCACAAAACCGAGCCGGGCTCGACTTCGCTGCCTAGGAACGGTCGGCCCTGTGTCAGGGCCGCGCACCCACAACGCACGAGCGTCGACTTACCGGCCTTCTCGCGTGCCGTCAAGAGGGTGAGACGCTGGCGCCAGGCGAGGCGGGGCAGAACAGCGGGCGGTGGCTTCAGGAGTTCGGGGTGATCCAGTAGTTCGCGAAGTGTCCAGCAGTTGCGATCCGCTAGAGAGTGTGTAGGAGTAGCCACCATCTCGTCGACCACGGCGCGAGCATCCTGAACATTCATCGTCCCGCCCCCCACTCTCGCCAGTTCTCCGCAACATAGCGGACGCGCTGAACAACGCCGTGGAAGTCCTCCCGGTGATCCGCCTCGATCCGATCGCGAGAACGCTCCAGGAGGATGGCGGCTAGGAGCAAATCTTCCTCTAGCATCGGGAGGATGTCGCGAGCAGGTACACGGGGTCGACACGATGAACTAGTGGGGAGGGGGCCACCAGGGGCATCGATCCCGAGCGCGTCGAGGATCTCGAAATAGCCAGCCTGACACCCGAAGCAGTGGACCAGAGTCGCGCCCTCTGGCGTCGCGGTGACGTGGAGCGAGGGCGAGCGGTCGTCGTGAACCGGACACCGCGCGTAGAACTCGTGCGGCCTCACGTCACGAACAGGTGCTAGAACGTCGCGAAGACGGTCAAATAGCGAAGCACTGGTCGTGCTATTCTGGCGACGCGCTTGACCGCCTACACCATGCGCAAGTTTTCCTGCCCCGGCCTGAACCACCGGGGCTTCCCTTTTTTCGCGCATGACTCACCGACCCGCCGAAAAGTGGTGAGACGACGAAGATTCGGAGCCAACTTGGCGGCGCTCCTCAGCCCATTGCAACGCTTCGTCGAGACGGTACCTGACAGCGCCACCGATGAGGTAGTGGGGAGGAAGATCGTCGGGCTTTCGACACCGCTTCGTCCGAACGGTGGCGGGACTCAAGGAGAAGAGTTCCGCGAGTTCGGCGGTGTCGATCCAACGGTGCTGATTCGAATTGGTCGGGGCAGAGGACATGGGAATCTCCTCTGCCACTCCCCGGCCGCATAAGGTGGCATCGTCGGGTGGTTAGGTCTGGTAGGCGGACCGCCCCGACTTGGTTGATGATGTCGTCGAAATGACGACCTGTGGCCTTCTACTGTACATTCAGTGTGCAGCCTAGGTCAACGCGTCGATACCACTAACAATGAGAGTCAACGACTCCCGCCGAGCTGGAGTCGCAGACGTTCCTCGATGCCGTCAGCGCCCAGCGGCCCGGCGAGGTGCTCAGCGATACGCGACGCCATTGGCACATGATCTCGATTCACGTGCAAGTACTTTGCCTGGGTGCCTGAAACACGGTGACCAGAGATAAGCCGTCTAACCTCGTCGCTAATGGGTGGATCAACCGCACTCCCGGCACTGATCCAGGTGTGACGTATGTCGTATAGGCGCTTCTCGGTGATTCCAGCGGCTCTGGCTTTCTTCCACGGTGCAAGAAGCCCATGATGCGTCTTGCCGAGGCCACCGACCGGAGCGTCTCCTAATCGGCCCCGAAAGATCCAACCCACCGGATCACCGGCCTGGGTGACGTTAGCGTGTGGACGTAGCAGCTCAATGATCCGTTGGACCCTATCTCCCAACGCCGCCCAACGGCGACCCGTCTTCCCATCCATTGCGATGCAGCCTTGCCTTTCCCCGTCGCCAAGATCCTCCCAGCGCATTCGGCAGGCTTCCCCCGGTCTGACACCGGTCAGGCAGTAAACCAGGAATGCGGCAGCCCGCATCGGCATAGGGTCGGTGAGAATGACGTTGCCAACGATTCCGAGCTCCGCGAGCGTCAAGGTCGCGCCGGCGTCGGCCTCGTCGTGAGCGTCGTGCCGCTCGGATGGATTACCGTTCCGGCGGACATGATCTCTCCAGGACTTCCATGGTCCGCTCCACCGCTCGGCTCGGCGCATCGCTGCACGGAGAGAGTCGAGCGCGCGGTTCGCGAGGAACGGGGTAGCCCGCCAGCTCCGATGCCAGTCGCGCACATCCTCCCACTCGATGTTAGTGAGCGGGGTAGGGGGGCCATCGAGTAGTGGTCGACCCTGCTTTTTGGTGGTGCGCTCCGCCTTCCGGGTTCCAAGGATTACCCTCTCAAAGAGCCGCTCATTGGCGAGAACGGTGTTTTCGGGCCGGACCGCTTCACGGGAGACGACCTCGCCTCTGTCGTTGGTGTCCGTATCGTAGAGATAGGTATCCCTATAGCGTTCCCACAGATCTCCGAGCGTTAGTACCCCTCCGTCACCAGAGCCGGTCTCTTTCTTAGTCCGTGGGTCCTCGCCGCGCTGCACTTTGACCCGGTGACCGCCAGCTGCGGCGATGGCCTGCTCCAGAGTCATCTCCGGCCAACGCCCAAGCGTAATCCTCCTGTCCCTGCCGTCGAGCGAGTAGCGATACACGAACGCCTTCCGGGACGTGCTGGTCACTCTGAGCCCGAGGCCTGAGGTCTGGGAGTCCCAATAGAAGGTCTGCTGCCTCCCCTTCGAGTTTGCCGCCTCGACAGCCTTCTCGGTAAGCTTCACGACTCCCATGCTGTTCCTCTCAAGTCAAGCTGTGTCCGGCCTTACGGGCAGAGATCTCTGTGTTCCGTCCTATCAGTCCGTAAGGTGTTCCGTACGGGAATCGCCCTCCCGTAAGTCAATCGACATATTAGCACTCCGCGTTGCTGGATGTTGTGGACCTTTGAAACCTCCTTTGAATCCAACGTTTGTGAATTTTGCATCGGATCCGGAACAACGGATCTCACCCTTACGCAACCTCGATTTGAATATCCTTCAGCCACTGGTTCTTGGGACTCGAAATCATGGCCTTCGATCATAGAGACTTCTGGCGTCGCTACCAAACCGGTATCGACGTGTCTGTGGCGTCGGGGCCCAAGCTCCCCGACAAGCTGCTCGGCGTGCGCGACGGATTCCTTCGCTACTTCCATGACGGACTCTCTCGGCCCATCCCGGTATCGGTCTCCTCCAAGCTCGAGGACGACGCAGCGCCTCTACCGCTCCGTGATGAAGAGACCCTAGAGCTGGCACGGCGCCGTGTGCGGGCCCTCGAGAGCGAGATGGAGGATAACGAGGGATTCCTGGTCGGCACGGAGTCGGGCTTGGCAATACACCTCGTGGCAGGAAGACAGTGCCACTTCGTCCGTACGTGGACGGTGATTCGAGCCCATTGCAGAGAATCCTGGGGATCGAGCGGCGCACTCCAGATACCGTCCGAGTTGATCGAAGGGCTGGCTCAGAACGATCTCCGGTTCGCTGTCCCCGGGACCCGTAGGGGAGGAGGTATGGTCGCATCGCTCACCGGCGGCGTGGAGACACGACGTAGGGCGACGGCACTGGCCACCTTCCATGCCCTGTCGTCTCTTCTGTACGGCATTCTGGAGAGCAGCCCGGGTCACAAGCGGCGTTGACCTCGCGGGCGCGGATTGCCACGGCGTTTCTGCTACGATCGCAAGCCGCGCTCAGCCAGCTTCTGCGGAATGCCGGTCGCGCCACCACGCCCGCCCAAACAGGCCGACCCCGTGGCTGAGTACTCTCGTATTTCCAAAGGCAGCATCTGACCCGAATCGACAGCTTCCGAGCACGATCCAGGAATTCGTACGACATGACCGACTCCAGCACCCATCTCTTCTCCTCCGAGTCTGTGACGGAGGGCCATCCCGACAAGATGGCCGATCAGATCTCAGACTCGATCCTCGACGAGGCCTTGCGCCAAGACCCCGGAAGTCGCGTGGCCTGCGAGACCCTCGTCAACACCGGCGTCGTCATGCTTGCCGGCGAAATCACAACCGAGGGCTATATCGACTTTGCTAATGTCGCGCGGAGGACGGTCCGCGAGATCGGATACACGAACGCCGACATGGGCTTCGACGCCGACAGTTGTGCCGTGCTTTCGGCGATCGACCCTCAGTCACCCGACATCGCGATGGGGGTCGACCCGGGGGGAGCCGGAGATCAGGGCTTGATGTTCGGCTATGCCTGTCGCGAGACCGATCAGCTGATGCCGCTGCCGATCATGCTGTCTCATCAGCTGGCACGCAAACTGGCAGACGTGCGTCGGGCAGGGACGGTCGATTGGCTGCGCCCCGATGGGAAGAGCCAGGTGACCGTCGAGTATGAAGGGACGACGCCAAAGCGCGTTCATACCGTCGTCATCTCGACCCAACACTCGCCCGCCGTGTCGAAAGACGAGATCCACCAAGGCGTCTTGGAGCACGTCATCCGCCCCACGGTCCCAGCGGATCTACTGGATAGTGACACGATCTTCCACATCAATCCCACTGGCCGGTTCGTCGTCGGCGGTCCGCAGGGTGATTGCGGGTTGACTGGAAGGAAGATCATCGTCGACACCTACGGCGGCTTCGGCGCCCACGGCGGTGGCGCCTTCTCAGGCAAAGATCCGACCAAGGTCGACCGTTCCGCTACGTACATGGCCCGACACGTCGCCAAGAACCTGGTGGCCGCCGGCACCTGCGATCGAGCCCTGGTACAGCTGGCCTACGCCATCGGTGTCGCGGATCCGGTTTCGGTCCACGTCGAGACCTACGGCACCGGCAAGCTGGACGATCGGCAGCTGGAACGCATCGTCCGCGATACGTTCGGTCTGACGCCGAAGCAGATCATCGAGCACCTCGATCTACGCCGTCCGGTCTTCCGGCCGACCGCTGCCTACGGCCACTTCGGCCGCGAAGAAGAGGGCTTTACCTGGGAGCTCCTCGATCACGTCGACGAGATCCGCAGCGCGGCCGGGCTCTAGCCGGCCCGAATCTGTACCAGGCAGCAGGCCGCGAGTTCCCTTAGCCGGATCGAGACCCGACAAGGGATGTAAGTTCCGTTCGATTGCGCTATCCTGAGGGGTACATCACTCACCTCAAGGAGAGCCCATGAACCATCCCCTGAGACCCGGGATCGTTCCGTTCGTGGCCGTGCTCGGGTTGCTGTTGTCTGCTGCCGCAGTGGGACAGCCGCAGCCCTACGACCCGAACGATGCGATCGCGCTCCCCCCAGCAGTGGACGGCCAGCTAGTCCCGATCGAGGAAGGCGGCGCGACACTACTCAATCCCAGCTTCGAAATGAACGGCGGCGTGGGTACGAACGTCTTTACGGATTGGACGGTCGTCGACGTCCCCGGATCGATCGGAGGCCTACCCTCCGCTTTTGGCAGCATCGTGGCCCAGACCGGCGTGACTTCACCTGTCTCGAGCTCAGCTGTGGAGGCGCCGACCGACGGTACGTTCTCCGCCATGGCAGACGCGACCGGCCCGTCAGCCTCGCTGATCTACCAAGACTTCGTCGTACCGTCGGGAACGACCACGGTGCGATGCGACGTATACATCAACAACCAAGCCGGTGTCTTCATCAATGCCGGAACGTTGGATTGGGAAGCGGTCGCCAACCAGCATGCACGACTCGACATCATGGATCCCTTGGCTCCAGACGACGACGTCGGGGCCGGCGTGCTGCTCAATCTCTTCATCACCAATCCCGGCGATCCGGCTGTCCAGTCCTACCAGACAATCTCGGCAGACATCTCGGCTTTTGCTGGGCAGACCGTGAGACTCCGTGCCGCGGAAGTCGACAATCAGTTTTTCTTCAACATGGGCTTAGACAATTGCTCGGTAACCAGCTCAGGAGGCGAGCCGGTCGTCGGCGTTCCTATGCTCGACGCACGAGCTCTGGGAATTCTGCTGATCCTCCTCGCACTCACCGGTATCGCGGTCCTGCGTAGGTAGGAGCGAACCGCTTCGCCCCGCCGGGGCCATGTGGCGGCCGAACAAAGTCCCTCTTCCTCGAACGAGGAGGAGGGGCTTCGTACGTTTACGTGGTCCTACGGACTCACCTAAGCGCGTTGCACCGGAAAACACAGACACACCCTCGAGAGCAACACATCCTCGAGCCCATATCACGCCTAGCCCAGCGTGGGTGAGGCCTATTCTGGTGTGTGGCCGCGCAACAACGCGTGGGTAAGGGATCGCGTCAGCGTCTCGAAGTCGAACCGCATCTCGGCGAACTCGTCGTCCTCGAGGACCTCTTGGACGGCCGGGGCAGGATGGCAGTGAGGCCAGAACCCGCCCGCAGCAAAGACCTGTTCCGTGAGTATCAACCCGCAGAGTTCTTCGGAGAACTGTGGCAGTGAGGCGTGTAGTGCGGCCAAGACGCCTCCGGACCGCGCAGCTATCGAGCGCTTGAACTCGGCGATCGCCTGACGACTCAGGTTGTGTTCGAGCACACCGGCAAGGGACGCGATCAGGGCGCAGTACCGCGGCCGCGTGACCAGTCCGTTGGTTAGAACTTCCGCGACGCCTTCGAGGTCGTTTGGCCGCACCGAGGGTAGCTCGGCCTCTAGCTCCTCGCACCAAAGCTCCTGCTCGTCCAGCAGGAGCTGGAGCAGAACAGCCTCTCGTGACTCGAAGTAGCGGTAGACGTTGCCTTTCGAGATCCCAGCCTCTCTCGCGATCGCTGAAAGTCCGGTGCCTTCCACGCCGTGCTCGTCCAGCAGCTTGCCAGCAGCCGCCAGGATCTCTTGTCGCCGTAACTCCTTGTGCTCAGGCTGCCGAGCCCTCAGGAAGGGCCGAGTGGGATCGTTCGCCATTCTCCTGATCCTACCTCTCCTTGACAAGTGAACATCGTTCTCTTTTTTTATGTAAACGATGTTCACCTAACTTCAAGGAGATCCCAAATGGCCAGTTGCTGCGACGATTCCAGCTCGACCAACACGAGCCCTAGAAAGCGAGAAACGACTCTTATGAGCACGGCGGTTACGCGTCGCGAAGTTCTTCGCGACGGTGCGGCCGCCGCAGTGGCCGCTGCGTTCCCAGGGATGGCTGCCACGCAGGTGCTGGCCCAGGGCGAGCCTCAGAATGAGATCCAGTCCGTCGGTTGGGCTGCGAAGGCGGCGGACAAACCTCTCGAGCGGTTCGAGTTCACGCGCCGAGGGCCTGGACCCAAGGATGTCCTGATCGACATCCTGTACTGCGGAGTCTGTCACTCCGACATCCACCAAGCGCGAGCCAACCTCGATATCCCGTTTCCCTTTCCGTTCCCTGTCGTTCCAGGCCACGAGATCATCGGCCGCGTCCGCCACGTCGGCGCATCGGTCACTCGGTTCGAGGTGAGAGACATCGCGGGTGTCGGCGCGTACATCGGCAGTGACGGCTCGGTACCCGGCAAGGAACAGTTCTCCAATCCGATCTTCACCTACGGCGGCTCTGACGGTCGCGGCGGACTCACCCAGGGTGGCTACTCGAACAACATCGTCGTCGACGAGAACTATGCGCTGACGATTCCAGATGGGATAGACCTACCCCGAGCCGCGCCTCTGCTCTGCGCCGGCGTGACGACACACTCGCCCCTCGAGCAGTGGGAAGTGGGAGAAGGAACGCGGGTCGGCGTCGTTGGTCTTGGTGGGCTCGGGCACATGGCTCTCAAGTTCGCTGTTGATCGAGGCGCTGACGTGACGGTGTTCACGACCTCGCCGGACAAGATCAGAGATGCCGAGCGTATGGGAGCCCGGGAAGCGGTGGTCTGGCCACTTCCCCAAGAGGAGGTGTTCCGGGGCGCTGGAAGCCTCGACTTCATCCTGAGCACGGTCCTGTGCTCCTTCGACATGGACGCCTTCATGATGATGCTCCGGATTGGAGGGGTGATGTCTAACGTAGGTTTGTTGGAGAAGACCAATCCCAACTACCTGTTCGTGAACATGAGGCAGATCACCCTCACCGGCTCGCTCGTCGGAAGCCTCAGTGAGATGCAAGAGGTCATCGATCGCTGCCACGCCAAGAAGATGCTTCCCGAAGTGGAGGTAATTCCGATCGAGAAGGTCAACGAGGCCTACGACCTTGTCATGGACAAGAAGGCGCGATACCGCTACGTCATCGACATGTCGACGCTGAAGTGACGGAACACGTCTACAGCGGTTGGCGGAACGTGGCCTCGGTCGAGCAGGCAGCCGAGCCTTCAGGCCGTCAGGCCAATGTCATGCCTCAGGTACGCACACCTAGAAACTGGTACATCGAGAAGATCGCGAAGATGAGGGAAGGAGCCCAGGTGGCGACGGAGGGCGGCAGAAAGGCCGCCTCACCCATGGCCGTGAAAATCGTGTCGACGATTACGAGGCAGATACCGACGACCAGCGAGATACCGACACCGTAGAGCGCGCCCTTGCGCCCCAGCCGAAAAGCAAAGGGTAGGGCGACCAGCGTCATGACCAGGGAGAGGATGGGGTAGGCCAGCTTGCGGTGTAGCTGGATCTCCAGTTGGGTGACGTCCTGCCCACCTTCCCTGAGGTCCGCGATGTAGGCCGCCAGCTCGTTGTAGTTCATCTCTTCGGGCGGTGTCAGACCGCCTTCGAAGTACTCCGGCGACTCCTCGAGCCGGTACTTTCGCGGTTCGTCGAATTTCGAAAAGCTGCTCTCTCCGTCGCCGCTGAAGGTACGCGCCCAGCCGTCGGCTACGATCCACCAGGGTCCCTCCACATGGGTGGCATGAGCTGCCACCAGGCGTCCTTCGAGCCGGTAGCGTTCATCGAATCGGAAGATATGCAGATCGCGTAGGGTCTTGGTCGCCGGATCGTAGCTGCCGTACCGGAAGAGCTGGTTGTCCTGTCCGAAGAGCCAGTTCCGATGGATCGAAGAACGGCTGGAACGGGCGACCGTCTGATCGGCCTTGATGGTCGCCTTGAGTTGCGCCATCCGCGAGTTCGAGGCTGGCAGGATCTCCGACTGGAGCCCTCCCATGAGGCCCGCCACAAGGCCCGAGGCTGCGATCACGGGCATCGCCAGTCGGAACAGGCTCAGGCCGGCTGCCTTGCAGGCCGTGACCTCCTGGGTCCGCGACAGGAGACCAAACGTCACCAGGGTCGTCACCAAGACGATGATGGGGGAGATCTCGTAGATCACGTTGAAGCTCTTGTACCGGTAGTAGTCCGCGACCACCTCTAGAGGCACACTGTTCTTCAGGATGTCTTCCACGTTCTCCGTCAGGTCGGCGATGATGTAGAGCATGAGGCCGGAGGTACCCGCCATCGTCAGTACCCAGAACCAGCGTCTCAGGATGTAGCGATCGACCGTATTCGGAAAGCGCCAGCGTAGCTCCGGTAGACGCACCACGAGACGGGTTCCTGCCACCGCTGCTGGCGTCTGGCGTAGTCGGCGGGCGGCGTCGAGCACTCGTTGCTTGCGATCTTCCTTCTTGCGCTCTCGAGCGGAGCGGAGCCTGAGGACGTGGGCCCAGAGATGGCTCTGGACCCACCGATCTACATTGTGCAGCAGTAGGCTCTTGTCCCGGTTCCGCCGTGCCAGCAGGAAGAGTCCGGCTGCGAGGAAGAGTACGTTGGGAAACCACACGGCGATCCAGGGCTCGATGGTGCCGTCGCGTGCTGACTCTTCGCCGAAATTGAAGATCACGTAGTAGACCAAGATCACGCCGAGAGACACCGCGAATCCTGCGGAGCGCCCGCTCCGCGATTTACCAAAGCCCAGAGGTAATCCCAGCAAACCGAATACCAGGCAGGCAGCGGGGAAGCTGAAACGCTTGTGCAACTCGACCTTCGCCAGGTTCCGCTCATGCTCCGACGTGGTGGGATCATCGATCCGGCGTCGTAGCTCCTCGAGGTGAAGCTCCCGAAGCCCCTTCCGGGTCGAAAGGGCCGCCTCGGAATCGACCGGTAAGAGAAGCCGCGTATATTCCTCCGAGCTCAGCGCTCGATAGTCGGTGGGGTCGATCAGGTTGACCAGATGCTGCACTGTGTCTTCGAGGCGGATCACCATCTGGCCGGATTCGTCGGTCAAGGTCTGGCCGCGTTCGGCGATGATCACCTCGTCATCGCGTCCAGGAGTGGTGTCTGCCAGGAAGACGCCACGCCATTGCTGATCGCCCGGTGGGGCCTCGAAGACGTAGAGGACCTTGTTCAGCCAACCCGTATGGGGAACCCGCGGCTGCACCTCTTGTCTCAATCCCTCGGTGGCGATGCTGACGGTTAGTCGATGCAACTGCCGGTTGCCGTCCGGCATTACATCGAGCATGACCCAAACGTTCAGCGCCGTCAGGATTGCGGAAAGAAGCAAGATCGGTCGGAAGAGCGAGAACAGACTGATACCGCTGGCCCGTATCGCCACCAGCTCCGAGTCCGTCGACAGGCGTCCGATGCCGATAAGGATGCCGAACAGCAACGACATAGGGATCGAGAGAACGACGATATGAGGTAGCGACAGCGCCAACAATTGGCCTACCGTTCCGAGACTCACGCCGCTTCCGATCAACAAGTCGGCCGCCTGGAAGAGCGCCTGGATCAGCAGGATGAAGGTGTAGACCAGGAAGCCGAGGGTGGAGGGCCCCAGGACCTCGGCAAAGATGTAGCGGTCGAGCCGGCGCATGCGCCGCAGATTACATCACGGAGACCCATGCGCCCACATCATCAGACGGAGCAGCACCGCCAATCCGGCCGCAGCCGATGCCCGTGTGGACACAGCTCTCCAAGTGCTTTCGTGTGCGGTTTCTGTTCCGGCGGCGTTCTCTTGAACGAGTCCACAGGAACGGGACGAGGACCGCACGCACTATGCGGCCGATAGAATCGCCTCGGTTCTAGTGCGAAGGTAGGGGGTGAGACGACGTGCGAGCGCCATCAAACGATCCAGAAGAAGACGACGCCGATCTCCAATCGACGGCGGTCTTGATCGAGCAAGCTCGTTCCGGCGAAGACGAAGCACGCGACCAGTTGATGGCACGCTACGTCCCGATCCTTCATCGATGGGCGCGGGGCAGGTTGCCTGCCTACGCACGGGATCTCTCCGAAACCGCCGATCTCGTTCAGATTACTCTGCTGCGCGCGCTTCGCAACCTGGACCGTTTCGAGTCCCGAGGAGAAGGCGCTTTCCTAGGCTACCTGCGTCAGATCCTCCTCAATGCGATTCGCGACGAGAAACGGCGGACCGCCAGGCGACCCAGCCACGGCGAGCTACCGGAACGCCTCGTCGATCAGGAACCGTCGGCGCTCGAACAGGCGATCGGTCGCGCGCAGATGGAACGCTACGAGGTGGGCCTCGGCAAGCTCGAGGAACGGCAGCGCCAGGCTGTGATCCTGCGGCTCGAGTTCGGCTATTCGCACGCCCAGATAGCCGAGGCGATCGAGGCCCCGAGCCCCAATGCGGCTCGGATGGTCGTGTCGCGCGGGTTGCTGCGGCTGGCAGAAGCCATCAACCCGTAGCACGGCGCGGCGAGCTCGCTGAGCCCAAGTGATCCGATGGCCGCCAGCCCCTGCGCACCTGGTTCAGGATAATGTCCGATAAGATACATTATGTAAACTTCTGACTATCTAGAATCATTCGAGAGCCGTTCGACCCCGTTTGGGCTCGGCTGCTGCGCAGGTCTCATATCGACATCGCGGACGGATCACTACGGCAGGCTAGCCGGACGTTCGTCTCCGTACAGTGACTTTCACCGGACGCGCGTTCGTACATTCGCGACCATCGTTGCCCGGCATCCGAGTCGGTGCTCCCATCTCCTCCGTCTAGCTTGGGAGAAAAAAATGACCGGTCTACGACCGGTCGAAAGTTGCGGCTGGTTGCCGAGCCTGGGAAAGCCCGGCAAAAATGTACCGAGGCAAGATCTGATTGGGCACTATAGCAGAATCAATCTGCTCTTTCACGAAGCTCTTGAAGTATGCCCTCGAGAGTCTCGATGAGCTCGCCCCGCGACACCGAAGCCTGACGGAACTTCAGGGACAGGCTGAATCTCTTGTCCGCCGGTTTGTAGCTGTAGACGAACGGCCTCTTGCGTGCCACACCGGACTTGGTCTTGTTGCTGCGCGTTTGTTTCCGTAGGTCGTCTCGCGAGAGTCCCTTGAGACTTACCTGCTCCAGTATGTGGATCATCTCTTCCTCGGAATCGGCCTTCAGCACCTCCAAGAGAATCGACTTGGTCAGGATCCCGAGCGCAAGCGCAGCCTCACGCACCCGAGGAGGTATCGCCAGTAGAGCGAAGCTCTCCGTAACCACCGTCCTAGACTTCCCTACCGCCTTCGAGATCTGGTCATGGGTGTAGGCAAAGCGATCTGCTAACGCCTTGTAGCCTTCTGCCTCTTCAAAGGGCGTCAGATCTTTTCGCTGCAGATTCTCGATCAGCGCGATCTCGAGAGCCTCTTCCTCGGAGACCCTCATCTCGATGACCGGGATCTGATCTAGGCCAGCCTCCATCGCAGCGCGATAGCGGCGTTCACCGCTGATGATCATCAACGATGCCTTGGTCTCTTCGAGATCGGCACCCTCCGGAATCGGGCGAACCAAGATCGGCTCCAGCACACCTTTGTCGCGCACGGAGCCCACCAGCTCACTGAGGTTTCCCATGGACGTTCGCGGCTGGTTCGGATCGGGTATCACAGCGGAGAGCGGCACCCTTCGGCCCACCGGTTCTTCGGCTGGCGCACGGGTAGTCAGCTCCTCGACGAAGTGGCTGCTGTGCCGCATCTTGACGCGGCTTGGGAGTCCCCTCTTCTTGCTACTGGACACGTTGCATGATCTCTTCGGAAAGTGCGTAGTACTCGTAGGCACCGCTCGATTCCGGCGCGTAGCTGAAGATCGATTCTTGATGAGCGGGACTCTCCTCCAGGCGCACGCTCTTGCTGATTACAGTCTCGAATACCCGATCGCCAAAGAGATCGGCCACCTGTTCCCGAATCTCGCGCGCCAGCACCGTTCGCTTGTCGAATAGTGTGATCACCGCTCCAAGAATCTGGAGCTCGGGATTGGCTCGGACCTTGATCTTCTCGACCGTCTCCAGCAGGTCATCTGTTCCACGCATTGCGAAATACGAGGCCTGAATAGGGATCAATACGTGAGATGCGGCGACAAGGGCATTCACCGTGATGACGCCAAGGGTTGGTGGCGTATCGATGATGATGTAGTCGAACCGATCAAGGACCGACTCGAGCTCGTCCTTCAACCTGTAGTACGAATCCAATTCGCCGATCAGCTTCGCTTCGATCTTCGCGAGCGAAATGGTAGACGGTGCAACGAAGAGATTCTCGTTGTGTTCGGTGGAATGAATGACGTCCGGCAGGTGGACGTGGTCTTCGGTCAGCGCCTCGTAGATCGATGCACGGAGGTCCAACACGTCCACGAAGGCGATGGAGCTGTTGGCCTGAGGATCTAGGTCTAGGAGGAGTGTCTTACGGCCCTTACAAGCGATGGCGGCAGCAAGATTGATTGCTGTGGTCGTCTTGCCGACGCCACCTTTCTGATTCGTGATTGCGATGATCATATGCAGGTCGGAGCATATGAAAGGCGTTTGCGGGGGGTCAAGGACAGGTCAGATGTCGGCGCGCCGACATGGGCCCTGAACCCGCATCAACACTGGCGAAAACGGATTTCAGAAAATCTTGGAGAGAGTCCCAAACCCCGCCGATGTCGGCGCGCCGACATCGGGCCCGGCGCACGACATCGCTGTTCGCCGGGCTGCTGCTGAGAACCCTACAGCTTTGTCTTCAACTAAGCCGATTCGCTGCCATCAACGGACGCAGCCGGGAGCACTCGCTCGGACAGCAAGTCAAAATAGGAGAACCGAGAATCAATGTCGGCGCGCCGACATGGCTACATCGTGTACTCGCCGAGATCGTCCGGATCGAGATCTTCCAGCCACTTGCGGATCTTCTCGTCCTTGGTCAACTGCTCCGTCCTGTCATCTGCACGTGCCTTCTCCAGCACGTCCATCGATACGTAGACCGGAGCATCAACCCGTAGCGCGAGAGCGATCGCGTCGCTCGGACGGGAATCAACCTTCCGCGTCCGATCTTGGAAGCGCAGATGAATCTCGGCATAGAACGTACCGTCTACCAGATCGGTTACGACAACCTTCTCGATAGCAACGCCTACTGCTTCGAGGAGAGCGACACTCAGGTCATGGGTCATCGGCCTGGGTGGCTCTACATCTTCGAGCTGCAACGCGATCGAGTTCGCTTCGAACACTCCGATCCAGATAGGCAGGAACTGATTGCTCTCCTCGTTGCGCAGAACGACGATCGGAACGTTCGACACAGGGTCCATCATCAGGCCCTTGATTTCCATCAGGACAGGGTCGCTGTCGCCAACCTGGGAACTATCTTGCTGTGGGTCCTTGCTCATGTGCTTTCCACCGCGTTCATTGTAGCGCAGGAGGATTCTCGGTCCCGGCCGAGAACGAGCTAGGCGACCAAGCGCCCGAGCAGCGAATGGGGCAACCCCTTCTCCACTCTGACCCTCGCCAGACTTCCCAGTTCCAGAGGCTGATCGCCGTACTCGAAATGGATCAGGCGATGGCAGGGCGTTCGGCCAGTCTGAGTGCCAGCCTTCTTGCCCCATTGCGTGACCAGGATGTCGTAGGCCCGCCCCTCCAGCTCTTGATTCAGCTCGTGCTGAATCACGCCCTGTAGAGCGAAGAGTGCTTGGAGACGCCGATCGGATTCTTCCGGCGGTACCTCTGGCACACGCAGTCGAGGTGCCGCGGTTCCAGGTCTCGGCGAGTACTTGAACGCGTAGACCTGCGAATATCGCGTACGGCTTACGAGATCCAGCGTCGCCTGAAAGTCCTGCTCTGTCTCCCCCGGGAATCCCACGATGAGGTCTGTCGACAGTGCCAAGTCGGGCCGCGTGATTCGCAACCGACGCACGAGGTCGTCATATTGCTCGACCTGGTAGCCACGCCCCATCAGCTTCAGAACGCGATCAGATCCGGATTGAACGGGCAGATGCAGATACGGCGAGAGATTCTCGTGGACTGCAAACTGATCCACCATCTCCTGGGTGAAGTCCCTTGGGTAGGAGGTCACGAAGCGAAGCCTACGAACACCAGGCATCCGCGCGACGCGATCGAGGAGAATCGCGAAGTCATCTCCGGTTTGGGGATCTTTCCAATGATTGACGGTCTGACCCAACAACTCGATCTCGACAAAACCATAGTCGAGAAGGTGCTGAACCTCTTCGAGGATGTCATCCATCGGGCGGCTCTGTTCCGGGCCACGCGTGCTTGGCACGATGCAGAAGGTGCACTTCTTGTCGCAGCCCTCGATAATGGTCACCATCCCCTTGTAGCCGCCATCTCGCGCCAGCGCATCAAATTCGTAGTTGCGCTCGCGGGCGTCAGGAAATCCGGTGGCCACGACGCGTCGTCCCTGCCTCCTGCGTTGCTCTACGATAGAGGTCAGCTCCCCTACCCTCCCGGGTCCGATGACGAAATCGAGGTCCGGGACCCGCCGTAGCGCTTTCTCACCTTCCTGCTGCGCCACGCAGCCACAGAATCCGATGAGTAGGTGAGGTTTGTCTCGCTTGAGCAGTCGATATTCCCCCAAGCGTGAGTAGGCCTTCTGCGCCGCCTTCTCACGCACGCTACAGGAGTTGAGCAGGATCAGGTCTGCATCCTGGACAGCCTTGGTGGGCAGGATTCCCTGTTCCATGAGCAGCCCGGTCATTCGCTGGCTGTCCAGATCGTTCATCTGGCATCCCCACGTCTCGACGTAGAAGCGTCGTAGAGGAGGCGTATTCTCCAGAGGGAGACCGCGACCCGGACCGGTAGTTGAGCTCTGAAAGGTCTCGAGGCTATGTGTCATTCTGGATCCATTCATCACGAAAGCCCGCAAGATGCGGGCTTGTGGAAAGTCTACTACAGAAACTTGTTGCGAGGAATTTTGTCGCACCGAGCTTATCGGACGTGACTCATCCTCCGCTGTCGTCCGTGATGTCCACGGCTTCTATCGTCGTGGGCTCCGTGTCGGGGTCCGCACTCGAAGCGCCGACGGCGAATCGCTCGAGTTCGGACGCGGTGGGCTCCAACTCCCAGCCGTTGTTCAACCAACCTTGGAGTGCACCCGCTCGCTGGCCATCCTCGATGAACGTGCCGAGCTCCTGCTCGTAGCGGCGGGACTGTTCCTTGAGCGCCGAGATCTGGTCCAGGACACGATCCCAGTTGGGCTTGACTTGCGTGTCGCGAACGTACGGATCGTCTTCGGCATAGAACTGTTGCCTCAGCGCGGCGGCCTCCAGGTTGAGCTCGGACAGCTCGTCGACGGTTCGGCGCCAGCCCATGCGGAGTTCGAGAGCGCGATTCAACCAGTACTCCTCACCACGGATATCGCCCGCGGCGGCGGCCTCGGCTGCTAGGGATTCGGCCTCGGTGGGCATGCGAGCGGCCGGCTCGCCTTCGAGCATGATGACCTCGGCCCCTTCGGCATATTCCTTCAGGTTTTCGTCGGTGATCTCGTGGACCGGAGGCTCCACTCCCGCCCGTTTCCGCGCCTTGGCCAGGCGGGAAGCTTCGATCAGGGTCTTCGGTTCGTCCGAAGACCCACCAGGATCGATGACCTTGACCTTTGCTCGGGTCTTCGGTTGGACTTCACGGATCGGCGGCGGCAGGGGTGGTGGTGGTGGTACCACCTCGGGGAGTACCTGGTTCGGAGGAGGAGGCTCGACGCTGGGTGATGCCTTCGTTCCGCCACCACAGCCCACCAGCGATGCAACGGCCAGAGCCAGGACAGGCGCACCCAGCGTGATCCGGAACAGATTCTTCGTCCGAACTACTCCGCCTCTGTCGGGAATGCTCGTGCTTTCGCGTACCACCATGGCGTCTCCGCGGTAGGTCAGATGGGGCGCGGACCACCCGCACCGCGACGTCCATGATAGCGAAGCGCAGCGAAAACGCTACCTCCAACGTCAGTCGACGTTGGCGCCAAGACCTACCACTCCGGCAGGCCCCAGATGCTGCGACAGGAATTCCCTGACTTCCTCTCCGGTAGACAGTGTCGCGCAGTCTCGCACCAGCCGGTCCAGGCCCTCGACGTGCAGCTCTCGGATCCGTCTCTTTATGGTCGCAACCTGGCGCGGCGATACAGAGACCCGACGCAGGCCCGCACCCAGAAGCACGGGTGTGAGCTCAGGATCGGCCCCCATTTCGCCGCACAGGCTGACCTCCAATCCAGCGGCTCGACCATTGCCGATCACCTGGGTCAGCATACGCAATATGGCGGGGTGTAGCGGCCGGTAGAGGTCCGAGACGTGTTCGTTGTTTCGGTCGACCGCAAGGGAGTATTGGATCAGGTCGTTGGTACCGATCGAGAAGAAATCGACCTCGCGGGCGAGAATGTCGGTGATCATGGCAGTGGCCGGCACCTCCACCATGGATCCCAGCTTGAAGTCTCGGCTGAAGGGGATCTCCTCCTCCTCCAACTCCGCCATCACTTCTTCACAGAAGGCGCGAAACTGACGGATCTCCTCGACGATGGTGACCATGGGCAGCATGATCCAGAGCTCACCGAAGACGGTAGCTCGAATCAGGGCCCGCACCTGTGTGCGAAAGATGTCGGGCCGCGCCAACGTAAGGCGAATTCCCCGTAGACCCAGAACCGGGTTCGCCTCACGTGTCTCCATGACTTCCCGCGCGATCTTCCGTCCTCCCAGGTCATAGGTCCGGATGATCGCCGGGTGCGGAGCCGATGCTTCGATCAGGTGCCGATAGATCGCGAGATGCTCCTCTTCGGTGGGCATCTCCGGGCTCTTCTCGATGTAGAGGAACTCGCTGCGATAGAGACCGACGCCGGCAGCACCGAATCGCTGCGCCTCGCCGATCTCCTCCGGGAGATCGATATTCGCCATCACCTTCACCTCGACGCCGTCTTTCGATACGGCGGCGAGCAGACTGGTCTCTAGGAGCTGGAGTTCCTGGCGCTCCGACTCTTCGCATTTTCGGCGATACCGCTGGAGGGTCTCCTCGTCCGGCCAGAGGATGACCCGCCCCTCGGTACCGTCGACGATGATGGGGACTTCTGCCTGATCGACGATCTTGGGTCGGATCCCGCTCACACCGAGTACCGCTGGAATGCTCAATGAACGCGCGATGATGGTGGTGTGGGAGGTAC
>JALCBJ010000016.1:20045-95874 GCA_028066595.1 Thermoanaerobaculia bacterium
CCGAGTACCGCTGGAATGCTCAATGAACGCGCGATGATGGTGGTGTGGGAGGTACGGCTGCCGTGCTCGATGACAAAGCCGACGACATTCTCGCGGCCGAGGCGAACCGCATCGGATGGTGATAGATCGTCGGCGACGATGACCACGTCGCCAGCGACCTCCGAGATCTGATGCAGATGCATACCCCGCAGGTTGCGTACCACCCAGCGGCAGACATGCCCTAAGTCTTCGGCACGGGCGCGTAGATGTTCGACATCGATCGCGTCGAACCGGGCCTGGATCTCCGACACGGTCTCCTGGAGCGCCCATTCTGCGTTGACCCGTTCGTCTCGAATGTGGGCTTCCACCTCGCCGAGGAAACTGGAGTCGGCGAGGAAGAGGCTCTGGGCGTCGAAGATTCCCGCTAGCTCGCCGCCGATCTCTTCACCGACCTTGTCCTTGAGCTTGCCCAGCTCCTTCCTGCTCTGGGCGACGGCCCGCCGGAAGCGATCGATCTCTTCGGGTATCTCGGCGGAGGGAACCGGAATCTGGTAGATGTCGCCGATGCGCGTAGAGATGCTCACCGCCTTGCCGATGGTCACACCCTCGGAGGCGGCGATGCCATCGAAGACTTGCATCTCGTTGTGGCCGGCGCGCATGAGACTACGTGCCCTCTCCGAACTTGTCTTCGATCAATCCGACGACCGAGCTCAACGCTTCGTCTTCGTCGCTTCCGACGCAGCGGATCGTGATGTCGGTGCCTTGGGCTGCGCCTAGCTGGAGGAGGCCGAGAATGCTCTTGGCATCGACCTCGTCTCCGCCCTTCACCAACGCGATATCACTCTCGAACCCCCCCGCCAGGTGGACGAGCTTGGCTGCAGCGCGGGCGTGTAGTCCGAGGCGGTTGGTGATCTTGAGGTCGCGTTCCACCATGACGGGCTCCGTGGGGCGGGACGCCGAGAGTGCGGCGTCGGCGAGGTAATGACTTCAACAATCGGCGTCAGGTGCGGTGGCGGGTTGCCTCCGGGCGGTCGGGGTCTCCGAGCCGCAACAGATGCTGTCCCTCCCCTTCTCGCGGATCCAGCTCGTCAACTCTGCCAACGGCATCTCGGCAAGGCCGAGGCATCCGAGGCGGACGACCATGGGCAGGTTGACGCCCGAAACGACGTCGACCTTGCCTTCCTCGACGAACGCCATGGCCGCGTTCGAGGGTGTGCCGCCGAAGATGTCTACCAGGACGAGGACCCCATCGCCGGAATCGAGGCGCTCGATGGCTCGGCTGACTTTTCGGTGTGCCTCGTCCAGACCATCGCTCCACTCCAGTGGCAAGGCCTCGAATTGTTCGAGCGGACCGGCGATCTTGCGCGCCGCAGCCAGCAGCTCCTCCGCCAGTTCGCCATGGGTCAGGATGAGGACTCCGACCATCAGAATTTCGATCTCCGCGGGCGCGAGATCGCGAAGAACGGTTCGTGCTCCGCCCGCAACGGCGGGATCATACCGCACCGTTTCTACGTCGGCCGCCTACCAACGGTCTGACTCGCGATGCGATACGCGGATCCTCCAGCCAGCACTGTCCAGGCGTGCGGCGAGTCGTTCGGCCACCACGACGGACCGATGCTTGCCTCCGGTGCAACCCACGGCGAGGCTCAGGTAACGCCGGTTCTCTTGGCGGTAACGAGGCAGTAGAAACAGAAGAAGCCCTTCGAGCCTATCCATCAGTTCATGGAAGTCATCGTGTGAGTCGAGAAAGTCCCGAACCTCTACATCTTGACCGGTCCTCTCACGCAGGCCCGGTACGAAGTACGGATTCTGCAAGAACCGCACGTCGAACACGAGGTCAGAGCCGGCCGGCAGTCCGTGTTTGAATCCGAAACTCACCAGCGTCACCACCAACGACGGCCCTTCGCCTTCGCCCGAGAACTCCCGGTGGACCGCACGACGCATATCGTGCACTGACCAGTCCGAGGTCTCGAACACCAGGTCGGCCGCATCGCGTAGGGGAGCCAGCATTTCCCGCTCGGACCGGATCCCCTCGATCACCGGCCGGTCGGTACCCCCCACCGGATGGCTGCGCCGTGTCTCGGAATAGCGGCGGGTCAGCACCTCCTCCGATGCCTCGAGGAACAATACGACGAAGTCGACCCGTTCGCGGTCGAGCTCGGAGAGGAGCGTGGGCATGTCGTCGGCGAAGCGGCTCGTCCGAATGTCACCGACGACAGCGATCTTGGTTTGCTCCGGAGTGTGCTTCCTGGGATCTGCCAGGTACTGGCCCAGCAAGGACAGCGGAAGATTGTCGACGACGTAGTAGCCGAGATCCTCGAAAGCGTTCGCCGCGATGGACTTGCCGGAACCCGAGAGTCCGGTGATCAGGACCAGCTGAGGGCGTTCGGCTGGAGCCGGGCCCGGTGGTATCTCAGTCACGACCTTCCTTCTCCAGCTTGGCTTCCAGCGCTCCCACGAACTCCCGTGCAGAGTCGTGTCCCTGGAGCTTCAACACGTGATTGCGCGCAGCCACTTCTACCAGACTGGCGACATTGCGCCCCAGGGCCACGGGCATACAGACATAGGGGACGGCGGTTTCGAGGACCTCATAGACCGTCTCGTCGAGGCCGAGGCGATCGTATTCCTTGCCCTCCTCCCAGGGCTGGAGCTCGATCACGAGATCGATCCGCTTCCGTTCCCGGATCGCTGCCAAGCCGAACAAGTCCTTGATGTTGACGATGCCGAGACCGCGCAGCTCCATGTGGTGCTTCGCCGGCGCTTCGGCGTAGCCGATCAACTCGTCCGATGGATATCTTCGGACGGTGACAATGTCGTCTGCCACCAAGCTGTGGCCACGGGCCAGGAGGTCGAGCCCCGCCTCGCTCTTGCCGACGCTGGATCGGCCGATCAGCAGCACACCGAGCCCATAAACATCCATCAACACGCCGTGGAGCCGTGTCACCGGAACCAGGTGATCTTCGAGAAAGAACGAGACTTTCTTGATGGTCTTCGAGGTCAGCGCGCCGGTTTGGAGCAGTGGGACCTCACGAGCCTTGCACAGCTCCATGAAGGTCGGAAACGGCTCCAGCCCCTTCGAGATGACGAAGCACGGCACCTTGGGATCGACGATGCGTTCGAACCGTTCCCGACGAACCACGGGCTTCACGGTGTGAAGAAATCGCGTTTCGCTCTCTCCGATGATCTGCACCCGGCCCGCCTTGATGTACTCGTAGAATCCGGCAAAAGCGAGGCCCGGCTTCTGGACACGCGGATGGGTGATCTGGCGGTCCAGATGGACGGCTCCGGAGAGCACGCGGAAGTGTAGATCGGCGAGTTCGTTGCCGAGCAGCTCCGCGACCTCGACGTAGGCGGGTTGTGCCATGCGCTGAATCTATCGTGTGCCGGGCAAGCCGACGTATCAGCCCCGGGACAAGAACTCGTAGATCGCCTCCGGGTCGTCCATCTCGAGAATGCGCCGCGACTCGTCGTTTTGCTTCAACCAGGCGGAGATCGCTTGCAGACATTGGAGGTGCGCCGCAGGCTCCGATTCCGGTGAGACGACGCAGAAGAACAGCTGCACCGGACTCTTGTCGACGGCGGCGAAGTCGATGCCTTTGGGCACGTGGCCGATGGCCAGAATCACCCGCTTCAGCTTCGCCAGCTTGCAGTGGGGCACGGCGACACCCTCTCCGATGCCCGTCGAACCGAGCTGCTCCCGCTCCCACAGAGCCTCGTAGAGCTTGTCCCCGTCGGCAACCAGGTCGGCACCTGCGAGGCGGTCGGCGAAGGCTCGCAGGACCGAAGGGATGTCAAATGCTGGCAAGCCCGGGAAGATCAGATCGGGCTCGGTCAGGGCCTGGAGTTCCATCGCTCTATTCTCGAGACTCGACACAGGCTTCGGGCGACTCAGAACTCCGGCGCGATCAGGCCGTAGTTCTCGTCCTTGCGGCGATAAAGAACGCTGACGCGATCCGATGCGGAATCGCGAAACACGAAGAAGTCGTTCTTGGATTGCTCGAGCCGAAGCGAAGCCTCGTCGATCGTCATCGGTTTGATCGGCAAGTGGTTCCTCTTGATGACTCGAGGGCGCTCGCCGCGTCCGAAAGTCTGACTTTCCAAGACCTCCACCGGCCAATTGTCGTTTACTTGCCGGTCGGCGCGCCGACGTTGATCCATGTATTTCTTCCGAGATCGTCGAGCCTGCTTCTCCACTTTCCCGATGACCGCGTGGACCGCGTCACGCATGTCTTCGGCTTCTTCGGTCGCCTGGAACACACCATGGCGATGGCTGACGATCAGCTCGGCGATCTGTCGAATCTTCTCGGTCTCCAGGATCAGGTGAATGTCCGCCGGCTCTTCCAGAAAGGGCTCCAGCTTCTCGAGCTTCTTACTGGCGTAGTCCTTGATCTCTTCATCTAGGTGATAGTGGCGTGCCGTGAATTCGACGTTCATAGAGTTCCTCGGTCCTTGTGGTTGTATCCGTGTTGTCGAGTCCGTCTCTGGGCGGGAGAAGCGGGTCAGAAGATTTTCTTCCGATCTGTAGACGATGGGATACCGAGCTCATCGCGATATTTGGCGACAGTGCGTCGAGCGATCTGGATTCCCTCCCGCTTCAGGATGCGCATGATCTCGCTGTCCGAGAGTGGTTTCTTGCTGTCCTCTTCGGCGACCAGATTCTCGATCTTCCGCTTCACGGATAGAGATGAGATGTCGCCGCCGTACTCGCGGTCGATGCCCGAGTGAAAGAAGTACTTCATCGGCAGCACACCGCGAGGTGTATGGATGTACTTGTTCGAAACGACGCGAGAGACGGTCGACTCGTGCATCTCGATGTCCTCGGCCACATCTCGAAGCACCATCGGTTTCAGCTGCTCGACACCGTGGTCGAGAAAACCTCGCTGCTGTTTGACGATGGACTTGGCGACCTTGTAGATCGTTCGCTGCCGCTGGTCTAGGCTCTTGATCAGCCAAAGAGCCGAGCGCATCTTCTCCTTGATGTATTGCTGCGCGTCGCCATCACTACCCTTCTCGCGCATGGCGCGGAGCATCTTCCGGTAGGCCCGCGACACCCGTAGCCGAGGCATGCCGCTGTCGTTGGTCTGAATGACGTAGTCTTCGCCGACCTTGACCACGTGCACTTCCGGCTCGACATACTGCGCACTCTCGGTGTCGTACTGGCGGCCGGGCCGCGTATCGAGACGGCCGACGAGTTCCACGACGGGCTTGAGGTCCTGGAGTGGAACGGACAGCTCCTTTGCGATCTGTTCGAACTTTCGCCGCTTGAACTGATCCCAATGGTCCGAAATGACCCGCCGAGCCAGGGCTTCTTCAGGTACCTCGCGGGCATCGAGCTGGCGCAGCAGACTTTCTCGGAGATCGCAGCAAGCGACGCCAGGCGGGTCGAAGTTGCGGACGAACTCCAGCACCTCTTCCACGAGCTCGCGTGGGTAGCCGCCGACGGGGTCCTCCGCCATCGCCTCCTCTGACTCCTGTTGGTCTCCGGCGGAGTCGTCCGTAGCCAGCTCCTGCACCTCAGCCGAGTCGTCGGCTGGCCGCCATTCGGAGGCTGCAGGCGCCGCGCCCTCCTCGTCATCGCCCTCTTCCGTCTCCTCCCCGGTAACCGTGGCGGTATGGGGATCGTAGTCGACCGCCCCCATGGCCATGATCTCCTCCACCGTAGCGGCGAGGAAGCCGTCCGGGTCGAGGTTGCCGATGATCAGCTCGGCGATCTCCCGAACGATGGGCGGCACGTCAGCCATATGAAGCTGCCAGAGCAGGTGGTCGTAGAGGTCATCCTCCTGATGCAGGGTGTTCTCGATCGGCGGTGCTTCTCTCTGCTCGTGCATACCGCCCGACTGGCCGCTCCCCTCCCAACTCTCCAGGTCGCCGAAGAACGCATCGACGTCGATGTCGTCGAGAGCGGTTTCCAACTCTTGATTCTCGTTCTGGTCGAGCGGATCTTCCACTTCCGGGGAATCGTCGGGTTGGGCCTCCACCTCCTCCAACACAGGGTTCTCCATCATCTCCTGCGCCACGACTCCCTCGAGCTCCATGCGCGTCATCTGCAGCAGCTTGATCGCCTGCTGCAGCGACGGCGTCATGACCAGCTTCTGGGCCATTTTGAGGGAGAGTTTTTGCTCGAGAGCCATGGTGTAGAGCGAGGTCTCCTTGGTTTCTAGGGGAAGGCGCAGCCAGCCCGACGTCTCATTCGAGACTACAGAGTGAATTCTTCGCCGAGATAGATCTTCCTCACCTGCGGATCGGAGGAAAGCTCTTCGGGCGATCCAGATCTCAGGATCTCTCCGTTGTTGATGATATAAGCGCGATCGGTGATCTTCAAAGTCTCGCGGACGCTGTGGTCGGTGATCAATACGCCGATTCCCATCTCCTTCAAATGCCGGATGATGCCCTGGATCTCCAGCACGGCGATGGGATCGATTCCCGCGAAAGGTTCATCGAGCAAGATGAAGAGAGGATCGATGGCGAGCGCTCTTGCGATCTCGACTCGGCGTCGCTCGCCTCCGGAGAGCATGTATCCCTGGCTCTTCCGCACGTGTTCCAGGTTGAACTCCTGGATCAGCACGTCAGCGCGGCGGGTACGCTCAGCCCGCGCCAGATCGAGAGTCTCGAAGACGGCGCGCAAGTTGTTCTCCACGGACATCTTGCGAAACACCGAAGCTTCCTGCGGCAGGTAGCTGATACCACGCTGAGCGCGCAGGTACATGGGCAGCTCGGTGATGTCGGTGTCACCGAGAACGACCTGTCCTCGATCGGGAGGGGTCAACCCCACCACCATGTAGAAGGTGGTGGTCTTGCCGGCACCGTTGGGCCCCAGAAGACCGACGATCTCTCCCTGGCGCACCTCGATGGACACGTCGTTGACCACGGCGCGACCGCGGTAGACCTTCCGCAGGTTGCGAGTGGCGAGGGAGGACCGAGTCATTCGGGTCGCCTCGGACGGATCGGCGTCGACATGGACCGAGCTTAGTGCAATGTCTTCGCTCCCTTCCACCTTGACTCGCTGGACCATGCCCCGCCGGGTGGGGAGCCTCAGAGAACCGTCATCCACGCCCGCCTCCGTCTTTCTCCGAGTCGCGGGAGCCGCTGGCTCCATCTGCCTCCGCGCCGGAGGTATCGTCCTGCGAGAGGGGCACGCGGATCGAGCCTTCTGGAGGCTCTCCGGGGAGCGTGGTCGAGAGGCGGGTTGCCCCAGATTCGACGTCGTAGCGCAGGAATCTTCCTTCGAGACGACTTCCGTCGGCGTTCTCTAGCTCGACCGGATCCCCTTGGACTTCGATTCGGTCAGCGGCGATGAGGAACTCGGCCCTATCTCCCTCGACCCTCTTGCCGCCCACCGGGTCGATCAGGACAACGTCTTGTTCGCAGATCATGCGTTCCGCACCCTGGCCACCAGGCCCGAGCTCTACCATCATCTCCCGGCAGCTGAGCTTGCGCTGATCGGACGTCAACTGGACGCCACCGGAATAGGTCAGAATCCCTGCCTCGTCGTCGAAGGTCATGGTACCGGCCTTGACTTCCACCGGTCGCTTGACGCTGCCCCCCCTGGGAGTCCACAGTGTCGTGACTCCCCCAGAAGCGGCCATCTCGGACTTCACCTGATCTCCGCGCAACTGGCTGGCGAGCACGAGATTGTCGCCCTGCCAGGCACGCACGTCGCCGTCGAAGACGAACACTGGCGGGCGCTCGGTCAACGTGGCGGTCTGCGACTGTACTCGGATCGGACCTTGACCCTGTCCGAGCGGAGTGCCCGAAAGGGCCGATCGCGCTGTGTCCCGCAGGGTGGCTTCTACGCCACCGGTAGCTTCGAGAATCCCCTTCTCACCCATCACCACGATCTTGGGTGCATAGAAGTCACCCTTCTCGTCGTAGATCTCTACTCCCGGGCCGGTGATCTCCAAGCGTTCGCCAATGGCGTTGTAGGTGGCTTGGTCGCCACCTGTCACCTGCCTGCGCTGGTCGCGCATTTCCACCTGACTCTCCAGGAAGAGCTGACCGAGGCCACCCTGCGAATCGAAGCCAGCAACCAGGCGATCCGCGCAGACCCTCCGAAGGATGAAGGGCTCCGACAGGTCGAGGTATTCGGTTAGGCTGACCGAACCGCCGGTCTCGGCCCGCGCCTCGAGCTGGTTCAGGCGATCGTCCTGCGTGCGAGCCGAGACGGTGTCCGCCACCATTGTTTGGGCTACCCCGTCGGGGCCCACGATGTCGAGCTCCACAGGCGGTCCGTCCCCTCGGGTCAGATCGATGAAACTGAGGCCCGGGTCGGTCTCCGCGGGACGCATTTCCAGTAGCTCACCCCGAAAGTTGACGCGGGTGCGCCCTCCGTCTTCCCCTAAGGAGACCATGGAGCCAACCACCTCGAACCGCGCGCGAGCCATCTTCAGGGTTCGCTGGTCCTCCTGCAAGAAGAGTGTCAGGGCCTTGCAAGCTAGCTGCTGACCACCGCGCATCAGGCGGACGTCGTCTAGAGCGCGGATCAGAGCATCTGCGCGACTGTAGTTGAGGCGTTGCGCATCGAGTCTCAGGGCAGGATAGACCCCAGCAACGGTACGCAAATGGACACCGCCGCTGAGCGCGATGACGTCTTGTTCACGGTCGACGCGCATTTCACTCGCGCGCCCTTCCAGAAACGGGCCGCCCGATTCGTCGAGCCAGCGAATGTCTACGGCGCCCCGACTGGTGATGACCCGCCCTCCGCGAGAGATCTCGATGGCCCGCGCATCGAGCTCTAGCGATCGCCACCCACGCACCTCGACGTCTCCTTCGAACAAGGCAGCCAGCGTTCTCTCGTCGAGAGTCGCCCTCCGGCTGGTCACCACGTAGCTGGCACCGTCCTGCCGGAAGAACTCCACCCTTACTCCCTCGAGATGGGACACTCCCTGGTCGTCCAGACGTTGATTATCGGCCCACACCTCGAAGACTTTGACGCCACCGCTGGAATGGCTGTACCGCACCTTCTCGGCCAGGGAAACCGCCCCCTCCGTGGTCACAGAGGCGGACGAGTCCGCGGAGTCGACGTCTTCCTTCCCGAAGTTGTAAGCGAAGATCAGGAGCAAAACGATGAGGATGCCCCCGACTCCCAGAAGAAGAAGAATGCGCCGAAGGCGGCGATAGGGCCGCTGGGCTCGTTGCGTCGGCGGCGCGCCGGCTTCGACTGCTGCGGGGCGAGTCGTAGGACGCCGGAAATCCTCCCCGCCGCTACGTCGGATGCGCGCTTGTTGGGAGGGTGTTCCTCCGGGTGCGGTGGGGGGCTCGGTGGGCGGCCGCTGACTGGGTGTGACAGTAGAACTCAAGAAGCGTCCAAAGGATGGTCATGCTGGTGGCGTGCAGCCGGGAGACGAAGGACCGGGGTGGTGTGGCGATCAGCTGCGGTACTCGCGAACATCGACAATCCGGAGCACGACGCCACGATAGGGGTCGCGCTCGAGGAAACCCAGGGCTTCGAAGGGGCGCGCGAAACGATCTGCACGATCGGCCCAACCCCACGCCAGGAGTTCGATCTTAGCGCGATCCGGTGACTGAGCCCGGGCTGACAGGTGCCCGCGGCCGAAGAGCCGGGGCGGAACGGTCAGCCGTAGGGGTCCACGTACGCGCACCAGGGGCCGTGGATTCCCCATGCCGAAGGGCTCTAGACGCTGGAGCTCTTCTAGTACTTCGGAACCCACGTCGGCGGCGTCGAACTCGATCTCGTACTCGTAGACCTTCGTCGAGACTCGATTTCGCCACGATTCCGCCGCGCTCTCGAGCTGCTGCCGGAATCCGTCCAGCTCCGCGGTGGGTACGGTCAATCCGACCGCCTGGGCGTGTCCACCGAATCGCTCCATGTCATCGCGATATCGATCGAGAAAATCATGGAGGTGGATTCCTGGAATCGAGCGCCCTGACCCCGTGGCCGACTCGCCGTCCACCGCCAGTAATAGCACCGGACGGTTGAGCTCCTTGGCGATGCGGCCGGCCGCGATACCCACCACGCCTCGATGCCAGGTCTCGCTCCAACCGACCAGGATGCAGGGCAACGGGTCCGCCCCTTCTGTGGCGCGCCGCAGAAAGAGGTCCCGCGCTTCCGTCGCGGCTTGGCGTTCCCATTCCTGTCGCTCTCGGTTTCGCGCGTCTAGATCCTGTGCCAGCTGCCGGGCTCGTACAGCATCGCGGCTCAGGATCAGCTCGAGCGCCGCGTCGGCGGAGTCGAGTCGGCCCGGGGCATTGAGTCGGGGCCCAAGACGGTAGCCGACATCGTCTGTCCGATACGGCCGACGGACGCCGGCAACCTCGATCAGTGCCTGCAGACCGACCGAAGTCGTCCGCTCCAATGCCCGGAGCCCCAAAGCCGCGATCACACGGTTCTCGTCTCGCAGGGGAACGAGGTCGGCGATGGTGCCCAAGCACGCGATCCGTAGCAATCTGGTGGCGTCTATCGGCCGGCCGGCAGCCTCCGCGAAAGCCGACGCGAGCTTGAAAGCCACGCCGGCGCCGGAGAGCTCGGGGTATGGGTAGCCACAGTCCTCCCGCTGCGGATTGATCAGGATCACGCCATCCGGAAGCCGTCCTTTCCCTCCGCCCGACGGCAGATGATGGTCAGTGACGATGACGTCGAGTCCGAGCTCCAAGGCCCGCGTGGCGGCCTCCTCGGAGTTGGTCCCGCAATCGATGGTCACTACGACCGAGCAGCCCTTCTCCTGTGCTCGCTCTGCATGAATCGGTTGGAAACCGTAGCCCTCGTGCATTCTGTGCGGCAAGATCGGCTCGTTCTCCAATCCGCAAGCCGATAGCACCGCCGTCAGGAGCGCAGTACCGCTGACGCCGTCCACATCGTAGTCCCCGACCAGCGCGACGCGCTCTCCCGACTTCCGGGCCGTGAGAAGCCGCGCGACGGCCTGCCCCATGTCGGCCAGCGAATCGGCCTCGTGCAATTGATCGAGGGCAGGATGGAGGAACGCTTTGGCCTGTTCGACGCCCTCGACATCTCGCCGGGCGAGCAGCTCAGCTAGCCAGGGAGGATGTCCTGCCGCGATCAGCTCCTGGGTGGCGCCGGGGGTCTCTGCCGGACGCCAGATCTTGGTGAAGGGTTCGACCCTTTCCGGGACGTCGTCAGGCACCGAAGTGCCAGCCTCGCGATCCGGGTCGTGACTCTGGCCCGGGGTGCTCGTCAGAGGTGTGGCCTTCCTTCGATCTCACCCAAGGCACGGAACTTCGCGTGCCGATCTTCCACCAGCTGCGAGGGCGACATCTGAGCCAGCTCTTCGAGAGTCTGGTGCAGCACGTCTCCGACCCGGGCGCAGGTGGTCGGGACGTCGACGTGGGCCCCTCCGAGCGGCTCGTCGATGACTCCGTCCACGACGCCCAGGTCGAGAAGGTCAGGCGCGGTGAGCCGCAACGCTTCGGCGGCATCGGCCTTGCGATTCTGATCCTTCCAGAGGATCGCGGCACAGCCCTCCGGGGAGATCACGGAGTAGATCGAGTATTGGAGCATGAATACGCGGTTTCCGATACCGAGCGCCAGCGCACCACCGGAGCCACCCTCTCCGGTGACCGTCACGATGACGGGCACCTTTAGCGACGCCATCTCGACCAGGTTTCGGGCGATCGCTTCGGCTTGACCTCGTTCTTCGGCACCAATGCCGGGGTAGGCACCCGGTGTGTCGACGAACGTCAGAACTGGCAAGTCGAACTTCTCCGCCAGCTCGAAAGCCCTTAGAGCCTTGCGGTACCCCTCAGGTCGAGGCTGGCCGAAATTGCAACGAATCCGTTGCTTGGTGCCACGCCCCTTTTGGTGCCCGACGACACATACCGAACGGCCTCGGAAGGTGGCGAATCCGGTCACGATGGCAGGGTCATCGGAAAACCTACGATCGCCGTGGATCTCGATCCAGTCGCTCATCAGATGCTCGACATAGTCGAGTGTGTACGGCCGGTCGAAGTGACGAGCCACCAACGTCTTCTGCCAGCGATTCAAGTTCGAGAACACCTCGCGCGTACACTTGTCGAGAGTCCGGCGAAGACGCTCCACTTCGGCATCGTGGCCGCCCTCGGGATAGCCCTGTAGTTCCTCGATTCTGCGCCGCAAGTCGACCAGGGGCTGCTCGAAATTCTGTTCGGTCGTCGCCATCGGTGGGAAGCTAGCAGTTGCCCTCCGAAGCGTCAATCAGGCGAACCGAAGCGGGGTCTAAAGCAGATCGTAGGGGTCCACATCGACCGTCAATAGTTGCCTCGTGGCGGGCTGGAGCCCCTCTAGAGCCGCCTCCACCGACCGCCGTAGCCGCACACTCGAGGGCCCCCGCAGAATCATCTGCCAGCGCCATTTGCCACGCAGCCTCTCCATGGGAGCGGGCGTCGGACCGAGGATGCGGGTTTCCTGGACCAGACGATCACGAGAAAGGGCATCGGCCAGACGACGGAGCGCGCTTTCCGCGCGCTGGTTTTCCTTGTCCTGGGCCAGAATCGCTACCATGCGAGTGAAGGGCGGATAGTGGAAGGTGCGGCGGTACCGCATCTCCTCGACCGCGAAAGCGCGATCGTCGTGCGCCAGAGCGGAACGAATGGCGTAGTGATCGGGCTGGTAGGTCTGAATGACCACGCGCCCCGGCCGTTCGCCACGCCCCGCTCGGCCCGCGAGTTGGGTGAGCAAGGAGTAGGTACGCTCCACTGCGCGGAAGTCCGGAAAGCGCAGGTAGGTGTCGGCGAACAGGACAGCGGCCAGAGAAACGCGCGGGAAGTGGTGCCCCTTGGCCACCATCTGCGTTCCGATCAGGACCTGGGACTTGCCCCGGCCGAACCGTTCCAGCACGGCCGCCGCGCCGCCGGTCCGGCGGGCTGAGTCCGCGTCGAGGACATCAGCTTCCGCATCCGGAAACAACTCCTTGAATCGTTCCTCGACTCGTTCCGTGCCGGCGCCGATGGGCTCCAGTGCTGCTTCGCTACAGGCTGGACAAGAGAGGGGTGCCGGTGCGCCGTGGCCGCAATAGTGGCACTCCAGACGGTGTCCCCGGAGGTGGTAGGTCATCGGAAGGCCACAGTCCGGGCACTGGAAGTCTTCACCGCAGGCCCGGCACAGCAAGACCGGCGCATAGCCTCGGCGATTCCGCAGCAGCACGATCTGATCACCCGCTGTCAAAGCACGCCGGATCTCCGCTTGCAGTACGCCAGAGAAGTACAGCTCGCCGGTCTCTTCCGATCCCTTTTCCTTCCGGAGATCGACGAGAATCCCCTCAGGTAGCTGGGCCCGTCCGGCGCGTGCCGTCAGTTCCAGGAACCCCAGTTTTCCGGTCTGCGTGTTTCTGCGGCTTTCCAGACTCGGCGTAGCCGAGACCAACGCTGCTGTGGCGCCATGGCGGCGCGCCCGCCACAAGGCCAGATCCCGCCCGTTGTACCGCGGTGCTTTGTCTTGTTTGTATGCACCTTCGTGTTCCTCGTCGACGACGATGAAACCGAGATCCGCGACAGGTGCCCATAGCGCCGACCGTGGTCCCAGCACCACGCGCGCTTCGCCGCGCCGGATGCGTTCCCACTCTTGCTGTCGCTCGGCGTTGGACAGGTTGGAGTGCAAGATGGCCAGCTCAGCACCGAAGCGGGCCCGCAGCTCCGACGCGAGGGAGGGCACCAATGCGATCTCCGGCACCATGACGATGACCGAACGACCGAGCTCGAGACAACGTGCCGTTGCGCGCAGATAGACCTCGGTTTTGCCCGAACCGGTCATGCCATGAATCAAGAAAGGAGAGTACTGGCGGTTCCCTATGGCTCCGTTCAACGCCTCGACGGCATTCTCCTGATCGGTTCGCAGAACGAACTCTTCGCGTTCCTCAGCCAGCTGCATGCGATGACGTTCCAACGACAGCCGTGCGGGCTGACTGAACTCTCTCAGGACGCCTAACTTCACCAGCCTGCGGATCACGCCCTTGCCGCAGCCGACGGTGCCGGCCACATCGCGTACCGCGACCGGGCGTTCCACGGCCTTCAGGTACTCGACCACCTCCCTGCCCTTCTTGGAACGCCCGACCTCACCCAGGAGAGCGTCGATGTCGCCAGGCGACAACTCGACCGCACGGACCCAACGCATGCCGCGGGCTGCTGGATCTTCCACCGAGACGCGCCCTTCCCGGCGCATCGTCTCTACATGCCGTGACAACCCGGGGATGCCGAGACTTCCCTGTAGTTCGGCCAAGCGCATCCGACCCTGGAGCAAGAGGTGGTTTCGGATCGCAGCTTGGCAAGGATCGGACATCGGAGCGACGGCACCCGCGTCGGTAAGAGACACCCTACGGTCACCCCAGGGGGGGAGATCTGTCGGCACCATCGTCCGCAGCGTCTCTCCGAGCGGAGCCAGGTAGTAGTCCGACGCGAAGCGGCCGAGCTCGATCAGCTCCGCTGGCAGCACCGGCTCCCGATCCAGGAGCTCGAGAACATCCTTGATCTTGGCTTCCGGAACGTCTTCCGGGGGTTTGCCAGTCAATGCGGTCGCGAAGCCCACGACTTGACGCGCTCCGACCGGAACCCGAAGCCGGCATCCCGCCTGGACCTCACCTCGAAGTCCGGCAGGGATACCGTAGGTCAGTTCGGGAAGAGGTAGCGGTACCGCTACGGATACGAAGCTACGACTCTTCGGCTCTGGATCACTCCGAGAACCCGCGGTCATCGATCGGCACTCACAACCGGCTCTGGTACGGAAAGCTCATGACGCACCCAGCCGGGCCGCAGGAGCATGGAACCGCCGATCAGGACGCTGTGGCGCGACGCCGCTCCACCTCCGTGGCCAGGCGAATCACGTCCGGATTGCCCGGCTGCAACTCCTGCAACTCCTGCACCCTTTCCCAGGCATCGTCGAGACGGCCGAGGTCGAATGCCAGAACGAGGATCTGGTTGTACAAGCTCTGCCAGTGATCGGGGCGTTGTACGCGGACCTGATCGAAGAGCGCGAGCGCTTCCTCCGGCTGGCCCAAGTGGCGGAGCGCAGCACCCAGATCCGTGGCCACGTCGACATCCTCGGGACGTTGATCCAGATAGGAACGATAGAGCTCTACGGCCCGCCCCCAATTCGCGATGTCGTAGTTCAAGTCCGCCAACATGCGGACAGCCTCCAAGTCATCTGGATTCTCGGCAACATGGGCGCGCAGCCGCTGAACTTCCTCCATACCCGCAGGCGCTTGCTGCGCCGCGGTTCCAGGCTGCGCGGATCGAGGTGGAGCGGCCTGTTGCGCGGCCTGGCCACCGCCGGCAAAGGCGGGAACAGGCTGACGGGCCGCCATCACCTCATGCGCGATGTAGCCGAGAATGAACCCGGAGAGGAGACCGATCAGAAGGACGAGTAGGTGATCGCGAGTCACGACGTCTACGTCTCGTCTTACTTTGTGGCCTTGCCGTTCGACTTCGCCTTCTTCGCCTTCGCCATCTTCTCCAGACTACGCTCCAAGGCGCTCTCGACGATGACCTCGGCCTCGGGCTCCTCTACGTCTTTGACGTGAGCCACCTCGGAAACGATGAAGTATTTCGCGCGCTCGTACATCTTCTTCTCGCGAAACGACAGACTCTTTTTCTGGCTCACCAAAGAGAGATTCTTGAGCACTTCGACCACCTCGAGCAGGCGGCCGGTCTTCATCTTGTCCAGGTTCTGCTTGTATCGACCCTTCCAGTCCTTGTAAGTGTCGATGTTGCCATCTTCCATGATCGCCATCAGATGATCGATCTCACCCTGATCACCCAGTGGGCGCAGTCCTACGAGATTCAGATTCTCCTCGGGAACCATCACCTTCGAGTTATTCGAGAGCAAACGTAGATGGTAAAAGGTCTTGTCTTGATCGTCGAAGGTGGTCGAGGAGATCTCCTCCACAACGCTGACGCCATGGTTCGGGTAGACGACTTTCTGTCCGACCTCGAATGTCACGTGAGTCCCCTTTTGATACGGTGCAGCTTCCTCTCGGGGACCGGCATCGATCGGCTGCCGCACCGCCTCGTGTTCTGGCGGTGGACGCCGGTACGACGACCGGAGCAGGAGGAAGGATAGTTTGGAATGTGTAGCAGAGAAGAGTCGTCGGCTCGCCTTCGCGGCGCTCCAGGCGCGAACGCGACGGCGGAGATGCCGATCGGGTAGGAGTCGCAGATGGCGCTTCTGACTTCGACGCCGCCGTCGGATGTCGAGGGAACTTGCGGTCTGGGACTCGACCCTCGAACCATCCCGGTCCCCTCGAACCTCTCGGATCAGCGAAGAACGCAGCCGACGAACGGCGCGCCCCGGCCTGAAATCGACCGCTCTGCGAGGGCGTAAGATACCTCAAAATCGGCCAATTTGCAAGCCTTAGAGGCGTCCTTCACCCTCGCTTGATCGCCTTTCTCTGTGTGGAAACCGTGACGCTCAAAGAGATCTACCATCGATTGCTTCCCGCGTCGATTCGCTATCCGATCGGCCACGCACGTCGAAGCGCCGTCGACTCCTGGGCTCGTTGGCGCACGCCTGGCGCCCCGCTACCGCCGCGCCACATGCTGCGCTCGGTTCAAATGACGCCGTGGATCTGGGAGTACTTGCAGGTCGGCTGTGCCACGGCCGAAGCCGTCCGATCTGCCCTGTCTTCCTCCGGCCTCGGCAGTCTCGGAGACTCGCCACCGCGTGTTCTGGACTTCGGCTGTGGTTTGGGTCGGACGCTTCGCTTTCTGCTCGACACCGGATGGCTTCTGGAAGGGTGCGATATCGACTTCCAAAGCATCGAGTGGCTGCGCGGAGCGCTCCCAGACCTGGCGGTCGAGGTGAACGAGATCAATCCTCCGCTGCCCTACCCCGACCATCACTTCGACGGCCTCTACGCGGTTTCCGTTTTCACCCATTTCGACCGACCGGAACAGGATCGATGGGCGGCGGAAGTGGCACGGGTCGTGCGCCCCGGCGGGCTGGTCCTCGTCACCTCTATGGGGCCTCACGCATTGACCGGCTTCGAGCAAGTCGACATTCCCGCACATCGCGAAGCGCTTTCTCGCAACGGATTCTTCTTCGACCCGGCACAGGCCGACTCCGAGGAGTTCAACGCCCGAGGTGCATTCCATACCAAGGAAGGGCTCGGCTCGATCTTCGGACCCCACTTTCACCTTCTGCGACATGAGTCCGGTGGGGTCGACGGGTTCCAGGATCTGACGGTCTTTCGCGCTCGTGAATGACCCTCATTGACAGCGAGCAGCCGTAGACCTAGCATCTAGCGCTGCCGCCGCCGCTGTCTCACCGGACAGCAGCCCGCGGGCCCATCCAGCCGGAGTGGCGGAATTGGTAGACGCGACGGATTCAAAATCCGTTATCCGCAAGGATGTGGGGGTTCGAGTCCCCCCTCCGGCACCAAGCTTCTCAAGGGCCCGGACCACGAGTGCGATGGCTCACCCTTCCGACACATCCAGGACGGAGCCGGAGAGTCTTCCGGCTTGATCGCCTCACAAGAGCTTCGGGTTGCCATCGGTAGCGACTGACTGTCGGTGCGGTCAGATCTCGATACATCGAGATGGAGCGCGTCAGCTGGCACTCGGATCTACATGGACAGTGGCCGCCCGTGACCGGAGTGCTGCGGGCCCATCAGATTTGCTGCACTAGCATTTCTTGACCGCCCATCGTTACACTTCCCCAGCGGTCAGCAGGAGCTGCCGTGAGCGCACACCGGTAGGCCTCGGACACTCGAGCTTGACCGGGACCGGGTCTCCATCTGAAGCCGTGAGCTTGAGTCCGCGGCCCGACGTTTCATCGATCTGCGGCAAGCCAACTCACCATGTCGATTCGATCCCTCCCCTACGTTCGTTGCCTCGCACTGGCTACCACGATGCTGTGCGCTGCGACGACCACGGCCCAGACCACGCCGGTCATCGCCTTCGGCGACAGTATTTCGATCGGCTTCCGCGAGCCAGGCGTCGACTGTGACAACCCGGTCGCCACCGCCAAGGGTTACGGCGAGCATCTGGAAGATCAGCTGATCGGCGCCGGACGCACCGTCACCGTCTTTCCTCGCGGGATCTGCGGCGAGCATGCGAGCGAAGGTGTGAGTCGTATCGACGATGTCCTGGCTGAAGGTACGTTCCAAGGGCAGACGGGTGTCGTCGTCGTGATGGAAGGCACCAACGACATCTCCCAGGGTAACCCTCCCATTGGCGTCGAGACTGTCGCGGACAATCTCGAGCTCATTGCGGGCAAGGTCGCGGCCGCAGGGTGGACGCCCGTCTATTCCTCGATCGTCCCTTACGGCCCGAACGTCGACGGCATGAACCGCAACGGTCGTGCCGCGCTGCTGTCCGAGAGGCTGGAAGAGATCGCTGCGATGGAAGCCGTACCGTTCGCTGACCCCTTCCACGATCTGCTCGAGATACCGAATCTCTTCGACAACTTCTACGATGCCGACGGCTACCATCTCAACGCAGCCGGCTATGAGCGATTGGCCGATTCCTTCTTCCAGCCGGCTCTCGAGGGCCTCGACACAGCATGCGAAGTCGACGAGCCTTGCGAAGAGGACGGCCCCAGCCTTTGCCTGCAGGGTGGGCGATTCCAGGTCGACGTCGAGTGGAAGACGATCAACGACCAGGGCATAGGAGTCGGCGAGCCTCAGACGTCTGACACCGGCAAGTTCTGGTTCTTCGGACCGGACAATCTCGAGCTACTGGTGAAGGTCTTGGATGCGCGCTGTCTCAACGAGCATTTCTGGGTCTACTACGGCGCCCTCACCAACCAGCAGTTCACCATGACCGTGACCGACAAGGCGACCTGCGCCCGCCGGGTGTACTTCAACGCGGACGGGAACATGGCCAGTGCGGGAGATACGGTGGCGTTTCCGGTCGCACCAGATCCCGGGACCTGCCCGTAGCACCGGCCGAATCTCGCCGGTTGTGTTGCGAGCGGTTGCTACGAGACATCGCCGCAGCGGAGAGTCCGGAGTGGCAGGTACGCACGGAGGAGCTTGCCGCGCATTCGCATGAGGCGCGGCAAGCTCTCGTCGTGCCGGGTGAGCTTCCTACTCAGTCGTCGGAGGTCGGATCGTCCAGGGTGACGCCGAACTCGTCGAGCAGGCGGCCGATCGAAAGCTGATAGGCAGCGAGGGCCTTGCGATAGCCGATGACCGCGCTGACCTCACGACTCAGCGCTTCCGACAGATCCTCTTGAATCTGCAGCACCGTGAACGAAGTGGACAGGCCGTTCTCGTAGCGCTTCTGCTCCGCTTCGAGGTTCTTGCGCGCCAGCTTGCTCGACACCCTGGCCGACTCGATGGACTTCGCTGCGGTATCCACGGCACGGGCGGTACGGCGCACTTCCACCAGCACGGAGTTCTCCAGGTCGCGCAGGGCCCACTCGCCTTGCTCGAGGAATAGCTCCGCTTGCGCAGCCCGAGCCTTGGCGTCGCGGTTCTGGATCGGATAGGAAACGTTGAACTGCACCGACCAGAATTCGAAGTCCCGATCCGTGATCTGCTGAAGGGCGCCGCTGTAGCCATCGTCGATCAGGGTGCCGGCCTCGCGGTCGATCGTGACGTTGGTGCCGTTGTAGCCGATACCTGCCGTCAGGTCCACCTGCGGCAGCTTGTTCCGTTGGGCGATCCGTGCATCGAGTTCCCGCTTTTCGATCTCCAGACGCTGTTGGATCACGTCGGCCCGGTGCTCCAGTGCGAGATCTACGGCCTGCTTGAGATCGATCGGCTCGTGGTCGATCTCCGGGTCGGTGACCGGCTGAATCGGGACGTCCCAAAGGTTCCCAACCTCCAGATTCAGAAGACGTCGCAGACCGTCGGCTGCGTCCTCGACGGCCGCCTGCTGACGGATGATCTCCTCCTCCCTGGCCGCGACACCGGCCTCCGACTGGACCATCTCCAAGGGTGCCAAGGTGCCGACCTCGACCTGAATACGGTTCATTTCATGGAGCTCGCGCGCCAGCTCCAAGCTCTCTTGCGACACGTCCAGTTGTTCCTGGGCCGCGACCAGATCCCAGTAGATGTCCGATACCTGTCGTACGACCGACTCGACGTTGGAACGGAAAGCCTCGAGGGAGATCGCCGAGTCCTTGCGTGCCACGATGATGTTCCGATTCGTGGCATCACGGCCGAAGTTGCGCAGTAGGGGTTGCTGGAAGAACAGACTGGCATCCGCGTTGTACAACGGATTGATCAACTGCGTCCGGTCGGATGTTTCCTGACTGCGGTTGTTGGAATTGAACTGAAGACCACCGCCCCATGAAGTCAGCTGTGAGAGCGAGAAGTTCCAGCGATCGTTCTCGTCACTGAGCACGCCCTGAGTCTCCTGCAGCGACGAAGTCTGCGGCGAGGAAGACGTCGAGGTGCGGAGATCGGCCGTCAAGTTCAAATCGTAGATACCTTGGGCCGCGTCGATGCCCAGCAGCGACCGTTCACGGCCATAGCGTTGCACCACCAAGCCAATGTTGTGACGCAGCGCCAACACGATGGCACGATCCAGAGGTAGCTCGAGCGCATCGTTTGATGCCTCGATCGTAGCCGCTACGGCATCGCCGCTGGGTGTCGTGGGAACCGCGAGCTCTCCATCCACCGCCAACATCGGCGAGACCACGGCCAGAAGAAGGCCGAAGAAAAACAACAGAGAGATGCGTTCGAAGTGCAATGGGGAGGCCGAACCGATAGAGGTTCGACTGATCTCAGACGGTAGTTTCATTATGGGCTCCATGGGGTGAGGCGCTGTGGTCGGCCGTGGGCGGACGGCGCTTCCGGTAATACTGTCCGGAGACGCACGGCGTTTGTTTGTCCTACGATGCAAAGCTTGAAATGTTCCATACGCGAATGGGACGAACAGGAGCTCAGATCTGACGATCAGGCTGGGCGCTTCGGGAAATGACAGGCCACCCGTTGGTTTGCTGAGCTCCGTGTGCTCGGCTGCGGCAATGAGTCCGGTGACCGTAACATCGGTAGCTCGATTCGGCATCGTTCTTCGGCCTTCGGACAACGCGGATGGAACGCGCAACCCGGAGGAGGCGCGATGGCACTCGGGACGTCACCAGCGAGCGGTCGCGGGGATTCGGCACGCGGACCGAGACGCGGTACCGCCTCGAGTAGCGCGGCAGTATACGGATGGCTGGGATGCGAGAGGACCTCTTCTGCAGAGCCGATCTCGACGATACGCCCCGAATACAGAACGGCGACACGATCGGCGACCTTCCGTACCGCTCCGAGGTCATGACCGATGAACACGAGCGCCAGGTCATGACTTTGGCGCAGGCTGCTGAGCAAATCGAGGATCTGATCCCGCAAAGACACATCGAGAGCCGAGACCGGCTCGTCGAGCACCACGACGTCGGCCTCGGCGGCAAGCGCCCGCAAGATGCCCAACCGCTGGCGTTGGCCGCCAGAGAGCTGATGCGGCAGACGATCGAGCATCGTCTCGTCCAATTCGACCGCAGCGAGCAAGTCAGCCGCTTGCTCCCGCATCCGTTTGGGGCGAGGCAAAGCCTCAGCCAGAGACTCGAAGATCGTCAGCCGCGGATCGAAGGCCTGCGAGCTGTCCTGAAAGACCAACTGCAGCCGCCGCCTGCGCCGCCGCCACGCGGCTCCACGAAGCGAGGACAGGTCCGTCCCTTCGTGCATCACGCACCCCTCATCGGGTGTCAAGTGCCCCACGAGGCACTTTCCCAAGGTCGTCTTGCCACAACCCGACTCCCCCACCAAAGCAAGGCACTCTCCGGCGTAGACCTCGAGATTGACCTCGCGAAGAGCTTGGAGTCGATGGGCACGAAGTCCCTCGCGCAGCGCGAAACGCTTCACCAATCCATCCGCCACCAAGACCGGTCGCCGCTCAGACACCGGTCGTTCCCGCGGCCGCAGCCAGCAGACGCCGCGTGACGGCGTGTTCGGGCCGAGAGAACAAGGCTTCGGTCGCTCCCCGCTCCACGATCTGGCCGGCTTCCATGATCGCCACGGACTCACAGGTTTGGTAGACCACGGCCAGGTCGTGCGTCACGAGGAGAAGGGTCAGCCCCAGATCGTGTCGCAGTGTCTTCAGTAGCTCGAGAATCTGCGCCTGCACGGTAACGTCGAGAGCCGTTGTGGGTTCATCGGCTACCAGCAAATCCGCTCC
This sequence comes from Thermoanaerobaculia bacterium, assembly GCA_028066595.1. Lineage (GTDB taxonomy): Bacteria > Acidobacteriota > Thermoanaerobaculia > Multivoradales > J023 > JAUIJL01. The sequence continues at coordinate 42,069 of JALCBJ010000016.1, forward strand.
CGCCGCTAGCGCCATGGCGAGCATGACCCGCTGAAGCTGGCCACCGGAAAGCTCGTGAGGGTAGCTACGCCAGCGCCGTGCCGCATCTGGCAACGCAACGCGTTCCAGCCACTCGACGCCGGTTCGATAGGCCTCCCGGCGGGTCCGACGCCGCCCCTCAGGACCGCGTTGCCGCAACACCTCGAGCAACTGGGTTCCAATCCGTAAGACCGGATTGAGCGCGGCGGACGGTTCTTGAAACACCATCGCCAGTCTGCGTCCTCGGACCCGCCTCCAAGAATCTCCGGTACCAGATGGCGGCAGCTCGATTCCGTCGATGCGAACCAGGCCGGCGGTTCTTCGCACACCTCTCGGTAGGGCGCCTAGAATCGCCAGGCAAGTCAACGTCTTGCCACAACCCGACTCGCCAACCAGCGCCATGGCTTCGCCTCGCTGCATGGTCAGGTCGATGCCCCGTACGATAGCCGCTCCAGAGACATGCGGAGAGGAAGCCTCCGACTCGCACCGGATCGTCAGGTCCGAGACTTCGAGCAGCGGTGGGATACCTGAAGGTCTTGCCCCGATTTCTCGACGGGATTCGTGGCGGCTGGGAATGGCTGTCGATCCGGGAGTCGTGCAGGTTCCTCGAGATCCGATCCGAGGCCGAAGGACTCTGCGGATGTTATACGGTTGTACTTCGTAGGTTCTCGAACGATCCGTCACACACACCTTCCTGAGAGGCATCGAGAGGTCATGTCCGTGTCTGCCTTGGATCAGCTCTGCCGAGGCTCCTTTGCATTCCTCAAGCCCGAACCAACAGAGATCCGGCGGGTAGTACCGCAGATCGACGAGATCGTCCCACAGCCGCAGAAGATCTACCTCAAGGACGAATCGGCAACGCCGTTGGTGGGATTCCCGATCGCCCAGGGCCGGACACTGGAAAAGCTCGAGCAGCGATTCCTCGCCTATGTCGATGCCGAGATCGAAGTGCAGGTGGCGTACCACACCCGCGCAAGCTTCGATTCCAAGGCCTACGCGCGGATCTGGGAGAGCTACCGGTCTTTCCTGGATCAGGTGCTCGACAACGCCACCGTGTCGAGTGTCGGACGCGACTATGTCGGGGTCTTTTGGCTGCATCACTCCGACACGGTCTGCCGTGCCATATGCGATATCCCTCGGGGCCTCCGGCGGGACCATTCGGTCGTCGGACGCGAGCACGGCAACGACATCAAGTACAAGGTCTACTTCAAGTGGATCGATCGGATCACCACGCTGACCTACGACATCGCCCACCGACTCGCGCCCGAGATGGAGGTGGGTGAAGACGAGCTCTTCCCTGGCTTGCTGGCGTTGATGCGGGACAACGTCTTGGTTTTCACCGAAGACTACGTTTCCCCCGATCTGACCGAGCTGTCCAGCTATTTCTCCGGCTGCCTGAAGATCGATGCGCGTGACCTGAAACAGCGGGTCAAAGCACTCGACTCCTGGCACGACCGCCTTCTCCGCACCGATGCCACCGTACGAGCCGCAGCGGAGATCGCTGGCGCCGCAGAGCCGGATCCCGCGCAGGTCCTGATGCGGAAGGGTTGGATGACATTCCTGTCCCGCCATCCGCGTTGGAACGGCGATACGTTCCCAACCGACGCTCAGATACAGGTCTGGGAAGGCCTTCTCGACAAAATCAAGGAATTCGAGATCCTGGTGGCTATGCGAAAGATGCTCCTACCCCTGGAACGCGAGGGGGAGAAGCTTCTGGCAAGGCAACGAAACACCAACGCAACCTGGGTCGGTCCACCAGAGCTCGAGCTCTCACCGGTGACCCGACCGGTGGACTTCGGTTTGCCCTGGGTCGTCAACCCCGTCGTGCAGCGGTACGGACTTGTCTACGACATCACGGATTTCTCGTCCACGCTATCGATGTTGGGTAGAGCGGAGAGAACGGCCTTGGATCAGGCGTTTCGGCTTTCCGCGCAGTTCCAACGCAGGGTCAACAGTCTGGCTTCGAGTTTGAGTCTGAAGTTGGAAAAGTACCTGGGCGACGGGGCGTTCTATTCGGGAAGGAACCCTCGGAGAATGCTCGCGCTCGCGATACACATTCAGCGTCTCTACCCGGAGTTCGTCGATGAGCGCAGTTATCCGTTCGACCGCGGTCTACGCATCGCGCTCAATTTCGGCGAGTACAGACTGTTGCCACTGGAGCCCGACAGTAGGGGAGGAGAGCCCCGCTACGAGTTCTTCGGCCACGGCCTGGTCGAGCTGTCCCGACTGACGACCGGCAAGAAAACGCAGGAAGTAGAGGCATTCAAGACCTATCTGGTGTCGCAGGGATACTCCGACACTGCCGTCAACCAATTCTTCGGTCCGATGTTGCAGCGGAACCAGGATCTGGTTTCGAAGATCGACGAAGCGCGCCGATTCTTCGCGTATATCAACCAGACCTCGACACTGATCAACGAAGGCCTGGTCGCGACGGAGCCCTTTCTCGCCGATCTCGGCGCCTTCGAAACGATGTACTACGCTCGGCAGCACGGGCGCGGGTTCATCGGCTTCCACCTCGAGGAAGGCGGGCACAGCTTCCTGGTGGGCGTACGCAAACTGGGACTAGCCAAGTTCAAGGGACTCGAAACCAGCCCGGTCTTCGAGGTCGTCGACGGCAGCCATTGGGATCACGATGCGCTCAAAGAGATCCCGAGTCAACCTCTGCTCAATCACCTCGAACGCCTCTTTGCCAAGACTGTCGAAGCCAAGAAGCAGGCGGCCTCCTCGCAGCTCGACGACACTGGTACCGCTCCTCAGGATGCGCTGGTCGATGGCTGAAACCGCACTCGCATGGTCGAGCTTTCCAATTCTCGGCGAGCCAAGGCGGGGAAAGGTCCGTGATGTCTACGACCTCGGTGACACGCTGCTGATCGTCGCCTGCGACCGCATCTCGGCCTATGACCATGTCCTCCAGCCGGCGATCCCCGGCAAGGGCAAAGTGTTGACCCAGCTGAGCAACTTCTGGTTCGAGCGGCTCGCGGACATCGTGCCTCATCATCTTCTGGCAACCGAGCCCGACGACTTTCCGGACGTGGCGAGGCCCTACGCCGACGAGCTTCGTGGGCGAGCGGTGTGGGTTCGGAAGACCGAAGTCGTGCCGTTCGAATGTGTGGCCCGCGGCTATCTCGCGGGAAGCGCGTTCAGCGAGTACTCAGAGACCGGACGCACCTGCGGTATCGAGCTGCCCCGCGGGCTGCGACGCGCCGAACGGCTACAGGAACCGATCTTCACTCCGGCCACGAAAGCCGAGTCCGGTCACGACGAGAACGTAGAATTCGTCACGCTGTTGCGAGGCGTCGGCGAAGACCTCGGAATCCGTCTTCGCGACACGACGCTGGAGATCTACTCCGTAGGGCGCGATCACGCCTCGAAACGTGGACTTCTGCTCGCCGATACCAAGTTCGAGTTTGGGCAGTTGGACGACACCCTGTACTTGATCGACGAGGTTCTGACCCCCGACTCTTCACGCTACTGGGATGCCGACGGGTGGAAACCAGGGACCGAGCCGGCGTCCTTCGACAAACAATACGTCCGGAACTGGCTCGACGCCGAGGGCTGGGACCACGAATCGACGCCGCCGGAGCTGCCGGAGGAGGTCGTTCGTGGGACACTGGAGCGCTACGTCGAGGCGTTCCGTCGGATCACGGGTCACGATCCCGAGCTGTAGAGACCTCAGGCAGCGTCGCCGGACACAGCTTGTTGGCCGAAGGAGCGGTCGAAGAGTGCCTCGATGGCCTTCTCGCCGTCAGCCGTGAGGTTCCGAGTGCCCGTGCCGCAGAACGCTTTGTGCGGGATCGTCGGTTCGTCAGGTTGCCAGGAATGATCGATCCAAGTGAACCATTGGTTCCGATCTTGATCGTAGACACTGACGTCCCGATTGAAGAATTTCGCTAGCTCGACCGCCCAGCCGGTCCCGCCCTTGACCGTATCGTCGGCTTGGATCCAGCCGATCGCGAAGACGTGCTGGGCCGAGTTGACCATATGGAAGATCGACTGAATCACCCGACGAATCTTCTCGGCGCTGCTGTAGGTGCGACCCATGTGGCGCGACACGATCTCCATCGACACGTCACCCTTGGCAAGCTCCGCATCCGATAGCACCCTGACGTTTGTCTCACGGACCATGGTGTGGCCCTCGAAGCTCAGTGTCACTTCCGGCACGCCGTGGGCTTCTGCGTGGCGGCCGAAGGCCGCCTCGGCGCCTTTGTGGCCTCCGCTGTAGAGCATGGCGAGAGTACGGTACATGAAATTCTCCTTGAAGCGGCGGCGTGGGCCGGTGGGGTTCGGGCGCGCTGACGGTACAGGGCGTGTTGACTGGCTCGACCGGCCGATTATACGCAGCAAGTACCGCGGAAGAGCTTGTTGGTTCGAATCCGGCGCCTCCAGCCGGGCAGGGCGATACGCCCGCTTCCTCGTGGCGAATTCCCGCGACCGTCATCCTGAAATGGAGATCGAGCTCTGACGATCAGATCTGGCTATCGGTGGGAACGCCCCGTCTCCGCCGGACTCGACCACCGCTGTCTCACGAGCTCAGAAACACGCTGCCCGAGACCCGCTCCCTCCAAGCCGATGTTCGTGACCACGACGATACCGCGCATCGACTCAGGGAAGATCTCGAGCTGAGCGAAGCACGTGCCTGCGCTCCCGGCGTGACCATGTACTCTGCCGTGGCCCGACTCGCTCAGCATCCAACCGCAGGCGTATGACTCGGTATCGTCGCGCGGTTGATGGAGATAGCGAATCGTTTCGGCTCGCAGAAAGCCATCGCTTCCGGCGAGACCGTTGAGATGAGCGATCGCGTAGGAGGCCAGGTCGCCGATGGACATGTGAAGGTCGCGTGCAGGCGCCAGATAGGCGCCCAGCTCGGCCTCGGTAAGTGGCTGCGGTCGATACTCGCCGCCGTCGCTCCGGTGTCCTCTCGGCTCGTTGGATCGTCCGAGCGCTGCAGGCCATCCGGTGCCGGCCCGGGTCATCCCCACGGGACCGAAAACGTGGTCCTTCAGCAGCGATGCCCACTCCTTGGCCGCAAGCCGTTCCGCCATGTGCGCGACGACCGTGTAGCCCGCATTGGAGTACAGAAACTCGCCGATGTCGCCCGCTGGTTTCTCAAGGAGTAGCTGCTTTACAAAACGCTCGCGCTGCTCCCCCGGACTCCCAGGGTGCCCTGCCAGGCGTTGTTCTTCCTCCTCATCGACGACCGTGTAAGGCGCGAACCCACCACGATGCCTGAGCAGCTGCGCGACGGTCACGCCCCGATAGGCTTCGTTCATCGGAAGCTCTCCCAACACATCCCCGATGGTGGTTTCCCAGCGGAGGACATCCTGCTCCACGAGCGATCCGATCATCGTCGCCGTGATCGACTTGCTGATCGAGCCTATGTGCCAGCGATCCGTGGGCTTGATCGGGTCTGCCGAATCCATCGACCGCAGCCCGGCGACGGCGAGATCAACCACTTCACCTCCTTCGATGACCACGGCAGCTAGACCTGGCGCACCGGACTCCTTGCGCACCGTCTCGAGCACCGCGGCGAGCGAGACAGTTTGGTTCCGGTCGTCCAATAGCTCGTCTTCCTTTGGAGCCGGAGCCGACGTGGGCGCCATCTCCACGTACGCCAGCTTGTGCGGCGCTTCGTCCTGCAGCTTTACTTTCACGCGAAGCCAAAGGCCATCCGAGCCGGCCCGGCATTTCAGCGTCAGACTGTCGGACTTCTCTTTCGTGATCACCACCGGTATCAGAAGACCGATCTGCTGGAACATCTGAAGCCGACGCTCCGCGCGAGCGTCGGCTGAGCGTTCTGCTAGAGCCTTCTCTGATCGATACTTGGCCGCAAAGTCGCGGAGTGTTTCGAAGTCATTCGAATTGAAGGAGTCGATGTACTCGCGAGCGATCTCTGCGGCGCGTGAGTCGGGCCAGATCAGTTCTCCGGCGGAAACGTGAACGGTGGCGATGAGCGAGCACAGGGTCAAGCAGCAGACGATTCTGCGAATCTGAGTCATGTCGTCCTCCATGGACGGCAGCGCACCTGCAAGACGCGCCACGTGAGTAGGTGGGTGAACGCTGGTGAGCTGTGTTTGCTCGAGTGTCGGTATTCCTGTGTTGCACACCCCTTAAAATAGATAACACTCATATCTATATCGTTAACCGAGGTATTTAGACGCACAGCGACCTTCAGGACTCTCCAAGCCCATTTCAGTCTTCCCGCGACAAGCGACCGACCATCCGACCCAGGAACCAAATCAAGAAAAACGAGAGGCCAAAGCCCAGCGGCACCAACCAGTAACCGAGGTGATCGACCATCTCGGTACTGTCGACATAACCGAGGAACGTCAGTCCATCGCCGGTGGTGATCAACCCGACGTTCTCAGGGAAGATGGGCTTCAGCGAAGCCATGACAAATAGATAGAACGCCACGAAATAGCCGAATCCCAATGCCAGGGACGCCAAAAGCCTGCTGATCCCCCGCCTTGCGTTCCATTTCAGCAGCTGCCAAAGACTGCGAATTCCCTCTCCGGGAATGCTGTCGCTGAGAAGCGAATCAGCAACCCATCCCGGCACGAAGGCATCGGGTGATCCCAGCCGCACCATCGCTGCTCTTAGCCGGTCGATCTCCGAGGCACCGGAGGAATGAACAAGGCTTTCGAGGAGATGGGCTTTGACCTCCATCTGGATGTCCCGCTTCTGCCTGGCGGTCAGAGCCGAGCACAACGCATCCACCCGCGCAAAGTAGTCCCTCCAGCTCTGAACAGCTTCCTTCTCCAGGAACTCCGGTGCGGCCACGGTCATGGGGTCGAGACCCTCTTGAGAAGCTGATGGATCTGCTCCCAACGATCCTTCATCGCAGCCAGTACTTCACGCCCGCCGGGCTTGATGCTGTAGTACTTGCGAGCTGGTCCCGAGTCCATGATCTGCCACCGAGACTCGATCAGCCCCTGGCGTTGGAGCCTGCTGAGGAGTGGGTAGATCGTCCCTTCCGCCATGTCACTTCCCAGGTAGTCGCCGAGGGAGGAGATCAATCGGTAGCCATAGGACTCCCCTTCGCTCAACACGGCCAGCACGAGGTAGACGAGCAAGCCCTTGCGCAGTTGTAGCTGCCAGCGCTTCAGGAAGAGGTCGTGCGACTCGGGATCGGAGGGAGGATTGGATGACGGTGACATGTGAGCGGGATTCAAACATCGTCCGTGAGAATAGAAGGTAGCACGATATATATCGCTATACGAGGTATGGAGCCGGAGTTCTTGTCGTGTGCCGATCCGGGCTCCCCCACTGCAGCCGCACCCTGCTTCGCCCTTCCGCCGACCGACCAATTTGGTCTGTCAGCGCGAGCTGACGGGTGCGTCAGAAGCCAGGCGTCTCGTGCACTCGGTCGAGATTGCGGAACGAGGTGCTTTCGCCGATGAACACGAGGTCGATCGTGCCGGTTTGACCGTTACGATGCTTGGCTACGATGAGCTCGGCCAGACCCTTCACGTCCGGATCGTCTTTGTTGTAGATCTCGTCCCGATAGATGAAGCAGACCATGTCGGCGTCCTGTTCGATGGCGCCCGACTCTCGAAGGTCCGCGAGCTGCGGACGATGATCGCCGGCTCGCCTCTCGGTCTGACGCGACAACTGGGACAGCGCGACCACCGGAATGTCGAGCTCTTTCGCAAGTTGCTTGAGACCTCGGCTGATGGCGGCGATCTCGAGCTGACGGCTTTCGTATTTTCCGCCGGCCTGCATCAATTGCAGATAGTCGACGACCAGGAGGGCAATACCGTGTTCGGCACGTAGACGACGGCACTTCGACGCGATCTCCACCAACGTCGGATTGGGTGTGTCGTCGATGTATAGCGGAGCATGGTCGATGCTACGAATCGTCTCGTAAAGGTGGGTCCATTGCCCCTCGGACAGCTGGCCGGCACGCAAGTTTCCGAACGGCAGATCCGACTCCGACGCCATGATGCGTTGCGCCAGCTCCTGCTCCCCCATCTCCAACGAGAAGATGGCAGCGGGTCGCTTGCCGCGGATCGCCACATGCTGCGTCACGTTGATGGCAAAGCTGGTCTTTCCCATGCCCGGACGACCGGCGATGATGATCAGGTTTCCGGCGACGAGGCCCTGCGTGATGCGGTCCCAGTCGTAAAACCCGGTCTCGAGGCCGATCATGCCGTCGGCCCGTTCCTCCAGACTCGCGACGGTTTCTTCCAGCACGTCGCCGAGCACCGAGAATCCTCGACGGATGGCTTCTTCGCCCAAGCCCAGAACCATCTTCTCGGCCTCGGCGAGGACGTCCTGCGCTTCCTGTCCGCTTTCGAAGGAATCGAATGTGATCTTCTGCGCCGCTTGGATCAGACGACGCCGGATCGAGCGTTCCTTGACGATCTCGACGTAGGATTCGATCCGGCCGAGGTCGGGCAGATCGAGGTCGAGGCCCGCCAAATAGGCCATGCCGCCGACCGTGTCGAAAGCATTGCGCAGCTCGAGCTTGCCTTGGAGGGTTCGGAGGTCGATCTCCGTACCTTCTTCTTGCAGAACCAGCATGCACTGGAAAATCAGCTGGTGGCGCTCGAGATAGAAGTCCTCCGCCTCCAGGCGGGCCGTGACCACCGGAAGTACGTGAGGCGAAAGCAGGATCGCCGCGAGCACTGCTCGCTCCGATTCCTCACTATGCGGCAGGGCCTTGGCCCCACCTGGATCTTTCGGTTCCTCACGACGCACTCGGCGTCTATTCTCGGTCTCGATCATGAACGGACCTCGCCACCGGGTAGCCGTTTCCGGACGGAGTTCGTTGTCTCAGGAGCTTCTCTGGCGAGACCGACGAGCCTACCACCGACGGGCGTTCGCAACATGCTTCGATCGAGGCTCTCTCAACCGTCCCCACGAATCAGAGTGCGGAGTGGATCAGAGACGTCTTGCACCGCTCCGCTACTGGTACGGGAACCACTCGGAATCTGGCCTTCGTCGGACGGCGCGGTACAGCTGGCGGAATCATAGTTCCGGGGGATCTCGGCGGACGGGATGGGCTGGGCCAGCGTTTCACGTACTTGCTCGATCCACCGGACCTCCTGGCCGCGGCGGCTGTCGACGAAGACCTGACTGCCTTCGTCACCTTCTTCCTCCAGGCGCCACCAAGCTACGGCCGCGCCGCCTTCGACCAAGGACCACCACTGGACCCGACCGTTGGCATCGAGGCGCCCACTCCAGAGCTGGCCACTCCGATCCTGGTAGGAGATCAGCCCTTCCCCCCGGCGCAGGTCGTCGTACGGTTCGGCCGGCATCCGACCGAGGATCAACCTCGGTAGGTGGATCAAAGGCAGATATGCGATGGGAACGAATGACTGTTGTTCGGCACTCTCGATCGCGCAATAGAGGTCCTCTCGGTGGTCGAGCCACAGACCCTCTCCACCGTCTGCCACGATCAGACTCCAGACCTTGCGGCCGAGCGTGTCCGACGCATCCATACGGAAGCTATGCCGCGATTCCAGGTAGAGCGTCAAACGGAACGACAGCTCCCCTTCCGGGCCCTCATAGTGAATGCGAAAGAGCCGCTGTGTCGGAAACGCGTCGTCCGGGATCTGCCAGGGCTCGTCGACCCGCGAAGCGCCCGGTAGGAAGCCCGTACCGCTGACACATGCAGAGAGCGCGACACCCACGGCCAGACAGAACGCCAGGATCGTCGCGGTGCTCCGCCTCGGCTTCACGGCCCGGAGCGTTCCAGCTTCTCCAGCTTGTCGCGGAGCTCCATGCGATGGGCCTCGCTGAGCTCTTGGTTCACGTCGGCCCCGGCGTCCAGCTCCAGCGCCCGTCGATACGCACCCAACGCCTCTTCTTGCATTCCCAGCGCCGAATAGACGTCTCCCAAGTGATGGAAGACCGTGGGATCTTCTCTTTCTAGTCGCGATGCCCATTCCAGATGCTGACGTGCCTCGTCGAATCGCCCGAGCTGATAGTAGGCCCAACCGAGAGAGTCGACGTAGGCACCGTTGTCCGGCTCCACCGAAACTGCGCGCAGGATCAGCTCGAGCGCACGATCTAGGTTGGCACCCTGCTCGGCCCACATGTAGCCGAGATAGTTGAGCGTCGGAACGTGATCCGGTGCCTGTTCGAGGAGTCCTTCGAAGACCTTCGCGGCTGGCTCGAGGTCACCGGAGCGCTCCAAGGCGGCGCCGAGCATGAATCGGGCCGCTACGGATTCCTCGTTGGCTGCCACCGCACGCTGGAGCACCGGAACCGCGTCCGCGTGGAGATTCTGGCTTTGCAGCACGCGGGCGACGAAGACGAGGTCTTCCGGATCGCCGCTCTCCGCCAATACTCCGAGCTCGCCGTGAGCCTCGGCCGCATGACCGTGTCGCAGCATCAGCTGCAAGCGTTTGGCGCGTAGCTCCGGCGGTTCGTCGCCGACTGACAACTGAGCGATCGCTTCATCCGCCTTTCCCAGAGCTGCCAGCGCATCGGCCCACAGCTGAGTTGCGATGCGTCGGGCCTCCTCCGGTGCTTCCGGCCGGTCCAGATCCGGGATCCGATCGAGAACGTCCTGCCACTGCTCGGTGTCCGCGAGATCGAGAAGCTGACGAATTCGCAGAGCACGGGCCAGCTCCGCCGCTCCAGATTCCTCCAAGCGGAGGATGGCATCGTCCAAGATCTGCCTGGCTTCTCCTACGTGACCGGCATCGATCCGCAATTCGGCCAAGCTCTGGGCGAACAGCGGCAGATCCTCCGGTTCCGCCCCGTCGATCAGGGGGACGACGAGTTCCGCCGCCGTCACGGGATCGCCGTTGCGTTGGAGGATTCCGGCCAGAGCCAGCTTGAATTCTCGTTTCAGCTCGTCCGGTGCCGAATCGACTTCCGCACGCAGCAGCACCTCGGCATCGGCCGCTCGACCTACCCTCTCGTTCAGCCGGGCCAAGAGCAGAACGTCCTTCGCACGCTGCTCTGCGTCATCTTCCGCTAGTTGGGACCCGAGGACGTCCAGTGCCTCCTCGTAGCGAGCCAACGAGACCAGGATCGACATCCTCAGACGGAAGTACCCTGGCGACCGGGGATCGTCTTCGAGCATCTCGTTACTGAGAGTCAAGGCCTCCTGGTGACGCCCTACCAAATGAAGCTCCCGCGTCAGTACCTGGCGCAGACGCAGTCGATCCCGCAATTCGTCAGGCGCGGCCTGAAGGACAGCGATGGCTCGTTGATGTTCGCCGCGCCGGCTGCGCAGCTCCGCGAGGCGAATCCGGGCCTCGATACGAGTCGGCTCCAACTCCAACAAGAGCTCCAGAGCTTGCTCCGCTTCGCCCTCTCGGCCCGCACCGAGCAAGGCCTCTACCAGCATGCCCTGGATCATTCGGTTTCGAGGTGCCAAGTCGGCGGTTTGCAAGAGCAGGTCCGCAGCATCGCCGGCGCGTCGTTGCCAGAGATAGATCTGCGCCAGGGAGGTCATCGCCTGCAGGTCCTCGGACTCCGCGAGGATCTCGAACGCGGCCCGGGCCCGATCCAACGCCTCCGGATCCCGGTCGGTCCGTCTCCAGTGCACATCGGCATACACCCGAAGAACGTCGTGGTTCCCGGGCTCGGACCGGAAGGCCTGATCTACGAGCTTGGCCGCACGGTCTACGTGGCGAGTCTGCACTGCGGCTTCTCTGGCGATCTGCGCCAGGTAGAGCTGGAACTTGGCAGCCTCCACCAGACTGTACGCATCGCCCCCCAATCTCAGTGCCTCTTCGTAGGCTTCGACGGCAGCCGTCAGCTGCCCTCGGTCTGCGAGCAACTTGGCACGGGCAAACGCGAACGTCGCGTCCGACACGGGGCTCTCTTCCTTCTCCCGCGGGGACTCCGCAGCCGCGGCAACGGCGGGAACCAGGAGAGAGAAGAGAGTCAGCCCGAGAGGGAGCAACCAGCTGTGGGTCCAGGAACGAGGGGTCGGCTTTCGAGAGTCGATATTCACAAACAAGCTCCGCGGGCAGGATAGCAGTGGCTGGAAAGGCGATTCAACGCGGCTCGGCCCTCACCGCCCGCCTTTGGCGGTTTCTTTACAGGCCGACGCAAGCGAGGTAATATCGAGACTTACGCTAATCTGGACACCCTTCTCCAGTGACGGTATGACGAAACGGCCTCTTGGCGCGCTTCTACGATTTCCTCTCCTTCGGCTGCCAGGACACTCCCATGCAGAACACACCTTCGGCTTCCGCACATCGCAAGATCGATAAGAAGCTGGGTCAGCTTCTTGTCGAGAAAGGACGCATCACCGGCGAGCAGTTGATTCGTGCCATCCAGAGCCAACGCGCGCTGGGCGGTCGAATCGGCACCTGCTTGCTGGAGATGGAGGTTCTCGGCGAGGACGAGTTGCTGCAAGCTCTGGAGGAACAGTTGCGGGTATCGTCCGCGGGTGTCGATGAGCTACGCGTCATCGACGCTTCGGTTCTCAACCTGGTACCCGGCAAGATGGCGGCCCGCTTCGAGGCGGTTCCTTTCGCGGCCGACGACAAAGAGCTGCACATCGCGACCCTTCATGTACGCCATCTGGCATTTCTCGATGAGCTCCGCTACCTGACCAATCGCACGGTCGTGCCGCACATCGCCAACGAGGTTCGCATCTTCGAAGCTCTCCAGAAGCACTATCGGGTGGAGTTGCCGAAACGATACGGCCACCTCCTCGACCGACTCAACCGTACGCGCTATATGTGGGACGAAAGCGCCAAGGTGCTCCTGGGTGCCGAATCTCCCGTCGATTGGACAGATCCCGACGAGGCGTTCGGAGAACGCTCCCCAGCGGCCCGAGCAGCTGCCGGCAAGTCCACTCCTCGATCGTCCAATCCGTCTCAGGGCACCGCAGGTGTGTCACCTTCCAATGCGTCGGCCGTTCCTCAGTCGCGTAGGCGCGCTTCGGGAGCAGATACGTGGCCCGCTGGGGTCCTGTCCCTCGATCAGGTGGACCGTCTCTTGGAAAACGAGGGCGATCCGCAACGAGTGGCGGAAGCGGTGGTGCGTTTCGCCGCGCAGAGTTTTACCCGCACCGCCCTGTTCAAGGTACAGAAGAACAACGTCTATGGTTGGTTGGCAAGAGGTGAGGGGATCGACAGGAAGCTGTTCATGGCCTTGGAGCTGTCTCTGGGTGAGCCATCGCTGTTCTTGAACCTGGCCAAGGGCACTACGCAGTACCTCGGCCCACTGCCGCCCATGCCGATCCATCGCCGAATGGCCTGCGCCTGGGGAGGAGACTTTCCCAGCGAGTGTCTGATGCTACCGATCCGAGTACGTGAGCACCTCGTCAGTGTGCTCTATGGAGATCGGGGTCCTCTGGGGCTACTCGGCGTCGACGTGGAGGTGTTCCAGCGACTCCGAGATCGGGCTTCAGAGGCTCTGGAGCTGTGCGTACTACGAAAGAAGATCAAGACGGCCTGAAAATTATGTCCTCGACATCCCGCTCTTCTCTGAGACCGCTCGCGGTCGATCAGCCATCTCTTACCGCGAGGCCGACCCGCACGGCGGCTGGCTTCAAGAAGGTCATCAAAGCCGACCTCGTCGATCGTGTCGTCGAAGACGCCGAGATTCCTCGGATCACCGCCGCGCAGGCTGTGGACGCCATTCTCGACGGAATGAAGACTGCCCTCGCGGACGGCAAACGGATCGAATTGAGGGGATTTGGCGTTTTCCAAGTCCGTGCCCGCAAGAAAGGGATGGGACGCAATCCCCGTACGGGGGACGAAGTGCCGATCACCCCCGGCAAGACGGTCCGATTCAAACCGGGGAAAGAGCTGCGCGATATCGGCTGACTATCCGAGGCGGGTCGGCCGGCCGCTTACAGCACCTTGCCGTCACGCACGTCGATGACGAAGGTGACCGGGCCGTCATTGACCAGGTGAACGTTCATGTGGGCGCCGAATATCCCACCCTCGACCCGGTGCCCTCGGTCTGCCAGATCACTCATCAATTCCTGGACGAGCGGCTCCGCCACCTCGGGGCGGGCAGCGGCGTTGAAAGAGGGCCTGCGTCCCTTGCGCAGGCTGGCCGCCAAGGTGAACTGCGACACCACTAGAAAATCGCCGCCGGCAGCCCGGATATCCAAGTTCATCTTGCCTGCCTGATCTTGGAACAGGCGTAGTCCGGTGAGCTTGTCTGCTAGCGCAGCCACGTCCGCAGGGCCGTCACCATCCTCGGCCGCGACCAGCACCAGGATCCCGCGATCTACGCTGCCGACGACCTCGTCGGCCACGACGACCGACGCCCGACTCACCCTCTGAAGTACTGCCCGCACGTCAACTCCTCGCCATGCATCGCCCAGCGCCGTTTCTCTGACCGGAACGCCGGCTGCAAGATATCTCGTTCATTCTTCGTCCAATACAAGTGAACCGGGAGGAAGCTGCCCTACGCGGCTCTCTTCGCCCGCTCTCCGGTTGTCCGAATCACCTTGGGCGCCGCTGGAAACCGCGGGTATGATACGCACTCGCAAACAGGAGACCCCATGCTGAACAAAGTGATGCTCATCGGCAATCTGGGCCGTGACCCGGAGATCCGTCATACCTCCACCGGCAGCCCGGTGGCGAATTTCACCCTGGCGACCAACCGGCGCTGGCGCGATCGCGACGGCAACCGCCAGGAACAAACCGAATGGCACAACATCGTCGTCTTCGGCCGCCAGGCAGAGGTGGCCGGCCAATATCTCACTCGTGGGCGTCAGATCTACCTCGAAGGCCGTCTCCAGACCAGCTCTTGGGACGACAAGAACACCGGGGAGAAAAAGTACCGTACCGAGATCATCTGCGAGAACTTCCAGATGCTCGGCGGTCGAGGCGACGGCGGCGGCGGTGGCTACGGCGGAGGCCGCAGCGGCGGCGGAGGTGGTGGCTACGGTGGTCCCGGCTACGGAGGCGGAGGAGCCGAGCAGGGCGGCGGCGGCTCGGGGCCGAGTGATGACTACGGCCCCGAGCCCGAAGACGACGATATCCCGTTCTGATCTCAGCTTGCTCTCAGCGCTCCGGAGGGCCCGCGCTCGTGGGTCCCGCGCTGCACATGGGGCTGCAACGCGCATCCCCTTCACTGCAATCGATGCTTCAAGCTCGCGAGCAAGTTGAGAGCCGCCAGCGGCGTCATCGATTCTAAGTCGGTGTCGCGAAGTATTTTGGCGACGACATCCGATGGAGGTGAAAAGAGGTCCATCTGGGGTTGTACGCTTCGGGCCGACTCGGGCTTCAGCTCGCCTTCTCCTCTGCGAGGTTGCCCGGTGGGGTCGTACTCCTGCCGCTCCAGGTTCCCGAGAACCTCTGCCGCGCGGTCGATGAGATCGCCCGGCAGCCCCGCCAGCCGGGCGACGTGGAGACCATAGCTTTGGTCTGCTGTTCCTTCTACGATCCGCCGCAAGAAGACGATCTTGTCGTCCCATTCCTTTACCGCGAGGGTCCGGTTGACGACTCCTGGAAGCAGCGATGCCAACTCGGTCAGCTCGTGGTAGTGCGTGGCGAAGAGCGCGAGCGGACGGCAGTGTTCGTGGAGATACTCGACGATGGCCCAGGCCAGCGACATCCCGTCGAACGTCGAGGTACCGCGTCCGACTTCGTCGAGGATCACCAGACTATGCTCCGAGGCGTGGTGAAGGATGTTCGCCGTCTCGATCATCTCCACCATGAAGGTCGACTCACCGCGAGCCAGGTTGTCCGAAGCACCCACCCGGGTGAAGATCCGATCGACGACACCGAGCTCCGCGGACGCGGCGGGTACGAAGCTGCCCACCTGAGCCAGCAGGACGATCAACGCCACCTGACGTAGATAAGTGGACTTGCCGCCCATGTTCGGCCCGGTCAAGACGACGATCCGGGCGTCTTGCCCCGTATCGCCGATGCCCAGCTCGCAGTCGTTGGGAACGAACGGATCGCTGCCGGTGTTCTCGACCACAGGATGTCGACCTTCGCGGATCACCAACGGCTCCCCTGCCGGGCGCATCTGAGGCCGAACGTAGGCGTGTTTCGCAGCCTGCTCGGCGAAGGTGGCCAGGACGTCGAGGGTCGAGAGAACCGTCGCCAGATCTCGCAGCCCTGCTCCGTGATCCACCACGCCCTGCTGCAGTCTCTGAAAGTGCGCCGCTTCCAGCCTCAACTGCTTTTCCTCGGCGGTCAGGATCTTCTCTTCCAGCTCTTTGATCTCCGGCGTGACGTAGCGTTCGGCATTGACCAACGTCTGCTTGCGGATGTAGTGATCCGGAACCAGATGGGTGTTGGCCTTGGTCACCTCCAGGTAGTACCCGAAGACCTTGTTGAACCGAATCTTCAGCGAGGAGATGCCGGTCTTGTTGCGCTCATCGTCTTCCATCGCCAGGATCACGCGTTTCGAGTCTCGCGCCAGGCCGCGGCACTCGTCGAGCTCCGCATCAATGCCCTCGGCGATCACACCCCCTTTGTCGAGCTTGGCGGGTGGCTCCTCTACCAGGGTCCTTTCGAGTGCCTGGGCCAGCTCGTCGAGCGGATCGACCTTGGCGAGCTCCTCGAGCAGGCCGGCGCTACAGCCTGCCACTTCCTCGAGGATGCCCGGCACGCGCCGCAGACCATCCCGTAGCACTGCCGCTTCGCGTGGCGACAGCACGCCCAAGACGGCACGCGACAGCAACCGCTCCGGATCTCCTAGCTCGGAGAGCCCGGCACGAATCTGCTCCCGAGTCTGGGGACGCTGTAGAAGATCCTGTACCGCATCGTGTCGTTCGGAGATGGCGTCGGGTTCTGCTAGGGGACGACGCAGCCATTGCTTGAGCAGGCGTCCTCCACCCGAGCTGACCGTGCGGTCGATCACCTGCAAGAGCGTCGCCTTGCGCCCTCCCTCCCGCTGGTTTCGGAAGATCTCCAGATTGCCGAGAGTCGTTGCATCGAGGACCATGTCGGAGCGGGCGTCGCGTACCGCCAAGCTCTGAATGTGATCCAGGTTCGAGAACTGGGTCGAGCGGGCATACGCGAGAGCACAACCCGCTGCGAAGGTCGCTGGCTCGCGTTCTTCAAGACCGAAGCCCCGCAACGTCGCCGCACCGAAGTGTTCCCGCAGGAGCTCCGGAGCCTTCCGGGGGTCGACGTAGCGATCGTCCTCGAGCGGTGTCAAGCACAGGCCCGGCACCGCCTCGGATTCCAGGAAGGCTCGCAACTGCGGGGATAGATCCTCCGGCTCGACAAGGATCTCGCGAGGAGCCTGTACGCGAAGGTCTTCGATAGCGTCTTCGACGCTTTGCCATCGGCGGACGAAGAATCGGCCGGTGGAAACGTCGAGAAACGCGCCGGCTCCGGCCTCGGCCTTCCAGGACACCGCGCAGAGCAGGTTGTCCTCCTTGCCGTCCAACAACTCGGGTTGTGAGACCGTGCCCGGAGTGACGATGCGCGTCACTGCGCGTTTCACCAGCCCCTTGGCTTCCTTCGGATCTTCGACTTGATCGCAGATCGCGACTTTGTAACCGGCACGGAGAATCTTGCCCAGATACGCCTCCAGGGCGTGGTGGGGAACGCCGCACATCGGCACTTCCTTGTCCGTACCCTTGTGGCGCGCGGTGAGTGCCACTTCCAAAATCGGGGCAGCGATCTGTGCGTCCTCGAAGAAGAGCTCGAAGAAGTCGCCCATCCGATAGAAGAGAATGGCGTCCGGATGCTCGGCCTTGACCTCGAGGAACTGCCGCAACATCGGTGTCAGCTGACTCGCGGAGAGCTTACCGCTGAGGCTCTTTTTTCCGGCCTTGTGCACTGGGCGCCGGGCTTCGCTGGCGGTCGCGGACATTGGAGCGGGAGTATATCCGGGCGACGACGCGATACGCCTCGCCGATCCCTCCGCCGCCCTATCGACAGGACATTTAGGCGCGACGTACAGGTATACTGGCTTTGTGCTCCTACCGGTACGGTTTCCATCGGTGACGATCGAAACGACTCTCGAGTTTATGGCCGGGTTGGGACCCCGGCAGAGGGCTTGCTCGCCGAACATTTCGCCTCCCAGCGAGTCGATCTCTCATCCGGTCGCGACCGCTGCTGCTTTTGCGATCCTCTTTTGCTTCGGGATCGCCGATACAGCTGTCTCGCAACAGCTCCCTTTCCGTACGTACTCGAGCGACCACGGACTGCCACAGAGTGTCGTGTTCTCGTTGGCACAGGACTCGGAAGGTTATCTTTGGGTCGGTACTCCCGACGGAGTCTCTCGTTTCGACGGGTTGCAGTTGAACACGTTCGGCAAGGACGAGGGGCTCGGCGACAGCGTGGTTCGCAAGTTGTTGGAGACCCGGGACGGCACTTTGTGGGCTGGCACCGATCGCGGTCTGTCGCGACGGCACCCGGGTGAGAGCCAGTTCGAAGCCCTCGGACCGGACATCGGCCTCGTAGGCACCTCGGTTCGAGATATCCAGGAAGATCCGTCCGGCGGCCTGTGGCTGGCCACCTATGCGGGCCTCTATCGACTGGAACCGACCCAGGACGGCTTCGAGTCACGCCAGTGGACGATCGAGGACGGCCTTCCCCACAACCGCGTCCGCTCCGTTCTGTTGGCGACAGACGGAAAGGTCTGGATCGGAACCTACGGCGGTGGGATGGCGGTTTGGGACGGCCAGCGGATTCGCACCCTGCCGCGGAACGATGGAAATCGGACCGACCTCACAGAGATCGAGGTCAACCCCGTTGTCCGCTCCACTCTGGAGCTCCCGGACGGGGCGGTGCTCGTAGGTACCAACCGCGGCGTCTTCCGATTTCGGGGTGACGATGTCGATCTCTTCGAAGGCGCCGTCGGCCTTGCAGACGTGGGGGTCACGTCGATGCTGCTCGATAGCCGTGGGCGGCTCTGGTTCGGCACGCGGGACCATGGTGCATGTCGGCTCCCGACCTTCGAGTCACCGTCGGAGACGATGGAGTGCTTCCGGCTGCGCGACGGCTTGGCTGACGACGCCGTGAACTGCCTGCTCGAAGATCGGGAAGAGAATCTCTGGATCGGAACCTTCGGCGGCGGCCTCAGCCGGCTGTCGACCGAAGCGTTCCACTCCTACACGCTACGCGAAGGCTTACCTCATCCGAACGTTCGCGCCATCGGCGAGAGCTCCGATGGCCGGCTGTGGCTGGGAACCCACGGAGGTGGTATCGCCGTCCTCGAGAACGGCGGATTCGGATCGCCCTCCACGCAAGGCACCGTGTTGCGGGACGCCAAGGTGGTATCCGCGGAGGTTGCCGACGGCAGGCTTTGGTTCGGAACGCTTTCCGGCGCGTTGCAGGAACGTGACGGTGGTTTCGCGCCCCTTCGCATCCCGGATCTGCCCGAGGACAGCGTCATTTTGGCGACGCACCGCGACTCCACGGGAACCCTCTGGTTCGGCACCATCGCGGGACTATGGTCCGCGAATCCCACCGCCGACGGATACGAAGTCGTTCAGTATTCCGAAGACGCAGGCTTGCCCGATGTGCGAGTGAATCAGATCGTCGGCGACCCGTCCGGAGGGCTCTGGATCGCCACCGCCAATGGCGTCGCACGGTTTCAGGGCGGACACGTCACCCACGTCTGGTCCGACGCAGACGGTTTGGCCGACGCCTACGTGGACGACATCCATCGGCGGCCCGATGGCTCGATATGGGCCGCTACTGCGGGCGGCCTGGCGCGCATCGACCTGATGAGTGGCGAGCCGGTTCGTAACTTCACCACGGCCGACGGGCTATCGCACGACAAGTGCACCGCCATCGCGGAGGCAGAGGACGGCAATCTGTGGATCGGAACCACCCGTGGCATCAACGTATTCGACGGCGGCGCGTTCCTTGTCTTCGGTACCGAAGACGGTATGGAGTCGGCAGAAGTCAACGCCGGGGCGGCCTACCGCAGCCGCGACGGTCGCCTCTGGTTCGGCACCGTACAGGGTCTGGTGGTCTTCGAGCCTTCGATCGATCTGCGCCGGGTTCCGCCTCCCCCCATCTACTTGACACGGGTCGAGGTCGAGGACGTGCCCATGGCCGCGCGGGAGGGCGACCGGTTGGAGCTTCCCCACTCGCGGAACGATCTCCGATTCGAGTTCGTCGGGCTATCCCTTGCCTTTCCCGAGACCGTGCAATACGAGTATCGCCTGGAGGGCCTCGACAAGCGCTGGCGCACCTCACGATCCCGCATCGCAGAGTATCCGTCCCTACCACCGGGTGAGTTCACGTTCGAAGTCCGGGCGCGTGGACGGGGCGGAGTGCCGAGTCCAGCGCCGGCACGCATCAGCGTGGTCATCTCCACACCCTACTGGCAGACCTGGTGGTTCCGCGTCGCCGTGGCCAGCTCAGTTCTGGCTCTCGCACTCGGGCTCCACATGTTCAGGCTGCGGGTCCTCGAAGCGCGCAATCTGGAGTTGGTCGAGCAGATCCACAAGCGGCGCCAGGCGGAAGCCGAAGTACGCCGGTACGCCGAAGAGCTGGAACACACCTCGCTTCACGATGCTTTGACAGGCCTGCCCAACCGAGCGCTCTTCCAGGACCGGCTCCAGATGGCGATCGATCGCGCCCGTCGCCATCCCGAGCAACCAGAGAGTCGGTTTGCCCTACTCTGGATCGATCTCGACGATTTCAAGTTGGTCAACGATAGCCACGGCCATAGATTCGGCGATCGGCTGCTGGCATTCTGTGCGCGCCGACTGGAGCAGGTGATCGGCGAAGCCGGATCTCTGGCGCGTTTGTCGGGAGACGAGTTCGCCGTGCTCCTACCGGATGCGACGGGTCCCAGCTACGCCCACAACTTGGCAGATGATCTGCAGCAGGCCCTGGCCCGGCCATTCGAGGTGGAAGACGTCGAGGTGGTCTTGAACGCGTCCATCGGTATCGTCCTCATGGCGGACGGATATCTGCGCGCCGAAGAGATGCTGCGAGATGCCGACACGGCCATGTATCGATCCAAGGCTCGCGGCCGAGGCGGCAGCGCTCTGTTCGATCCGGTGATGCACCGCAGCGCTGTCGCCACGCTGGCTCTGGAGCAAGACTTGCGACGCGCTTTCGACCGTCAAGAATTCGAGTTGCAGTTCCAGCCCATTCTGCGCCTCCGCGACGATCAGCTGATGGGCTTCGAAGCCTTGGTGCGCTGGAATCATCCCGATCGTGGCCTGATGCTGCCCGGTGAGTTCCTGGACCGTGCAGAAGCCACGGGACTCGCAGGACCGCTGGGGCATTGGACTCTCGAGGAAGCGATACGGCAAGCAGCGCGCTGGCCTGCGAGATCCGATGGTCGGCACCTGGCGGTCTCGGTCAATCTTTTCCATCGCCAAGTGACCCAGCCCGATCTGCCAGACCGGGTTGCAGCGCAGCTACGCGAGACGGACCTGCCCGCAGAGGCCTTGCATTTGGAGATCACGGAGGACGTCCTGATCGAGGAACCTGAAGCGGCCATCGCGGTGCTTCGGCACGTTCAGGCCCTGGACGTCCAGGTCTATCTCGATGACTTCGGCACCGGCTACTCGTCCTTGAGCTACCTGCAGAAGTTTCCAGTCGATGCGCTGAAGGTCGACCGGTCGTTCGTCCGCCGTATGGACCAAGACGACGACAGCGCTCGTATCGTCGAATCGATCCTGTTTCTCGCTCGCAGCTTGGGGATACGAGTGATCGCCGAAGGTGTCGAAACCAGTGCCCAGCTCGACCGCCTGCGTACTCTCGACTGCGACTTCGTTCAAGGCTATTTGATCAGCCGTCCCCTTTCGGCGGACACGGCGTTCGAGTGGGCCGTTCGAGGTTTCGAGCCACCGACGGATGTGCTGGAACGGAGATCGATGTCGAGTGCACCCGCAGCGGACGCCTGACCCTAGAGACAGGAAGTCCATTCCTGCTGTTGCGAATCGCCGACCGAAGTGGCAGGCATCTTCCACGGTCGATCCGTGCTCGATGCAGTCCCGGCTCAGATACCGGCAGCCGACCACGAAGTCGTCGCTCACTTCGGCGCGAACGGCTCGGAAAATCTCGAGCGGCAGTCGCGCCCTGCCGTTCAGACTTCCACCGTAGCCATCGGAGCGGACATTCAGAGCCGAGAGGAACGAGGCCATCGTGTAGGCGTGGGCGAAGTGGAGTTCGACACCGTCGAAACCTACCTCCTCCGCCCGCCGGGCAGCGGAGGCGAACAGGCTTGGCAACACCGTTGGGAGCTCGCGAACATGCGCCAAGTGGGTGTCGGTCACGCGCTCGCGATAGCCGTAACGTAGCGACTCGAGCTCGCGATCGTTCAATACCCGCTCGAGCGCAGATCCCTCGAGACGTGCCAACTGGTATCGGACCTGATCTTCGGGTAGCTCGGCGTGGTCGATCCCCGTCATCTCGGTCAGCGCATCGAGGTGCTCAGGACGAAGCTGCAAGTAGCGCCGGAAATACGTTTCGGGATCGGGCCGGCGACGAATGGTCAAGAAATCGATGATCTGGATGAAAACCCGAGTTCTACCTTGGGAAGCGGCCCGCACCGTGCCCACGAGCTCCCGAAGTCCGGAAAGGAAGCGATCGTGCCCGATGCGCAGCAGAGGGCCCGAGGGAATGTCCCGGATGCCCGTCGCTTCCACGACCAGGGCACCAGGCCTGCCCTCTGCGAAACGTCGGTACCAGTCGAGCACGTCTTGCGTGACCTCTCCCTCGTCCGTCGCGCGCCAGGGAACCATGGCGGGGACCCAGGACCGCTCGGCCAGCTGTATACGACCAGCGTCCAGTGGCTGAAAGAGCATGGATCGGGCGGCTTCCTCGCGGCTGGGCCACCTCGCGCTCGGCAGCTCATGCCTGACCCGTTCGGGTGGTTTCCACATACGTCAGAGGCTATCCCGAGTGATCTTCGCCTTGCCGAATCCAACCGCGGGGAACCTACGAAGAGATCTGTAGGGCTGCGGTCTTCTTGCCGCAGCTTCCGTATCCCAACCTTCCAGGGGTGGTTGGGATACGGTCCTTTTTCCTCGCGGGCTACCGAAACCAGCGGAACCAGAGATCGAAGAAGCGAGAGGCCGCCGGGGTGAGCTTCCGTCGGTTGAACTGATCGCCGGCCTTGCGGAAGATCTCGGCCTGTGTCGGGTAAGGAAACATCGTCTCGGAGAACTTCGACAAGCCGAGCCGATGGGTGATGGCGAAGCTCAGGTGACCGATCATGTCGCCGGCGTGCTCGGCTACCAAGGTGCCGCCCAGGATGCGATCGGAACCCTTCTTCAAGTGGACGCGGAGGAAACCCTCGGAGGATCCGTCGAGACGGGCCCGGTCGACGTCTTCGAGTGGGATCGTCAGCGTCTCCACCTCGTGACCCTCTTCCGCAGCCGATGCAGGTGAGTGTCCGACATGAGCTACTTCGGGACTGGTGTACGTGCACCACGGTACGACCAAGTCTCCCGCCTTGCCCCGTCCGAAAAAGAGCGCGTTCCGTACCGCAAGCCGGGCCTGAAAGTCGGCCAGGTGGGTGAACTGGAGCTTGGACGCCACGTCACCAATGGCGAAGATGTTCTTGTTCGTGGTCCTCAGCCGCGAGTCGACTTCGATCCCTCGCGGGCTGTATTCGACACCTGCCGCTTCGAGCCCGAGTCCCTCCACATTGGGCCGGCGCCCTGCGGCGATCAAAAGCTGATCGACGCCTTGTGCCTGAACCGCTCCGGCCGTCTCGAACGAGACCTGGATTCCGTCGTCTGCCGCGGCCACTGAACGCACCTCAGCTTCCAGCTCTACCCGGACACCTTCCCGCTGCAGCGCTCGCGCGACGATGGCTCCGGCTTCCGCATCGTCTTTCGGCAGCAACCGGTGCCCACGCTGGAACAAATGTACCTCCGCGCCAAATCGGGTGAAGGCTTGCGCCAGCTCACAGCCGATGGGGCCTCCGCCCAAGACGCCGAGCCGCTGCGGCAATTCCGTGAGTGAGAAGACCGTCTCGTTGGTCAGATAGGGGACATCGCCGAGACCTTCCAAGGATGGAGCCGACGCCCGGCCTCCAGTCGCCACGATGGCCTTGCGAAAACGTAAGCGAGCATTCCCGACAGCCAGTTCGTCACTGGCCACGAAGCGCCCCTCGCCCAGAAACACGTCGACGCCCATGTCCCGGAATCGAGCTGCGCCGTCAACGGGCGCGATCTCGGAGCGAAGCTGCCGCATGCGCGCCATCGCACGTGCGAAATCGCCCGGTCCTGGGGCAACTGCGGGCCCGCCGAATTCGGGTGCCGCACGTCGCGCCTCATGCCAGGCACGCGCAGCTCGGAGCACCCCTTTCGATGGGACACAACCGAAGTTCAAGCAATCTCCGCCCATGAGATGACGTTCCACCAGCGCGACGCGGGCGCCGAGGCTCGATGCGATGGCTGCGCTGACCAGTCCGCCCGTACCTGCGCCGACCACGACCAGGTGATAGCGCTCCGAAGGAGTCGGATTACGCCAGTCGGAGGGACGCACGTGCTCGAGGAGACGTCGATCGTCGCCGTCGTCCGGAATCAGGCCGGTGACCTGGTCAGCTCTCATGTCAGGTCCTCGCGAGCAACAAGCGCCTGTGCATCACGTGTTTCCAGCTCCAATGCCTGCCGCGCCTGGCGTGTGATCCACGTCGTCACGACGATGGCGGCCACCAGGCCCACGCCGAGCAAAAGCCACCGTTCCCCACCGGCCTCGGGGCGGGCTCCAGAACCCAACGCTGCCAGGCTACCGATCGCGTCGCCGTAGAAGACGTAGAGAAACGTCCCGGGCAGCATTCCGAAACCACCCAAAAGATAGTCACGTAGCCGGACCCGTGTCAGACCCAACCCATAGTTCAGCCAGACGAACGGAAAGAACGGAACGAGGCGCAACAGAAAGACGACCTTCAAGCCATCGTTGCCGATGGTACGGTCGATCACCTGGAACTTCTTACGGCTCTCCAACTTCGACTCCAACCCTTCGCGAGCCAGGTAGCGCGCGATGAGGAAAGCCATGCCCGAGCCGATCGATGCGGCCACGAAGACGTACGCCGTGCCCTTGACGAGGCCGAAGAGGACGCCGCCCGCCAAGGTGAGAAGTGACCCCGGCACCAGGGCGACGGTAGCGAGCGCATAGCCGGCGACGAAGACCAAAGGTGCCCAGGCACCGAGTCCGTCGACCCAGGACAAGAACGCACCGACCCCGTCGCGAATCTGAGCGCCATACAACCAGACGGAAACGGCCAAGATCAGGACCACCGAGGCTCCTGCGATCAGTTTCCAGCGGCCGGACCGCTGGGTAGACGGATTGGGTTCGGACATCGTCGTCCTCAGGTCGATTTCAAGAAGTACCAGGGGAAGCGGGGCCGAGCCGGGAGGGCCAACTCTGCATGCCACTACGGACACCAAGAGGTCCGGGATGTGCAATCTACCGCTCGACCGGCGAGCGCCCCCCGCCTCGAGTGACCGCCTACACCTGCACAATTCGTCAGATTCGCGTGTCACTTCGCAGAAATTCCTTGCCAATCTAAACTACTGCAAATACAATCCTGCCGTTCCGGACGAATTCAGATCTCACCGACCCACAATCCACTTCCCACCGCACACGAGTCCGTTTCATTCCAGAAGCGTACTCGGCTGGTGTACTTCCAGGAGACTCTCGTGACTCCCGAAGAAATACTGAGACTGGCCGACGATGAGAACGTCCGCTTCCTGCGTCTGCAGTTCACCGACCTGACCGGTGTCTTGAAGAACGTCGAGATCCCTCGCTCCCAGTTCGAGAAAGCGCTGGAAAACCAGATCATGTTCGATGGCTCCTCGATCGAGGGTTTCACCCGTATCGAAGAGTCCGACATGCTGCTCTACCCTGATCTGGATACGTTCCAGATCAACCCCTGGAAGAGCCCCGACGGATCTCGCGTGGCGCGAATGATCTGTGACGTCTACAATCCGGATGGTAGCGGGTTCGCCGGGTGCCCCCGCTTGGCGCTGAAGCGCCAGGTGGCACGTGCTGAAAAGCTCGGCTATACGATGGTGGTCGGTCCCGAGGCGGAGTTCTTTCTCTTCCAGAAGGACGAGAATGGTCAGGTTTCGCTCGATACCCATGATGTGGGTGGCTATTTCGACCTGACGCCCGTGGACCTCGGGGAAGACGCGCGGCGTGACATCGTCGTCATTCTCGAGAGCATGGGTTTCGAAGTGGAGGCAGCCCACCACGAAGTGGCTCCAGGCCAGCACGAGATCGACTTCAAATATGCCGAAGCGGTGGCTTGCGCCGACAACGTGGTGACGTTCAAGTTCGTGGTCAAGAAGGTCGCCCTCGACTATGGCCTGCATGCCACGTTCATGCCCAAACCGATCTTCGGCGTCAACGGCTCCGGCATGCACACCCACCAGAGTCTGCTGACCCAAGACGGCAAGAACGCGTTCTATGGTCCGGAGGAGGAGTACGAGCTCTCGAAGACGGCCAAGGCCTATATCGGTGGCATCCTGCAGCACGCCGGTGCGATCGTCGCGGTGACCAACCCGCTGGTGAACTCGTACAAGCGACTGGTGCCGGGATTCGAAGCGCCAATCAACGTTGCATGGTCGGAGAAGAACCGAAGCCCGTTGGTACGCGTGCCGGCCAAGCGCGGAATGTCCACCCGATGTGAGGTCCGCATGCCCGATCCGGCATGTAACCCATACCTGGCGCTGGCGGTCATGCTCGCGGCCGGACTGGATGGCCTCGACAAGGGAGCCGACCCCGGACCTCCGGTCGACAAGAACATCTTCACGATGAGTCAGCGCGAGAAGCGGCGCCTCAAGATCAAAGAGTTGCCCGCCAACCTCGATGCCGCTCTCGACGCCCTAGAGAAAGACAAGGTCGTTCTCGGAGCCCTCGGCGATCACATCGCCGAGCACTTCATCGCCGCCAAGCGTCAAGAGTGGGCCGACTACATCTCCCACGTCCATCCGTGGGAGCAGGACCGTTACCTGGTCGAGTACTGACGCGAATCGCGGGGCGGTCCGAAGGGCCGCCTCGCCTGCCCTCTGCGGCCATCCCGGCACCCGTTGGCAACGCCCAGCGGACGATATCGGTCAGCCGGACTCGCGACTGGCAGCCTCCTGTCCCTCAGACAAACTGCTTCGGCTCCCGTCTTCTGCTGAGGATTCGGCCGGCCTCAGTTGCGCGAGAAGCCGCCGCGCGCGGCCTTCGCTGAACCCACACATCGACTCCGAGCCGATCAGAATCACCGGTACGCCGCAACCCGGAGAGATGCGGTCCTTTTCGGCCTGGGCTCCGGGCATGGTCTCCACGTCGATCGCGCGAAACGGCACGCCGGCCCCGTGAAAGAAGCGCTCGGCCGAGCGACACACAGAGCACCAGTCGGTCACGTACAGGGTGACCCGCGGCGAAATCACGTCGGGGTCCGCCTTGGCGATGGTGGCATCGGTCAGGATCAAAACCGGCTCGGGTCTAGGCTCCGGTTCGACGGACGTAGGTTCGGGTTCTGGAGGCGGTGGCCTGTTGGCCAGCTCGGTCGCCTCGAAGTCCACCTCCGATGCGCGCAATACGGAAAAGACCCCGGAAGGAGAGTGAAACGTAACCTTGCGGCCGTCCACCTCGAAGCCATCACGAACGTCGACCCGGCTACCGTCCTTCATCACCAAGATTCCGGCCTCGGGGTCGCCGGCAGGGACCTCCTCGGCTCGCGCAAATCCATCTGTCGCTACGAAACTCAGCAGCGAGGCGCTCAGCAGGCAGACGATCCACTTCATCAGAGGAGTATAGCTCGCGCTCTATGGGGCTTCGAAGGCATGGGCAGGCGGAGATGGACACAGTAGCAAGCTCTCGACGCCAAGGCTGTGGGATGATCGCCATCCATGCCAGACGAAGAACGCCCGGGGGTGCCATCGGTCATGCGCGGCGTCCTGCTTCCCAGTTTCGGAGACATGGGGGTGCTCCGGCTGGAGGAAATCGCCATTCCCGAGCCGGGTCCTCGGGATGTGCTGATGAGAGTGCACGCCGCCTCGGTCAACCCTCGAGATTGGATGATCCGAGCCGGTACGTACCCGTTTCGACGCACGTTGCCCTCTCGTCCTTTCATTCTGGGTAGCGATGTTGCCGGCGTCGTGGTCCGTACCGGATCGAAAGTGGAGGGATTCCTGCCCGGGGACGAGGTCCTGGCGATGGTCCCCACCTCCTATGGTTTCGGTGGCTATGCAGAATACGTGGCCGTGCCGGCAAAGGCGCTCGCCAGCAAGCCGTCCAGCGTCGGCTTCGCAGCAGCGGCTGCCCTACCTCTTGCCGGCCTCACGGCTCTGCAGGCGATACGTGATCGGGGCCGGATGCGACTCGGTCATCGCGTCGTGGTCGTCGGCGCTTCCGGAGGTGTAGGACACTACGGCGTTCAGATTGCCAAGGCACTCGGAGCCTCGACGGTAGTCGCTGTCTGCAGCCAGGACAACGCCTCCTGGGTACAGGACCTCGGTGCCGACCGCATCGTCGACTACCGGAGCCAGCCCTTCCCCGCCGCCCTCGAAGACGACGAGCCGTTCGACTTGATCTTCGATTCAATCGGGCGGCATTCTCTGAGCACGTGTCGCAAGATCATGAGCCCTCGTGCTGCCTATGTGACGACGGTACCGACCCCTCGTATCTTGCTCGATGCCGTCCGCACCTCGGTCTGGCCCTGGGGGCGCACAGCCCGTATCGTCTTGGTGGCGTCGCGAGGCCGTGATCTCGGCCAACTGACTTCCTGGATGGAGTCGGGCGATCTGAAGTCGGTCATCGACCACACCGCGCCGCTCGACGGTTATGCCGAGCTACTCGGTCACAGCCGATCTCTTCGCACTCGCGGGAAGAATGTCTTCCTCGTCGCCGAATTCCACGGAACGAGGACGGAGTGACTCCTCACCAGGCCCGAGGATCGAGATCAACTGGCAACGGCGTCAGATTGTCCAGCCCGTCCTCGGTCACGACATAAGTGTTCTCGAGGCGCACTCCCCACCCGGTTCCTGCCGGGCTGGGCTCATAGAGCCCAGGTTCCAACGTGATCACGTCTCCGACCTCCAGCCGGCCTTCCGGCTCGCACACGTAGCGTCGGAAGGAAGGGAGCTCGTGGAGCTCCAAACCCAAACCATGACCCAGCCCATGGACGTAGCCGCGCTCGGTCCCGGGTTGGTACAACGACGTGGGCCAGCCCAGGCGTCGGAAGTGCTCGCAGATCTTCTCTTGGACGTCGAATCCGAATGCGTCGGGCCGAGCGTTCTTTTCAGCGAGACGCAAGGCCTCCTCGACCTGATGGTGAGCTTCGCGTAGAGCCGGATCCGGCGTACCGACACAGAACGTACGTGTGCAGTCGACGTAGGCGAAGCCACGGGGAAACAGATCGACTACCAGACTCTCTCCCTCTCGGATCACGCGCTCGTCGGTACCCAAGCTGTGGGGGATCGCGCCCTCTTCTGCTGGAGCGATGATGTTTCGATCCGGCTGACTCAGATCGAACGCGGCGAGCTGTCGCGCGATCAGCGACCGGAGGCGACCCACCGTCAAGGGTTCGCCGTCTCGTGTCAGCTCCCCCGACGCCATGACGTCGGCGGTCGCCAGACACCGGGCGACGGAACGGAATGCCGTGTTGACTCCGGCGGCAGCGCGCCGGATCTCTCGGAGAATCCGATGGGTCTTGCGCTTCCGGATCCGGGCAGCGATCGTCTCACCGGCGATGAAGCTCCACCCTTCATCTAACAGGCTGCGACACGTGCTTTCCACGACGCCCGCAGACAAGGAACCAGCCAGAGCCAGAGGCCCTGGTTCGACTTCGCACAAGTGCAGGGCTCTCTGTAGAACCGCAAACCACAGATCGGCACCGTCGGCGCCATCACGGGTCCAACGCCCAACGTCGAGGGCATCTGGATCGAGCAACTCCAGGGAGCCCAGCTCCGCCTCGCCGCGCTCCATTGGATTCAAGAATCCCAACCTCGCCGCCGCCCCAACAGGAGCGACGACGAAGCACGGCGCCAAACGACCGGATCCGGCGAAAAGTGCAGTGGCCGGATCGAGGCTCGAGGCAGAGAGAACCAGAAGCGCTCGGCAGCCTGATTCACGGAGCAGGTGATCGAGCAGGTCCTGGTCGTAGGGTTCGGTCCCCGAGTCGTCGGCCGCCCTTCCGGGTACCGCGTGGGCCTCAGGCGGCTTCGAGATGACGGCTCAAGAAGCTCTCGAACGCGCTCTTGGGCATCGCGCCCATCATTCGGTCGACCACTTCTCCGTTCTGGAACAGAAGGAATGTCGGGATGCTCTGCACGTTGTACTGCACTGCCAAGTCCTGATGGGAGTCGATGTCCAACTTGGCGATCTTCACCTGCCCGTCCATATCGTCTGCCAGTTCCTCGAGAATCGGGGCGACCATGCGGCACGGTCCGCACCACTGCGCCCAGAAGTCCACCAGTACCGGCCCTTCGCTGGAAATCGTGTCCTGGAAGTTGCTGCCGTCGAGTTCGATGATGCGGTCGCTGGCCATGGAATTCTCCTGTTCTAGATACGGACGATGTATGAGAAAGAAATCGTTTGTGAGTGTTGTGGATTGGGAGCTGCCCGAGCTGTCGGCCGCAGGTCCTTAGACGTCGGCGCCGGCATCTGCCAGCAGCCCTCCTTCCTGTAAACGCCGGCGGGTGGCAAAAAATTCGCGAGTGGTCTCGACGTCCCGGGCGATCTGAGCCGACAGGTCCATCACGCTCGGAAAAAGTTTCTCCGCACGCAAGCGCTTGTAGAAGAGCAGCTCCACGGTCTCCCCATATACGTCAGCAGAGAACCCGAGGATGTGGCTTTCCACTACCCGGGTATAGTTCTCGTACACGGTGGGTCGGGTACCGACGTTGGTGACGCAGTCGAACGTCGCAGGCATGGACGGAAAACGAACGCGACAAGCGTAGACGCCGTCCGACGGCAGATGCTCGTTCTCCGGTTGCACGTTGATGGTCGGCCAGCCGAGACGTTTCCCCATCCGGTCGCCGCGGACGATCTCGCCGCAGATGGAATAGGGTCTTCCCAGCAGGTCCATGGCCTTCTCCACGTCCCCCTCCCGGATCGCCTGCCGGATTCTGGTGGAAGACACTACTTCGCCATGAAAGGTCACCGCGGGTATTCCGTGCGCTTCGAATCCGAGTTCTTCGCCGATCTCTTCGAGCAGGTCGATGTCGCCCTCGCGATCCCGACCGAAGACGAAGTCCTCTCCGACGTACACCTCCTCCACCGCCAGCCTGCGGTGCAGGAACTCCCGCACGAAAGAATCCGCCGTGGTCTCGGCGAACTCTCGGGTGAATCGAACGACCAGCAGCGCATCGAGTCCTGCCGCCGCGAGAAGCTCCTCACGCTGACGATCGAGGGTCAGACGCGGCGGCGTCTCGTCCGGACGCAGCACCGAGACCGGATGGGGATCGAACGTGAGAACCACTCCTTGGGAACCACGCTCCCGCCCTCGCTGCACTACTTTCTCGACTACGCTCCGCTGGCCTAGGTGGATGCCGTCGTAGTTGCCGATGGTCAGAACGCAACCATAGGGCAGGTCCGGCGACCGCAGGGCGTCCTGGATCACTTGCATGGTCATGGACGAACGTCAGCGGCCTGGCGCGACGATCTCCTCGTCCACCGCGGCACGGGTATTCATGGCCGCTCGGATGAGCTCGGCCGACTCGGCGGGCACGACACCCGCTACGCCCGCTGGGCCGACGATGTGGCCGACCAGATCATCGGCGAAGGCCTCGGAGATCTCCACGTCGACCAAGGTGCCGGCGGGCGCCGCTCCATCGTTGATCAGTAGCCTTCCATCGATGTCGGGTGCCATGCCGTGGTGACGTCCCTGGAGAAGGTGGTCCGTTTCCTCGCACACGCCCTCCACCAGAACCTTCATGGTTCGGCCGACCAGGCGGCGACGACGTTCCAGAGAGATGGGTTCCTGGACTTCCAATAGCTCCTCGTATCGGCGTCGGGCCTTGGTTCGGGGCACTCTTTCGGGGAGCTCGGCTGAGGGAGTACCTTCTTCCGGGCTGAAGACGAAACCTCCGAGATGATCGAAACGAGCTTCCCGAACGAAGTCAACGAGATGCCGGAAATGTCGCTCCTTCTCCCCCGGAAACCCAACGATGAAGGTGGAGCGAAGAAATACGTCCGACGCCGCCGTACGCGCTTTCTCCAGTTGTCTGAGATAGCGCTCGGCCCGGCCACCGCGACGCATTGCCTTGAGCATCTCCGGGTGGCTGTGCTGCAACGGCATGTCGATATAGGAACAGAAACGCTCTTCCTGCCCCATCAAACGCATCAACTCGTCGTCGAGGGTCGTCGGATAGGCGTAGAGAAAGCGGATCCACGGGATCTCGGTCTCTGCCAACAGGCGTTCGACCAAACGGGTCAGACCGTGCTTTCCATAGTCGAGATCTTCCCCGTACCGAGTGGTGTCTTGAGCCACGAGACAGAGCTCGGCGACTCCCATGGCCGCCAGGTTTTTGGCTTCTTCCACCAAGCTGTCGAAGGTGCGACTTCGGAACTTGCCTCGCCACTTGGGGATGGCGCAGAAGGTACAGGGGTTGTTGCATCCCTCGGCGACCTTGAGGTACGCATAGCCTCGCGTCGTGAGCGTCCGCGGAGCCTGGTGGTCGAAGACCATGTGACTCTGGCTCGGTACCGGCGCTTCTGCGCCTCCCATCTGCACGAGAGAACCTACGTCGCGTAGCTGGTCGAGAGAGACGAAGCCATCGATCTCCGGGATCTCCTCCCGCAACTCCTGTCCATAGCGGTTCACCATACAGCCGGCTACTAGCAAGCTTCCCACTCCGCCTTCGGCTTTTCGTCGAGCGACGTCCAAGATCGCCTCGATCGACTCTTCCTTGGCCTCGTCGATGAAGCCACAGGTGTTGACGATCACAGTGTCGGCGCCGTCAGCTTCGTGGACGATCTCGTAGCCTTCGCGTCCCAACTCACCTAGCATGATCTCTGAGTCAACCCGATTCTTCGGGCAGCCCAGGCTGATCATGCCGACACGTGTCGACTTGGGTCCGGCTTGACCTCGTGAGCTCATTCTCGTGGCCTGTGCAGATCGTGCAGAAAAGGCTGCGGGCTTCGGCGGGGCGGGGCGGGGCGGAACGGGGCGAGGTCCCGCTCCGGCTGGAGAACGCGATGATAGCAGACACTCCAACGGTAATCCGCTTCATTGCTGGGCATGCGACCGAGGCTCCAGCGCACCGATAGTCCGGCCTGCCTATAATAGCGCTCGATCGCGCATCCGACATCTGCCCTCCACTTCTGCCCTCCACTTCTGCACGTCAACCGAAGGATCGATGATGAACCCCCGCACGCGCCTTGCCATGGTATCCCTCGCCTGCCTTGCGGGCCTTGCCTGCTCGCCGCAGGACCCAGCCGATTCGGGCAGTACCTCCGACCAGGCATCGCCTGTCTCTTCGGAAGACGACAGGACCGACGTGCATTCCTACGCTCGACCCGCCGAGGTAGCGGTGAGGCACCTCGATCTCGACCTCGATGTCGACTTCGAGTCCCATCGCCTCAGGGGAACCGCTACCTTGGACTTGACCCGCCATGGCAACGTGTCCGAGGTCGTGCTCGACGCCCGGGATCTGACCATCGAATCGGTGCAGGCCAATGGATCCGATCTTCAATGGTCGCTGGGTGAGTCCAAGCCGTATTTGGGCGCACCCCTGACGGTGCAACTGCCGGACGGCGCCGATCGGATCTCCATCCGATATGCCACAGATCCGGCTGCCGCGGCCCTCCAGTGGCTGGCTCCGGAACAGACCGCCGGCGGTGAGCATCCCTTCCTCCTGTCTCAAAGCCAGGCCATTCTCGCCCGTACCTGGGTCCCCTGTCAGGACACACCGGCCGTTCGATTCACCTACTCCGCAACACTACGCGTTCCGCCGGGATTGCTCGCCCTGATGAGCGCCGAGAATCCAGCCGAGCCGTCAACCGACGGTGTCTATTCCTTCGAGATGCCACAGCCGATTCCCTCGTACCTGCTAGCGATCGCAGCCGGAGATCTGGAATTCCGATCGCTGGGAGAGCGCGCTGGTGTGTACGCCGAGCCACCCTTGGCCGACGCGGCGGCCTACGAGTTCGAAGACACGTCGGAAATGATCGACGCGGTGGAGGCGCTCTACGGCCCGTACCGTTGGGGACGCTACGACTTGCTCGTTCTACCCCCGTCCTTTCCTTTCGGCGGTATGGAGAACCCCAGGCTTACCTTCCTGACGCCCACAGTCATCGCCGGCGACAAGTCTCTGGTGGCGCTCATCGCCCATGAGCTCGCACACTCCTGGTCCGGCAACCTCGTGACCAACGCCACCTGGGACGACTTCTGGCTCAACGAGGGCTTCACGGTCTACCTCGAGCAGCGCATCATGGAGGCTTTGCGTGGCAAGGAGTACGCCGACATGTTGGCGCTTCTGGGTCGCCAGGATCTGAAGAGCACCATCGACGATCTTCCGGCCGAGGACACCCATCTCCATCTGTCGCTCGCAGGTCGCGATCCCGACGAGGGAATGACCGACATCGCATACGAGAAGGGACGTTTCTTCTTGCGGATGATCGAGGAGCAGGTTGGCCGCGAGCGTTTCGACACATTCCTCCAGAATTGGTTCGAAAGCCACGCCTTCCAATCGGTCACGACGGCGCAGTTCGTCGACTATCTGGAGGAGAACCTGATCGCCGGCGACAAGGAGCTAGCGGAGAAGCTGCAAGTCGAGGCATGGGTCTACGGTCCCGGTTTGCCGCAGAATGCTCCGCGGGTCGAAAGCCGCGCATTTACCGAAGTCGCGGCACAGATGGCGAGTTGGCTCTCTGGCCGCGCCCGAATCGCGGATCTGGAGGCGAACGATTGGACGACGCACGAGTGGCTCCATTTCCTTCGCGGTCTTCCGGAGGATCTCGATGCCGAACAGATGCGGGAGCTCGACCAACAGTTCAACCTGACGTCCACGGGCAACTCCGAAATCCTCCATGCGTGGCTGCACCATGTCATCGCCCGGAACTATGAGCCGGGATATCAGGCATTGGAGGACTTCCTCACCGGGATGGGTCGTCGCAAGTTCCTCAAGCCCCTCTACGAACGGATGGCCAAAGACGAGCAGATGAAACAGCGGGCGGCGGCTATCTACGCCCAAGCTCGCCCCGGGTACCATGCAGTGTCCACGGCAACGATCGACGAGATCCTGGGTTGGACCGGAGAGAGCTGAGGCCAGGCTAGAGAAGATCCGCCGCGTCCCGATCTGGCGCGGTCCTCGTAGTCCGGAGGCGGGTCAGTCCGGTTTCGCTGTCGAGGCTCGATCGTGCGGTCTCGGCAGCATCACGAATCCGACCCCTGCCAGGACCAAGCCTGCGCCCAACAGGCTCTGGACCGTCAGCGGCTCGTCGAGAAAGGCCACACCCAACCACACGGCGACCACTGGAGTGGCAAAGGTGATCAAACTCAGCCGGATGGCACTGACGCGCTCCATGAGCCAGTAGTAGAGGCCGAAAGCGCCAGCGGTGGCGGGAACACCCAGGTAGACGACCGCTGCGACAGCCGGCCAAGTGGGCGTGATCGTGTGGTCTGTACCCGGCCCGAATTCCCAAAGGGCCGAAAGGCCCAGCATGAGAAAGGCTGCCGCTCCCACAGGCGGGCCGGTGAGGAGCAACGGACTGAAGCCCCTGCCCCAGCGCTTGATCCAGACTTGGTTGACGGCCGCGCTGAGAGGAGAGATCAGCGTGAAGGCTGCCGCGAAGGCGACCCCCGGCCCGCCAAGCCCTGACCAGTCCGTGGAGAAGATCACTGCGACTCCGCCGAAACCCAGGAAGAGTCCGATGACCCCGAGGAGCCCCAGGCGCTCCTCGGGAAGCACGAAGTAACCCAGCACCGCAACCCACAGCGGAAACGTGGCGAAGAAGACCGCTACGAGACCGGACGGTACCCACTGCTCCGCCCAATAGGTGATGCCGTACGCAACGCTGAATGCAAAGAACGTCTGACTGAGCCAGAGGCCCCATAGCCGCGGTGTCGGACGTTGCCACTCATGGCGCCACACGAGGGCGGCGCACAGGATCGCGGAGCCGAGGAAGAACCGAAGCGACAGTCCGAAGAGCGGCGGAAAGCCCTCCAGGCTGAAGGTGATTGCACCCCAGGTCGTGCCCCAAACCAGGATCAGGAAGGCGAAGACCGCCGCCAACAGGCCTCTGCCTGGAGACGACCAACTCAACTTCAGGCTCGCATGGATTCCCTGGCCGCCCAGGATCTGATCCAAAACGGAGCGACGCGACGAAGACTGTTCCGGGAGCATGATACATGCGGCTCTGAGATCGCAGAGAGATTCAGAAAACGGCCCGCGGCCCTCGGCCAGCCGTCGACCCATGCCCTTTGCAACGCCCAGTTCACTCGATGGTCCTCAGGGATAGATCTTGTAGAGCATGCGCGGGTACGGAATCGTCTCGCGTAGGTGTGGAATGCCACACATCCACGCTACGCATCGCTCGATACCCATACCGAAGCCCGAATGAGGATAGGAACCATACTTCCGCACGTCGAGATACCACTGGAAGGCCTCCAGCGGAAGATCGTGCTCCTGGATCCTCTGCAGCAATAGATCGTGATCGTGGATACGCTGGCTACCGCCGATGATCTCGCCGTACCCCTCGGGAGCCAACAAATCCATACCCAGCGCAAGCTTGGGATCGTCCGCATCGGGCTGCATATAGAAGGCCTTCATCTCGGACGGGAAATGTGTGACGAAGACCGGCCGATCGAATTGGTTGGCGAGTACGGTCTCGTCCTCTCCTCCGAAGTCGTCGCCCCAGGCGATCTCTTGGCCTTGCTCCTGGAGAATCTCGATTGCCTTCGTGTAAGTGATACGGGGAAACGGTCCAGTGATCGACTCGATCTTGGCCGGATCGCGCTCCAGCACCCTCAGGTTCTCGCTGCATCGCTCCAGCACACGCTCGGCGATGTACGACACGAAGTCCTCGGCCAGATCCTGTAGGCCGTCGAATTCCAAGAACGCGACTTCCGGCTCCACCATCCAGAACTCCATCAGATGACGGCGTGTCTTGGACTTCTCGGCTCGGAACGTCGGCCCCATGCAGTAGACCTTGCCAAAGGCTGCCGCTGCGGGTTCGAGGTAGAGCTGGCCGCTTTGCGAAAGGAACGCTGGATCACCGAAGTAGTCTGTCTGGAAGAGAGTCGACGTCCCCTCGCAAGCGTTCGGGGTCAGAATCGGCGAATCGATCAGGATGAACTCACGCTGGTAGAAGAAATCTCGGATCGATTGACAGATCTCCGACCGCACCCCAAGGATGGCTCGCTGCTTCGACGAACGAAGCCAGAGATGGCGATGCTCCATGAGAAACGCCGTGCCATGCTCCTTGGGGGTAATCGGATACTCCTCCGTCAGGTGGTCGACACGGAATCCGGACGCGTGAAGCTCGACGCCGCCGGGCGCTCGTGGATCGACATTGACCTTGCCGATGGCCGCGACGGTCGACTCTTGAGTCGCTTCCAGGATCGCCTCCCAAGCCTCCTCCGAAAGCTCTTTCTTGGAGGCCACCACCTGGACGATGCCGGAGCCGTCCCGCACCTGCAGGAACGCGATCTTGCCGCTACGACGCTTGTTCTCGAGCCAGCCCCGTACCGTGACGGATTCTCCTGGATGCTCCTTCAACTGACTGACGCTGACGACGGACACGGCGACCTCCGGGCTTTCGGGGAGTTGGCTAGCTTGCAACAGCTGGATTCGATTCGGACAGATGACAAAAGCGGGCGTTTGACGCCCGCTTCTATGGCCTCGCGGATCTGGGGCCTAGGGGATCATAAGAACCCGCCGATCCGCGGTCAAGGTGGCGACGCTTCAGCCGGGCCCAACGCCGGGTGACGTGGACTCGATATCGACATACCACCGTCCGTCGATGCGGGTCATCAGCAATTCCTCGCCACCAATGGCCGATCTGGCGGTGTCGCCGTCTACGGTCACTGGGCCGACGTCGTCTGCTTTGAACCGCTCGATCTGCTTCGAGACTTCCTGCTCCGAGACCTCGCTCAAGAAGGTAGCGAGCTCGCCGATCAACTCGGCGGTACACAAACCCTTCATCGTATCCTCCAACTCGCCGAATCCTTCGGGCCCTCGCCGCATCATGCGACCCATGGTCTCTTGATCCGGCTGCTCGACACCGTACTTGTCGAAGATGCTTCCGAGCCACGTCTGCAGCTCGCCTAGATCGGCCTTCTTCTTCGTCGCATCGTCGCCGTCGCTCTCGCCCTGGGAGTTCATGTCGAGGCCCATCTCTCTCATGGCCAACATCATGGTGGCTCCGATCGTCAAGCCGAGACCGGCCTTCGCCCGATCAGAATCCGAGAGATACCGGGCGAGCTGACCCATGTCCGCGTCTCGCGCCGCGTCCTGGAGGCCCGCAATCAGAGCTTCCGGTGTCTCGGCGCCGTAGGAAACACCTTGGCAATCGGCGCCGAACCCAGCGGCCGGCAACAGCAGTGCAACGAGGAGAAAGGAAAGAGCGATGCGAAGACGTGGCATGGGAGACCTCGATTTGTTTCGATTCGATTGGGGGTGGCTTCAGACCTTGCCGAGGCGGCGGATCGAAGCTACCTGGGAACGATCGACCACCAGGCGATCGTGTTTTTTGAAGACGCCCCATTGCGAAGCCTTCTTCACGTACTCGTCCTTCGATGTGCCATCCACACCGTCACGGTGTACGTCCACATCTAGAAGCAAGACTCGGTCTTCGAGAATATCGTCGCAACGACCCACATAGATCTCCTCTCCGTGGGTATCGACAACGACCGTTATGCCGTGGAGCTCATGCTTTCCCTGATGGAAGGTACCCATGCCCGACCGTCAGCCGCAGTGCTCGGTGAACGCGTCTTGCAAGTCGTCGGCGACCTGCTCGGCTGTACGCCCCTCGATCCGGTGGCGCGGCAGGAAGAACACCAGCTCACCGTCTTTGAAGAGCGCCATGGACGGGCTCGACGGTGGCACCTGCGGGAACAGACCACGCGCCCTTGCGGTCGCTTCCTGATCCTGTCCCGCGAAAACCGTGCCGAGGTAGGCCGGCTTGGCCTCGGAGTTGTCGAGCGCCAGAAGTACGCCGGGGCGAGCCATTCCGGCGGCACAGCCGCAGACCGAGTTGATGACCAACAGGCCGGTCGCATTCCGGTGCCCGTCCCAGGCATCGACGTCCTCGACGGTCTTGAGTTCATGGAAGCCGGCCACGGTCAATTCTTGGCGCATGGGTTTCAGCATCAGCTCGGGATATGGCAAGGCAAGCCTCCTGTGGAGGTTGATCGATAGGTGTCGAACGGCGGGAAGGTCCAAGCGGACTGCGCTAGGACGCAGGTACCCAAGCTGTAACCCGACCAAGTGCCAGGGAATTCCCCCGATCGAGGCGTCGATAGCTCGGATTCAGCGAAGCGGCCGCAGCAGGATGTCGCCGCGATATGTCGAGACCGAAACCTGCGCCGAGGGCTCCTCCAGATCTTCCTGGGCGCCGACGCGTGTCTCGAGGGCAGCTTGATATCCGGACATCTCGCGACGCCTCTCGTCACCGCCCAGCTGATTGTCGATACGACCGTGTTTGGCAGCTGCATCGATGAGAGCCGGCGTTCCGGCACCGAGGCCCAGGTCGAGGGTGCCGTTGAAGGTCGTGGCCCTAACGACGGCGGGAGCTGAGAATCCCAGAAGATTCAGCGCGACGGGTCCGTTCAAACTGTCCACATGGGCCCGACGCACACCTTGCAGACGCAGATCCTGCGGCCCATTGACCGTGTCCACTCTCAATTGCCGTACGGTCGCGTCGACACCGACAGGGCCGCTCACGGCGAGTAGCACCAACTCGCCGAGCAAACCATCGACTTGTAGCACTCCGGAAACTGTCTCCAGACGGACGACACCCGAATCCATCCCGGACCCTGTCAACCTCTGGGTACCGCTGACCACGTTGGAGTCGACTCCGCCCTCCACACCCGTCACCCGTAGGTCGAGACTCATACTCTCGATCTCGAGACGTGCTCCTCGAGGGACGCGAATGCTGAGATCCGCCGAAGCACCTCGAAGGCTCTCGTGCACACGTAGCAACACGCGCTCGCCACGGCGCTCCAGCAGGACGGAATCGAGATCTCTCCCCAGTCGCCCTGTGACCTCGACTTTCGGTCGGTCCCAACCACTGACCACGACGGTACCCCGGACCTGATCGATCTCGACCACACCGTCGAGTGAAGCGGCCACGCTCCGACGTACCGATTCCTCTTCGTTCGCTGGATCAGCCGTCTCAGGCGCGGTCGTCGAGGCTGCCGCCGGAACGAGCGCCATCGCACACGTCACCCACCAGGCGACACTCACCGACAGCGCAAGCCGCCGCCTCGAGTCCTCAGACCGAGTCGGACAGTCCACTTGCCACCTCGCGCAACAGTTCGAGGCTGCGACGCTGATGGGTCAGGATCCGCCGTTCCAACGCCGGATTCCCCGGGTCGTCCAGGAGGGCGGTCCGTAGGTCGGCAACGGCCGAATCGAGTATCTGAAGGTTCTGCTCCACCATCTCCCATGCCTCCGGCGACATCTGTTGGCGCTGCTCGAACACGGCGATCCAGAGTTCCTCCTTGGCACGCAAGAACTGCATCTCTGCCCGCTCCATTGGACTGCCGGAAGAGGCCAGCCTGAGCTCGGCTCCCATAGGCGGCGACACCGCGCTCTCGGGGCCGGACATCGAGAAATAGGTCAGCGCGGAACCCGCTACCAGTCCGAACCCGGCTGCCAAGGCCTGACGCCAACCAGGATGCCTGCTCAGTCTCGGCAGACCGCGCCGCCATCGAGGACGGTGGACAGGCCGTTGCCGAGGGCGAAGCCGAGGTACGACTTCTTGCCACAGGTCGCGCTCCGGCTGGACCGATGCCGGCAGTTCGGAGACCGCCTCGGCGAGGAGCGCGAGCTGAGGGTCCTTGTCCAAGGGATCATCTGCTGCGGCACCCCGGATCTTGGTGCTCTGAGGCGTTTCGCTGGTCGATGTGGGTTCTTTGCTCACGTTCTTCCCCGTTCCAGACTTCAGTCTATCGGGCGACTCCGGCGGATGGAGACTTCAGCGCGTCACGTAGCAAGGTTCTTGCTCGATGCAGTTGCGTCTTGCTCGTTCCGACCGCGAGGCCGGTCAGCTCGGCGATCTCGCGATGTTTGAGTCCTTCGACGTCGTGTAGGACGAAGACCGTCCGCGCACCCCGCGGCAGCTCTCGGATGGCTCGTTCCAGATCCATGGTGAGGCCCATCGCCGGCCGCTGCTCCGGCTCGCTCCAACGGCCGGCATCCTCGATCGGAATCACGCGTTGGCGGTAGCGCCCGCGAGCACGCCAGGTCCCCAGGACCAGGTTCACGGTCAGCCGGTGTAGCCAGGAAGCGAAGGCGGACTCTCCGCGAAAGCCGTCGAGCTTCTCCCATGCCCGGACGAACGCTTCTTGCGTCATTTCTTCAGCCTCCGACGGATTGCCCGTCATACGCAAGCAGAGTGCGTAGACGCGGCCGACATGGGTTCGATAGAGCCTTTCGAACGCAACGAGATCACCACCGCTCGCGGCGGCGACCCATCCCTCGATCTCCTCTTCCGATGGGTCGGCGGACACGGCAGCCCGACGCGGCCACGAGAGGGGCCGTGGGCCATCATGGTTCGGATCCTCTTTCATGAATCGCGGTAAGACAGGGTCGGTTCGGCCCTGTGTACGGATGAGATGCCGCCCCTGGCCGAAAGGTTTGTCTCCTACGGAGAAAGGCCGGATATTCGCCATGCTATCGTCCCTTCTCGCTCCCTGCCCGTTGCGTGGAAGCACCAGTGTCCCGTTTGACAAATCCCATCCAGAAAATTCGGTGCCTTTTTGCCCCAAACTGTGTTGCTCCGCCTCCCATACTCCAGTATGGGTCGTTGTCGCGCCGTGTTTGAAACAAAAATGACCTCGAAGTTCTTGAATGGGATTAGCCGCGCGGGACACTAGACGTCTGTGAACAACGACTTCGAAACGGCCCCTGACGCTGCCGCGACCCGCTCGGGCCGGCCGTTCCGTCGACGCGTCGGTGGCGACCTCCATGTCACCAACTTCCCTGGCGACCCCGACCGTCTGTGGCTAGATACAGGTTTCCCGGTCGAGGGGTGGCATGGCAGACCGCCGAGCCGACCAGGCCGGCCCGACTTTCCCGGCACGCCGATCCGTATCGAGCATCGCTCCAATGACCTCCGCTGGTCACATGAATGGTGGGAGATCTCGGCCACACGGATCCAGGACGACGCCCGCGGCACCGAACGTTTCGTCTATGAGCTTCGCCCATGGCCCGAAGGACAGATCCTCCGGCAAGGTGTCGAGCTTTCTTCCGAGACGGCGAGACGGCTGACACTCGAGCATCGCGCAGCCGCCCGACGCCGGGCCGAGTCCGACCGGGCCGCACTGTTCATGCCGTTCTTCGGCCTCCTACCGGCTCCCGACCAGGAGGAGATCGAAAGCCGCCATGGTTTACCGCCGGGTCGCGCGACCATGCTCACGGCTCTCCCCTTGCTGTTGCTTTCGGTCTACGGCGTTCTTCTGGCGTTCGCCGCCAACTTCGGGTTGGTCGGTGACGACGTGAGTCTTCTCGCCAAGGACTTTCGCTATCTCTTGGGCTACCTGGGTCTCGAGTCCGCGGTGCGGCTGGCCATGGGCCTCCTTGGTCAACCCGTAGGCAGTGCTTTGGTGGTGGTTCCTTTGGCGACCTTGCGGGCACTGGCACCGTCTCGGGGGAGTGACGAGCAACTCCCCGCAGCACCAGGTGAAGTTCCGCGAGGATCTGCAGCATGGCTCGAAGCGACCGACGTGGTGAAACGCCTGCCACCCAATAACGAAGGTCGCGAACGCCTCGAAGTCCTCTCTCCCTTGCCCAAGGATCATTGGCGGGCCCAGGTCGATCTCATCTACCACGCGGACGTGCCGTACTTGCTGGAGGAGCGTCGAGAGGTTCCCGGCGGGCATAGCTTCTTTCTCGAGGCGCCGCCTCCCGGTGTGCGCAAGACCCGCGCCGTCCATCACTACCACCCTTCCGAAGTTCGTGAGGTTTACAAGGAAGAACGACGGCTCAAGGCCGAGGCATGGCTAGAGACCCTGGCACCCC
The DNA here is from genome assembly GCA_028066595.1 of Thermoanaerobaculia bacterium. Taxonomy (GTDB): domain Bacteria; phylum Acidobacteriota; class Thermoanaerobaculia; order Multivoradales; family J023; genus JAUIJL01. The sequence continues at coordinate 85,036 of JALCBJ010000016.1, forward strand.
TGGTGGGGTTCACCGAACCCCAATTGCAACTCGAGCTGGCGGAGTTCACCAACTACAAGCCCTATCGCGGGGTACTTCAATCGATTCTCTTCGCTCTGCTCTTTGGTTTTCTTTCCCTGCGCACCGGCTGGGCGATGTTCGAGGGTGCCGAGCCCGCCGATCATCTCGCCTTCCTGGGCTTGGGGGTGGTCATGGTGTGGGAAAACGTGGTGCGGGCAATTCGTTTGCGCCGCGGAGAAATCACTCCTAGCTTCCTGGGTCGCTTGGTCTCGCCCTTTGCCCGCAAGGCCCTGCGCTGGCGACCCGATCCGTCGTGGCCCTATCCGCCCAAAGGATCTGAGTCCGCCTGACGCCATGCGGTACGGACGGATCGGTTAGACTGCGCGCATCATTCTCCGCAAGACTGGCCTGACCGAGCGACACGCTCGGTTCCAGGAGGTCCCGTGTCCACACCGCATAGGTCTTCCCCACCGCCGTCTGACGGCGATGTCGCCAAGACGTTCGACGACGTCTTGGCCGACGAGCTGACGGCGGTAGAGCTACGCCGAGAAGCCTGGCGGCGGGCCATCCAGGGCGACCTGAAGCCCCCGGGCGAATCGACGGAACACGATCTGGGCTTGAGCCCGACAGTCCGACGGTTGTCCCAGACCGAGCGTTCCCAACAGGAGCAGCTCCGTCGGCGCGCCTTCGACAAAGGCATGTTCGGCGTCGCGCTCTCCGGCGGCGGAATTCGAAGTGCCACGTTCTGCCTCGGCGTTCTGCAGACCTTGGGCAAGCTCCGGCTGTTGAGCCGAGTGGACTACCTGTCGACCGTATCGGGCGGCGGATATATCGGTGGCTGGTTCAGCTCTCTTCTCCATCGCACCCTCGAAGCCGACCGGCAGGACGTGGCCGAGCTGTCGCGGATGGCTCGCGAGGAGTCCAAGGAAGTCGAGCGCCAGATCCGAAGCCAGGCGCGCGGTGTGTTTCGTCTGGAGCGGGAACTAGGCACCAACAGTCCGGCTCTCTCATCGAGTACCGTCCGCGATCCGGAGAACGAGAATCCCTCGATCACGTTTCTGCGCCGCTACTCCAACTATCTGACTCCGCGGGTGGGCTTCTTGTCGGTCGACACGTGGACCGCCGTCGCCACCTACCTGCGTAACCTGCTCCTGAACTTCGCGATCTTGCTCGCGTTGACCGGCGCTGCCCTGCTCGCGCCCCGTTTCGTCACGTCGGCTCTCATCGGTCTCGAGGCTCTCGTGAACGCTCCGAGTCCTGCGTGGATGGCACCGCTGTCGACGCTCAATCTCCTGGTGCTCGCTGCAGTGGCTCTAACGCTCGTCGCGGCCGTGACCATTGCGACCGGTCTGATGGACCTAGAAGATCGGACGTCGCGGGACGGACTACGTCCCGAGGTCGTGATCAAGTCCTCGGTCCTCACGATCCTGGTCGCCGCCATGCTCCAGTCCGTGACCCTGGCATCTCTGGATGCCCGGGATCTGAGTGTTCTCGAGTGGTGCACGCGCCTCTCCCTCGCGGCTGTCGTCGTCTGGAGCCTGGCCGGGATCTTCGCGTGCCGGATCGGGCCGAGACGCCGGCACGGTCGCTGGTGGCCCGAGGGGTGGACGCAATGGGTGCTCTCTGGCGCCCTCGTATCCTTCGTCGGTGCTGCAGTTCTGTGGGCACTCGGGAAGACCAGGGTTCCCGGCGGCGCGCTCGCCGACGACTGGTTGGCCGCGTCGTGGGCCCCTCCGTTGCTCGTTCTCTGGCTGGTAGCGGTCGGTGCCGTACAAACAGGTCTCGCAGGGACCGCGTTTCACGATTCGCAACGGGAGTGGCTCAACCGGCTGGGGGCTTGGCTACTCATCGCAGCCGGCGCATGGAATCTGGCGTTTCTGCTGATCCTCCTCGGACCGCCGGTGCTGATGTCCCTGGGCCCCCTCGTCCGAACCGCGCTGATCGGCGGATGGGTCGGAACCACGATCGCGGGTCTGTTGACCGCGCGCTCGCAAGCCGAGAAACAAGGCGGCATGACGGGGCGCCTGATCATGGCGGTGGCACCGTGGGTTTTCGTGATCGGATTCCTGCTCACGGTAGCGTTGGTTCTGAACTGGGGTGTCGACCGCGTCGGCGCCGTCGTGCCATCCGTCGAAAAGCCCTACTCGTGGCAGGACTGGATGGATGCCACGGAAGAGATCACCCAGCAATTCGAGCAGTGGCGTTTCCTTCACGAACACGATCCACTGCAAGCCGGTCCCGATTTTCCCGACATCTGGCGGCACGTCCGGACCGAGCATTTCAAACTGTTGGATGCCACACGCCACTCCCTGCTCGAGGTGGCGTGTCTCTGCTTTGGGCTCTTGGTCGTCGCGCTGGTTTTGGGCTGGCGAGTCGACATCAACGAATTCTCCATGCACGGCTTCTACCGGAACCGTCTGGTGCGGGCTTTCCTCGGAGCCGCGCGACAGGCGGCTCGCCATCAGAATCCGGTCACGGGCTTTTCGCGTCAGGACGACATTCCACTGGCGGACCTGCGACCGGACGACGGCGATCGCTACTTTCTTCCCCGAGCACCGATCCACCTCGTCAACACGGCCGTCAACATGGTGAGCACCGAGGAGTTGGCCTGGCAGGAGCGCAAAGCAGCCTCCTTCGTACTGAGCCCCTACTACTGTGGCTACGAGACGCGAGGAGGCGGCAGCCATGGGTATCGGGAGACCCGCCGAGGGTTCGGCAACGAGCCCGCCGACCTGACGCTCGGTGGCGCGGTGGCCACCTCTGGTGCAGCGGTCAGTCCCAACATGGGGTTCCGTACATCACCGGCCCTGGCGGCGCTCCTCACGTTGTTCAACGTGAGGTTGGGCCGTTGGATCGGCAATCCAGGTGACGAGTTGTGGACAAGATCGGGCCCGAGCTTCGCACTCGAGCTCCTGGTGCAGGAGATCCTCCGAGGCACCAGTCAGCGCAAGGAATACCTGTACCTCAGCGACGGGGGCCACTTCGAGAATCTAGGGATCTACGAGCTGGTGCGCCGGCGCTGCCGCTACATCGTCGCAGTGGATGCGGGTGCCGACCCGGATATGAGCTTTACCGATCTGGGGAATGCCATCCGGAAATGCCGCATCGACCTACGTGTAAAAATCGATCTGGATCTGGAGCCACTGAAGAAGAGCGGCGAGGGTTTGAGTCGTTGGCACTGTGTCGTCGGTAGGATTCGGTATCCCGAGGGCACAGACTGCGTCGGGATGCTGCTTTACCTCAAGGCGAGCCTGACCGGGGATGAGCCGGCAGACATTCTCGAATACCGTTCCGTGCATCAAGATTTCCCGCACCAGAGTACGGGCGATCAGTTCTTTGACGAGAGCCAGTTCGAGAGCTACCGCGCCCTCGGTCGACATGCTTCCGAAGATGCCTTGGGATGGGCGGTACGGCATGCCATGGTGCCGCTGGACCCAAGCGCCTATCGCGGCCTCGACCAGAACCAGTTCGGCTGGCCACCCCACGAGCTAGTAGACCTCGAGACGATGCGCGTCAACCTCGAGCATCGGTGGCGAGCTCCCAGTAGGGCAACGGCCGAGGCCTTCACCCGGCACGCGGCAAAGCTGGACGAGCTGTGCGAGCGAGCTCGCAGCAGCAAGGAGCTGCGATTCCTAGATCCGCAGATCTATCCCGAATGGGATCGGCTCATGAAGGGCTCGGTCACTGTGGAGGAGGCCCGCGGCCGCGCAGGCTCTTCCGCCTTGCGACTACCCGCATCCGAGGAGGAACGTCGGGCTGGTTTCTACTATTGCTACTCCCTCATCCAGCTGATGGAGAACGTCTACATCGACCTCGAGCTGTCGAGCGAGCACGCTCACCCCGACAACCGTGGCTGGATGAATCTGTTCAATCACTGGACCTGGTCGCCCATGTTCCGCGCCACCTGGTCCATCTGCGCTGCAACCTTCGGTAGGCGGTTTCAGGGCTTCTGCGAGAAGCAGCTGGGACTGTCTCAGGGCTCGGTGAAGGTTCGAACCCTGTGGGATTCGGCCCGGGAGCGCAGCGGCTCGGATCTCGAACACCGACTCGAGACCCGCCGATCGAACGATCCGTTCCTCAATTTCGTCGAAACGGAACAGGCGATTCTGTTCTCGGCCCAGCTGCCGGCCACGGCAGAGGAGCCACGAATCGCCACGCTGACCCAAGCCGTGTCATTTCGCCTGGAGGTCGACAGCATCGACCCGACGCAAACCGAAGAGCTATTGAGTTTCGGTGTCGGTTATGCGCTCTTGGGCCAGACCGGCATGGCTTTGGAGAGCGGCACACCTTCGAGCCAGATCCTCCTCTTCCGTATTCAGGATCACCTGCGGAACCTGGGCCTGGGCCGCGCCGCGCTCACCGCCCTTTTGGAGCGGGACGATCCACAGCTGGACCTCCTCGAGCCCGCGGCGGTCGGTTCGTTTCGTGCGGTCATCGACCGGCTCCAGCATCGTCGGGAGGTCGAACCGGATGCGCGTCGTTTCATTCAGGAGTTTCGCGGCGGCCATCGAGGATTCATGGAGCTGACGGATTCCGTACTGGCCGAGAGGGAGAACAGTCGACGGCTGCGCGAGTGAACGCTATTGCTCACGGACCGTCGGGAGTGGGCTCGCGGTTCAGGATCTGCGGCCAGAGATCCCGCCAGCAGCAAGTGTGATCGAAGCCCTCGACGACGCGGACTTCGGCCGAATGCTGCGACTCCGTCGCGGAGCGCACCAGAGCCGGCGGAACGTTGCGGTCGAGCTCACCCACGAGATGGAGTTGGCCGATGCGCTCGGGCAATGGCGTCTGCAGCGCGGGGTCGAGCGACCCCGCGAGCGGTGTATAGCCGTGAAGGTCGGCCCAGGCCGCCACGTCGAGGTTGGCCGCGACGGTCACGACCCGCCAGGTCTCGGAAAACCTCGGTGCCAGGAGCATCGCCAGCACCCCACCACCCGAATAGCCGTGGAGTGCGAGGCGATCCGCAGGGTGCTCCGCCAGAAAGGTGCGGAGGGCGGATTCCATGGCGGCGACGACGGTCTCGGAATACCGCTGATGCGTCCAGAGAAGCGGAACGCAGACCGCGGACCGCACACCGCCCCGCTCTTGATAGCAAGGCCGCTTGAGGTACAGGGATGGTGACGGGTCGAGGCGCATGAGATCGAACGCCAGGTGGTGCTCCCCGTGGGGGTCTCGGGCGACTCTGGTACCCCCCGCCACCCAGGGCCTTCCATCGCCTTCCAGGTAGACATGCAGCACAGCCGTGCCGGTTTCGGGCACGCCCTGAGCGTAGGCACGCAGATGGAACTCGCCACCCCGCAACCAGAGAGCCTCCAGACCCTCCGTTGTAGCCGACCGATCCATACGCGACGCCGCGGTGGCACACGCCAAGAGCCACATCGCGAGCAGCCCCACCCCGCACACCACGACGAAGCGAATCGCAGCTGCAGTCATTCTCGGCCGGATGACCGTCAAGAAACAGAAGGCGTGGGTACGAAGAAGAACTCTCCACCCACGTCGCGCGAGGAATACGGGATCGGTTGTAGCGTCGGACTTTGCTCGACGGCGTTGGACTCTGCCGCCTCTTCCACCTGCGGACGCACCTGATCGAACAGCGCGTCGACCCCCAATGGGCTCTCGTTCGATCGCAGCACCCCGAGCAGCGCCTCGGCGAAGATCGAATGCCGACCGCCCACGCGATCGATCACCGGGGCGTTCCCCCCGGACGTCAACACCATCCGAGACAGCCTGGCATGGCGCTGGCGCAGCTCCTCTCGGCTCGCCGGTGGTGGGCGAGGCTCCTCCGCCGGTGAGTCGTATCCGGCGTAGCACGAGTCGGCGACAACCAAAACATGGCGCGCCTTCATCTCGTCGAAGATCGGACGTAGGTCGTGATCCGTCGAGAGCCAGTTGGTGTCCTGGGTCGGATGGGAATCGGTCCCCTGCCAGTAGCCGCTACCGACCCGCGCGCCATGCCCGGCGTAATACACGAGAAGGTTGTCCCGCAACGTCAATCGGCTCTGGAGGTCGAAGAGAGCATTGAAGATCTCGCTGCGGGTCGCGTTCTCCAAGAGGGTCACCTGAAACCCGTATTGACGTTCCAGTACGTCGGCGAGATCGCGAGCGTCGGCGACCGCGGTTTCGAGGTCTCGGAGCTGCTGGTAGTCATCGTTGCCGATGACCAACGCATGGTAGTCACCCCAGGCGATGGGTACCGCTCTCTCTCTACCTCCGCCGGACAGGAAGTAGGCCGCGGCAGCTACCGCGACGAGGGCCAGGGCTACCGCGACGAAGCGCCAACCCCGGGCAACGGAGCGCCTGCTTCCGGCGGGCACCGTGGGCGCCTGTTCGGCTTGCGCCTCGGCGGCGACGCGCTCCAACGACCGCTCGGAGATCGGCGCAGTCTCGGCTTCTAGGTCCACCGGCAGCGTCTGACGGCCGTCGTCATCCGTTACCCGGCGCGTAACGGGCGCTCGCGTCACATGGGCACGGACGTCGAACTCTGTGCCGTCTGGCTCGTCGCCCGACTGCGACGCTGGCTGGGGTCCCGAGGCTCTACCCGCGTCGATCTCCACTGTCGCTTCGGGGCTTCTGCACCGCTCCAGTGCCGCCGCCAGCTCCGCTGCGGACGACCACCTCTCGTCTTGGGTCTTGGCCAGTGCCCTCATCACCACCGAACGCATGGGATCGGGGATCCGTTGCCTGGGATCGGTTTCGTCGAACGAGCGAGGTTCGCGGTAGAGGTGGCCAGCGATCAAGGAGACGTCGTCGTCGCCCGTGATGGGATACTCGCCGGTCAAGAGCTCATAGAGAACCACACCAAAGGAGTAGAGGTCGGACCGAGCATCGACGACGACGCCGTCCATGCCGGAATTCAGCTGCTCCGGCGAGATGTAGCGAACCTTGCCCACCACCATGCCGGTCTTGGTATTCCAATTCGATGTCTCCAGGTTCTTCGCCAAACCCAGGTCGATCAAGGTCACCCACGGCTTGGAACCTTGACGGCTCAGCATCAGGTTGTCGCTGGAAATGTCGCGATGAACGAAGCTCTTCGAATGGAGGTATCCGAGTGCATCGAGGGCCTGGCCGGCGATGTCGATCACGTCTTCGACGCGGAACCGCTGACCGCGGCGCTGTACGTCGCGTAGATTCTCGCCTTCGATGTGCGCCATCACGATGTAGGCGGTGCCGTCTTCCGTGAAGGAGAAGTCGTGCACCGCCGCGATATGTGGATGACGTAGCTTCGCGGCAACCCGCGCTTCGCGCAAAAAACGGTTCTGCAGATCTTGGTCGCGGCCGAGGGCAGGCTTGATCGTCTTGATCACCCGCTGCTCCTCCAACAGCCGGTGGCGGGCCAGGTAGACGGCACCCATACCGCCTTCCCCCAGCTTTTTCAGAACCTCGTACTTCTCCTCGATCTCACGGATGCCGATCAGCATCGAATCGCTTCCCTCGGTGGTAGTCCGGAAGAGCGAGGATAGCAGTCTAGGACCGGGCTCGGCGTGCCGACTCCGGACCGTCGGGCGAACCACCGATACCGGCCGGGTCGAGGGCCATTCCGAATCCAAGCACGACGAGCATGAGCACCGCCGCCGCCAGAAATGGGGCCGTCAGGCGCCAGTCGTAGAGTGCACCTGCAGCCAACGGCCCGGCCACCCTCGCCAGGGACGCGCTCGACTGAAAGGTACCCATCACCAGCCCACGCTCCTCTTTCTCCGATGCTCGCGATACCAGACTCAGCATGGAGGGGTGTACGAGACCACGCCCGATCGAGGCTGCGGCGAGAGGTAGCAGTAGGATCCAAAGTGTGCCAACGAACGGCACGATCGCCAGACAGGGTGCCAGGATCAGTGTTCCGACGATCCACAGACGACGTTCGCCGAAACGGCGAGCCAAAGGACGGATGGCACCTCCTTGCACTCCCGCCATGATGATACCCATCAAGACCAGGATGAGAGCGACCTGCCGTGCGTCGAAACCGAATTGATCCATCATCAAGAAAGCGAAGACGGTCTCGAGATGAGATACCGAGTAGACGAAGACGAAATACGCGAGGCAGATCCAGCGCGCTCGTCGGCTGGATGGCCAGGCGAAGCGACCACCGGACCGAACCGTCGTCTCGTCCTTCCCAACGCCCTGGGACACGTCGACCGGTTCCTCCAGTTGGAAGAACGCCAGGACCCAATTCGCCGCAGCCAGTCCAGCCGCCAGTAGCAAGGGAACGTGGTACCCGTACGGAGCGAGAACACCACCGATGGCCGGTCCGAGAATAAATCCGACCGCAAAGGAGGCGCCCAGCAAGCCCATGTATTTCGTGCGCTCGTCTTCATCGGTAGCGTCTGCGATGTAAGCGGAAGCTACGCTGATGTTGGCTCCGAACATTCCCCCGGCAATGCGTGCGACGAAGATCCAAGGAAGCGCCGATGCCAGGCCGAGTCCGGTCAGCGCCAGAGCTGTCCCAGCGATGGTAGAGAGCAAGATCGGCCGACGTCCGTACCGGTCCGACAACCGGCCCCAGACAGGTGCGAAGAGGAACTGCATCCCTGCGTACGACGTGAGGAGCAGTCCCAGGACGGTCGCGGAGGCTCCGTACGACTCGGCGTAGAACGGCAAGATCGGTATGACGACGCCGAAACCGATCAAGTCGATTACGACCACCGCGTATAGGGTCGCCAGTCTGCGGCGGGGCGTTGGCTGCCGCGAGTCGTTCGGTGGGGGCGTCATGATGCGACGAAGCGTAACCCACCATTCACCACTCGGCGGACCCAGGAAAAGTTCCCGACCCACGGCGGCAAGCCGCCGCCGCGGGGGGAATCAGACCCGGTCCGAACGTGCTCATCCTGGGCGGGTCGGATAAAGGCAAGGTGAAGGCACCAGAAAGGTTGTCGTGCTTGCGCGACGGTGGCCCGACGGTGCGAAGACGGTGGCTCTGAAGGCCTGGCCCACCATCAACCGGCTCCCCGTCGAGCTACGCAGACCCTTATCGGCAAAGGCGTCCGCGGTCCTAGTGACAGCTGAGTGCCCAAGAGAGGTCAGGCGTAGAGCTGCAGCTATCCACCACGCTCAACCGGGTCGCCATGCGGGCCACACTCCTTGGAAGGTACGTCACCCTTTTCATCAGCGTCCGGGATGAAGATGTCCGCAACCCACGAGACAGCGGCGCTTATGATCTCCGATGTGTTCAGCCCCGAGGCCGCGGCCGGGGCCGCAGCGCAGAGGGTGAGTGTGAGGGCAAGACACAGGGTCACCAGTCTTTTTGACATACCAACTCCTCATTGAGCTCCAGGCAACCCCGTCTATCGGGGGTAGCGGGCCCCACTGAGTAGAGTAACGGTCTCCGTCACCTCGGTGTAGACTTGCAGCCACAAAGAGATATCGAGTGATCGCGGCCAAAAGGACGCCTTGAAATATACATTTGATAGGAGGATGGCTTGCCCGACAGGCCAGTGTTAGAGCGTTTGTCTGGAAGTCCAGCGCGGACCAAGACTGGGGCGCTGGCCCAGCTCGGCGAATTCTCGCGCGTGATCAGGCAGATCCGAGGCGACTTCTGGTTCAGCACCGATGCGACGGTTGAGCCGGGTCGTGCTACGGAGCTTGCGCGGTTGGCAGCCCTGTTTCCAGCGACGGATGACAAGCTCCCGGAGAAGACCGAATGACTGAAGAATCCAGTCCAGAGGTGGATCGTGGCTAGTCTCGGGCTGCGCACCTTCCTGCTTGCGGTGGCCACCGGGGTCGGATCGGTTGTAGTAGCAATACTGTTCTTTGGGCTCTCTCTGACGCACGCCCTGGTTCAAGGTCTCGTGATCACCGGAGGATGCTGGGCTCTTCTCTACCGAGCTGCGAGAGGGAGCCCTTCGGAGCCTCCCGACGCTGTGACCGAGACCGACATCTTGGAAGGTCTCTCGAGGATCGAGTTCGACTAGTGACGATGAACGGTAGCTCTTTGCACGAGACCAGGCGACTTCCCCACCAAAGCCCTACGGAAAGGAGTACTCCATGGGACCGATGATCATCCCGAATTGCGGACCGACGAAGCCGAAGGAAGGTGGGAGGTGACGAACTCCCTAGTGGTCTTTCTGCTGGTCTCCGTGGTCACACTGTTCTGGATCGGCAAAGAAATCGCGATCGCTCTAAGATCGATCGCGAGCAGCATCGACAAACTCGACGAGACCCTCCGCGAGCGCTTGGCAGAAGGGTCAGACAGTGAGTCCGACCGGGACATGACCTTTTGAGCCAGTCCTAACCACGGGCGCGAAGGAGGAAGGGAGCCTTACCCAGTGGCGACGATCAAGAAACGAATCCTCAAAGACGGTAAGACCGTCCGCTGGCAGGCGTGGAGCCGGGTCTATCTTTCCGAGGACGATCGCCAAGAGTTCGGGCCACAGCAGGCCGAAAGCGCGATGCACAGGGTGATGGCTACCAAATCGACAAGCGACGTCGGAAGCACAAACTGGAGGGTCGGACGATCTCGCGGGAGGAACCGCCCACGGCCGCCGGCTCTCGGCGCTCGTCAAGGCCTACTGCCAAGACACCGATCGCTTGCTCAAGACACGGCTCCGTGCAGACGGCAGTAAGGATGATCGAGGAGCGCGGTGGCGGCGCGCGATGCTCGACAAGTGCACCCAGCTCCTCAACGATCCGGACGTCCGTTCAGTCGGGGAGCCTGAGGCCCGGCACCTGCGAACCAAGAGAAACCGAAGAAAAGTGTACCCACGGAGTACCAGTCTGAGAGCCCCGAAACTGTGCGCCGTCGAAAGAACGCTAAAAATATTTGGTGCGAAAGGGGGGACTCGAACCCCCACGTCCTTGCGGACACAAGATCCTGAATCTTGCGCGTCTACCAATTCCGCCACTTTCGCA